>NZ_CP069303.1:3835000-4435000 GCF_016839145.1 Shinella sp. PSBB067 | reverse complement strand
TCGTCGCCGAGGATGTCGGAGAGGACCGCGAAGCGGTCGCCTTCCAGGATGAGGCCCATGGCGATGCCGGCAACCGGCTTTGCCAGCGGAACGCCGGCGTCCATGAGGGCGAGCGAGGTGCCGCAGACGGTGGCCATCGAGGACGAGCCGTTCGACTCGGTGATCTCGGAGACGACGCGCAGCGTGTAGGGGAACTGTTCCGCCGTCGGCAGCATCGGGCGGATGGCGCGCCAGGCGAGCTTGCCGTGGCCGATTTCGCGGCGGCCCGGGGAGCCCATGCGGCCCGTTTCACCGACCGAATAGGGCGGGAAGTTGTAGTGCAGCAGGAAGCGTTCCTTGTACATGCCGGTCAGGCTGTCGACATACTGTTCGTCCTCGCCGGTGCCGAGCGTGGCGACGACGATCGCCTGGGTCTCGCCGCGGGTGAACAGGGCCGAGCCGTGCGTGCGCGGCAGGATGCCGACTTCCGAGACGATCGGACGAACGGTTTCCAGATCGCGGCCGTCGATGCGGCTCTTGGTGTCGAGGATGTTCCAGCGGACGATCTTGGCCTGCAGGTGCTTGAAGACGGCACCGACGACTTCGGCCGTGTACTTCGGCTCGACGCCTTCCGGGAAGAAGTGCGCCTTGACCTTGGCCTTCACGGCGTCGACGGCGGCGTAGCGCTCGGCCTTCTGGGTGATCTTGTAGGCGTTGCGCAGTTCCGCTTCGGCAAGGCCGAGCATTTCGGCTTCGAGGGCGGAATGGTCTTCCGGCTGGAAGTCGCGCGGCTCCTTGGCAGCCACTTCGGCGAGCTTGATGATCGCGTCGATGACCGGCTGGAAGCCCTTGTGGCCAAACATGACGGCGCCGAGCATGATCTCTTCGCCAAGTTCCTTGGCTTCGGACTCGACCATCAGGACGGCGTCCTGCGTGCCGGCGACGACGAGGTCGAGGCTCGACTCGTCCATTTCGTCGAGATGCGGGTTGAGGACGTATTCGCCGTTGATGTAGCCGACGCGGGCAGCGCCCACCGGGCCCATGAAGGGAACGCCCGAGAGCGTCAGCGCGGCGGAAGCGGCGACCATCGACAGGACGTCCGGGTCGTTTTCGAGGTCATGCTGGACGACCGTGACGACGACCTGGGTGTCGTTCTTGTAGCCTTCCGGGAAGAGAGGGCGGATCGGACGGTCGATCAGGCGGGAAACCAGCGTTTCCTTTTCCGACGGGCGGCCTTCACGCTTGAAATAGCCGCCCGGGATCTTACCGGCGGCGTAGGTCTTTTCCTGGTAGTTGACGGTGAGCGGGAAGAAATCCTGGCCGGGCTTGGGCGCCTTGGCGGAAACGACGGTGGCGAGAACGACGGTCTCGCCGTAGGTCGCGAGGACCGCACCGTCGGCCTGACGGGCGATCTTGCCGGTTTCCAGCTTGAGCGGACGGCCCGCCCACTCGATTTCAACCGTATGGGTATCGAACATGTCTTGTCCTTCTTGGCGGATACGCGCACCGCCGCCCGAAAGGCGCAGGTGGTCTATCCGCGTTCGTGACGCATCATGGGCAAGACAGCGGGAGGCTTCCGGCAGGCGGCCCGCGTTCTCACGGGCCTGAAGCATCCTGCAATCCTGCCCCATGACAGGTCATCGGTTGGTTCCGCAGGACCGGCCCATCCGGCCTGCTGGAGAAACCGTTTCGCGAGGGCGGTCGCAACCGGCACATGCGAAACGTCTGGCGAAGCGTCTGCTCCGCAAAAGAAAGCGGCGGGCGCTCACGAAGAACGCCCGCCGAAATTGCTTAGCGGCGAATACCGAGGGCAGCAATCAGCTTGCTGTAACGGGCTTCGTCCTTCTTCTTGAGGTAGTCAAGAAGCGAGCGGCGGCTGGAGACCAGCGTCAGAAGGCCACGACGGGAGTGGTTGTCCTTCTTGTGGTCCTTGAAGTGGCCGGTGAGGTTGTTGATACGCTCGGTGAGGATCGCGACCTGAACTTCCGGAGAACCGGTGTCGCCTTCCTTGGTGGCGTATTCCTTCATCAGCGCAGCCTTGCGCTCAGCAGTGATCGACATCGTATGTCCTTTCATGAATGGAGAACCGAGGACGCCAAAAGCCGGGATGTCGTCCAGCAATGGCCGTGAAGGCAAGCGGGCGGCCCGCATTGCTGGCGGTGCCTATAAACCATTCCCTGCCGAAATGGAAGGGCCGTCATCGAGGGCCCCGGCAGGCCCGGCGCGCAGCAGGAACGCCGTCACACAGATCTTCGCCAAGGAAGGGCCGGCGCCGTCATCCCGCCTCGCCCGGCTGATGGGCCTCCTCGTCGCGCAGGCGGGCGAGCGGGATCGTCACCCGCCACTCTATGCCGTCGTCGTGCACGATGAAATCCAGCTTCGCATCGAGCGCCATGCCGAGCATGCGCTCCAGCACCACGCTGCCAAACCCCTTGCGGCTCGCGGCGATGGCGTCCTTGTCGATCACGGCACGGCTTTCGCGCCAGACGAGGTCGAGATGGTCGCCCGACGTCGTCCAGCTCAGGGACACGATGCCGGCCTCGGTGGCGAGCGCGCCGTATTTCGTGGCGTTGGTCGACAGTTCGTGCAGCGCCATGCCGAGCGTCTGCGAGGCCTGCGGATCGAGCAGCACCGCCGGCCCGGCGATGCGCACGCGCCCCGCATCGTCCGGCGTGAAGGGCTTCAACTGGTTGCGCGCGAGTTCGCCGAGGTTCACGCCCTGCGTCGCGTTGGCGATCATCAGGTCCGTCGAGCGCGCAAGGCCCGCGACGCGCTTGCGGAAGGTCTCGGCGAAATCGACGGCATTCTCGGCACCGGCCGCCGACTGGTTCAGCATGGCCTGGATGACGGTGAGCTGGTTCTTCGAGCGGTGCGCGACCTCGCGCATCAGGAAGCGCACCTCGTTTTCCGATTTCACCCGCGCATCCGCCGCCTCGGCGAGCGCGCGCGAGACGGTCTCGAGTTCGGAAATCGCGTAGGGCCGCGGCGCGACCCGCTCGCCGCGGCCGAGCCGGCGCGCATCCTGCGCCAGCAGGCGCACATCGCGCGAAAGCACGCGGGCGATGCCGGCCGCGCTGATGGCGGCGAGGATGGCGAAGACCGACCCGCCGATGGTCAGCCAGAGCAAGGACGACACGGCAGGCGCCTGCACGTCCGAGGACTTCGCCCAGGCGATCATCCGCCAGCCGGCGAGCGAGGAGAACTCGGTCACGACCTGATAGTTCGTGCCGTCCTGGCGCATGGTGCTGACGCCGAGGCGCAGCGAGGGGACGACGCGCAGGAAGAACGGCTGGCCGGTCTTCTGCTTCTCGTCCGTCGAGACGATGACCGTGCCCTGGGTGTCGAGCACGGCCGCGTTCCAGCCGGGCGAAAGGATGTCGGGATTGACCGCGCGCCGCAGCGCCTCCGCGTTCTTCGTCAGCGTCAGCAGCACATGGCGACCATCACGAAGGCGCATGGGCTGATAGACGTTGAACACCCATTGCTGCGCGGTCCTGCCGAAGAAGAGATCGGAGACCATGCGCTCGCCCCGCGCGAGCGCGAGCCCCGCCGAGACCGGCTCGGACGCCGTGTTCAGCGGCATGCCGTAGGGCACGCGCGTGTTGAGAAGCTGGCGCATCGTCTGGTCGATGACGATGAAATAGATGTCCGTGCCGTCGAGCGCCCTGCGCGCCTGCGCGTGCAGAGCCGCATAGTCGCCCGTCTCCAGGCTGTCCGACGTCGACAGGAAATTGAGCGTCGAGAACATGCCGGTGATCTCGCGCTCCACGGCGCGGTTGACGGCGCCCGTCGAGGTGCGCAGCAGGGATTCGAAGATGCGCTCCTGCGCCTCGTTGGTGCGCTTCAGCACGACGATCGAAAAGAGGAAGGCGGGGATGACGACGACGAGGATGAGGCAGACGAGATAGAAGGCGACCGGATGATGCATGCGCCGGCGATCCCGGACCCGGCCGGCGTCCTTGTCAGCTTCCCTTGCGGAAACCGTTCGGTCAGTCGGCGCAATCGTCAACGGCCAGCCCTTTCAACCCCTCGCCCACGCCGGCCGCGACGGCAAAACGCCATCGTGCCCGCCCTCGGCGAACCTCGCCGGTCCATAAGACCCTCAGCTTGTGGTGAAATCAAGTCGGGCGCGCCGGGTTCCCTCGCTCCGGCCGCTAGCCTGCAAAAACCCGCTTCGGGCGGAACTCGCCGCCGCCGATCTCGCCGATGGCGACCAGCTTTCCGCGCGCCGTGGCATAGGCCTCGTCCGCCGAAACGGGCGCGTCGCGGCCGCGCAGGATGATCGGGTTGCCCATGCGCAGCCGGTGGGCCTGGTCGTCGTTGACGACCACCTGCGGCAGGCTGGAAAGCGCCTCGCCCGTATCGATCAGGAAGGCATCGAGGGCGGCGAGCCGCTCGGCATCGTCCTCGATCTTCTCCAGCGCCGTGAGGTCGGCGAGCGGCACCATGTCGTCCTCGCCGAAGGGCGCGACGAAGGTGCGGCGCAGCGCCGAGATATGGCCGTAGCAGCCGAGCTGGCGGCCGAAATCGCGGGCGAGCGCGCGCACATAGGTGCCCTTGCCGCATTCCACCTCGAAGGCGGCCGTGTTCTCGTCCGAGCCGATCAGCGTCAGGCGGTGGATCTCCACCTCGCGCGAGGGGATTTCGACGGTCTCGCCCTCGCGGGCGAGGTCATAGGCGCGCTCGCCGTCGATCTTGATCGCGGAGAACTGCGGGGGAACCTGGCGGATGACGCCCGTATAGCCGCCGAGGATCGCGGTGATCTCGCCGGCGGTCGGCCGCCTGTCGGAGCTTTGCGTCACCTCGCCTTCGAGGTCGTCCGTCGTGCGCTCCTCGCCCCAGGCCACCGTGAATTCGTAGATCTTCCGGCCGTCCATGACATAAGGCACGGTCTTGGTGGCATCGCCCAGCGCGATCGGCAGCATGCCGGAGGCGAGCGGATCGAGCGTGCCGGCATGGCCGGCCTTCTGCGCCTTGAACAGCCACTTTATCTTGGAGACGGCCTCGGTCGAGCCGAAGTCGAAGGGCTTGTCGAGGATCAGCCAGCCGGAAACCGGCCGGCCTTTGGGTTTGCGGGGTCTGGACATCTGTATCCTGGATTATTGATCGTCGTCGCCGTCTTCGGCGTCAAGATCGCGGGCGACTTCCGGCGAGCGCAGGATTTCGTCGATCTTCTTGTAGTTGTCGAAGCTGGTATCGTCGCGGAAGCGCACGTCCGGCATGTACTTCATCTGGCGAAGCTGCGGGCCGAGGCGGCCGCGGATGAACTTCGCGTTGCGGTTCAACGCCTCGATCACCGCATCGTGGTCCTTGACGCCGAGCGGCGTCACATAGGCCGTGGCGTGCTTGAGGTCCGGCGACATGCGCACTTCCGAAATCGCGATCACCGTCTTTTCGAGAAGCGGGTCGCGCACTTCGCCGCGCTGGAGAACCTGGGTGATCGCCGCGCGCACCTGCTCGCCCACGCGCAGCATGCGTTGCGACGGCGCCGAGGATGTTGCTCTGGTCATGGTCGTCACCTTCAAAAAAATGCGAGCGCCGAAACGGTCCGGCGCTCGCACGATACTCTATCCAACGGACGCTTACAGCGTGCGCGTGATGTGCTCCACGCGGAAGCACTCGATCTGGTCCCCGGCGCGGATGTCTTCGTAGTTCTCGAAGGCCATGCCGCATTCCTGGCCGACATTGACTTCCGAGACCTCGTCCTTGAAGCGCTTGAGCGTCTTGAGCTTGCCTTCGTGGATGACGACGTTGTCGCGCACCAGACGCACGCCGACGCCACGCTCGACCTTGCCTTCGGTGACGCGGCAACCGGCGACCTTGCCGACCTTCGTGATGTTGAACACCTCGAGGATCTCGGCGTAGCCGAGGAAGGTTTCGCGGCGCTCCGGCGAGAGCAGGCCGGACATCGCCGCCTTCACGTCATCCACCAGGTCGTAGATGATGTTGTAGTAGCGGATCTCGATGCCCTGGCGCTCGGCGAGCGAGCGCGCCTGTGCGTTCGCACGGACGTTGAAGCCGATGATGGCGGCGTTGGACGCTTCGGCGAGCGAAATGTCCGACTCGGTGATGGCGCCTGCGCCGGAATGGACGATGCGCACGCGCACCTCGTCCGTGCCGAGCTTTTCGAGCGCGCCGGCAATGGCTTCGATCGAGCCCTGCACGTCGCCCTTGATGAGCAGCGGGAACTCCTTGAGACCGGAGCTCTGGAGCTGGGTCATCATCTGCTCGAGCGAGCCGCGCGAACCCGACTGGCGCGCCACCTGCTTCTCGCGGGCGAGGCGCTGGCGATACTCGGAGATCTCGCGGGCACGGCTTTCGTTCTCGACGACGGCGAACTTGTCACCGGCGGCCGGGGTGCCGGACAGGCCGAGCACTTCGACCGGCATCGAGGGGCCGGCTTCCTTGACGTGGTCGCCCTTGTCGTCGACGAGCGCGCGCACGCGACCCCACTGGTCGCCGGCCACGATGATCTGGCCGGGTCTCAGCGTACCCGTCTGCACGAGAACGGTGGCAACGGCGCCGCGGCCGCGGTCGAGCTGGGCTTCGACGACGACGCCCTCGGCGGTCCGGTTCGGATTCGCCTTGAGGTCGAGGATTTCGGCCTGCAGCAGGATCGCTTCCAGCAGCTTGTCGAGGTTCGTGCCGTTCTTGGCCGAGACTTCCACGTCGAGCGTTTCACCGCCCATGGATTCGACGAAGACCTCGTGCTGGAGAAGCTGCGTGCGAACGCGCTGGACGTCCGCCGTCGGCTTGTCCACCTTGTTGATCGCCACGATGATCGGAACGCCCGCCGCCTTGGCGTGGTTGATGGACTCGATCGTCTGCGGCATCACGCTGTCGTCGGCCGCCACCACGAGGATCGCGATGTCGGTCGCCTGCGCACCACGGGCACGCATGGCCGTGAACGCGGCGTGGCCGGGGGTGTCGATGAAGGTGATCTTGTGGCCGTTCTGCTCGACCTGGTAGGCGCCGATATGCTGCGTGATGCCGCCGGCTTCGCCAGCGACCACGTTTGCATGACGGATAGCGTCGAGCAGCGAGGTCTTGCCGTGGTCAACGTGACCCATGATGGTCACGATCGGCGGACGGGATTCCATGTCGCCTTCCTGGTCGGCGACGTTGAAGATGCCTTCCTCGACGTCGGATTCGGAGACGCGCTTGACCGTGTGGCCGAATTCGCCGGCGATGAGTTCGGCCAGGTCGGCGTCGATCAGATCGCCGGGCTTCATCATCTGGCCTTCCTTCATCAGGTACTTGATGACGTCGACGGCGCGTTCGGACATGCGCTGCGACAGTTCCTGGATGGTGATGGTTTCCGGAAGGATGACTTCGCGCATGACCTTTTCGCGGGTCTCCTGCATCTGGCTGCGCTTGAACTTCTCCTGGCGGCGGCGCATGGCCGACAGCGAACGGCCGCGCTGCGCGCCGTCCTCGTCCGTCGCGGCGGTCGTCAGCGTCAGCTTGCCCTGGCGGCGGCCGTCATCGGCCTTCGGACGGGCCGGGACCTTGGCGGGTTCCGGGCGCTTGACGGCGCCGCGGTTGGCAGGCGCGCCACCGCGCGGACGCTTGTCGTCGTCTTCTTCGGTTTCACGGCGGCCACGGCCGGCGAGCGGGGTCGCGGCAGGCGCCGGGACCGGCGCGCGGCCGGGCTGCGGGCGGGTCTCCGCGGCAGCGGCAGGCCTTGCCACAGGCTGCGGGGCGACCACTTCCTCGACGGCAGGCGCCGGCGCGGCGGCCTCGGCGGCGCGGCGCTCGGCCTCTTCCTTCTCGCGGATGATGCGGGCTTCTTCCTCGGCCTTCTTGCGGGCTTCCTCTTCCACCTTGCGGCGGGCCTCGTCCTCGGCGCGCTGGCGCGCTTCGGCCGCGTCGCGGATCTGCGCTTCTGCGAGCGCGCGACGACGGGCCTCGACCTCATCGGGCGAAAGCTGGTTCAGCACGACACCGACGCGCGGGCGGCTCTGCTCGGCCTGCGGGGCCTGACGCGAGGGCTGCGGAGCGGGGCGCTTCTGCTGCGGCTCGGGCTGGCGTACGGGCGCGGCAGGTGCCGGCGCCGCGCGCTCCTCGCCCGGGCGGGAGAAATGGCGTTTCGTGCGGGTCTCGACCACGACGGCCTTCGTACGGCCACGACCCATGTCCTGGCGCACGGTTCCCTGGTGAACCCCCGAGGGCTTCAGGCTCAGGGTCTTCTTGCCAGCCACACTGATCGTCTTGTCGTCTTCGTTGTCGGTCATTCCGTTCCGTTCCTAAGATCAGGGCCGGATGCGGATCGGACCCTGTCGTTCAATTGTGTACATCCAATGCGATTTCGTCCGGCGGAATGCCGGTGACCGCGTCATTGGTTTGGCTGGCCAGCGCCGCCATGTGCTCCCACCCGGGCGCCGCCCCGGTATTTTTCGAGCATGATTGCGCGCTTCACTACACCCTCACCCGCCTGCCCTGCAAGCGCTGCGGCATGGATAAAAGCATTCTGGCCCAAAAGGCCCTCCAATTCGCCCTCGGAGAAGAGCCTGAAGGAGGGTATTTGCGTCTCGTCTTCTGTGAGGAAGCTTGCAGCCTTCCTCGCCTGGTCGATCTTCCTCACGCCGTCCTCGGCCGCATCCGTCGCGTGGAACACGGCAAGGGCGGCCAAAGAGCGCACCGCCTGGTCGACCTTCGTCGAGCCGGTGATGAACTGGCCGGCCTTGCGCGCCATGTTCATCATGCCGCCGAGCTGGGCCGCGATAAGCCGGTCCACATCGGCCCCGAGCTCGGCGCCCGCCTTGGCGTCCGCCCGAAGGGCGCGGGCGAAAAGCTTCCTGGCGACCGCCTTGTCGACGATCGCCCGTTCGGCCTTCACCCAGCATCCGCGTCCGGGAAGTTCACGCTTGAGGTCCGGCACGACGCTGCCGTCGGGACCTGCGACGAAGCGGATGAGGTCATCCGCCTCGCCGCTTTCGCGCGTCACGATGCACATGCGGTCGTTCACGCCGTCGTCCTTCTTGCCCATATAGGTTTCCGCTCTCGCCAACGCAAACCGCTGCGCAACGGGGCGGGCGGCATGTCGAACCGGACAGGACGCCGGTCAGGCGTCCTGCTCGGCGCCTTCCACGGCACCTTCCACAGCCTCTTCCTCGGTGGCGAGGTCCTCTTCCGTGATCCAGCCGGCCGCAAGGCGGGCCTGCACGATCATGGCCTCGGCCTCGGCGCGGGAGACCTCGAGCTTCGAGAAGAGACCCTCGAACTTCTTCGTCTCGCCGTCCTTGCGCTCCGACCAGCCGACGAGGTCGTCGGCCGCGCAGCCCGCGAAGTCTTCCATCGTCTTGATGCCGTCCTCGCCGAGGGCGACGAGCATCTGGCCCGTCATGCCGTCGATCTGGCGCAGTTCGTCGGAAACGCCGAGCTCCTTGCGCTTGGCGTCCATCTCGGCCTCGATGCGCTCGAGATATTCGCGGGCGCGGGTCTGGATTTCCTGGGCCGTGTCCTCGTCGAAGCCGTCGATGGAGGCGATTTCGTCGAGATCGACATAGGCCAGTTCCTCGACGGCGGAAAAGCCTTCGGAAGCCAGGACCTGGCCGACCATCTCGTCGACGTCGAGCGAGTCCATGAAGAGGTTGGTGCGCTCGTTGAATTCCTTCTGGCGGCGCTCGGACTCCTCGGCTTCCGTCAGGATGTCGATGTCCCAGCCGGTGAGCTGCGAGGCGAGGCGCACGTTCTGGCCGCGGCGGCCGATGGCGAGCGAGAGCTGCTCATCCGGAACGACCACTTCGATGCGCTCGGCATCCTCGTCCAGAACGACCTTGGCGACTTCCGCCGGCTGCAGGGCGTTGACGATGAAGGAGGCCGGGTCCTGTGACCACGGAATGATGTCGATCTTCTCGCCCTGCAATTCGCCGACGACGGCCTGGACGCGCGAGCCGCGCATACCGACGCAGGCACCGACCGGATCGATGGACGAGTCGTTCGAGATGACGGCGATCTTGGCGCGCGAGCCCGGATCGCGGGCGACCGACTTGATCTGGATGATGCCGTCGTAGATCTCAGGCACTTCCATGGTGAAGAGCTTCACCATGAACTGCGGATGGGTGCGCGACAGGAAGATCTGCGGGCCGCGCTGCTCGCGGCGCACGTCGTAGACATAGGCGCGGACGCGGTCGCCGTAGCGCATGTTCTCGCGCGGGATCATCTCGTCGCGGCGGATGATGCCTTCGCCGCGGCCGAGGTCGACGATGACGTTGCCGTATTCGACGCGCTTGACCGTGCCGTTGACGATCTCGCCGATGCGGTCCTTGTACTCGTCGTACTGGCGGTCACGCTCGGCCTCGCGCACCTTCTGCACGATGACCTGCTTGGCCGACTGGGCGGCGATGCGGCCGAAATCCATCGGCGGCAGCGGATCGGCGATGAAGTCGCCGAGCTTGGCGTCCGGGTTGCGGTCGCGCGCCAGTTCCAGCGGGATCTGGGTGGAATAGTCCTCGGCATGCTCGACGACTTCCAGCAGGCGCTGGAGGCGGATTTCGCCGGTCTTGGAATTGATGTCGGCGCGGATGTTGGATTCCGTGCCGTAACGCGAGCGGGCCGCCTTCTGGATGGCGTCGGCCATCGCGGCAAGCACGATCTCGCGGTCGATGACCTTTTCACGGGCCACGGCATCCGCGATCTGCAGAAGCTCAAGCCGGTTCGCACTGACTGCCATTGTCTCAGGTCTCCATGGTCGAGCCGGGGCACTGCCGCCGGCATCCGTGGAGCGGCGCGCCGCTCCGGTTCCGTCCTCTCCGCCCCGCCTTAGTGGGCGGAACGCACTCACAAACTCATTCTTCGTCGTCGCCGTCTTCGTCGTTCTGGTTGGCGGCCTGCGCGGCCTTCGCCTTCTTGTCGGCGGCGAGCGCATCGCGGATCAGCTCGTCGGTCAGGATCAGCCGGCCCTCGGCAAGTGCCGTGAAGGGGATGACGACCGTCGGCTCGTCGCCGGCGGCGGGCTGGTCCCGCTCCAGCGTGAAGCCGTTCTCGTCGGTCGCGACGATCTTGCCGCGGAAGCGCTTGCGCCCGTCGACGAGGATCGACGTCTCGCATTTCAGGAGGTGGCCGAGCCACCGCGAAAAGTCCGACTTGCGTACCATCGGCCGGTCGATGCCGGGCGACGACACTTCCAGATGATACGCCTTGTCGATCGGATCCTCAACGTCGAGCACCGGCGAGACGGCCATCGAGACCTTCTCGCAGTCCTCGACGGTCATGGTGCCGTCCGGGCGCTCGCACATGATCTGCAGCGTCGCGCCGTTCTGCGCGGACAGCCGGACCCGCACGAGGCGGTAGCCGATCTGCTCGATGGTCGGCTCGATGATGTCGGCAACGCGCCGGTCGAGGCCGGTCTCGACGACGAGCCTCGGCTCGACGGCGATTTCTGTCTGGGTCGTGTCGGTCATGACATGCCCTCCCGGGATAGTCGTTATGATGCGCTCGATCGGGGCAATAAAAAAGAGCGGGTCCTCGCGGGCCCACTCTTCATCTGACGATCAAGAATTTGAGGGTGATATAGACCGGGTTCGCCGGAATTGCAAGGTCGGCGTAAGTTCGCCATCGCCTGCCGGCATTTGCCCCACAAGCGGGAAGAAGAAGGGGGCCTGCTCATCGTTCGAAATCGCGCGCCAGCGGAGCGGCAGGTCTAGCCCCTCCTCCTTTGCGGGGAGGGGTCTTTCTTTCCTGCCACCGGCTTGCCGCTTTCGTCCCATGAACTAGATTGCACACAACGCTGCGTCGAGAATGAGTGCCCATCGTGCCGGACCGGACATCCCCCCTCGCCCCCTTCCGAAACGAAACCTTCCGGGTGATCTGGGCAGCCAGCCTGATCTCGAATTTCGGCGGGCTGATCCAGTCCGTCGGCGCGGCCTGGATGATGGCCTCGATCACCTCCTCGGCCAACATGGTGGCGCTGGTGCAGGCCTCCACCTCCCTGCCGATCATGCTCTTCTCCGTCGCCGCCGGCGCACTTGCCGACAATTTCGACCGGCGCAAGCTGATGCTGACGGCCCAGTGTTTCATGTTCACGGTCTCGATCGCCCTGACGCTCTGTGCGTGGTACGGCGCGATAACGCCCTGGCTTCTCCTTACCTTCACTTTCCTCATCGGCTGCGGCACCGCCCTCAACAATCCGGCCTGGCAGGCCTCCGTCGGCGACATGGTGCCGCGCGAGGACCTGCCGGCGGCCGTCTCGCTCAACAGCATGGGCTTCAACATCACCCGCAGCGTCGGCCCGGCCATCGGCGGCGTGATCGTCGCGGCGGCGGGGGCGGCGGCGGCCTTCGCCGCCAACACGTTCAGCTATTTCGCCCTGCTCTACGCGCTCGTCCGCTGGAAGCCGAAGGTTTCGCCAAGCACGCTGCCGCGGGAGGATTTCGGCCGCGCCATCTCGGCGGGCCTGCGCTATGTCTCCATGTCGCCGAATATCGGCAAGGTGCTGCTGCGCGGCTTCGCCTTCGGCCTTGCGACCAGCTCCATCCTCTCGCTGCTGCCGCTGATCGCCCGCGACCTCGTTGCCGGCGGGCCACTCACCTACGGCGTGCTGCTCGGCTGTTTCGGGCTCGGCGCCATCGGCGGCGCGCTGATGAACGCCCGGGTGCGCGAGCGCCTGACCAGCGAGACCATCGCCCGCCTCGCCTTTACCGGCTTTGCGGCGAGCGCCACCGTCTCGGCCGTCAGTTCGTCCGCCGTCCTGACCGGCGCGGTCCTGCTGATCGCAGGTGCCTCCTGGGTGATGGCGCTCTCGCTTTTCAACACGACCGTCCAGCTCTCCACGCCGCGCTGGGTGGTCGCCCGCGCGCTCTCGCTCTACCAGACGACGACCTTCGGCGGGATCGCCGCCGGAAGCTGGATCTGGGGCACGACGGCGGACACGCACGGCGCGGAGGCCGCGCTGCTCGCCTCCGCGGTCGTCATGATCGCCGGCGCGGCGCTCGGCCTTCGCTACGGCCTGCCGGAACTGCAGAGCCTCAATGTCGATCCGCTGGGCCGCTTCAGCGAACCGGACCTGCCGCTCGACCTGAAGCCGCGCAGCGGCCCCATCGTCGTCCTCATCGACTACGAGATCGCGGAGGCGGACATCCCCGAATTCCTGGAGACGATGACCGAGCGGCGGCGCATCCGCATCCGCGACGGCGCCGGCCAGTGGGCGCTGATGCGCGACCTGGAGAACCCGACGATCTGGACGGAGACCTACCATGTGCCGACCTGGGTGGAATATGTGCGCCACAACCTGCGCCGCACCCATGCGGATGCCGCCAACGGCGAGAGGCTGCGCCAGTTGCACCGCGGCGCGGAGGATCCGCGCGTCCACCGCATGATCGAGCGGCAGACGATCGTCCCGCACGAATACGAGCGCTTCAAGCGGCAGATCGAGATTCACTAGGCATGCGGCGCCCGGAACTTTCCGGCAATTGCGGACGCGAACCCTCGCGCACTTCCGTTCGGCCTGCTCTAGCGAAGCTTCGCCTTCAGCGAGGCATCCGGATAGCAGGTCGGCGCGAGGCCACTCTTGGCCTGCCAGTCGCCGAGCGAACGGCGCGTCTTGTAGCCGGGCAGGCCGTCGACCTTGCCGACATCGTAGCCCCTGGCGACGAGCGCCTTCTGCATGGCGAGCACGTCCGAGCGCAGCATCTTGCCGACATCGCCCCATTCGCCCCGGAACGGGCCGCTGCCGAAGGCGATGCGGTCGGCGAGATTGCCGATGAAGAGGGCGTAGAGGTCGGAATTGTTGTATTCCTTGATCACGTAGAAATTCGGCGTGACGATGAATTCCGGCCCGTGCGTTCCCGCCGGCACCAGCATCATGCCGGATGCCTTCGCCTCTCCGGCCGGAAACGCCTTGCCGGAAATGCGCGTGATGCCGCTCGATGCCCAGGCCGAGATCGGCTTGGCGAGGTCGGGGCCTTCCTGCGCGCAGGAGACGCCGTCCGGAATGGAGACCTCGTAGCCCCAGCCGCGGCCGGCCTGCCAGCCCTTCTGTGCCAGATAGTTGGCGATGGAGGCAAGGCTGTCCGGCACCGAGCCCCAGATGTCGCGCACGCCGTCGCCGTCGAAATCGACGGCATATTTCAGGAAGCTCGTCGGCATGAACTGCGGCTGGCCGAGCGCGCCGGCCCAGGAGCCCTTGAGCTGGTCTACCGTGCGGTCACCGCCGTCGACGATATGGAGCGCGGCGATCAGCTCCTTGCGGAACATGTCCTTGCGGGTGGACATGAAGGCCTTCGTCGCCAGCACGTCCACGGCGGAATAGGGGATCTTCGCGCTGCCGAAGCCGGATTCGCGGCCCCAGACGGCAAGGACGACCTCGCCCGGCACGCCGAAGCGCTTCTCGATCCTGCGCAGCGTGGCGGCATGGGTCCTGGCAAGGCTGCCTCCCCGGCCGGCAAGGCTCTGCAGACGCTTTTCGGAGAAATAGGCGCCCGGCGAGGAGAACTCCGCCTGGCTCTGCGCCTGTTCCTTCTTCGGCCTGGAGCCGGGCGGAACGAGGTCGGGCAGGTCCCAGTTGAGCGTCGCGCCCTGCATGGCGGCGCGGAAGGTCTTCTCGCCGATGCCGGCCTTCTGCGCGGACGGCCATAGGTCCTTGTCGATCCAGGTGCGGAACATCTTCTCCACCTCGGCCTTGGAGGCTGCATGGGCGGGAAGAGCAAGGCCAAGCGCGATCAGCGCGATGCCGGCGGAAGCCTTGAGAACGGTGCGAATGAGCTGCATGGGTCTCCTCAGATCGCCGTGCGGGCGCGCAGCGCCGCCGTCAGGGTGCCTTCGTCGAGATAGTCGAGCTCGCCGCCGACCGGCACGCCGTGGGCGAGCCGCGTGATCTTCACATCGAGGCCGGAGAGCTGGTCGGTGATGTAGTGCGCCGTCGTCTGGCCCTCGACGGTCGCGTTGACGGCGATGATCAGCTCGCGCACGTCCCCTTTCGCCACCCGGTCGACGAGGCCGCGGATGTTGAGGTCGTCCGGCCCGACGCCGTCGAGCGGCGAGAGCGTGCCGCCGAGAACGTGGTAGGCCGCGTTCATCGCCCCGGCGCGCTCCAGCGCCCAGAGGTCGGAGACGTCCTCGACGACGATGATGACCGACTGGTCGCGCCGCACATCGGTACAGACCGTGCAGGGATCGCTGGTATCGACATTGCCGCAGCAGGAGCAGATGCGCACCTTGCGATGCGCCTCGCCCATCGCCTCGGCGAGGGGGCCGAGAAGCTGGTCCTTCTTCTTGACGAGATGCAGCGCCGCGCGGCGCGCCGAGCGGGGCCCGAGGCCCGGCACCTTCGCCAGAAGCTGGATGAGTTTTTCGATTTCGGGGCCGGTGACTCGTTTTGCCATTGCCGGTATCTAGCCCATATCAAGGGGAAACGGAATCCACCTCGCGGGAGGCAGCACTGATCAGGATAGTCGCGGTATGCACGGGCCTTGCCCGGCCGGTTCCCGGCAAAAGCTACAAGACCGGCATTTTCAAGACGCCGACCGATGCGGCCGTGGTCGTCGACCGCGAGGGCCTTCTGGGCGACGCCATCTGCAACCGCAAACACCATGGCGGGCCGGAACAGGCGGTCTACGGCCTCGGCTCCGTCGATCTCGACTGGTGGTCGAAGGAGCTCGGCCGCACCGTCGCGCCCGGCACCTTCGGCGAAAACCTCGTCATCTCGGGCGTCGACAGCCGCAGTGTTTCCGTCGGCGACCGGTTCGAGACGGAGAGCGTGCTCCTCGAAGTGACCTCCACCCGCATTCCCTGCAACACGCTGACCGCCCGGATGGGCGATCCGGCCTTTGCGAAACGCTTCATGCAGGCGGGCCGGCCGGGCTTCTATTGCCGCGTCCTGCGGGACGGCGTCATCCAGGCCGGCGATGCCGTGACCTACACGCCCTTCGACGGCGAGCCCGTCACCATGCCGGAGCTGCTGCGCACCTACGGCAAGAACCTTGCCGAGGAGGACCGCCTCCGCTATCTCGCCGCGCCGATCAACGACAAGCTGCGCGCGGCGCTCACCGGCTGATCAGCGGGTGGCGATGGCGGCCGCGGCACCGGCCATGGTGCCGGCGCTGACGCGGTTTGCGATGCGCACGGCGCGCGGGCTCCTCAGGAAGAGACGGGCGCGCGAAGCGAGGAAGACCCAGGCGAGATCGATGGCGACGAGCACGACGAACATGGTCGCCACCAGCTCCGCCCAGCCGGCGAGCGTGACGGCGCTAAGATCGATGATCGCCGGCAGCAGCGCGACATAGAACATCATGATCTTGGGATTGCCGAGCGTCACCGTCAGCCCGGCCAAGAAGAGCTTTGCGCCCGAGCGCGCCTCGGGCAAGGCCTCCTCGCCCGTATCGGCCGGCGCGGACCACATCTTCCAGGCGAGATAGAGCAGGTAGGCGACACCGAGCCACTTGATGGCGACGAAAGCGGCCTGGAAGGTCTCGGCGATGGCGGCAAGGCCGAGCACGGCACAGGTGAGCCAGACGCCTTCGCCGATCCACATGGCGGCGAGGAAGGGAAGCACGTCTCTCGGCCCGCGGGACAGCACGCGGGCGACCAGAGCGGCGATGCTCGGGCCGGGCGAGCCGGCCGCCATCATCAGCGCGCCAGCAAAGACAAGCAGGGTCGTCAGGCTCATGGGAATTCCTCCTCGGAGCCCTAAACCTACAGGATCAGAACGGCAGTTTGAAGCCGGGCGGGATCGGCAGGCCGGCGGTCAGCGCCTTGGTCTTCTCGGCAGCCTCGGCCTCGGCCTTGTCCTTGGCGTCCTTGTGGGCGGCGACGATCAGGTCCTCGAGGATCTCGACATCGTCTTCCTTGAAGAGCGAGGGATCGATCTTCAGGCCCTTGAGCGTGCCCTTGCCGTCGAGCGTGACGGAGACGAGGCCACCGCCGGAGGTGCCGCTCACTTCGAGCGCGGCGATCTCCTCCTGCATCTTCTCCATCTTGGCCTGCATTTCCTTGACCTTGCCCATCATGCCCATGATGTCGCGCATCGGCCTCTCCTCTTCGTCTCTAACTATTTTAATGTTCGATATCGTCGCCGGGCAGGATGTCGCCCTCGGCGGATTCGGCGGCGGCCACGGCCTCGACGGTCTCGGCCTCGTCTTCCGTTTCCTGCACCTTGATGCGCACGTCGGTGATCTTCGCACCGGGGAAGCGCTGCAGGATGGCGGCGACGTCGGGGTCCTGGCGCGCATCGGCGACGCGCGCTTCCTGCGCCATGGTTTCGGCTTCCGACAGGGTCGGCCCGCCGGCTTCGCGCGAGAGGATCACCAGCCAGCGCATGCCCGTCCATTCGACGAGCCGGTTCTGGAGATCGGCGACGAGCGATTTCGGCGCATCCGGGGCAAGGCCGATTTCCAGCTTGCCGGGCTCGACGCTCACGGGACGGACAAAGGCGCGCACGAGGGCGCGCAGGCGGATGTCGCGGTTCTTCGTGCAGAGATCGGCGATGTCGGAGAGCGAATTGACCGGCACTTTCGGCGTTGCTGCCGGCTGTTCGGCGGGAGCGGCCTCGGTGCGGCCGACGGGCTGGGGCGTCGGCTCGGCCTGCGGCACGGCGCGCAACATGGTCGCGCCGTTCGACTGGGCGCGTAGCGGTGCATCCGGCTGGCGCGCGACGGCGGAAACGGACGCCTGCGCCGAGGGCTGGCCGGAAGAACCGCCGGATTGCGGCGCGCGGCCGCCATTGCCGCCGCCCTCGCCGTTCGAAAGCTCGGCAAGCCGGCGCGCGGCCTCTTCCGGCGAGGGAAGGTTGGCGGCGTGGGCAAGGCGGATGATGACCATCTCGGCGGCGCCCGCCGGGCGGCTGGAGGCTTCCGTTTCCTGGATGCCCTTCAGCAACATCTGCCACATGCGCGAAAGCGCGGTGACGGCGATGGAATTGGCGAACTCGACGCCGCGCGTGCGCTCGATCTCGCTCAGCGACTGGTCGCCGGCAGCGTCGGGCACATATTTCATGCGGGTGACGAGATGGGTGAAGTCGGCAAGGTCGGTGAGGACGACCGAGGGGCTGGCGCCCGCCTCGTACTGCGCGGCGAATTCGGCCAGCGCCGCCGCCGCATCGCCCTTCACGACATGCTCGAAGAGATCGACGATGCGGGCGCGGTCGGCAAGGCCGAGCATGGAGCGCACGGCCTCCACCTCGACACGGCCCGCGCCATGGGCGATCGCTTGGTCGAGCAGCGACAGGCCGTCGCGCGCCGACCCCTCGGCGGCGCGGGCGACCATGGCGAGCGCATCCGGCTCGAATTCGACGCCTTCCTTGCCGAGGATGGTGGTGAAGAGGCCGACGAGATCCGACGCGCCGATGCGGCGCAGGTCGAAGCGCTGGCAGCGCGACAGGACGGTGATCGGCACTTTCCGGATTTCCGTCGTCGCGAAGATGAACTTCACATGCTCCGGCGGTTCTTCCAGCGTCTTCAAGAGACCGTTGAAGGCCTGCGTGGAGAGCATGTGCACTTCGTCGATGATATAGACTTTATAGCGCGCCGAGACGGGGCGGTAGCGCACCTGCTCGATGATCTCTCTGATGTCGTCGATGCCGGTATGGGAGGCGGCGTCCATCTCGATGACGTCGACATGCCGGCCTTCCATGATCGCCTGGCAGTGCTCGCCGGGCACGCGAAGGTCGATGGTCGGCTTGTCGATCTCTGATGTCTTGTAGTTCAGCGCGCGGGCGAGGATGCGGGCGGTCGTCGTCTTGCCGACGCCGCGCACGCCGGTCAGCATGTAGGCCTGGGCGATGCGGCCGGTCTCGAAGGCGTTGGTCAGCGTGCGGACCATCGGCTCCTGGCCGACCATGAGGTCGGAGAAGTCCTTCGGGCGATACTTGCGGGCAAGCACCCGGTAGGCGGCCGGCTTCTCGGTGGACGGATTTGAGGTTGCGTCGCTCATCGACCCTGCCGTTAATCGAACGTCTGTCCCGACAGGACGGAAAGGTGGGAGGCTGGCACGATGACCCGTGCCGGGGCTCGTTAGGGCTGCTTCCTTCCGGACCTGACCCGGTTGGCGAGTGGCTCGTCCACCACCAACCTCCCGCTCCCCATATCGGCAATATTCCATCCGAATGCAAGCGGAGGCGATAAAAAACTGTTGGAGCGAAATCGGGTGCGTGGCATGAATCGTCCGTTCCGGACGCAAAACCGCCTTGAGCTTTTGCCGGTAGTGCGTTGCAACGAGCATGCGGGAGGGCCCCTTGAGCGATTTTCGACCCGACGAACGGCTGGTTCGCGACAGCGATCTCGTAACGAGGATCGGCCTGTGCGAATTGCGCCTCATGAAGGACAGGCGCTGGCCCTGGCTGGTGCTCGTGCCGCAGCGCGCGGATGTCAGCGAGGTCTTCGACCTGACGCCGCTCGACCAGACCATGCTGACCTTCGAGACCAATCTCGTGGCCGAGGCGCTGAAGACGGTGACCGGCGCGACGAAGATCAACACCGGCGCGCTCGGCAACATCGTCCGCCAGCTCCATGTCCATGTCGTCGCGCGCAGCGAGGGCGACCCGAACTGGCCCGGCCCCGTCTGGGGCCACGGCACCGCCGAGCCGCGCTCGGCCGAGGAAACCAAGGCCTTCGCCGCCAAGCTGCTGGACGCACTGACCCCATGAAGCCATCGCTTTTCGATCTCTACCGCCCGCATCCGGAACCCAGCACCATGGTGGCCTTTGCGGAAAACAGCCTCGACCGCCAGTCGGAGCACCGCGCGCCGGACTGCCTGGAGCAGGCTTTCAGGGCGGAGAACGTGCATGCCTTCGCGCTGGCCGGCGGCAAGCTGGTCGTCAAGCACGACGAGAAGATCATCGATCCGCTCTTCGCCCCCTACGAGCTTGCCGAACTCGGCCCGATGCCGGAGGACGCCATCCTGCTCGGCTACCTGAAGAACGGCGAGCCGCGGCTGGCGATCCCCGTCAAGGCCGATCCCGATACGCTGCAGGAGCCGCTGAAGGCGTCCGACGGGCGCACGCTCTACCGCCAGCAGATGCTCGACGACGACCTGCTCGGCCAGTTCGCCCAGGCCTCCAGCCTGATGACCTGGAACGGCAACAACCGCTTCTGCGGCAAGTGCGGCGCTCCGACCCGCCCGGAGATCGGCGGCTACCGCCGCGTCTGCGAGGCCTGCGGCCACACGATCTTCCCGCGCACCGACCCGGTCGCGATCATGCTGGTCATCGATATCGAGCGGGACCTTTGCCTGCTCGGCCGCTCGCCGCATTTCCCGGAGGGCATGTATTCCTGCCTTGCCGGCTTCCTGGAACCGGGCGAGACGATCGAGCATACCGTGCGCCGCGAGACCTTCGAGGAATCCGGCATCCGGGTCGGCCGCGTGCGCTACCACGCCTCGCAGCCCTGGCCGATGCCGCATTCGCTGATGATCGGCTGCTATGGCGAGGCGATCTCCTTCGACATACGCCGCGACGAGCGGGAACTGGAGGATTGCCGCTGGTTCACCCGCGAGGAAACGGCGGCGATGATCGCCCGCAGCGCCCTGTCCGGGGTGACGCCCGGCATGACCACCCCGCCGCCGAAGGGTGCCATCGCGCACCGGCTGATGCGCGACTGGCTGGACTGGGACGGCTGATCAGCGCAGGCTGAAATGCGGCTGGTCGCCGGGGTGCTCGCGCAGCCTGAGGCTCGGCGCCATGAAGCGCGCGATGACCGGGCTGACGAGGAAGGTGACGACGATCCAGGCCGGCAGCAGGTATTTCGCGTACTCGTTGAGGACGGGAACGGTGAGGATGGCGATGGTGCCGGCACCGAAGACGACGGCATTCACCATCATCGACACGAGAATGGTAATGTAAGTGATCGTGCGCATGGGCATCTCCTTTCCATTGGGAAATGCCCGCAGGGCGGCGTGGTTCCGCCCTACCTGACAATCGTCAAGTTCGGGCGGATCGTTCAGAATGCGCTGCGCATCGGATGGGCGCGATAGGTGCCGAGGATGCGGACCTTTTCCGAGAAGAAGCGCAGTTCCTCCAGCGCGCGGCGCACCGGCAGGTCGTCCGGATGGCCCTCGATATCGGCATAGAACTGCGTGGCGTAGAACTTGCCGCCGATCTGGTAGCTTTCCAGCTTCGTCATGTTGATGCCGTTGGTGGCGAAGCCGCCCATCGCCTTGTAGAGCGCGGCCGGGATGTTGCGCACGTTGAAGACGAAGGTGGTGACGATGATCTCGTCGCCGTCGCGCACGACAGGCACCGGATCGCGCGAGAGCACGACGAAGCGCGTGACGTTGCTCTCCGTGTCCTCGACATTCTCGGCGATGATCGACAGGCCGTAGAGGTCGGCGGCAAGGCGCGGGGCGAGCGCCGCCATGGTGCGGTCGCCGGTCTCCGAGACGAGCTTGGCCGCGCCCGCCGTGTCGCCGGCGATCACCGGCTTCCAGCCGTTGAGGCGGACGATCTTGCGGCACTGGCCGAGCGCGTGGATATGGCTGTGGACCGTGCGCACCTCGTCCTTCGTCACGCCCGGCAACACCATGAGCTGGAAGCGGATCGGCATGAAATATTCGCCGACGATGTGCAGGCGCGATTCCGGCAGGAGATGGTGGATGTCGGCGACGCGGCCGGCAATCGTGTTCTCGATCGGGATCATGCCGAGGTCGGCATCGCCGTTCTCGACGGCGAGGAACGCATCCTCGAAGGTCTGGCACGGCAGCGGCTCCATGTTCGGGAACATGTCGCGGCTTGCCATGTCGGAATTCGCGCCGAACTCGCCCTGGAAGGCGATCTTGTTGGTCTTCATGATCATGGCAGGTATCCGTGTCAGATGGGATGGGCGGCGAGCATCGCGCGGGCCTTTTCGAGGTCGGCGGGAGTATCGACACCGAGCGGAACGGTGTCAACGATCTCCGCATCGATGCGCATGCCCGCCTCCAGCGCCCGAAGCTGCTCCAGCGATTCCCGCCTTTCCAGCGTCGAGGGCGGCAGCGTCACGAAGGTCTCCAGCGCCTTGCGGCGGTAGGCATAAAGGCCGATGTGGTGGTAGAGCGGGCCGTTGCCGTGGGGCGCGGTCGCGCGCGTGAAATAGAGCGCGCGCAGGCGGCTTTCGCCGATGGGCGAGCCGACGACCTTGACCACGTTGGGATTGGTCTTCTCGTGCTCGTCGCGGATCTCTGTCGTCAGCGTCGCGATGTCGGTCGCGGCATTTTCCAGCGGGCGCAGGGCGGCGCGGATGGTTTCCGGGTCGATGGTCGGCAGGTCGCCCTGGACGTTGATGACGACCTCGGCGCGGCCTTCCGGGTCGCTCTTCGCCAGCGCCTCGTGGATGCGGTCGGAGCCGGACTGGTGGTCGACCCGGGTCATCACCGCCGCAAAACCCGCCGCGACGACGGCATCGAAGATGTCCTGGTGATCGACGGCGACGACGACGCGGCCGACATCGGCCGCCGCGGCCCGGCGCGCAACCTGCACGATCATCGGCAGGCCGGCAATATCGGCAAGCGGCTTGCCGGGAAGCCGGGTCGAGGCCATGCGCGCCGGTATGAGCACGAGGGTCTTGTCAAAATTGGCGCGATTCATCTCAGGCCCTTCAAAACCCCCTGGAAAAGTGTCAAAAAGTCTCAGTGCGGGGGCTACAATCACTGTTGCAACGAAGCAGCAAAAGACATAGGTTCCGCGCGATTTCAAGACTGGCCGGTATCAGGTCCGCCGGTTGCTAGGGGAGCGTTTGGATGAACTCTTATGTGAACATGGGCGTGGGTGCCCTGCTCGGCACCGTCTTCGTATTGATGTCCGTGTCGATCGCTTCTGAAGGCATTTTCCATTCGGGCGCTCCCGAGAAGGAAGGTTTCGCGATCGTTGCCGAGGAAGCGGGCGGCGAGGCGGCAGGCGGCGGCGAGGCCGCGGCGGCAGCCGTTCCGATCGCGACCCTGCTCGCCAGCGCCGACGCGGGTGCAGGCGAAACCGTCTTCAAGAAATGTGCGAGCTGTCACACCCCAGAGAAGGGCGGACCGAACAAGGTCGGCCCCAACCTCTGGGATGTCGTCAACCGCCCGATCGCCTCGCATGAGGGCTTCAGCTATTCCGCCGGCATGACCACCTTCTCCGAAGGCCACAAGGTCGTCTGGGACTTCGACCACCTGAACTTCTTCCTCGAAGCGCCGAAGAAGCACGTTCCCGGCACCGCCATGGGCTTCGCCGGCCTCAAGAAGGACGACGAGCGCGCCAACCTGATCGCCTACCTGCGCACGCTCTCCGACAACCCGGCGCCGCTGCCGACCGCCTCCAACGAAGGCGCGGCCGCCACGGAAGGCGCAGCCCCGGCCGAGGGCGGCGCGGCCACCGAAGGTGGCGCTGCGGCAACGCAGGACGGCGCGGCAGCCACGACGGACGGCGCGGCAGCTCCGGCTGAAGGCGGTGCGGCCACCACGACCGAGGGCGCGGCTCCGGCCGAAGGCGGCGCGACGCAGGGCACCACGACGGAACAGCCGGCCGCTCAGTAACAGAGCGCCAGCCACGGATTTGGAAAACCCGGCCTTCGCGCCGGGTTTTTTGTTGCCGGCGAAAGGGGATCTCAGCCGAGCAGCCAGGCCCAGAAGGAAACGGTGAAGACGCCGAGCGCCGTCGTCATGGTGATGGTCGAGGAGGCGAGCGCGTGGCCGACGCCGAAATGGTTGGCGAGCAGCCAGGCGTTGACGCCCGTCGGCACGGAAGAGGTCAGCACCATCGCCGCCGTCCATTCCGGCGAAAGGCCGAGCAGCCGGCAGGCGACATAGACGGAGCCCGGCAGGACGAGGAGCTTGAGGCCGGTCATGGCGAGCGCGATGCCTGCATTGCCGCCGACCTTGTACTTGTTGAGCGCCATGCCGATGGAAACGAGCGCGGCCGGCGCGGCAAGGGCCGCGAGCTGGTCGATCACCACCTTCACCGGGCCGGAGAGCGGCACGCCGCCGGTATGGAACAGCGCCCCGGCGACAAGGCCGATCACCAGCGGGTTGCGCACGAGGCTCCGGCCGATGCCGAGCAACAGCGCGGAGAAGCGCTGCGGCTCGCGCGCATGTTCCTTCCGTTCCGCCCGCTCCATGAGGACGGTTCCGGCGATCATCATCACCGGCAGGTGCACGGAAATAAGCACCGAGAGCGCCACCACGCCCTCGTTTCCGACAATGCGCGAGACCAGCGGCAGGCCGATGAAGATGGTGTTGGCGAAGGCGGAGGAGACGCCGGCCAGCACGCCGATCCGCCGATCCCGCCCGAAGCCGAGCGTTGCGGCGAGGTGGGCCACGGTCCAGGTGAAGGCGACGCCCGCGAAATAAGCGAGCCAGATGCGCAACGGCGATTCGCCGGAAAAATCCGCCTCCGCGATGGTGCGGAACAAGAGGACCGGCACGGCGACCCGGAAGACGAACTCGCCGAGCCCCTCGCCCAGTTCCTCCCGCAGGTAACCGGTGCGCACGAGCAGCCAGCCGATCAGGATCAGCGCGAAGATGGGAAGGACATTGAGGGCGACGTCCGACATGAAACCGTCCGAAGGAGGGAGAAGCGGCAAGGCGGCCGCCCTGCGGCTTCATGGGTAGGCCAATCGACGGGAAGGGTCCAGAGCAATTCCGGCAGGGCGTACGGTACACCCCGCATCGGGAAGCCCATGAAATCAAGACGATGCATCGCCTGGGGGAGAGACCGCCACAAATGAAAAAAGCGAGGGTCGCCCCCCGCTTCCTCATCCCGGCCTGACCGGGGAAGTGTTTCGCGCGGGTGCCAGTACATCCGTGGTCACCGCGTGTGCGAAACACGACTTTCGTGTCTGACGAGGGTTCTACCGGCCCGCTGTAACAGCCTTATGACAGAAGAACGCCCGTCGATGATGTGAAGTCTGCGCGCATATGGTTAACAAAAGGTTAACGCGGCCGAGATCGAAGAATTTCGCATTTCCGGGCGATTGAACCGCCTGCCTCAAACGTCTTTCCCCTGGTTCCATGCGCCATCCTCCTTCTGCCCTCCCATATGCCCGGTCTTTCGATTGACAAGCGGGGATCGGGTCTGGACAGTGGCGCCAACGGGACGGGCAGCGGTAGGAGGACTTGATGTCTATGCGCGCAATCTTCGGTTTCTCGGCATTTCTTGTTCTCGCGGTCGCCGCTCCGCCCCTGCCCGCCCATGCGGCAGAGACGCGCACCGTCGTCACCACCGAGAACAGCGACTATTTCGGCTTCGACCTGCGCACCGTGCAGGACGTGACGCTGGACCAGTGCAAGACCGACTGCATCGACGACCTGTCCTGCCGCGCCTTCACCTATAATCCCAAGGTGAAGTGGTGCTTCCTGAAGAGCGACTTCAACCAGCTCAACCATTTCCAGGGCGCCGTCGCCGGCAAGATCGTCAAGGCGGACGATGCCGCCGATCTCGGCGCGCCGCCGGCGCTCTCCTTCATCGGCGAATCCATGGCGAACGACGCCCGCGCCTTCCGCGACAATCTCGCGCTTCCCGACGGCCAGGAGGGCCAGGGTTCGGAAAGCCTTGCCTCGCTCGGCCGCATCGAGGCGTCCTCCAGCCGCTTCGACGAGGCGCTGGCCGCCTACAGGGGCGCCCTCTCGATTGCCCCCGACGACTACTATCTGTGGATCGAGACGGCCGAGGCCATGGGCCGTGCCAAGGACAACAGCTATCTCGCCGGCCAGGGCGCGCTTGCCGCCATCAACGCCTACCAGCTTTCGCGCTCGACGGAAACGCGCGCCCGCGCGCTCGCCGTGCTCGGCGACACGCTCGACAAGTCCGGCAGCTACCGCGCCGGCATCAACGCCTACAAGGCCAGCCTGGACCTGAAGGACGACGTGGCGGTGCGCTCGGCCTATCTCGGCCTGCGGGACCGGCAGGGCTTCCGCGTCGTGAACCACACGATCGATTCCGACAGCGCCAGCCCGCGGGCCTGCGTGGAATTCTCCGAGCCGCTGGTAAAATCCGGCGCCGACTACGCCTCCTTCGTCACGCTCGACGGCGCGGCGCCCAAGGCCGTGGAAGCCAAGGACCGGCAGATCTGCGTGGAGGGCCTGAAGCACGGCCAGCGCTACAAGATCGCCTTCCGCCCCGGCCTGCCCTCCTCCGTCGACGAGCCGCTGGCGAACGCCGTCGACCTCGATGTCTACGTGCAGGACCGCGCCGCGATGGTGCGCTTCACCGGCGACGGCTTCGTGCTGCCCGGCAGCGTCCGCAGGGGCATCCCGATCGTCTCGGTCAACACCGACAGCGCCGACCTGAAGCTCTACCGCGTCGGCGACCGCGCCATCGCCGGACTGCTTGCCGACAGCCGCTTCCTCACCCAGCTCGACGGCTATTCGGCGAGCACTATCGAGAACCAGAACGGCGAGCTCGTCTGGGAAGGCAAGATCGACATCTCGCCGGAGCTCAACAAGGACGTCGTCACCAGCTTCCCGGTCGACGAGGCGCTGCCCGAGCGCAAGCCCGGCGTCTACGTCCTGACCGCCGCGGCAACGAACGGCCGCAGCAACGAATGGGACTCGAAGGCGACGCAATGGTTCGTCGTCTCGGATGTCGGCCTCACCACCTATGCCGGCACTGATGGCCTCAACGTCTTCGCCCGCTCGCTCGACAGCGCCGGCCCGCTGGAAGGCGTCGAGCTGCAGCTCATCGCCAGGAACAACGAGGTGCTCGGCACCGCGACGACCGATGCCGACGGCCGCGCCACCTTCACCGCCGGCCTCATCCGCGGCACCGCCGCCAACACGCCCGCCGTGATCCTCGCGAAGAAGGGCGAGGGCGATTTCGTCTTCCTCGACATGACGCGCGCCGGCTTCGACCTTTCCGACCGCGGCGTCACCGGCCGCCCGGCGCCGGGCGCCATCGACGTGCTCACCTGGACGGAACGCGGCATCTACCGCGCCGGCGAGACGGTGCATGTCGCGGCGCTTGCCCGCGACATCGAATCGAACGCTGTCGAGAAGCTGCCGCTCACCTTCGTCTTCAGCCGCCCTGATGGCGTCGAGGACCGCCGCATGGTGGCCGACGGCGCCGCGCTCGGCGGCTATGCCGTCGACCTGCCGCTCATGGAAAACAGCATGCGCGGCACCTGGACCATGCAGGTCTATACCGACCCGAAGGGCACGGCGATCGCCGAAAAGCAGTTCCTCGTCGACGACTTCGTGCCGGATCGCATCGAATTCGACATGAAGACCGACGCGAAGTTCGTCGATGCCGAGACGCCGGCCCCCATCACGGTCGAGGGCCGCTATCTCTACGGCGCGCCGGGCGCGGGGCTCGAGATCGAGGGCGACGTCGCCCTGAAGCCGACGCGGCAGGATGCCGCCTATCCGAACTATGTCTTCGGCCTTGCCGACGAGGAGGCGCTTGAGGAGAACCGCATCCCGCTCGACGGCCTCGACGTGCTCGACGACGAGGGCAGGACGACCTTCGACCTCACCGTCTCCGACCTTCCCTCCACCACGCAGCGCCTCGAAGCGCTGGTGACGCTGCGCATGAAGGAGGCGGGCGGCCGCGCGGTCGAACGCAACCTGACGCTGCCCGTCAAGGCATCCGGCCCGATGATCGGCGTGAAGCCGGAATTTGCCGGCGAGCTTTCGGAAAACAGCGTCGCCAACTTCCACGTCGTCGCCGTCGATCCTGATGGAGCGAAGGCGGCGATGCAGGGCTTGCCCTGGAAGCTGCTTTCCGTCGAGCGGAACTATCAATGGTATCGCGACGGCAGCTCCTGGCGCTACGAGCCGGTGCTCTCGACGACGCAGATCGCCAACGGCACGCTGGACGTCGCCGCCGACGGCGGCCGCATCTCGGTTCCCGTCACCTGGGGCCGCTACCGTCTCGAAGTGGAGAGCCCCGAGCCGGACGGCCCGGCGACGAGCATCGAATTCGACGCCGGCTGGTATGTCGCGGCGACCTCGACGGAAACGCCCGATGCGCTGGAAATCTCGCTCGACAAGGAAAGCTATGCCGTCGGCGAGACGGCCAGGCTCAAGGTCTCGCCGCGCCATGCCGGCCAGCTCCTCGTCACCATCGGCGCGGAAAGCCTGATCGCCACCCAGACCGCCGCCATCGGCGCCGAGGGCGGCGAGGTGGAAATTCCCGTCACCCAGGAATGGGGCTCCGGCTCCTACGTCACCGCAACGCTCTACCGCCCCGGCTCCGACCAGGAAAGCCGCATGCCGATGCGCGCCATCGGCATCACCTGGCTGAAGGTCGATCCCGCCGCGCGCAAGCTGAACATCGCGCTCGACGTGCCGGAAAAGACCCTGCCGCGCCAACCGCTCGACATTTCGCTGAAGGTCGCGGGCGCCGGCGCCAATGAGGAGGCCTATGTCACGGTCGCCGCCGTCGATGTCGGCATCCTCAACCTCACCCGCTACGAGGCGCCCGATCCGGCCGGCTGGTATTTCGGCCAGCGCCGCCTCGGCATGGAGATCCGCGACATCTATGGCCGCCTGATCGACGGCTCGCTCGGCACGACGGGGCGTCTGCGCACCGGCGGCGACGGCGGCGAAGGGGCGCTGCAGGGCAACCCGCCGAAGGAAAAGCTCGTCGCCTTCTTCGCCGGCCCGGTGAAGCTGGATGCGGAAGGCAATGCCAAGGTCAGCTTCGAGATTCCGCAGTTCAACGGCATCGCCCGCGTCATGGCCGTCGCCTGGACGAAGACGGGCGTCGGCAGCGCGTCGAAGGACGTCGTCATCCGCGATCCGGTCGTGGTGACGGCAAGCCTGCCGAAGTTCCTCGCCCCCGGGGACCGCGCGGACCTGAGGCTCGACATCGCCAATACCGATGCGCCGGCCGGTGACTACACGGTCGAGGTCACGCACAATGCCTCGGTCATGGTCGATCAGACCGGCGCCGGCCAGGTGCTGAAGCTGGAGCCCGGCGGCAAGACCGCGCTTACCCTGCCGCTGATCGGCGGGGAGGCCGGCGACGGCCTTGTCACCGTCAAGCTGACGAACGGGGCGGACATGTCGCTGGAGCAGGTGCTCAACGTGCCGGTGCGCCCGGCCGCCATGCCCATCACCACGCGCCGGCCCATCGAGATCGCCGCGAACGGCAGCCTCACCATCGACGACCAGTTGCTCGCCGACAGCCAGCTTGCCGGCGCCTCGGTCAGCCTCAACGTCTCGCGCGCCGCCGCCTTCGACATTCCGGCCCTCCTGATGGCGCTCGACCGCTATCCCTATGGCTGCACGGAGCAGACGACGAGCCGCGCCCTGCCGCTCCTCTATCTGAGCGAGCTTTCCAGGCAGTCCGGCCTGCCGGAGGACACGGAAACGCAGAAGCGGGTGCAGGACGCCATCTATCGCGTCCTCGCCAACCAGTCCTCCTCCGGCAGCTTCGGCCTCTGGTCTCCCGGCTATGGCGACCTGTGGCTCGACGCCTTCGTCACCGACTTCCTGACCCGCGCCCGCGAGCAGAAGTTCGAGGTGCCGGAACAGGCCATGGTGCAGGCGCTCTCCAACCTGCAGAACGCCCTCTCCTACGACGTCAACGTCTCCACCCAGGGCAACGAGATCGCCTATGCGCTCTATGTGCTCGCCCGCAACCGCAAGGCCGCGATCAGCGACCTGCGCTACTATGCGGACACGAAGCTCCCGGAGTTCTCCTCGCCGCTCGCCCGCGCGCAGATCGCCGGCGCGCTCGGCCTCTACGGCGATGCCCAGCGCTCGATGACGATCTTCTCCAACGCGCTCGGCCTGTCGCGCGAGACCGTCATGAATGCCAGCCTCTCGCGCACCGACTACGGCTCGTCGCTGCGCGACGGCGCGGCGATCCTGGCGCTCGCCGCGGAAAGCCGGCCGGTTCCCGATGTCATCCCGGACCTGACGAAGCTCGTCGCCAAGGAATGGGATAACAAGCGCTGGACCAGCACGCAGGAACAGACATGGATGCTGCTCGCCGCGCGCTCCGTGCGGGATGCCGACAAGGGCCTGAAGCTGGAGGTCAACGGCGCGCCGCGGGACGGCGGCTATGCCGCGCAGATGACCGGCAAGTCCCTGCTGGAGCATCCGCTGACCATCGCCAACCGCACCGGCGAGCCGGTCTCGGCCATGCTGACCACCGTGGCGGCTCCCGCCGATCCGCTGCCGGCCGGCGGCGACGGCTTCGCCATCGAGCGCACCTACTACACGCTCGACGGCGAGGAGGCGAACATCACGGAGGCCACGCAGAACGAGCGTTACGTCGTGGTGCTGAAGGTGACGGAGCACAATAGCTGGCCGTCGCGCATCATCATCACCGACCTCCTGCCCGCCGGCTTCGAGATCGACAATCCGAGCCTCGTCGACAGCGCGAAGCTTTCCAACTTCGACTGGCTCGGCGAGACCGAGGCGGCGCATACCGAGTTCCGCTACGACCGCTTCGTCGCCGCCTTCAACCGCAGCGAGGGCGATAACCGCGAGGTGACGCTCGCCTATGTCGTGCGCGCCGTGACACCCGGCACCTACGATCTGCCGGCCGCGCAGGTGGAGGACATGTACCGTCCGCAATACTCCGCCCGCACGGCGACCGGCCGCATGCAGGTCGTCAAGGCCGAGTAGGAGGGGACGCCATGGCGCTCTGGCGCAAGCTCCTCGTCGGTTCCTTCAGCGGGGCGGCGGCTATTGCCGCCCTCGCCTTCGGGCTCGACCGTGCGGACCGCGCCTATCCGCCGCCCATGGGGGTGGCGGACACCGTCTCGAAGGAAGTGCTCGACCGCGATGGCCGACTGCTGCGCGCCTTCGCGACGCCGCAGGGGCACTGGCGGCTGAAGACCACGGCCGCCGATGTCGATCCGCAATTCGTCCGCATGCTCGTCGCCTACGAGGACCGGCGCTTCAACGCGCATTCCGGCATCGATCCGCTGGCGCTGCTGCGCGCCGCCGGCCAGTTCGTCACCAGCGGCCATATCGTTTCGGGCGGCTCGACGCTCTCCATGCAGGTCGCCCGCCTGATCGAGCCGCGCGAGAGCCGGTCGATGCTCGCCAAGCTGCGCCAGATGGCGCGCGCCGTCCAGCTCGAACGGCGGCTTTCCAAGGCCGAGATTCTCGACCTCTACCTGACGCTCGCCCCCTATGGCGGCAACCTGGAAGGCGTGCGGGCGGCAAGCCTCGCCTGGTTCGGCAAGGAGCCGAAGCGCCTGTCGGTCGCCGAAGCCGCCCTCCTCGTCGCCCTGCCGCAGCTTCCCGAGAAACGCCGGCCCGACCGGCACCGGGAGGTGGCGAAAAAGGCGCGCGAGCGCGTGCTGAACCGCATGGCCGTCTCCGATATCATCGGCGAGGGCGAGGCCGAGCGCGCGAGCGCCGAGGCCGTCCCCACCCGCCGCCGGCAGCTTCCGTCCTATGCCGCCCACCTTTCGGAGCTCGCGCTGCGCAAGGACCCGAAGGCGGTCACGCGCAGCACCACGCTCGACCGCACCGTGCAGGACGGGCTGGAGACCGTCGCCCGCGAGGCGGCCGAACGGCTCGGGCCGAAGGTCTCCATCGCCATGGTGATGGCCGATGCCCGTACCGGCGAGATCCTCGGCGAAGTCGGCTCGGCGGATTATTTCGACGGCAGCCGCGCCGGCTGGATCGACATGACGCGCATCCGCCGCTCGCCCGGCTCGGCGCTGAAACCGTTCATCTACGGCCTCGCCTTCGAAGAGGGCCTCGTCGCGCAGGAGACCATCGTCGAGGACCGCCCCGCCGACTTCTCCGGCTATCGCCCGCGCAATTTCGACATGACCTACCAGGGCGACATCAGCGTGCGCAAGGCCCTGCAACTGTCCCTCAACGTGCCCGCCGTGCGCCTGCTCGACGCCGTCGGCCCGACGCGGCTGATGGTGCGCTTCCGCCGCGCCGAGGTGCGGCCCGAACTGCCGCCGGGCGAGACGCCCGGCCTTGCCATCGGCCTCGGCGGCCTCGGCATCACGCTGCGCGACCTCACCCAGCTCTATGCCGCGCTCGCCAATCGCGGCATGCCGGTCCGGCTCGGCGACGGCATCACGGGCGATGCCGCCGTCATCGACGGCGATCCGCTGCTCGACCCCGTCGCCGTCTGGCATGTCTCGGACGTGCTGTCCGGCGTCATCCCGCCGACCGGCAGCCGCCGGCTCGGCATCGCCTACAAGACCGGCACGAGCTACGGCTACCGCGACGCCTGGTCGGTCGGATACGACGGCCGGCATGTGCTCGGCGTCTGGGTCGGCCGCGCCGACAACGGCGCCGTGCCGGGCCTGACGGGCTATGGCGCTGCCGCGCCCATCCTCTTCGAAGCCTTCTCGCGCTCGGGCATCGCCATCACCGCGCTGCCGCGCGCCCCGGCCGGCGCCGTGCACATTGCGCAATCGGAACTGCCGGCGAGCATGCGCCGCTTCTCCACCACCGCGAACGGCCTCGTCGCGACCGCCGGGCGCGAGCCCGCGCCGGAAATCGTCTATCCGCCGGAAGGCGCCCATGTGGAACTCGGCGCGACGGCGGCGGGCGCAATCGCGCCGCTCGTCCTGAAGCTCCAGGGCGGCCGCGCACCCTTCCGCTGGCTCGCCAACGGCAAGGTGCTGCCCGAAGCCCCACGCCGGCGCACGACGCAGTGGACGCCGGAGGGCGCGGGCTTCTCGACGCTGACGGTGATCGACGCCGCCGGGCGGGCGGCGAGCGTGCGGGTGTTCATCGAGTAGGGGAGACGCTTCTAATCGGGCGAGGTCTGCCCCTCATCCGGCCTGCCGGCCACCTTCTCCCCGCAAGCGGGGCGAAGGAGATATGCTACCCCGGTTTCCTCAACCAATGGCCGCAAGTGGGGTACGCCCTGCTCCCCGTAGGCGGAAGGGTCATCGCATATGGAATTCGACGTCGCCGTCCTTCCCTTCTCCCCCCGGGGAGAAGGTGGCCCGAAGGGTCGGATGAGGGGGCGGCAAAAAGAAACTTTTCTTTCTGCCTTCGGCATCCCCCTCATCCGCCTGCCGGCACCTTCTCCCCGCTGGGGAGAAGGGGATATGCCACAACGGTTTCCCAAACTTCCAACGTTGCGTGGGGCAAGTCCCCTCTCCCCGCTTGCGGGGAGAGGGTTAGGGTGAGGGGCAAGCCAAACCCGCAACGTCACGCCTTCGCGTCGGCCAATACCCAGCCCGGCTTGCGCTTCTCCAGAAAGGCCGAAATCCCCTCCCCCGCCTCGGGCGTCTCCCAGGTATCGGCAAGCCGGGTCAGCGTCATCTCGATGACCTTGTCGTCGATGGGCGGGGCGAGCGCATGGGCGAGCGCTTTTGCCGCCGCGACTGCATTTGGCGAGGCTGCGAAATAGGGAACGATCTCCGCCTCCACGGCCTCGTCCAGCGCCTCCGGCGCCACGATGCGGCTCACGAGGCCGATGTCGCGCGCGGCCGCCGTATCGAACAGGCGGGCGGAGGTGGCGAAGCGCAGGAAGGCCGCGGGGCCGATGCGTGCGGCGACATAGGGGCTGATCGTCGCCGGGATGAGGCCGAGGCGGGTTTCGGTGAGGCCGAAGCGGGCGCCCTCCACGGCGATCGCCGCATCGCAGACGCTGATGAGCCCGACACCGCCGCCATAGGCCTGCCCGTTGACGCGGGCGACGAGCGGCTTCGACAGGTCGCGCAGGGCCTTCAGCATCAGCGCGAGGCGGCGCGCCTCGGCGATGCGCTCCTCGCGCGTCGCGGCGATCTGCTCCTTCATCCAGTTGAGGTCGCCGCCGGCGCAGAAACTCTCGCCCTCCCCGGTGAGGACGACGACGCGCACCGCCCGGTCCTCGGCAAGCAGGCCCGCGACGGCCGTCAGTTCGCGGATCATCAGGCCGGACAGCGCATTGTGCTGGGCGTGGCGGCGGAGCGTCAGGGCGGCGACGCCGCGCCGGTCGACGGATACGGAAATCGTCTCGAAGTTCATGGCTGCACCTCCTCATGATGCATGCCGGTGATGCGGCGGGCGAAGGCCGCGGCAGCGGCGAGCTTTTCCGGGTCGAGCCCCGTCTCGTAATCCGTCTCGGCCAGCATGTCGGCGACGGCGAGCGTATCCACATTGCCGCGCGCGCCGGGCGCGAAGGGGCAGCCGCCGAGCCCACCGACCGAGGCGTCGAAGACGGACAGCCCATGATCGAGCGCGACGCGGATATTGTCGAGCGCCATTCCGCTCGTATCGTGGAAATGGCCGGCGAGGTTTTCCGGCGCGGCGGTGGCGAGCACCGCCTCCAGCATGGCCGCCACCTCGCTCGGCCAGCCGCGCCCGATCGTGTCGCCGAGGCTCACCTCATGGCAACCGAGGTCGAGGAGCTGGCGGGCGACCGCCGCCACGGCCTGCGGCGCGACCGGCCCGTCATAGGGGCAGCGCACGACGCAGCTGACATAGCCGCGCAGCGGAATACCGTCCCGCCGCGCCGCTTCCGCGACCGGGCGGGCGCGTTCGATGCTTTCGGCGATCGAGCAGTTGAGGTTAGCGCGCGAAAAGCCCTCAGAGGCCGAGAGGAAGACGGCGACCTCGTCGGCGCGGGCCGCCCGCGCGGCCTCGTAGCCCTTCATGTTGGGCACCAGCGCTGAATAGGAAACGCCCGAACGGCGGCGAATGCCGGCCATCACCTCGGCGCCGTCGGCGAGCTGCGGCACCCATTTCGGACTGACGAAACTCGTCGCCTCGATGCGTCGGAAGCCGCAGCCGGACAGGAGGCCGATCAGCGCGATCTTGTCGGCGGCCGGAATGATCGCCTTTTCGTTCTGCAGGCCGTCGCGGGCCGCCATTTCGACGATTTCGATGCGCCGCTTCATATCGCCTCCTCGGGCTCCAGCGCAAGAAGCAGCGCGCCTTCCGCCACCTGGTCGCCCACCGCCACCGGCACTGCCGCCACCACGCCGTCGCGCGGAGCGGCCAGCACCAGTTCCATCTTCATCGCCTCCATGGTGACGAGCGGCTCGCCCCTTGCGACGCGCGCGCCCGGCTCCACCGTCACGATCCGCACCAGCCCCGGCATCGGCGCCGAAAGCCGGTCGCCGCCCGCCGCCGCGTCCCCGTGGTGGCCGGCCTCTCCGGCAATCGCGAAGGCATGGCCGTGGCCGCCGAAGAAGACGGAGATGGCTGACCCATCGCGGTGAACCGTCGCCGGGAGGATATGGCCGTCGACATCCACCTGGAGGGACGCTCCGTCGACGGAGTGCAGGCGCAGGTCCGTCGCAAGGCCGTTGTGCTCGACCCGGAAATTCTCCTTGCCGCGGATCGTCACGCGCAGCGCATGTTCCACGCCGCCGTGATCGAGGAAGACCGTTCGCGCCGCCTCGCCCCAGAGCCGGAAACCGCGCAGCCGCCCCCAGGGATCGGGTTCAGTGGCGGCTTCGAGGAAGCCGAGCGCCGAGAAGGCGGCGAGCGCGAAGGCCTCCTCGGAGGCATCCGGCTCCGCCAGCAGGCTTTCGCCCGCGCGGCCGATCAGGCCCGTATCGACATCGCCCGCCGCGAAGGCCGGCAGGCGGCAGAGGCGGGCGAGGAAGCCGGCATTGGTCACCAGCCCGCCGACGCGGCATTGCCGGAGCGCTCCTTCGAGCCTTGCCAGCGCCTCGGCGCGGTCGCGGCCATGGGCGATCACCTTGGCGATCATCGGATCGTAATAGGGGGTGATGACATCGCCGGCCTGCACGCCGGAATCCACGCGCACGCGCTGCGGCACATCGAAGACGGAAAGGCGGCCGGTCGCCGGCAGGAAGTCGCGGGCCGGATTTTCCGCATAGAGCCGCGCCTCGAAGGCCCAGCCGTCGATGGCCAGTTCCTCCTGCCGCTTCGGCAGGGGCTCGCCCGCGGCAACGCGGAGCTGCCATTCGACCAGATCGAGGCCGGTGATCGCCTCGGTCACCGGATGCTCCACCTGCAGGCGGGTATTCATTTCCATGAAATAGAAGCGGTCCTGCCGGAGCCCTTCGGAGACGTCGGCGATGAATTCCAAGGTTCCCGCACCGCTATAGCCGATCGCCGCCGCGGCACGCACGGCCGCCGCGCCCATTGCCGCGCGCATCTCCGCCGTCATGCCGGGTGCGGGCGCTTCCTCGATCACCTTCTGGTGGCGGCGCTGGAGCGAGCAGTCGCGCTCAAAGAGGTGCACGACATCGCCCTGCCCGTCGCCGAAGACCTGCACCTCGATATGGCGGGGCTTGGCCATGTATTTCTCGACCAGCACGCGGCCGTCGCCGAAGGCGCTTTCGGCCTCGCGGCGGGCGCTTTCCAGCGCGGCGGAGAAATCGGCGGGGTCATCCACCCGCCGCATGCCCTTGCCGCCGCCGCCGGCGCGCGCCTTGATCAGCACGGGATAGCCGATGGCCGCCGCCTCGCCAGCAAGGAAGGCCGCCTCCTGCCTGTCGCCGTGGTAGCCGGGCACGACGGGCACGCCGGCCTTCTCCATCAGCGCCTTGGCGGCGTCCTTGAGGCCCATGGCGCGGATGGCGTTGGCGGAGGGGCCGATGAAGACGAGGCGGGCGGCCTCCACCGCCTCGACGAAATCGGGGTTTTCAGAAAAGAAGCCGTAGCCGGGATGCACCGCCTCGGCACCGCTCGCCTTTGCCGCCTCGATGATCGCCGGGCCGTTCAGGTAGCTCTTCGCCGCCTCCGCCGGGCCGATGCGAATCGCCTCGTCGGCCATGCCGACATGCAGCGCCGCCCGGTCGGCATCCGAATAGACGGCGACCGTCGCCACACCCATGCGCCTTGCGGTGCGGATGATGCGGCAGGCGATTTCGCCGCGATTGGCGATGAGGATCTTCCTGAACATCCCGGCTCCGCTTCTCACTGGGCTGCGACGGCTTCGACTTCCAGCAGCCATTTTCCGTCGAAGATCGAGGTGATGACGACGCTCATCGCCGGCGCGAGGGCGCCGAGATATTCGCTGCGGATCTCGCGGTTGGCGGTGGCGTGGTGCCGGTCGGACAGGAAGGTCGTGACCTTGACGAGGTCCGCCTTCGTCATACCCGCCGCCTTCAGCTGCGCGTCGACATTGCGCCAGACGAGCCGCGCCTGATCCTCGAACGTCTCCGGCACCTTGTCGTCGTCCGAGACGGGGATCTGGCCGCTGACGAAGACCAGCGTCTTGAAATCCTCGATCTTCACGGCCTGCGAATAGCCGCCGCGCGGGGCGGGTGCATTTTTGGCATTGATCGATTCGCGTTTCATGACTTGCCTCCTCTACATCCTGAAGACGCCGAAACGGGTGGGCTCGACGGGCGCGTTGAGCGCCGCCGAGAACGAGAGCGCCAGGACGTCGCGCGTCCGGCGCGGATCGACGATGCCGTCGTCCCATAGCCTTGCCGAGGCATAGAGCGGGTGGCTCTGGCGGGCGAACATGTCGATGGTCGGCTGCCTGAAGGCGGCCTCCTCCTCCATGCTCCAGCTCCCGCCCGCCCGCTCGATGCCCTCGCGCTTGACGGTCGCCAGCACGCCCGCCGCCTGCTCGCCGCCCATGACGGCGATGCGGCTGTTCGGCCAGGTCCAGAGGAAGCGCGGCGAATAGGCCCGGCCGCACATGCCGTAATTGCCCGCGCCGTAGGAGCCGCCGATCAGCACCGTGATCTTCGGCACACCTGCGGTGGCGACGGCGGTGACGAGCTTGGCCCCATGCTTGGCGATGCCCTCCGCCTCGTATTTGCGGCCGACCATGAAGCCGGTGATGTTCTGCAGGAAGAGAAGTGGAATGGCGCGCTGGGCGCAGAGCTCGATGAAATGCGCCCCCTTCAGCGCCGCCTCGGAGAAGAGCACGCCGTTGCTGGCGATAATGCCGACGGGCAGGCCGTGGAGGGCCGCGAAGCCGCAGACGAGCGTGGTGCCGAAGCGGGCCTTGAACTCGTCGAAGCGCGAGCCGTCGACCACGCGGGCGATCACTTCGCGCACGTCATAGGGCGTGCGCGTGTCGGCCGGCACGATGCCGAGAAGCTCTTCCGGGTCGTAGAGCGGGGCATCGCCCACGCCGGACCTCACGACCGGCGGCTTGTGCGTGTTGAGATTGGCGGCGATCCCCCGGGCGATGGCAAGCGCATGGCGATCATCGCGCGCCAGATGATCGGCGACGCCGGAAAGGCGGGTGTGCACATCGCCGCCGCCGAGGTCTTCGGCCGTCACCACCTCGCCCGTCGCGGCCTTCACCAGAGGCGGGCCGGCGAGGAAGATCGTGCCCTGATTCTCGACGATGACGGTCTCGTCGCTCATCGCCGGCACATAGGCCCCGCCCGCCGTGCAGCTTCCCATGACCACGGCGACCTGCGGGATGCCGGCGGCGGACATCTGCGCCTGGTTGTAGAAGATGCGGCCGAAATGATCGCGGTCGGGGAAGACCTCGTCCTGGTTGGGCAGGTTCGCCCCGCCGGAATCGACGAGATAGATGCAGGGCAGACGGTTTTCCGCGGCGATCTCCTGCGCGCGCAGATGCTTCTTCACGGTGATCGGATAATAGGTGCCGCCCTTCACCGTCGCGTCGTTGCAGACGATCATGCATTCACGGCCGGAGACGCGGCCGATGCCTGATATCAGGCCGCCGGAGGGCGAGGCGCCGTCATAGAGGCCGTGGCCGGCGGTGAGGCCGATTTCGAGGAAGGGCGAACCGGGGTCGAGGAGCTGCGCCACGCGCTCGCGCGGCAGCAGCTTGCCGCGGGAAAGGTGGCGCTCGCGCGCCTTCGCCCCGCCGCCGTCCATGGCAAGGCTCGCCGCCTCTTCCACCAGTGCCAGCGCGTCCAGCATCGCCTTGCGGTTTGCCGCGAAGGTCTCGCTGCGCGTGTTCACGGCCGAGGGGAGAACCGGCATCACAGCGTCTCCTGGAAGATTTCGCGGCCGATCAGCATGCGGCGGATTTCCGAGGTGCCGGCGCCGATCTCGTAGAGCTTGGCGTCGCGCAGCAGCCGGCCGGTCGGATAGTCGTTGATATAGCCGTTGCCGCCGAGCGACTGGATGGCCTCCAGCGCCAGCCTGGTCGCCATCTCGGCGGAATGGAGGATGCAGCCGGCGGCGTCCTTGCGCGTCGTCTCGCCGCGGTCGCAGGCGCTCGCCACCGCATAGACATAGGCGCGGCAGGCATTGAGCGCGACATACATGTCGGCCACCTTGCCCTGCATGAGCTGGAACTCGCCGATGGGCCGGTCGAACTGCTTGCGCTCGTGAAGATAGGGCACGACGACATCGAGGCAGGCGGCCATGATGCCGAGCGGGCCGCCGGACAGCACGACGCGCTCGTAATCGAGGCCGGACATCAGCACGTTGACGCCGCGCCCCACGGTGCCCATCACGTTCTCCTCCGGCACCTCGCAGTCGGTGAAGACCAGCTCGCAGGTATTGGAACCGCGCATGCCGAGCTTGTCGAGCTTCTGCGCGGTGGAAAAGCCGTTGAAGCCCTTCTCGACGAGGAAGGCGGTGATGCCGCGCGGGCCGGCTTCGGGATCGGTCTTGGCATAGACCACCAGCACGTCCGCATCCGGCCCGTTGGTGATCCACATCTTGCTGCCGTTGAGGATATAGCGCGACCCACTCTTTTCCGCCCGCAGCCTCATCGAGACGACATCCGACCCCGCGCCCGGCTCGGACATGGCGAGCGCACCGACATGTTCGCCGGAGATCAGCTTGGGCAGGTACCGTTCCCGCTGCTCCTTACTGGCATTGCGGACGATCTGGTTGACGCAGAGATTGGAATGGGCGCCGTAGCTGAGGCCGACCGAGGCCGAGGCGCGGCTGATCTCCTCCATGGCCACGCAATGGGCGAGATAGCCCATGCCGGCGCCGCCGAAACTTTCCGGCGCGGTGATGCCGAGGAGGCCGAGATCGCCCAGCTCCCGCCAGAGCGGCATCGGAAAATCGTTGCTGCGGTCGATCGCGGCGGCCTGCGGGGCGATCCTGTCGGCCGCAAAGCGCCGCACGCTCTCGCGCAGCGCCTCGATATCCTCGCCAAGCCCGAAGCTCATGCCGGCGTCATACATGTCGTCCTCCCTCGCGGCCGCGCGGCGGCCCGCAGGCCCTCCTCCACGAAAGCCACTTCCCTAATGTAGTCGCTTTGGCGGGGATTGGGAGGAGCGGCCCCTTATTTTCGGGGCCACAGATCATGCATTCAAGAATGCATCAGAGAAGGCCGCGCGAGACGAGGTTGCGCATCAGCGCCGCGACGCCGAAGGTCCATGGCGGGCATTCGGTGGAAAGGCGCACGGTGTTGACCAGCGCGCCGAGCTCCGCATTGGAGATCGTCACCCGGTCGCCCATCCTGTGGGTGAAGCCCTGCCCCGGCGCGTCGCGGTCCTCGACGGGCGCGAACAGCGTGCCCATGAACAGCATGAAGCCATCCGGATACTGGTGATGCCTGCCGATGGTCTGGGAAACGAGATCGAGCGGATCGCGGCTGATCTCGCGCATGGTGCTGCGGCCCTTCAGCACGAAACCGTCCTCGCCTTCGATCAGGAGGTCGAGATCGGCCTTGCGCACGTCCTCGATGGAATAGGTCTCGTCGAAGAGGCGGATGAAGGGGCCGATGGCGGCGGAGGCATTGTTGTCCTTCGCCTTGCCGAGCAGCAGCGCCGAGCGGCCCTCGACGTCACGCAGATTGACGTCGTTGCCGAGCGTCGCGCCCTTGACGCGGCCGGCGCTGTCGACGGCGAGCACGACTTCCGGCTCCGGATTGTTCCACCTGGAGATCGGGTGCAGGCCGACGGATGCGCCCCAGCCGACGGCGGCAAGCACCGGGGCCTTGGTGAAGACCTCCGCATCCGGCCCGATGCCGACTTCGAGATATTGTGACCAGACGCCTTCCTCGATCAGCGCGGCCTTGACCTTCGCGGCGGCTTGCGAACCCGCCTTCAGGTCGCGCAGGCTGTCGCCGATGATGGCCGTGACGCGCGTGCGCATCTTCTCCGCCAGCGCCGGATCGCCCGCCGCCTTCTCCTCGATCACGCGCTCGATCATCGAGCGGGCGAAGGTGACGCCGCAGGCCTTCACCGCCTGGAGATCGCTGGGCGCAAGCAGGTGGAGCCGGGAGAAATCGCCGGTGCTTTCGACGGAGGCTTCCAGCACGGCATCGAGCGGGCCGAGGGCCTCGCAGGGCGCCGCGCGCGCGGCTGCCGCCGGATCGTCCTTTTCCAGAAGGTCGCGCATGGTGGGAATGTCACGGGACGTGATGTCGCAAAGCTTCCCGTCCCGCAGCACCACCACCGCCGGCCCCTGCACATCCGGCCGCCAGACGCGCCCGACAAAGGTCCCCCGCGAAAACTCTCCTGCCCCGATCATCGCCACGCACCGCTCCTCATGAAATCCTCGCCCGGAGTTCTAAACCGAAAAAGGCCGGGGCGAACAGGGCGAAGACTGATGAAAATGAAACGGACTGCCGCCGATACAAGGGCAAAACCTTTACCCATGTATCGCGAGGATTTGCCGAGAAGGACGGATGGAAATCACACAGATCAGCGCAACTGGGTGTGCACGCGGCGTCGCTTTGCCGGCACTTCGCTGTTTCTTTTGGGGAGTAAGTGGTGCCCGGAGGCGGATTTGAACCACCGACACGCGGATTTTCAATCCGCTGCTCTACCAACTGAGCTATCCGGGCATCCGGCTTGGATTTCGGTTGAAATCCGTGGGGCGCTTGGTTTCGCCCCGGAAGCGAGCGGGGTTATAGCATCTTGCAAAAATGTGTCCAGCCCTATCGGCGGTTTTTTGCGGTAAAAATGGCGGCCTTTTCAAGTCGCGGAAAAGATTGCGTTTTTGTCTTGTCGCGGCGCGCTCAGTTGTCGTCGTCGGCTTTCGCCTCGTCGTCGGCGACGGGGATGGCATAGGAACCGGAGAGCCAGCGGTTGAGGTCGACGTCGCGGCAACGGGGCGAGCAGAAGGGATAGTGCTCGCGCGCCGAAGGGCGCTTGCAGATCGGGCACGGCACGGCCTTGCGCAAGGGGGCGACGGTGGCCGAAGGCTTTTCGGTTCCATTCGCCATATCAGGCATCCGCCCAGCCGGCATGCACATCGAAGCCTTCGCCGGCAAGAAGGGCGAGGGTCTCGTAGAGGGGCAGGCCGACGACATTGGTATAGGAGCCCACCAGCTTGACGACGAAGCTGCCGGCAATGCCCTGGATGGCATAGCCGCCCGCCTTGCCGCGCCACTGGCCGGAGGCGAGGTAATGCTCGATGTCGGCGGTGGAGAGGCGCTTGAAGCGGACCTTCGTGTCGATGACCTTCTGGCGCACGGTGCGATCCGGCGTGATCAGGCAGACGCCGGTGAAGACGCGGTGGCTGCGGCCGGACAGGAGATGCAGCGCGCTCGAGGCCTCGTCGATCATCTCCGTCTTCGGCAGGATGCGCCGGCCGACGGAAACGACCGTGTCGGCCGCGAGGATGTAGCTGCCGGCAAAGGCCGGATCGCCCTTGGTGGCGGCGAGCGCGGCCTCGGCCTTGCCGGTCGACAGGCGCCGGGCCAGCGAGCGGGGATGCTCGGAGCGCTTCGCCGTCTCGTCGATGTCCATCGGCATCAGGCGCGTCGGCGCGATACCGGCCTGCGCGAGCAGTTCGACGCGGCGCGGCGAGCCGGAGGCGAGGATGAGCTTTTCGGTCTGCGCCATGAAGTCTCCGGGAAAGCTCCGGGATGCACCGGTCTTCGCTCTGCGGCGGGACGCCGGGCGAAGGCGCGGCCCCCGTGGCTTGCGAGAAGCAGCTTACTTGAAACGGTAGGTGATGCGACCCTTGGTGAGGTCGTACGGGGTCATCTCGACCAGCACCTTGTCGCCGGCGAGAACGCGGATGCGGTTCTTGCGCATGCGGCCAGCGGTGTGCGCGATGATCTCGTGCTCGTTTTCGAGCTTGACGCGGAAGGTCGCGTTCGGAAGCAGTTCCGTCACGACGCCGGGAAATTCGAGGACTTCTTCTTTTGCCATCTTTGAGCGATATTCCTGTGCGGTGGATTCGGGGAGGCAGGATGCCCGCCTCGAAAAAGTTGCCGGAAACTACACAATCCCCGATGCTTTGTGAACACCGAAGCGGCGGCTTTCTGCATTTGCCGGAAATCAGGGTGCGCGCGGGTCAGCCGGGGCCCTTCAGGCGCTTCTCTATCAGGGCCTTCAGGAACTCGCGGACGTCGCGGTAGGACGACAGGATCTGCTCGCGCGTACCGGTCGCGACCGTCGGGTCGGGCGTCGGCCAATACATGACGTCGACGGCCATCGAACGCGTGAGCTCGAGGGCGGCGTGGTGGGCTTCCGGCGCCAGCGTGACGATGAGGTCGAAATAGTCGTCCTCCAGCTCGTCGAGCGAATGGGGCGCATGGCGGCCGAGCGACAGGCCCACCTCGCCCAGCACGGCATCGACGAAGGGATCGCGCTCGCCCGGGCGCACGCCGGCGGAGGCGACATAGGTGCCGGCGGGCAGCACGCTGCGGGCGATGGCCTCGGCCATCGGCGAGCGAACCGCGTTCATGCGGCACATGAAGAGGATCGAACGGGGCGTTCGCGGCCGGGCTTCCTGCGCTGCCGGGGAAACGCCCTCCATCCGCTCACCCGCGCCAGTAGAGGACGCAGACGAGCGTGAACAGGCGGCGGGCCGTGTCGAAATCCAGCTTGATCTTGCCCGAGAGCCGGTCCATCAGCGTTTGCGAGCCCTCGTTGTGGATGCCGCGCCGGCCCATGTCGATCGCCTCGATCTGGCTCGGCGTCGCCGAGCGGATGGCCTGGTAATAGCTCTCGCAGATCAGGAAATAGTCCTTCACGATGCGGCGGAAGGGCGTCAGCGAGAGGATGTGCGTGGCGACAGCCTCGCCGGCCTCCGTGCGGATCGCGAAGACCAGCTTGGAATCGAGGAGCGAAATGTTCAGGCGGTAGGGGCCCCCGGGATGGCCGATCGGCTCGAAGGTGTTTTCCTCGATGAGATCGAAGATGGCGACGGCACGCTCGTGCTCCACGTCCGGCGTGGCCCGGCCGATCGTGTCGTCCAGCACCACGTCGCACAGGCGGTAGCTGCCCTTCGTGCCCATGCCTCACGTCTCCATGTTGAGCCGGATGGCGACGGAGCGGGCGTGAGCGCCGAGCCCTTCGGCTTCGGCGAGCGTCACGGCGGCGGGGCCGAGGGCGCGGAGCTGGTCCGGGCCGAGGCGCAGGATCGACGTGCGCTTCATGTAGTCGAGCACCGACAGGCCCGAGGAGAAGCGGGCGGAACGGGCGGTCGGCAGGACGTGGTTGGAGCCGCCGACATAGTCGCCGATGACCTCGGGCGTGTGGCGGCCGACGAAGATGGCGCCGGCGTTGCGGATTTCGGGCAGCAGCATCTCGGGATCGGCGGTGGCGATCTCCACGTGCTCGGCGGCGATGCGGTTGGCCAGCGGCACGGCCTTCGCAAGGTCCGGCACGAGGATGACGGCACCGAAGTCACGCCAGCTCGCCGCGGCGGTTTGCGCCCGCGCCAGCGTCTTCAACTGCCGCTCGACGGCGGCCTCGACGGCATCGGCAAGGGCCGGGCTGTCGGTGACGAGGATCGACTGGGCGCCGACATCGTGTTCGGCCTGGGCGAGAAGGTCGGCGGCGAGCCAGTCCGGATCGTTGCCGGCGTCGGCGATGACGAGCACCTCGGAAGGACCGGCGATCATGTCGATGCCGACCGTGCCGAAGACCTGGCGCTTGGCGGCGGCGACGAAGGCGTTGCCGGGGCCGGTGATCTTGGCAACGGGCGCGATCGTCTCGGTGCCGTAGGCGAGCGCGGCGACGGCCTGCGCACCGCCGATGCGGTATATCTCGTCGACGCCGGCAATGCGCGCGGCGGCAAGCACCGCAGGGTTGATCTCGCCATCCTTGGCCGGCACCACGATGACGATGCGCGGCACGCCGGCGACCTTGGCCGGCACGGCGTTCATCAGCACGGAGCTCGGATAGCTCGCCGTGCCGCCCGGCACGTAGAGGCCGACCGCATCGATCGCCGTCCAGCGCGAGCCGAGACCGACGCCGATGTCGTCCTCGTAGATGTCGTCCTTCGGCTTCTGGCGGGCGTGATGCTTCTCGATGCGCTGGGCGGCGAGTTCCAGCGCGGCGATGATCTTCGGGTCGACGGCATCGTAGGCCTTCTCGATCTCCTCCAGCGACACGCGCATGGAGGTGACCGAGAAATCGAGGCCGTCGAACCGCTTCGAATAATCGGCCAGCGCCCTGTCGCCGCGGGCACGCACATCGTCGATGATGGCGCGCACGATGGCGTTGACGTCTTCGGAGACCTCGCGCTTGGTGGTCAGGAAGGCAGCGAACCGGCTTTCGAAGTCGCTGCTCCGGTAGTCTAGTCTGATCGCCAAGTGGTCACGTCCCTGTCGTCTTCCGGCGAGGGCCGCCGGGTCCAAGCCTCACACCGCCGGATGGCGGGGTTTCAAGCTGGTTTCCCATGCTCCGCCGGTATCTGCAAGCTGAACTTCGACGCATTCCACATCGAGGGCGATGGAGGCGTTGCCGGACATGACGAGCGTGATCGTGCCATCGGGGCCTTCGCCGTTCGGCGTGAAGTCGACGGCGAGCAGGGAGAAGACGGCCTCGGTATCCTTGCGGTCGACGCCGATCGAGCGCACGGCGTTGACGCGCTTGAAGGCGATGACGGCGCGGCGGCGCTCGAAGGCCTTGCCGCGGCCCGCCGCCTTTTCCCAGACGAAGCGGTTGACGGCGAGGGAGAAGACGTGGTGGCGTGCGTCATAGGCGAGACCGTCGGTCTTGAAGACCGCGTCCTGCAGGTGAGCGGAGACGACGGAAAGGTCTTCCGTGTCGAGGGCGAGCAGTTTCAGGCTGTGCATTGGCAAGTCCTTCCCGCGGAGGCGCGGCATCCCGAATATTCGATCACGAGATAGGACGGCACACGGCGGACTGCAACTCCGCCGCGCGGGAAGCGTTTCCATTCGAAAACGCTTCCTCTTTTCCATCACGCAATTTACGGCGCGAAACCGCTGCGCACTTTCGCTGGATTGCGCGTTAGTCGCTGACGCGCTCCACGACCGCGCCGCAATGGGTGAGCTTCTCCTCGAGCCGCTCGAAGCCGCGGTCGAGATGGTAGACGCGCGAGACCATGGTCTCGCCTTCGGCGGCAAGGCCGGCGATGACGAGCGAGACGGAGGCGCGCAGGTCCGTCGCCATGACGGGGGCGCCGCGCAGCCGCTCGACGCCCTCGATCTTGGCCGTCTGGCCGGAAAGCGATATCTTCGCGCCGAGGCGGGCAAGCTCCTGGACGTGCATGAAGCGGTTCTCGAAGATCGTCTCGGTGATGTGCGAGATGCCGCTCGACTTGGTCATCAGGCCCATGAACTGCGCCTGGAGGTCCGTCGGGAAGCCCGGGAAGGGATCGGTGACGACATCGACCGGCTTGATGCCGCCGCCGTTGCGCACGACGCGGATGCCGGTTTCCGTCGAGGTAATCTGCGCGCCGGAGCGGCGGACCGCTTCGAGCGCCGTGTCGAGGAGCGCGGCATCCGTGCCTTCCAGCACGACGTCGCCGCCGGTCATGGCGACGGCCATGGCATAGGTGCCGGTCTCGATGCGATCGGGAAGCACGCGATGGCGCGCGCCGGAAAGCTGGTCGACGCCTTCGACGGTGATGGTGGAGGTGCCGGCGCCGGTGATTTTCGCGCCCATGGCGTTGAGGCACTTGGCAAGGTCCCGCACCTCAGGCTCGCGGGCGGCGTTGCCGATCACGGTCGTGCCGCGGGCAAGCGTCGCGGCCATCATCATGACATGCGTGGCGCCGACGGAAACCTTCGGGAAGGTGTAGCGCGCGCCGATCAGGCCGCCTTCCGGCGCCCTCGCCTCGATATAGCCGCCGTCGATCTCGATCTTCGCGCCGAGCGCGGCCAGGCCCTCGATGAAGAGGTCGACCGGGCGCGTGCCGATGGCGCAGCCGCCCGGCAGCGACACGCGGGCCTTGCCTTCGCGGGCAAGCAGCGGGCCGATGACCCAGAAGGAGGCGCGCATCTTCGAGACCAGCTCGTAGGGCGCCGTCGTGTCGACGATGTTGCGCGAGGTGAAGTGGATCGTGCGCGAGTAACCCTCGCCCTGGCGCTCGCGGCGGCCGTTGACGGAGATGTCGGCGCCGTGGTTGCCGAGAATGCGGATGAGCTGCTCGACGTCTGCAAGGTGCGGCACGTTTTCCAGCGTCAGCGTGTCGTCGGTGAGGAGCGACGCGATCATCAGCGGCAACGCGGCATTCTTGGCGCCGGAGATCGGGATGATGCCCCGAAGCTCGTTGCCGCCTACAATCCTGATACGATCCATGTGTGACTACGGGCCGGGCCCGCCTTTCCTGAGACTATCGGCTTTCGGAGATGGCGGCTTCTTTAGAGCATCGCGATCGAAAAATGAAGACCGTGCCGGCCGCATGGTTACTTGCGCCCGGTTCCGGAACCCGTCCCCGCAGCCTTCGTGGTGAAGACGCCACCGACTAACCGTCCGATTCGTCTTTTTTTGCGGCAGGAAGCCCTGTCGTTTCGTCCGCATCGCCCGCACGGCGCGCGCGCGCCTGCTGCTTGCGGCGCTGCAGGTTCTCCCTGAGCGTCTTCGCCAGCCGCTCGGCCCGAAGCTCCGCTTCCGTCCTGATCCTGCCGCTTCCCGTCTCGTCCTTGCCGCCCATGCCGCTTCTCTTAATCAAATCCACACCCCGAAAAAAGCGCCACCCGCATCAGATTGTTGCGATTATCGCGCATTGGCCGCTTGCGCTGCCCGATCACCTGTGGCAATAGGCCCTCGCTCAAGCGAAGCAGCCTTGTTTCGCCGGATGCTGCTATAGCTCAGGGGTAGAGCACTCCCTTGGTAAGGGAGAGGCCGAGAGTTCAAATCTCTCTAGCAGCACCATTTTCTTTTCCTGTAACGTCAAGAACATAGCATTCTCAATGGCTTTCCGCAACCTGGACTGCTATGGAATGGTGATGTGTAATGGTCGGAAGGCGCTGGAAAATGCGTGGTCTCTCCAGGCGTAAAGGCTCCGGGGTCTGGCAGGGTCGATTTTATATCCCCTCCGAGATTTGGAATGAGCGGGGCCGACTCATTGAGCTTGGGGTGAAGGTCGGCAAGAACCAGGACTATCTGAAATCGCTAGGCGAGCGGACCAAAAGTGTCGCGGAGCGCGTCTATACGGATCGCCTACAAGACCATCAGAAGCGAATGGCCGAATGGCAGACGCTGCTGAAGCTCGGCCCGGTAAGCCTGGACCATGAGCAGGTAGTCGCCATCGCGGGAAATGCCGCCTTGGAGTTCGTGCGGCAATACAAGGCCAATCCTAAGGCGTTGCCTGTACCTATGACGTTCATCCGCTTTGCGTTCGGATGGCTGGCAATGGCCATCAAGCAGGACGGCGCGTTCTTCGTTTACATGGGAGACCCCGTGGCGGACTTTCTGGAGGAGGTTGAGGCGACATCGCTACCAGCGCTCCCGGATTTCATCACCAGGGAACGTGGGAAGGAAATCGGGCCGTATCGCACCCTATTCCTCAACTACCTCACGCAAGTCCTTGTAGCCTATCGCGATCAAATGGGCCGCGACCTTGTGTCGAGCGCCCTGGAGGCTCACGTCCTGGCGGTGACGGAGGATAGTCGAGCGGAGTTAGATAGGGCAGGGGCTGTCTTTGCCGGTCGCGCTCTAGAGGCTCTTCAGGCCCGGCTTATTGATATGGACTATACGTCCCCGGCCTGGGAAGCGGGCGTCCCGCCTTTGAAGATGTCCGGCGGAACGCCCCATCGAAAGGGGCGGGCCACCAATCCATTCGACCTCTTCCGCCTCCTGGAGCACAAGGCGTCCACATCCTCCTCAAGTGCAAAGACCCTGGCGCTATATGCGGGGTCGGTTCGTAGGTTCAAGGAGTTCATAGGCCATTCGGACGCCTCCAGGGTCACTAAGGCGAACGTGCGGGAGTGGCGGGACTCGATGATTGCGGAGGGGCTGTCCCCGGCAACTGTCAATCGCAAACACCTAGCCGCCATCGGGGCAATCCTGGAGCATGCAGTTAAGGAGTTCGACCTGGGGGAGAACGTTGCCCACGGCATCAGGGATGGGCGCGACACCACAAGCACCTTCGTGAAGAAGGACTATAGCCGGGAGATGGTGACGGATATCCTCTCCGCCACGTTCAAGGGGTCTGAGAAGTCCGGCCTGTCGATGCCACATAGACGTGCCATATTCTGGTTGCCGTGGCTTATGGCCTACACGGGACTGCGGGCGGGAGAGGTGGCGCAACTTCAAGGCCGGAGTGTCCTGGAGGAGCGTGGCGTCCCATATCTCCTCATCACGCCAGACGATGGCAGCACCAAGAGCCGTAGGGCCTGGGCGACGGGCCTTCACGCCCACCTCCTGGAGCTTGGCTTCCTTGAGTTCGTGCGCTCCGTAGGCGATGGCCCTTTGTTCTATGCGCCATATCCTCCCGGTGCCTCACTCCAGCGCATCAAGAACCCCAGGTGGGAGCAATCCTACAAGCGGGTAGGTGAATGGATACGGGATGAGCTAGGCGTCGCCGCGCCGTTGGGGCGCTCTAATCATGCCTTCCGCCATGCCATGACGACGGCCTCACGGGGGGGGCTGAGGAGGATGCCTGGGAAAGGCTGGATAAGGAGGCTCGCGACTACATGCTCGGGAGCCGCCCCAAGGTGGATGCGCGTGAGGGCTACGGGGACTGGCCTCCTGGGGTGCTAAGCCGGGAGATTAACAAGCTGCCCCGCTTTAAGGTCGCGGACCCTGGGACAAGACCCTACGATTGATCCAGGTGAGGGAGGCTGGCCAATTGCGGGCCGTTCTAGGCCCGCGCTTCCTCCTTGATCCTCTTCGCCAGTCGCGCAAGGGTGGAGGTCGATACCCCAGTTGCCGCCACGATGCTCGCCCAGGTCTGCCCTTTCCGTAGCATGTCCATCAAGGCGGCGTTGCGCCCCGCGTCTTCCGGTCTTCCCTTGTAGGCCCCTGCCGCCTTCGCCTTCTCGATGCCCTGGGTCTGCCTTCTACGGCGGTCCTCGTAGTCCTTGCGGGCAATAGCTGCCAGCATGTCGAGCATCATGCCGTTAATCGCGTCCAGCATTCGTGTGGAGAACTCGTCGCCTCCTTGCTGGATCAATTGGTGGGAGGTCGGGAGGTCCAGGGCCACCACGCGGACCCTCTTGGCAGCAATCTCCGCCTTGAGCTTCTCCCAGTCGGCGGCATTGAGGCGGCTGAGGCGGTCCACTTGTTCCACCAGGAGCACGTCCCCCGGCTGGCAATCTGACAGGAGGCGGAAGAGTTCGGGACGCTGGAGGGATGCTCCGCTCTCGTTCTCGACATAGGAGGCGGCAATCCTCAAGCCGCGCTCATCAACGAACCGCTGTAGGTCTGCCCTGGCGCGGGAGGCGTCTTGCTCTTTGGTGGAGGCGCGGAGGTAGGCGCGGATGAAATTGTAGCTGGACATTAGTTCTTCTCCCTCAGCATGTCCTCATAGGCATGGGCCTCTGCCCAGGTCTTGAAGCCCTTCACCTTGACGCTATCGAAGCCCATCTTGCGCAAGTCAGCGGCTTCCGTCATCGCTTCCCGCTTGGTTCCGCAAATCTGGTCGCACTCCCCATCACATAGGACCATGAAGGCGGGCGTCTGGAGGTGAAGGTGGTGGGGCATATCGAGAGACATGAGAAGCTCCATACTTCGCTTTTGATAACTTCGATAATAATGCTTCGCTTTAAGTTGTCAACAGGATTTATCGAAGTGAGATTTGATGGAGTCCGGATAGCTTCGCTTGAGGTGTACCTTATCGAAGTGGCGCGAGGCGCGGCGTTTGGCGGCGTTCGGGAGCAGGGGCTGGAGGGTGCCCCGGTGTCGCGTTTCCTGGAGCGCCCCTCCGGTCTTGGCTTCATGGGGCCTGAACCATCTCGGAGACCTTGGCGTCGGACACCACGTCTCCGCCTTTGGCGTCGTCCATCTGGGTCTTGAGGACGCGGGCGGAGCGGTTGACGAAGGATAGGACCTCCTCCGTTCCCCGGAGTTTCTGCCACGGGAGTTTGCTGGTGCGGGAGAGTACTTGCCCGGCCTCCGTCGCCGCCTCCTTGGAACCGTACTTCGCGATTGCCTCCGCTTCGGCGACGGAGCCCTTCAGGATCGCCCGCAAGTCGTCGTCGGAAATCTCGGTGGCGTGGTAGGTGGTTTCATCCGCCGCTTTGACTCCAGGAACCTCAAGGGCGGCTTCCTTGACGTTGGTGGGCGTGATGGCTTCTCCCGCTTCGCTTGTCGCTGTGCGGGCCGCTGTGGCATCTCCAGGGACTTCGCTCGGATCGATCTTGGCGTCTGGGGTCTCGACAATACGGGCCTTCGCCTCATCCATAGCGGTGGGCTTGCCAGTTCCTCCAGGGACATGGGCTCTGCGGTATCGTTACGGTTCTGCCAGATGGCACATCCGGCGAAGACCACCACGGAGCTAACGGGCAGCATTAGAGGGCCAGCGACGGAAAGGAGGTAGACGTTTGAGTCAAAGAGGGCACGGAGGTGATGATGACGAGGGCTGGACAAGATACATTCCCTTTGTGTCATTGAGGGAGAGACGGCGGTTATTGCCGCCCCTCCAGCTTCACTTATGCGGATGCCGCGTTACGCCGCGTCTTCGTCGCAAAGGGGTGCCGTGGCGTACTCCACCCAGGCCGTCATGTTGATGGCCCAGAGGTACTCGTCCTCGTAGGCTTTCCATTCGGTGAAGAATTCCACCATCTGATGCGGAAGATGTTCAAGGGCCCATCCGATGGCCTGCTCGGCATTCTTGAGCATCTGGACGGTTTCAGCGACGGACTGCTTGTAGATGGCGTCGTAAGAATTGGTGGTCATAGGTCGGTCTCCATGGCGTTGTGATGGGGCAGAATGGCAAATCACTATCGCTTGCAACTGCTCCGGTTTAACGCTACGGAAAAAGAGAACTGGCCCTTGAGAATGCCCGTTTTTCAGGGCTTGCGAGACTTGTACCTATAGTTCAAATCTCTCTAGCAGCACCATCATTCTCCCCGTCCGTCAATAAGTTCCGTCATGCCGGGCCCTCATGGCGAGGGCCGACCGTGCACCGGACGTCGAGCGAAAATGCACGCCTTCTCCCTGACAAAATGAAAGACGCTGGGCGCTAGCGTCCCGCTGCCTCCGCCCTGAGCGAGGCATCGACTTCGCAGATCAGGCCGGAAGGGGCGAACTCCAGGCGAACCTCGCCTTTGAGTTCGGAGGCCAGGAGGCGCTCGATGAGCTTGGAGCCGAATCCGCGCCGGGTCGGGATGACCACCTCCGGCCCGCCCTCCTCGCTCCATCGGAGCTTGAAACGCGCGAGGTCGCGGCTTGCTTGCCAATGGATGGAGACGAGCCCGCCGTCTCGCGAGAGCGCACCGTATTTCGCGGCATTCGTCGCAAGCTCGTGGAATGCCAGCGTCAGCGCCGTCACCGCATGTGCCCCCACGCTCATGGCGGGGCCCTCGATGCGGAAGCGATCGGGGGAATATGGCAGCAGGGCCGTGTCGATGACGGTGCGCAGGTCAGCCTCTTCCCAGCTTCCGGTCGTCAGAACGTCCTGGGCGCGCGCAAGGGACGCCAGACGCTCATCGAATGTCCTGGCCGCGGCGCGCTCCTCATCGCCGTTGATGAAGGTCTGGCGTGCGATCGCCGTCACCGTCGACAGAACGTTCTTGATGCGGTGCTTGAGCTCGCCCATGGCCATCGCCTGGAACCGCTCGAACTGCTTTTTCGCCGTGATGTCCCGCGCGATCTTGGAGGCGCCGACGATCTCGCCCGCCCCGCCGTAGATGGGGGACACGGTCAGCGATACGTCCACAAGGGTGCCGTCGCTGCGCCGGCGCGCGGTCTCGTAGGGAGGCACATGTTCGCCGAGGCCGACCCGGCGGAAGAGCTCGTATTCCTCGTCGCTGCGATCCTCCGGGTTGAGCGCCAGCACCGAGCGACCGATCATCTCGTCGGCCCGATAGCCATAGAGCCGCTCGGCGCCCCGGTTCCAGCTCGTGATGGTCATGTCGAGGTCCGTGCTCAGGATCGCGTCGTCGGTGGACGCGATGATGGCTGCCAGCCGGCGTTCGAGATCCTGCGCCCGCTTCACCTCGGTCGTCTCGTTGACGATGCAGAAGACGCCGGCGACGGCACCCTCCTCGTCATGGACGGGCGAATAGGAGATGTCGAAATAGACCGTCTCGGGGCCGCGCCCCCGCTCTATGTAGAACGGCCGATCCTTCGCCGAGACCGTCTCGCCGGTCTCCAGGACGCGCTTCAGCAGCGGCTCGAGGTCCGTCCAAAGCTCGGCCCAATGCTCGCGCGCGGGCCTGCCCAGCGCATGGGGATGCTTGGTGCCGATGGTCGGCGCATAGGCGTCGTTATAAAGCGCGAGAAACTGCGGGCCCCAGAAGATGACGATCTGGATATTCGCCCCGAGCATGACGTCGACGGCGGATCTAAGGCAAGGCGGCCACCGGGAAATGGGGCCGACACTCGTGCGACTCCAGTCGAACGACCCGATCAACCGTGCCAACTCGCCGTTGTGGCGAACAAACCCCGGACCCGACACAAAAATCCTCATACGCCCATGGTTCACTCCGCGCGACCAGACAATCGCGGGAACATCATAAACAAGCCAAGCCAGGAATATTGTCAACTGGTCATGCAAGGCCGAACGAGGCCTGCATGCCGGGCCGGGACGGCGGGGTCGGCCGGCGCACCGATATCAACCAAGCCGGGAACAAGGCGGGACGTTTCCGGTTAGAGCGGTGCAACACTTCCCAGGAGATTTCCATGGCCAAGAAAGCGAGCCCCGTCACGACGATGGAAGAGGCTTCCGTGCATGATCAAAAGCTCCGGCGCGGCAACGGCGGCGAACTGCACCAGATCGCCGAGGACGGCCACCCGGTTCTGACGACGGCGCAGGGTGCGCCCGTCGCGGACGACCAGAACACGCTGCGGGTCGGCCCGCGCGGGCCGCTCGTCGTCGACGACTTCCATTTCCGCGAAAAGATCTTCCACTTCGACCACGAGCGCATTCCCGAACGGGTCGTCCATGCCCGCGGCTACGGTGCGCACGGCTATTTCGAGACCTATGAATCGCTTGCGGCCTATACGCGCGCCGACCTCTTCCAGCGGCCCGGCGAAAAGACGCCGGCCTTCGTCCGCTTCTCCACGGTCGCCGGCAGCAAGGGCTCCTTCGACCTTGCGCGCGACGTGCGCGGTTTTGCCGTGAAGATCTACACCAGGGAGGGCAACTGGGACCTCGTCGGCAACAACATCCCGGTTTTCTTCATCCAGGATGCGATCAAGTTTCCCGACATCATCCATGCCGTGAAACCGGAGCCCGACCGCGGCTTCCCGCAGGCACAGTCGGCGCACGACAACTTCTGGGACTTCATCAGCCTGACGCCCGAGAGCATGCACATGATCATGTGGGTCATGTCGGACAGGGCCATCCCGCGCTCCTTCCGCTTCATGGAAGGCTTCGGCGTGCATACGTTCCGCTTCGTCAATGGCAAGGACGAGGCGACCTTCGTGAAGTTCCACTGGAAGCCGAAGCTCGGCCTGCAGTCCGTCGCCTGGAACGAGGCGGTGAAGATCAACGGCGCGGATCCCGACTTCCATCGCCGCGATCTCTGGCAGGCGATCCAGTCCGGCAATTTCCCGGAATGGGAGCTCTGCGTGCAGCTCTTCGACCAGGACTTCGCCGACAGCTTCGACTTCGACGTGCTCGATCCGACGAAGCTGATCCCGGAAGAGATCCTCAAGCCGCAGCCGATCGGGCGACTGGTCCTCGACCGCATGCCGGAGAACTTCTTCGCCGAGACCGAGCAGGTCGCCTTCATGACGCAGAACGTGCCGCCCGGCATCGATTTCAGCAACGACCCGCTGCTCCAGGGCCGCAACTTCTCCTATCTCGACACGCAGTTGAAGCGCCTCGGCAGCACGAACTTCACCCACCTGCCGATCAACGCGCCGAAGTGTCCCTTCGCGCATTTCCAGCAGGACGGCCACATGGCGATGCGCAATCCGGCGGGCCGGGTGAACTACCAGCCGAACTCCTGGGGCGAGGGTCCGCGCGAGTCGCCGCTTGCCGGATACCGGCATTTCCGCTCCCAGGAGAGCGGCGAGAAGGCGCGTCTGCGGCCGGAGAGCTTTGCCGATCACTACAGCCAGGCGCGCCAGTTCTACATCAGCCAGACACCGCCCGAACAGCGGCACATCGCGATGGCGCTGACCTTCGAGCTCAGCAAGGTCGAGACCCCGGTCATTCGCGAGCGGGTGATCTCCCATCTCCTGAATATCGACGAAGCGCTGGCGAACAAGGTCGCCGCGGCCCTCGGCATCAGCGCCATGCCGAAGCCGGCCGATGCGGCGGTCAAGCCTCGCCAGGACCTCGATCCCTCGCCGGCGCTCAGCATCGTCGAGAACGGGCCGAAGCGCTTCGAAGGCCGCAAGCTCGGCGTGCTCGTCACCGACGGGGCGGACAGCGCGCTCTTCAAGGCCCTGAAGGCGGGCATCGAGAAGGAAAAGGCGACGATCGAAGTCATCGCCCCGAAGATCGGCGGCGTGACCCTGTCCGACGGCTCGCCGCTGGCCGCCCAGCAGATGATCGACGGGGGTCCCTCGGTCCTCTACGATGCGGTGGTGCTGCTGGCGTCGAAGGAAGGCGCCGACGATCTCCTCCAGGAGGCGGCAGCGCGCGATTTCGTCGCCGACGCCTTCGCCCACTGCAAGTTCATCGGCTACACCAAGCCCGCCTTGCCGCTGCTGGAAAAGGCAGGCGCCGCCGACATGCTGGACGAGGGAACGGTGCTGATCGACGGGGCCGGCGCCGTTTCCGGCTTCCTGAAAAGCCTCGGCGCGCTTCGCGTCTGGGCAAGGGAGCCTTCGCTCAAGCTGCCCTGAAGCCGGACGCCGGCCGGGGCTCTCTCAATCGCCGGCGACGATGCGAGCACAGGGATGGCCCCGCAACGGGCCTTCCCGCAATGGTGCGGACGGTCGATGCGCCATTCTTCCGGCAGAAACAAAGGACAGGAGACGGCCATGACGGAATTCTCGGGAAAATGCCTTTGCGGACAGGTGCGGATCTCCGTGCGGGGCGAGCCCCTGCGCGTCGGGATCTGCCATTGCATGGATTGCCGCAAGGAAAGCGGATCGGCCTTCACCTTCTATGCCGTCTGGCCCGACGGGCAATTCGCGCGGGAGGGGGAAACGGCCGAGTTCCGCGGCCAGCGCTTCTGTCCTCGTTGCGGGGCACGGCTGTTTTGCGCTGATGGCCGGGAGGTGGAGGTCAAGCTCGGCATCCTGTCGCAGGCCCCGACCCCTCTCGTGCCGCGCTACGAGCTGTGGACGAGGCGCCGCGAGCCCTGGCTGCGGCCGGTCGAGGGGGCCGAGCAGTTCGAGGAGAACCGGACGTGAGGCAGCATCGCTCCATCACCGAATTCGATGGATATGTCAGCGAAACTCGCGTGAAGCGGATCGGGAAACCGGCTAGACATTAGCCGCTTCGCCTTCCTTCGGCGAAGCGGGATTGCGGTTTGCCGGAGTGATTTCATGAGCATCGTCGAAAGCCTCAGCCCCCGTTCGCTCCGGGCACCGGAGAGCGGGATCGTCGAAGTCGTCAACTATGCGCGCGGGCGCGAGGGGCTGATCCCGCTCTGGGTGGGCGAAGGGGACCTGCCGACGCCGGAATTCATCGCGCGCGCCGCCTCCGATGCGCTGCTGCGCGGCGAGACCTTCTATACCTGGCAGCGCGGGATTCCGGAGCTTCGGGCGGCGCTGTCGCGCTATTATGCGCGGCGCTTCGGGGCGAGGCTGCCGGCCGAGCACTTCTACGTGGTCGGCTCGGGCATGCAGGCGATCAAGCTTGCCATCGAGGCGCTCGTCTCGCCGGGCGACGACATGGTCTACCTGACGCCGGCCTGGCCGAATTTTGCCGCAGCCGCCGAGCTTTCCGGCGCCAACACCATCGCCGTGCCGCTCGATTTTGCGGGCGGGCGCTGGCGGCTCGACCTTGGCCGCGTCGAGGCGGCGATCACGCCGAAGACGCGCGTGCTCTTCGTCAACACGCCGTCGAACCCGACCGGCTGGACGGCGACGCGCGAGGACCTTGCCAGCCTTCTCGCCATCGCGCGGCGGCATGATCTGTGGATCATGGCGGACGAGATCTATGCGCTCTACCACTATGCCGGCGGCCGGGCGCCCTCCTTCCTCGACGTGATGGAGGACGGCGACCGGGTGATCTTCGTCAACTCCTTCTCGAAGAACTGGTCGATGACCGGCTGGCGCGTCGGCTGGATCGTCGCCCCGCCGGAAATCGGCCAGGTGCTGGAAAACCTCATCCAGTATTCCACCTCCGGCGTTCCGCAGTTCCTGCAGCAGGGCGCGATCGCGGCGCTCGACGAGGGCGACGCCTTCGTGCAGGCGAATATCGACAAGGCGGCACGCAACCGGGACGTCTTCTGCGATGCGCTGATCGCCACCAACCGGGTGGAAACGCTGAAGCCGGACGGCGCGCTCTATGCGTTCCTCAAGATCGACGGCGTGACGGATTCGCGGCAGGCCGCGCTCGACATCGCCGACCGCACCAATGTCGGCCTGGCACCCGGCACGGCGTTCGGAAAGGGCGGCGAGCTCTTCATGCGCGCCTGCTTCCTCCGGGACCCCGCGCAGGTCGCCGAAGCGGCGGACCGGCTCGCCCGCTACATCGCCGCGCGCTGATCATTCCGCCAGCCGCGCGAGCATGAAATCGGCGCGCTGCGATACCGGCACCTTCGGCAGGACGACCGTCTCGTAGCCGAGCAAGGGATAGGTCATTTCCAGGCGGGCATATTCGGCGAGCGCGGCGTCGAAGCCGTGGCGGCGCTCCGCATCGCCGGCATAGATTTCCGGCCAGGGCGGCGTGAGGAAGACCTTGCGGTTATAGCGATGCGCGGCGGCAAATGCCGCCACGACCGGCTCGCCGCCGGACGCTTCCAGCGCGGATGCGGCATCGATCAGCCCGCGGTCGAAGAAGACGAGGCCGGGATGATCGGCCATGCGCTGCCGGTCGGCGAGCGCGACGGCGACGGCGCAGCGGGCGAAGGCGGCGAGGTCCAGCCAGGGCAGCGCGCTGCCGCCGGCGGCCAGTTCCTCTTGCACGATGCGTCGGCCGGGCTCCTCGACGACGGCATGGCCGCGCCGGGCGAGCTCTTCCAGCAGGGTGGACTTTCCGCCGCCGGAGCAGCCGGACAGCACGACGAAGCGATCGGACATAGTGTTACCTTTCTCGGACGGGAAAAGGGCCCGGCGCAATTGCGGTTGCGTCCCACGGGCAGGCAGGCTGATATGCCTCCCAATTCTTACGATTCGGAGGTTGGCATGGCGGTTCTGGTGACGGGCGGGGCGGGCTATATCGGCAGCCACATGGTGTGGGCACTGGTCGATGCCGGCGAGGAGGTCGTGGTGCTCGACCGGCTTTCCACCGGCTTCCGCTGGGCCGTTGCGCCCGAGGCCCGCTTCTACCAGGGCGACATCGCCGATGCCGCGCTGCTGGGGCAGATCTTCGCCGAGAACCGTATCGACGCGATCATCCATTTCGCCGGCTCGATCATAGTGCCGGAATCGGTCGCCGACCCCCTCGCCTATTACGAGAACAACACGGTCAAGTCACGCGCGCTCATCACCGCCGCAGTCACGGCGAAGGTGCCGCATTTCGTCTTCTCCTCCACCGCCGCCGTCTACGGCACGCCCGACGGCACGGAACCGGTGCTCGAGTCCGCCGCGCTCCGGCCCGAATCGCCCTACGGCTCCTCCAAGCTGATGACCGAGATCATGCTGCGCGACACCGCCGCCGCGCATGACTTCACCTATACGGCGCTGCGCTATTTCAACGTGGCCGGCGCCGATCCGCGCGGGCGCACCGGCCAGTCGACCAGGGGCGCCACCCATCTCATCAAGGTGGCGAGCGAGGCCGCGCTCGGCAAGCGGGCCGGCATGGACGTCTACGGCACGGACTACCCGACACCGGACGGCACCTGCATCCGCGACTATATCCACGTCTCCGACCTTGCCAATGCGCACCTGAAGGCCTTGCAGCGGATGCGGGCGGGCGGCGGCTCGATCGTCGCCAATTGCGGTTATGGCCGCGGCTTCTCGGTGCTGGAGGTGCTGGACGAGGTCAAGGCCGCCTCGGGCGTGGATTTCCCGGTGCGCTTTGCCGGTCGGCGGCCTGGCGACGCGGTGCTCATCGTCGCCAATCCCTCGGTCGCGATGAAGGAACTCGGCTGGACGCCCGAACACGACGACCTTGCCTTCATCGTGCGCACCGCGCTCGACTGGGAGGATCATCTCGGCCGGCGCAACCAGCTCTGAGGATCAGGTCTCGCCGAGCTCCGCCTTCTCGTAGGCGATGGCGTGCCGGACGAGCTCGGCCCAGATCTTCTCGTAGAAATCGCCGTCGAGGCCGTGCGCCTCGGCATTGCGGTGGGCGTTGTCGCGCACTTCCCTCACACGCTCCGGCACGTCGGCGGGAATGCCGAGGCCCGCCTTGATCTCGGCGGCGCGGCGGATGAAGGTCCAGCGTTCGGCGAAGAGCGCCATCAGCCCGTTGTCGACCCGGTCGATGTTTTCCCGGATTTCCGCCATCGTCGTGCAGTCTGCCGCAGTCTTCGCCATTCCGGTCTCCTGTTTTGCGGACCCGGATAGCAGAGGAATGGTGCGGGGAAAAGGCGGTGGCGTGTCGCAAGGCCACATGCAGGCCCGGGGGTTAGGCGGAAGGAGGGTGCGGTCCTGTCTTCTGCCTGCGGGCCTGCATGCTGGCCGAGGCGGAACCTAGGTGTTTGATCCCACGGTTTGATGGTGCGATCCTTTCTTTGGAATGGAAGGAAGCCCTATGGGACAAGTTCGTCACGGCAGCGCCACGACCACGCACGCTGTCCGAGCAGCAATACAGCGATCGCAAGCTTCGCTCGCGCAGCTGAGCCGGGAGCTGGGCATCAACCCCAAGACCGTTGCGAAGTGGCGCAAGCGCGCGACGGTGGACGATATGAAGACCGGGCCATCGGAACCGCGCTCTACAGTCCTGTCGGCGGATGAAGAGGCGGCGATCATAGCATTCCGGCGCCATACACTGCTGCCGTTGGACGACTGCCTTTACGCCCTGCACCCCTCGATCCCCCACCTGACGCGATCCGCGCTGCACCGCTGCTTGCAGCGGCATGGCATATCGCGTCTGCCTGATGTGGAAGGCGACAAGCCTAAACGGTCGAAGTTCAAGCGCTACCCCATAGGGTTCTTCCATATCGACATCGCCGAGGTTCAGACCGCTGAAGGCAAACTATATTTGTTCGTCGGCATCGACCGCACGAGCAAGTTCGCCGTGACCCAACTCGTTGACAAGGCAGACAGGGAGACCGCTTGGGAATTCCTTCAGCATATGCTCGAAGCCGTGCCCTACCAGGTCCATACTATTCTCACTGATAACGGCATCCAGTTCGCAGAGCAGCCTCGGAATCGGAATACCATCTACTCCCGCCCGCTGCGCTTCGACATGATCTGCGAGGCAAACGGCATTGAACACCGGCTGACCAAGCCCAACCATCCATGGACCAATGGGCAGGTCGAGCGGATGAACCGCACGATCAAGGAGGCCACCGTCAAGCGCTTCCATTACGATAGCCACGACCAGCTCCGAGCACACCTGACGGACTTCATGGCAGCCTACAACTTCGCCCGCAGGCTCAAGACCCTCAGTGGACTCACGCCATACGAATACATCTGCAAGATCTGGACATCAGAGCCTCACAGATTCATCCTAAACCCGATCCACCAGATGCCGGGACTGAACACCTAGGCAAGCAAGCTGGCGCGAGGCTGGATGCAATCACGCTACGTGAAGTCAGGCTCCGAGCGCCAGCTTGATGGCAAGGCCGACGAGGGCGACCGCCAGAACGCCGCCCGCCCAAAGGGCCGCGAACCACAGCAGCTTGCGCGCCATCAGTGATACCCTTCCTCCGGGTCCACCTTGCCGCGGAAGACCCAGTAGGCGTAGGCGGTGTATCCGAGGATCATCGGCACGAGCACGACCGCGCCGACGATGAGGAAGGCAAGGCTTTCCTCAGGCGCCGCGGCCTCCCAGATCGTCAGCGAGGCCGGCACGATATAGGGATAGAAGCTGATGCCGATGCCGGCAAAGCCGAGCACGAAGAGGCCGAGCGCGGCGATGAACGGCCGCGAATCGTGCTCGGTCCTCAAGCCCTGGATCAGCATGGCGAAGCAGCCGAGCACCAGCAGCGGCACCAGCAGGCTGAAGACGATCGTCGGCCAGCCGAACCAGCGCTCGAAATAGAGCGGCTCCAGGAAGGGCGTCCAGAGGCTGAAGACGCCCATGGCGGCCAGCGTGCCGATGCCGGCACGCAAGGCATGGCGGCGCGCGCGGGCGGCAAGCTCGCCGGTGGTCTTCATCACCAGCCAGGTGGCGCCGAGCAGGCCATAGCCGACGAGCAGCGCGATGCCGGTCGCAACGGAGAAGGGCGTCAGCCAGTCCCACCAGCCGCCGGCATAGGCGCGGCCCGTGACGGGAATGCCCTGCACCAGCGCGCCGAGCGCCACGCCCTGCATGAAGGCCGCCACCATGGAGCCGCCGGCAAAGGCGATGTCCCAGAGGAACTCGCCACGCCGGGTGCGCCAGCGGTATTCGAAGGCGACGCCGCGGAAGATGAGGCCGAGCAACATGAGGATGAGCGGCATGTAGAGCGCCGGCAGGATGGTCGCATAGGCGAGCGGGAAGACGGCCATCAGCCCGCCGCCGCCCAGCACCAGCCAGGTCTCGTTGCCGTCCCAGACGGGCGCGACGGAATTCATCATCACGTCGCGGTCGTGCTTTTCCTTGAAGAAGGGAAAGAGGATGCCGACGCCGAGGTCGAAACCGTCGAGAATGACATAGGCGAGCACCGCAAAGGCGATGATGGCCGCCCAGAGGAAGGGAAGGTCAAGCGCCATGATGCGGGCTCCCGGCTTTGCTGGCGACGGCGGCGGCGGGCGTGATGCCAGCCGTGCGGATGGGGCCTTCCATTTCGGGCATCGGATCGCGCGGCAGGCGGCCCATCAGGCGCAGGATATAGAAGGTGCCCGCGCCGAAGACGAGGAAATAGACGATGATGAAGGCGATCAGCGAGGTCGCGACGGCAGGCGCGTCGACGGGCGCGACGGAATCGGCCGTCAGCAGGTGGCCGTAGACCGTATAGGGCTGGCGGCCTACCTCCGTCGTCACCCAGCCGGCGAGCACGGCGAGGAAGCCGGCGGGGCCCATCAGCACGGCGGCGCGGTGCAGCCAGCGGTTCTCGCCGAGCGTGCCGCGCCAGCGACACCAGAGCGACCACAGGCCGAGGCCGAGCATGGCAAAGCCGATGGCGACCATGACGCGGAAGGACCAGAACACGACCGCGACCGGCGGCTGCAGTTCGCGCGGCACCGTATCGAGGCCCGCCAGCGGCGCATTCAGGTCGTGCTTGAGGATGAGGCTCGACAGCTTGGGGATCTCGACGGCGTAGTCGACGCGCTGCTCGGCGGCGTTCGGCAGGCCGAAGAGGATGAGCGGCGCGCCGTCCGGGTGGCTCCGGAAGTGGCCCTCCATCGCCATGACCTTGGCCGGCTGGTGCTCCAGCGTGTTGAGGCCGTGCATGTCGCCGGCGAATATCTGGATGGGCGCGACGAGCGCCGCCATCCACATCGCCATGGAGAACATCTTCCTCGCCCGCTTCGGCGCATCGCCGCGCAGGAGGTGGAAGGCCCCGACGCCGCCGACGACGAAGGCGGTGGTGAGATAGGCGGCGAGCACCATGTGCACGAGCCTGTAGGGGAAGGACGGGTTGAAGATCACCCCCCACCAGTCGGTGGGCACGAACTGGCCCGCCGCGTTGACGGAAAAGCCGGCCGGCGTCTGCATCCAGGAATTGGCGGCGAGGATCCAGGTGGCCGAGATCAGCGTTCCGACGGCCACCATCAGCGTGGCGAAGAAATGCAGCCGCGGGCCGACGCGATTGAGGCCGAACAGCATGACGCCGAGGAAGCCCGCCTCCAGGAAGAAGGCCGTCAGCACCTCGTAGCCCATCAGCGGGCCGATGACCGGCCCGGCCTTGTCGGAAAAGACGCTCCAGTTCGTGCCGAACTGGTAGGACATGACGATGCCCGACACGACGCCCATGCCGAAGGCGAGCGCGAAGATCGTCTTCCAGAAATTGAAGAGCGCGAAATAGACCTCGTCCTTCGTCCACAGCCACAGGCCCTCCAGCACGGCGAGATAGCTCGCAAGGCCGATGGAGAAGGCGGGAAAGACGATGTGGAAGGAGACGGTGAAGGCGAACTGGAACCGGGCGAGCAGCGTTGCATCCAGCGTTTCGAACATCGGCCACGTCCTTTCTGAGCCGCCGCGATTGACCCGGCTGCGTCAGGAAAGATTTGGGCCGAAACAGGCAAAGGTCAATTCCCGCCCCCTGCCCCATGTTGCCGCAGCGCGACAATCGCCCGCGTGCGGCATTTTGCTTGCAGGAGGCGGAAACGAACAAAGCTCCCGGCGTTGCCGCCGGGAGCTTTAAAAGACGCCGGGAGAGGCGGCGTCCGGGGATCAGTTGGCGTTGACCGGAGCAACCGAACGGTAGTCGCCGCGCGCTGCGCCCTGGCTGTCGGCAGCGTTGTCGCGGACGAGGACGCGCTTGTCGCCGATGCTGTGCGTGCGGACGCTGTCCACGCGCTCGGCCTGGACCGGCTGGCGGGTGCCACCCGGGAAATAGTCGCCGCCCGGGGCGGCGAGGGCAGCCGAGGCACCGAAGACGGAGGCGGCCAGAAGGGCGGCTGCGAAAGTGGTGTTGGAGGTCATTGTTCTTGTCCTTGCATAAAATCTATTCGGTCATCCGGTAACGCCAGGGATCAGTTGGCGTTGCCCGGAGCCATCGTGCGGTAGTCGCCGCGGTCGGTCGGCTGGGAGTCGGCAGCGACGTCCTTGTAGACGACGTGCTTGCTGCCGATGCTGTGGGTGCGGAACGTATCGACGTTCTGCGACTTCACGGCGTCCGGCGAACCGCCGACATAGTAGTTGCCGCCGGCGAGAGCTGCGGAGGCGCCGAAGACGGAGGCGGCGGCAAGGGCTGCCGCGAAAGCAGTGTTGAGGGTCCTGGCCATTGTCGTATTCCTTGGTTCAGATCTTGGGAGGGGATTGGCGATGCGCCGGCGATCAGTGGTTGGCGTTCGGAGCCATCGAGCGATAGTCGCCGCTGTTGTAGGGCTGGGCTTCGGCCGACTGGCCCTTGACGATGTGCTTGCTGCCGATGCTGTTCGTGCGGACCGTGTCGACGTTCTGCGACTGGACCGGAGCCGGCGCGCCGCCGACATAGTAGTCGCCGCCGGCGAAGGCCGTGGAAGCGCCGAAGGCGGAAGCCGCGACGAGGGCGGCGGCGAAGGTGGTTGTGAGGGTCTTGGTCATTTCCGTATTCCTTGGTTCGGGTCGGCAGGCCCCGATCCCGGGGCCTGCGGGTACCGATGATCAGTTCTGATAGTTGCCGGCCGGGCGATAATCGCCGCGGTCGTAGGGCTGCGGCACGGAAGCCTGGCGCCTGATCACGACGTGGCCGTTGCTGTCGACGCTGTTCGTGCGGAAGGTGTCGACATGGGTCTCGGTCTTCACGGCGTCCGGCGAGCCGCCGACATAGTAGTTACCGCCGGCGAAGGCCGTGGAGGCACCGAAGACGGATGCAGCGACGAGGGCTGCGGCGAAGGTGGCGTTAAAGGTCTTGGTCATTGTCGTATTCCTGGTTGAATGTTTGGGGGGCAAGTCCTGGGAGGATGCCGTTTTCGGTGATCAGTCCTGATAGTTGCCGGCCGGGCGATAGTCGCCGCGGTCATAGGGCTGCGGCACGGAAGCCTGGCGCTTGATCACGACGTGCCCGTTTTCGATGCTGTTCGTCTGGAACCGGTCGAGGCGCTGGTGCTCGACGGGCTTCACGGCGTCCGGCGAACCGCCGACATAGTAGTCGCCACCGGCGAAGGCGGCGGAGGCGCCGAAGAGGGAGGCAGCGGCGAGGGCTGCGGCGAAAGCGGTGTTGAGGGTCTTGGTCATTGTGGTCGTCCTTTCCTATATGTGTCTGTGGAAGCGGCGGTGCGGTCTTGCTCGGTAGCGGGGCGGGCCATTTCGGGGGCGCTCACTGCTCTCTTCGCGTCAACGGTTCCGGCATCGTCATTCCCTTGGTTGTCTTTCCGGAAGCGGGGTGTGCCGCTTTCGTGAATTAAAGATGGTCCCTCAATTTGTGGGACGCAAGGGTCTCATTTTGGAAACAACTGTCAACGTTTTTTGAACAGTGGAAATGGCCCTGACGGCGCACAACCACGCCAGGTGAAAAGCGTGCGAACCGTCTTGGCGGACGGTTTTTTCGAAGCAGAAATGCTAAGCTTAACTTACTGATTTGAAACCGGAAATTTTCGCGCCTCTGGGCGCATCGGCGCAAGCGCACGCAGAAAATGCAGGGCGAACGGTTCGCGTTAACCATTGCGGCGCTAACACGCAACGCAACGATTTCAAGAGTTTCACGAATGTGTGACGGTAAAAAATAATCGCCCCGAAGACCTTCGGGCGCATGTCCAATTGTGACAGGAATGTGTCAACCGGCGGGTTGCACGACCGGAAGGACAGAGGCGATTCTCACCTGCATCCTTCCCGGGCTACCCGTGCATAGCACCGGCGTTCCGCCGCGGCCGCCTCAGGCCGCCCGCAGATAGTGTTCGGCGAGCTCCGTCCAGAAGGCGGCGCCGACCGGCAGCAGGTCGTCGTTGAAATTGTAGCCGGGATGGTGGAGCGACCTGTCGTTTTGCCCGCTCCTGCCGCCGAGGAAGAAATAGGTGCCCGGCCGCTCCTTCAGCATATAGGCGAAATCCTCGCTGCCCATGAAGGGGCGGTCGAGATCGACGACCTTGTCGGCCCCGGCAAAACGCACGGCAAGGTCGCGCACGAGATCGGTCTCGGCCTTGTGGTTGATCGTCGCGTCGTAGAAGCGCTGGTAGTTCACCGTGGCGCTCATGCCGTAGCTCTCGGCCTGCCGCTCGGCGATCAGGCGGATGCGGCGCTCCAGTTCGTCGCGCACCGCCGGGTCGAAGGAGCGGATGCCGACGACGATCTCCGCCCGGCTGGGGATGATGTTGCTGGCCGAGCCCGCATGGAACGAACCGACCGTCACCACGGTCGGGTCGAGCGGGTGGATGTTGCGCGAGACGATGGTCTGCAGCGCCATGACGATGGAGGCGCCGCAGACGATGGGGTCCTGCGTCTCCTGGGGTTCGGCACCGTGGCCGCCGACGCCGTTCACCGTGATGCGCGCCTCGTCCACCGCCGCCATGATCGGGCCTTCCCGCAGCGCGAACTGGCCGAAGGGCAGGTTCGGCTCGTTGTGGAGCGCGAAGACGGCGTCGCAGGGGAACCTGTCGAACAGCCCCTCCTCCACCATGATCTTCGCCCCGCCGAAATTTTCCTCCGCCGGCTGGAAGATGAGATGCACCGTGCCGTCGAAGTTGCGGCGCCCGGCAATCGCCTTCGCCGCGCCGAGCAGCATGGCCGTGTGCCCGTCATGGCCGCAGGCATGCATCTTGCCCGGCGTCTTGCTGGCATAGGCAAGGCCGGTCTCCTCGTGGATCGGCAGCGCGTCGATGTCGGCGCGGATGCCGATGGACCGGCGGCCCGTCCCGTTGGTCAGCGTCGCGACGAGGCCGGTCTTTGCAAGGCCGCGCGTCACCGTGTAGCCGTAGCTTTCGAGATGGCGCGCGATGACCTCGGAGGTGCGGACCTCCTCGAGGCCGAGTTCCGGATGCTCGTGCAGGTCGCGGCGGATCGCCACCATTTCCGGCATGGAATTGAGAAGGGTCGTGTGGATCGTCATGACATCGTCCGTTTCTTCAGGCGCCGCGCGTCGGGATCCTGCTCTCGAAATAGCGGAAGGCGACCACCAGAATGGCGGTGAGGCAGAGATAGATGAGCGCCAGCAGCAGCAGCGGCTCGTAGGTGATATAGGTCTCCTGCCGCACCTTGGAGATGACGGCGTAGACGTCGATCACCGTGATCGTCGCGACGAGCGGCGTCGACTTCAACTGGAGCACCGTCTCGCCGTTCAGCGTCGGCAGCGCGCGGTGCACGGCGCGCGGCAGCCAGATGCGGCGGAACATGGTGAAGCGGCCCATGCCATAGGCACGGGCGGCCTCCAGCTCGCCCGGCGGCACGCCGGCAAAGGCGCCGCGCATGACTTCGCCCTCGTAGGCGGCGAAGGATATGGTCAGCGCCGCCATGCCGTAGGGCCAGGCTTCGCGCAGATAGGGCCAGAGGAACGAGTTGCGGATCTCCGGAAACTGCGGGAAGAGCGAGCCGAGGCCATAGTAGAGCAGCCAGAGCTGCAGGAGCAGCGGCGTGCCGCGCACGACCGTGCAGAAGCCGCGCGCCAGCATCTTCAGCGGCCACGGCCCCGTCACCTGCACGAGGCCGATCGGCACGGCGAGGAGGAAACCGAGGATCGAGGTGCCGGCCAGCAGCAGCAGGGTGACGCCAACGCCATGGGCAAGTCGCCCGGAATATCGCGGCAACCAGTCCCAGCGCATGAACCACACGGCAGAGAAGACGAGCGCGGCGGCAATGGCCATCAGCACGATGCGGTGCGGCTTGAAGAAGCTCCGCTTCGTCGGCAGTTCGGTCAGCGCGAGGGCGGAAACGGTCTGGTCGCTCATCATGCCGGCTCCGCCATGCCGCGCCTGTAGCGGCGCTCGATGAAGCCGATCAGCACGTTCGAGACCAGCGTGAGGGTCAGGTACAGCACGCCGGCCGCGCAGAAGAAGAGAAGGTAGGCCTTGGTGCTGCCCGCCGCCTGGCGCGTGACCAGTGTCAGCTCGCTGAAGCCGACGACGGCCAGCAAGGCCGTATCCTTGGTGGCGATCAGCCAGAGGTTGGAAAGGCCGGGGATGGCGTGCGGCAACATGGCCGGCAGCGTGATGCGGCGCATGATCCGGGTGGGCGACATGCCATAGGCGCGCGCCGCCTCGATCTGCCCCGCCGGCACCGCCTTGATTGCCCCGCGCAGCACTTCGGTCGAATAGGCGCCCTGCACGACGCCGATGACGAAGATGCCCGCCGCAAGGCCGCTGATATCGACCGCACCCCAGCCGAGGGCGGCGGAGATCTGGTTCAACATGTCCGTGCCGGCATAATAGAGAATGAGGATCAGCACGAGTTCCGGCACTGCCCGCACCAGCGTCGTATAGACCTCCAGCAGGTCCTTCGTGATCGGGCCGCCATAGAGCTTGCCCATGGCGCCGCCCGTGCCGAGCAGGAGGCCGAGCGCATATCCGCCGACCGCGATCTGGACGGAGTTCCAGAGCCCGGCGAGGAGAACCCCGCCCCAGCCGGGCGGTTCGAGGGCAAGCAGGCTCCAGTTGATCAGCGATCCGGCGTCGGCCATGGGGCTTCAGGTTCCTTCAGGTCAATCTCGCGGCGTTTCTTCAGGGAGAGGCTCGCCCCTTATCCGGCCTGCCGGCCACCTTCTCCTTGGCTGCGGGGCGAGGGGACTATGCCGCACCGGTTTCCCGGGACTCCGGCATTACGTTGGGCACGTCCCCTCTCCCCGCCTGCGGGAAGAGGGTTTGGGTGAGGGGCAAGCGCCCCGCGGGCGAAATCAGCCGCCGTAGATGTCGAAGTCGAAGTACTTCTTGGAGAACGCGTCATAGGTGCCGTTCTCGCGGATCGCCTTGATGGCGGCGTTGATCTTGTCCTTCAGCTCCGTCTCGCCCTTGCGCAGGCCGACGCCGACGCCGAGGCCGAGGACTTCCGGATCGTCCTTGACCATGCCCTTCATGTCGCAGCAGGCCGCGCCCTGCTCGGACTTGAGGAATTCCAGCATGGCGACGGAATCGGCCTGCACCGCATCGATGCGGCCGGAGGCGAGGTCGTTGTTGGCCTCGTCCTGCGTCTGGTATTCCTTGACCGTCACGCCGGCCGGGGCGAAGTACTTGTTGGCATAGACCTGGTGGATGGTCGCCACCTGAACGCCGAGCGTCTTGCCGGCAAGGCCCTCGGGCGTCGGCTCGAACTTCTGGTCCTTCGGACCGATGACGCCCGGCAGCGTGTTGTAGTACTTGTCGGAAAAGTCGATGGTCTGCAGGCGCTCGGGCGTGATCGACATGGAGCCGATGATCATGTCGATCTTGCCGGAGGTCAGCGCCGGGATGATGCCGTCCCAGGCGACCGGCGCGACGACGCAGTCGAGCTTGGCTTCGGCACAGATCGCCTTCATGAAGTCCACTTCCCAGCCTTCCCAGTTGCCCGAGGCATCCGGCGAGGTGAAGGGCGGATAGGGCTCGGCGGCGAAGCCGACGCGAACCTGCTGGGCCGCCGCGCCCGAAATGGCCGCAAGGCCGATGGCGGCGGCAAGGGCGATTGTCTTCAAGGCATTCTTCATGGTCTTCCCTCTGTTGGTTTTCTGGTTCTTCAGTGGATGGAGCTGATGAATTTCTTCAGCCGCTCGGATTTCGGCGCGCCGAAGATCTCGTCGGGCGGTCCCTGTTCCTCGATAACGCCGCCCGCCAGGAACACGACATGGCTGGCCACGTTGCGCGCGAACTTCATCTCGTGGGTGACGAGGATCATCGTGCGCTTCTCCCTGGCGAGATCGCCGATGACGGAAAGCACCTCGCCGACCAGTTCGGGATCGAGCGCGGAAGTCGGCTCGTCGAAGAGCATGACATGGGGCTGGATGGCGAGCGCCCTTGCGATGGCCGCGCGCTGCTGCTGGCCGCCGGAAAGGAAGGCCGGATAGGCGTCGCGCTTTTCGTAAAGCCCGACGCGGCGCAGAAGCGCCTCGGCCCGGTCGACCGCCTCGCCCTTCCTGACGCCGAGCACATGGACCGGCGCCTCGATGACGTTTTCGAGGATCGTCATGTGCTGCCACAGGTTGAAGCTCTGGAAGACCATGCCGAGGCGGGAGCGGATGCGCTGGACCTGCTTTCGATCCGAAGGCATCATGCCGCCGTGGCCGTCCTTCTTCATGGCGATGGTCTCGCCGTGGATCGTCACCGTGCCGGCGCTCGGCAGCTCCAGCATGTTGATGCAGCGAAGGAAGGTCGACTTGCCGGAACCCGAACCGCCGATGATGGCGATGACGTCGCCCTCATGCGCGGTCAGCGATACGCCCTTGAGAACCTCCAGCGGCCCGAAGCGCTTGTGCAGGTCCGTGACCGCGATTGCCTCGGCGCGTTCCGTCATCGCGGAGCTGCCCTCGGCGCACGGAAAATCGATGCATGAGCCATGCCAAATTCCCCTGTTTTTCAGCGTTCCCGCGGGCGTCTTCGGCCCGTCGTTTCGTCTTGTTGATCCCATCGTGGCACTTGTTAAGAAATTATTCAAGCGTATAATAGCTGCACCGCTGACTTTTCCGGCAGCGCCCGTCCACGACCCATTTTCTTGAGGAGCATTGAATGACCGCCTACGGTTCGCAGGAAATGTCGGCCCCCCTGAAGCGCGTGCTGATGCGCCGTCCGGGCGCAAGCCTTGCGGCGGCCGATCCGGCCAAGTGGCATTACGGCCCGACCTTCGACGGCGCCCGCGCGGTCCACCAGTACAAGGCCTTCGCCGACCTCGTCGAAAAATCCGGCACCGAGATCATCTGGCTGGAGGATGACGGCGACGGGCTGGCCGATGCCATGTTCACGCACGACCCGTCGCTGATGTCCGACCACGGCGCGATCCTGCTGCGCATGGGCAAGCCGCTGCGCGTTTCCGAAACGGCCCTGCACGAAAAGGCCTATGCGGAACGGCAGATCCCGATCCTCGGCCGCATCGAAGGCGACGGCACTGTCGAGGGCGGCGACTGCATCTGGCTCGACGCGAAGACCCTCGTCGTCGGTCGCGGCGTGCGCACCAACCAGGAAGGCATCGACCAGTTGACGAAAATGCTCGCGCCGCACGGCGTCGCCGTGCTCGCCTACGACCTGCCGCTCTGGCAGGGGGAGGAAGCCTGCCTCCACCTGATGAGCGTGATGAGCCCGCTCGCCAAGGACCTCGCGCTCGTCTTCGCGCCGCTGCTGCCGGCCGCCTTCTACCAGCTCCTGAAGAAGCGCGGCGTGCGCCTCATCGAGGCACCGGCGGAAGAATTCCACGCCAGCAACGGACTGTCGCTCAACGTGCTGCCGACCCGGCCCTACGAGGTCATCATGGTGGAAGGCTTCCCCGCCACCAGGGCGGCCATGGAAGCGGCCGGCTGCACCGTCGAGACGTTCGAAGCCGATGCACTGTGCATCGCCTGCGAGGGCGGCCCGACCTGCCTGACGCGGCCGGTGCTGCGCCGGGCCGCATAGGAGAGGCACTCATGGCCCGCCGGACCTTTCATCGCGCTCCCGAAGCCGAACGCCGCCACGACCTGATCGAGGCGACGCTCGACTGCATCGCCGAATACGGCCTGCAAGGCGCGACGGTCCGGCAGATCGCCATCAAGGCGGGCGTGACGGCCGGCCTCATCCGGCATTACTTCCAGTCGAAGGAGCATATCCTCCAGGAGGCCTACCGCATCGTCATTGCCCGGCTCACCGAAAAGGCCGAGCGGGTGACGGGCGATCCGGAAACGCGGCTGCGCGACTTCATCGTCATCAACCTGACGGAGCCGGTCGCCAACAGCCGCAGCCTCTCGCTCTGGGCCTCGTTCATCAGCCGCGTCAGCGTCGATCCCGAGCTTGCCGCCATCCACCGCGAGGGCTATCTCGGCTTCCGCAACGCGCTGGAAGGTCTTTTGGCGGATTTCCTCACCGAGCGCGGCGTCGACGCCTCGCCGGAACGCTGCCGGCAGCTTGCTATCGCCATCAACGGCCTGCTCGACGGCCTATGGCTGGAGGGCTGCCTTGCCGGCGAGCTGTTCGGCGAGAGCGAACTCGTCGGCATCGCGCTCGCCACCATCGAGACGCTTCTCGGCGTGCCCTTCAAGCCCGCCGCGAACTAGAGCATTTCCGGTGAACCCTGGTTCACCGGAAATGCTCCAGCTTTTTGTTTTACCGCATTATCCGCATACGGAGAACGGCCATGCGCTATGCATCCATCACAGACCGGCTTCAAAATCTCGGCTCGGAGAAGTGGGCCATCCATGCCGAGGCGCGGCGCATGAAGGCCGAGGGCAAGCCCGTCATCGAGCTGACCATCGGCGAGCCGGACGTAGCGCCCGACCCGACGCTTCTGGCCGAGGCCGTCCGCGCCATGCATGCCGGCCGCTACCGCTATTCCAACGGCCGGGGCGAGCCGGCCATCGTCAGCGCGCTGGTGCGCAAGTACCGGGAGCGCCGCAGCGACGTGACCGCGGAGAACGTCTTGTGCTTTCCCGGCACGCAGACCGCCCTCTTCGCCGTGATGCTCGGCCTCGTCGAGGCGGGCGATGCCGTCCTCGTCGGCGATCCGCTCTATGCCAGCTACGAGGGCGTCATCCGCTCCACCGGGGCGCAATGCGTGCCCGTGCCGCTGCGCCCGGAAAACGGCTTCCACATGAAGGCGGCCGACCTCGAGGCCGCCATCACGCCGGAATGCCGCGTGCTGCTGCTCAACACGCCGCACAACCCGACCGGCGCGGTGCTGACGGCGGAGGAGATCGCCGAGATCGGCGCCGTCTGCCGCAGGCACGACCTCTGGATCGTCTGCGACGAGGTCTACGAGCAGCTCGTCTTCCACGGCACCTTCGCCTCGCCCTTCGACAATCCCGACCTTGCCGAGCGCACCGTCGTCGTCTCCTCCATCTCCAAGTCGCACGCCGCGCCGGGCTTTCGCAGCGGCTGGGCGATCGGCCCGGCGGAATTCTGCACGCGGCTGCTCGCCGTCTCCGAGACCATGCTGTTCGGCGGCCAGCCCTTCATCGCCGACATGACGGCCTATGCGCTCGACAACCCGATCCCGACCGCCGCGACGATGCGGCAGAGCTACAAGGCGCGCGCCGCGCGCTTTGCCGAGGCGCTCTCCCGCGCGCCCGGCCTCGTGCCGCTGCCGCCGGAAGCCGGCATGTTCATCGTGGTCGACGTCTCGGATACCGGCATGAGCGGCGAGGACTTCGCCTGGGCGCTGCTGCGCGAGGAGTTCGTCGCCGTCATGCCCGGCTCGTCCTTCGGCGAGCAGGCGGAGGGCTTCATCCGCCTCAGTCTTACCGTACCCGACGGCGATATAGACGAAGCCTGCCGGCGCGTGAGCGCGCTCGCCACCCGATCCATGAGCCCCAAGGAGCGCTGCGCATGACCACGAAGACCGTCGGGGAAGTTCTCGTCGACCTCCTGGAAGCCAACGGCGTCGAGGTCGTGTTCGGCATTCCGGGCGTGCACACGGTGGAGCTCTACCGCGGCCTTGCCGCCTCGAAGATCCGCCACATCACGCCGCGCCACGAACAGGGCGCGGGCTTCATGGCCGACGGCTATGCGCGCGTTTCCGGCAAACCGGGCGTGGCGCTCGTCATCACCGGCCCGGGCCTGACCAACACCATCACGGCGATGGCGCAGGCGCGGCAGGATTCCGTGCCGATGCTGGTGATATCAGGCGTCAACAAGCGCGATTCGCTCGGCCACGGCCGCGGCCTGCTGCATGAACTGCCGGACCAGCACGGCATGATGAAGACGCTGGCGCTCTATTCGCACACGCTGCTCAATCCCGCCGACCTGCCGCTCGTCGTCGAGCGCGCCTTCGCCGTGCTGCTCTCCGGCCGCCCCGGCCCGGTGCATATCGAGATTCCCACGGACGTGATGGCCAAGCCCATCGAGACCGGCAGTTTCCCGGCCGCGGTCGCCACGCGCCCGCGCGCCGATGCGGAGACGCTGCAGCGTGCCGCGATCCTCTGCACCAACGCCTCGCGCCCGGTCATCCTCGCCGGCGGCGGCGCGGTGACGGCGGAAGAAGAGATCCGCGACCTTGCCGAGCGTATCGGCGCACCTGTCATCACCACCGTCAACGCCCGCGGCATGCTCGCCGGCCACCCGCTGCGCGTGCCGGCCAGTCCCAGCCTCAAGGCGGTGCGCCGCCTTCTTGCCGATGCGGACCTCGTCGTCGCCTTCGGCACGGAATTCGGCCCGACGGACTATGACATCAATGCCGACGCCGGCTTCCCGCGGCTGAAGACGCTGATCCGCGTCGACATCGACGCGGCGCAGCTTGCCCGCACGCCGCAGTCAGGCCTTTCCATCTTCTCCAGCGCCAAGACGGCGGCCGCCGGCATGCTCGGCTTCCTCGAAGGCCACAAGGCGATCAGCGAGGGCGCGTTTCGCGCCGAGGCCGCCCGCAAGGCGGCCTGGAAGGAACTGACGCCCAAGATGCAGACGGAAATCGGCGTCATCGACGCGATCTGGCGCACGCTGCCGAAGGCGATCATCGTCGGCGACTCGACCCAGGCCGTCTATGCCGGCAACTACTATTGCGACGCGCCGCGCGCGCGAAGCTGGTTCAACGCCGCGACGGGCTACGGCGCGCTCGGCTATGCCCCGCCCGCCGCCGTCGGCGCGGCGCTGGCCGAACCCGATGCGCCGATCATCTGCCTCGTCGGCGACGGCGGGCTGCAATTCTCGCTGTCGGAGATCGGCTCGGCGGCGGATGCCGGGGCGCGCGTGATCTTCCTCGTCTGGAACAATGACGGCTACCAGGAGATCGAGAACTACATGGTCGAGGCTGGCATCACGCCCGAGGGCGTAAAACCCTCCGCCCCCGATTTCATCGCCATCGGCACCGCCTACGGCGTGCCTTCCGAGCGGCTCGCCGACGTGAAGGACCTGCCGGCGGCGCTGGAGCGGGCGGCGGAACGCGAGGGTCCCAGCCTCGTCGAGATCCACCAGACGAAGACGGCCGGCGCTACGGCCTGACGGCGGACGGCGTGGAATGGATTGTCGGGTCGAGCCCGAGGATCCACGCGCCAAGCGCGACGCCAACTCTTCAAGCCGCCCAACAAAAAGGCCCGGTCGAAACCGGGCCTTTTCCAAACGCGATGCAAGACACTCAGACCGCCGGGCGGCTCTTGAGCAGGTCGCGGATCTCCGTGAGGAGCAGCACGTCTTCCGGCGGCGGAGCCGGCTCGGCGGCGCCCTCGGCCTTTTCCTTCTCCAGCGAGGCGCGCATGCGGTTCACGGCCTTGATCATCAGGAAGATGATCCAGGCGAGGATGAGGAAGTTGATGAAGACGGTGATGAAATTGCCATAGGCGAAGACCGCGCCCTGTTCGCGCGCGGCGGCCAGCGAAGAGGCGGTCACGTTGCCCGACAGGGCGATGAAGTAGTTGGAAAAGTCGAAACCTCCCCCCGTCAAGGCGCCGACGATCGGCATGACAAGGTCGTTCACGACGGATTCGACGATCTTGTTGAAGGCTGCACCGATGATGACACCCACGGCGAGGTCCATGACATTGCCGCGGGCGATAAACGCCTTGAACTCATTGAGCATGAGGGTCTCCTTTTGCTGCGACGCAAAAGCAGACTAATTTAGTTTTTCATGGGTTGAAACTGCCAATTGCCAAACTTGCGGCGCTTTGCACAGGCGAACATTTCCAACCCCGACCTTCGGCGCAATTTCCTTCCCGCGCGCTTTGGCCTATTCTGGCCGGAAAGGCCGAAGGACTGCGGGAGGAAGCATGCCGGGCTCGCTGATATTCGCCTTGGCGCTCGCCTATCTGCTCCTGCTCTTCGCGGTCGCAAGTTACGGCGACCGCAAGGCCAAGCATTCCGGCCGCTCGACCAAGGGCCGGCCGCTCGTCTATGCGCTCAGCCTCGCCATCTACTGCACCTCCTGGACCTATTTCGGCGGCGTCGGGCTTGCCACCACCAACGGGCTGGAATTCGCCGGCATCTATATCGGCCCGATCCTGATGTTCACGCTCGGCATGCCGCTCATCCGCCGTATCGTGACGCTGGCGAAATCCGAACGCCTCACCTCCATCGCCGACTTCATCGCCGCCCGCTACGGGAAGAATCCGGGCGTTGCCGCCGTCGTCGCCCTCATCTCGCTGATCGCCTACATCCCCTACATCGCCCTCCAGTTGAAGGCGGTCTCCAGTTCCGTCGCCGCCATGGTCGACACGACCGGGTTCGGCATAGCCGCCTCGGGCGGGATCATCGACCTGCCGCTCGTCGTCACGCTCTCGCTCACCTGTTTCGCCATCGTCTTCGGCACGCGCCACACGGACGCGACCGAGCACCAGGACGGCCTCATCCTCGCGATCTCGATGGAATCGCTGGTCAAGCTCGTCGCCATCGCCTCCGTCGGCATCTATGTCGTCTATTTCCTGTTCGACGGGCCGGGTGACCTGTGGCAGCGCGCCTCTCAGAACGAGCGTGTCATGCGGTCGCTGACCTACGAGACGCCGGTCGCCCGCTGGATCCTGCTGATCGTGCTTTCGGCCTTCGCCATCGTCATGCTGCCGCGCCAGTTCCACGTCACGGTCGTCGAGAACCGCACGGCGGGCGAATTGCGCATGGCGGGCATCCTCTTCCCGCTCTACCTCATCGCCATCAACCTTTTCGTCCTGCCCGTCGCCATCGGCGGCGTCATGACCTTCAACGGCCAGGGCGACGGCGACCTCTATGTGCTGACCCTGCCCTTCGCGCTCGACCAGCACGTCCTGACGCTCGTCGCCTTCATCGGCGGCTTTTCGGCCGCCACCGCCATGGTCATCGTCGCCTCGGTGGCGCTGTCCATCATGGTGTCGAACGACATCGTCATCCCGGTCGTGCTGCGCCGCAGCCTCATCGGCGGCGTCGAGCAGCAGGACGACCTCTCGCGCATGCTACTGCGCATCCGGCGGCTCGCCATCTTCTTCGTGCTCCTGCTCGGCTATGCCTATTACCGCGCGGCGACGGCCAATGCGGGCCTTGCCTCGATGGGCCTCCTCGCCTTCGCCGCGGCGGCGCAGGTCGCCCCCGCGCTGCTCGGCGGCCTCTTCTGGCGCAACGCCAATGCCCGCGGCGCGATGGCGGGCATGATCTCGGGCCTCGTCGTCTGGGCCTACCTGCTCTTCCTGCCGAGCATCGGGGTCGCGGACAACGCCTATGTCGCCGAAACCGTGCTCGGCTTCCTCTTCCCCGGCTCCACCATCTTCACGGGCGCGGCCGCCGATCCGCTGGTCAACGCGACCCTCATCGCCATGATGGTCAATATCGGCGCCTATGTGGTCGGCTCGCTCACCCGCAACCCGACCTCGCTGGAACGCCTCCAGGCCGGCACCTTCATCCGCGCCAAGCCACGCCTCGAGCGCGCCTTCCGCGGCCGGCGCACGAAGGTGACGGTGAAGGACCTCAAGAGCACAATCGCCAAATATCTCGGCGAGGAGCGCATGCAGCGCTCCTTCCATACCTATGAGCGGCAGGTCGGGCGCTGGCTGGAAGACAATGCGCCGGCCGATGCGGCCATCGTGCATTTCTCCGAGCAGCTCCTCGGCAGCGCCATCGGCTCGTCCTCCGCCCGCCTCGTGCTCTCGCTCGTGCTCCAGCGCATCGACGACACGCCGACGGACACCGACTGGCTGCTCGACCAGGCCAGCGAGGCCCTGCAATACAACCAGGACATGCTGCAGACCGCGCTCGGCCAGATGGATCAGGGCATCGCAGTCTTCGACAGCGAGGGCAACCTCACCGTCTGGAACCGCCGATTCCGCCAGCTCCTCGACCTGCCGGAATATGTCGGCCAGGTCGGCTTTCCGCTGGCCGACATCGTGGACATCCTCGTCGAGCGCGGCGACATCGCGGAGGCGGACCGCCAGGCCGCGATCACCCGCACCATGACCTTCGACGAACCTTTCGCGCTGGTGCTCGGCGACGGCGCACGCATCCTGGAAATCCGCACCAACGCCATGCCGGAAAAGGGGTTCGTCTCCACCTATACTGATATCACCGACCGCGTCGCCTCCGACCGCGCGCTGAAACAGGTCAACGAGACGCTGGAGCAGCGCGTCGCCGAGCGCACCGTCGAGCTCACCCGCGTCAATACCGAGCTTGCCGAGGCCCGCGCCGCCGCGGAAGAAGCCAATATCAGCAAGACGCGCTTCTTCGCCGCCGCCGGGCACGACATCCTCCAGCCGCTCAACGCGGCGCGGCTCTACTCCTCATCGCTGGTCGAGCGGCTGGGCGACACGGAGAACCGCGAGATGGTCCGCAACATCGATTCCTCGCTGGAATCGGTGGAAGCGATCCTCGGCGCCGTGCTCGACATCTCCCGCCTCGACACGGGGGCCATGAAGCCGCGCGTACAGACGGTGGCGCTGAAGGATCTCCTCAAGCGCATCGAGACCGATTTCGCCCCCATCGCGCGGGCGAAGAACCTCAAGTTCACCGTGCTCTCGTCCTCGCTCGCCATCCGCACCGACCCGAACCTGCTGCGCCGCGTCGTGCAGAACCTCGTCTCGAACGCGATCAAATACACGAATTCGGGCAAGGTGCTCGTCGGCGTGCGGCGCAAGGGCGGGCATGCCTTCATCCAGGTGCTCGATTCGGGCATCGGCATCCCCTCCTCGAAATTCCGCACCGTCTTCAAGGAATTCGCCCGCTTGGACGAGGGCGCGCGCACGGCGCCGGGCCTCGGGCTCGGCCTTTCCATCGTCGACCGCATCTCGCGGGTGCTGTCTCATCCCGTCGAGCTGCAATCGACGCCGGGACGCGGCACCAGCTTCAAGGTGCGCGTGCCGATCGACATGGCCGCCAGCCGCCACGTCGCCGACAAGCCCGCCGTCGTGCCTGTTGTCGACGAGCCGCTGAAAGGTCTGCGCGTGCTGTGCATCGACAACGAGCCGAAGATCCTCGACGGGATGCGGCTGCTTCTTTCCGGCTGGGGCTGCACGGTCGTGCTGGCGGAATCGGTCGCCGCGGTCGAAGCGCTGGCCGCCACAGACCCGTTGCCCGCCATCGACGCCGTGATCGCCGACTATCACCTCGACGACGGCACCGGCATCGCCGCGATCGGCAAGCTGCGCGCGGCGCTCGGCCGCGCGGTGCCGGCCCTCCTCGTCACCGCCGACCGCACGCCGGATGTCCGCGCCGAGGCCGAGCGCGACAAAATCCTCGTGCAGAACAAGCCCGTCCGCCCCGGCTCCATGCGGGCCTGGCTGACGCAGCTTTCGATGATGCAGCGGGAAGCGGCGGAGTGAGGTTCAGGCCGCCGCCTGCGCCGCGCCGATCTTGCCGAGCTGGATGACCGCCTGGGTGCGGCTGTCGACATTGAGCTTCAGGAGGATCGCGGAGACATGCGCCTTGATGGTCGCCTCGGAGACGCCGAGCTCGTAGGCGATCTGCTTGTTGAGCAGGCCTTCGGCCAGCATGGCGAGCACCCGCGACTGCTGCGGGGTGAGCGTGCGCAGCCGCGCGATGAGGTCGGCCACCTCGCTGTCCTGTTCCGCCCCGCGCACATAGCCGCCGGGCGTATAGATGTTGCCGTCGAGCACCGAGCCGATGCCTTCGCGGATGTCCTCGATGGAGGCGGACTTGGAGATGAAGCCCGAGGCGCCGAGATCGAGCGCGCGGCGGATGGTGGCCGGATCGTCGCTGGCCGAGACGATGACGACGGGAAGGCTCTGGAATTCCGCCCGGAGCGAGATCAGGCCGGAAAGGCCGCTGACGCCCGGCATGGCGAGGTCGAGCAGCAGGAGGTCGGCGTTCGGATGGTCGGAGGCGGCCTTGCGCGCCGCCTCGAAATCGCCGGCCTCGACGATGTCGGGATCCCCCGCCATTCCGGTCAGGGCCTGTTTCAGCGCGCCCCGGAACAGCGGATGGTCGTCCGCGATGATGATCGTGAGTGCCGATGCCATGCGCTCCCTCCCAAGAGTATGACCTTGCGACGGGCGCGGCACGGCATTTCCGGCAGCAGGGGCCCGTCAGGTCTTCTGCGGCGCCGCGTCCTTACCGGGGGCGGGTTCCTCCGCGCCGTCCTCCAGGTTTTTCACGATGCCCATGAACCTTTTCATCATCTTTTCCATGATGCTCATGGTCCGGTCAATCTCTTCATCCGTCGGTAGAGAAGGTTTTGCAGCCGTCTGGCCGGTTGTACCGCCCTTTTCGAGGGCTTCGATGCGTTTTGCCAGGAGGTCCAGCTCCTTCTCGAAGGCCGCGCGCTCGTCCGCGGCCATGCGGCAGACGATCTGGCCGTCCTGCTCGCGGCACAGCGAAATGTCGCCGGACACCGTGTCGAGCCTGACGAAGCCGGTCTCGGTCTTCTCCATGCGGTAGCGGCCTTCGCCCTCGGCATGGGCCGAGCCGGTCAGCAACAGGGCGAGGAAGGTGATGGGCAGAGCGTGAATTCGCATGCAAAATCCTCCAAGAGCCGGTTTGCGGGCCTGTCGCCGGTGGACATTCGCCGTTCTTTGCGGCAAGCGCTACCGTTGAACGCGGCAGCCTATGGAGAAACGGGCGAGATGGCCAAGACAATCTACAAGATCGTTCCGGCAAGTCTGTGGCAAGATGCGAAGGACGCGGGGATTTTCAAGGGCGCCGCCATCGACCTTTCAGACGGCTACATCCACTTCTCCACCGCTCCGCAGGCGCGGGAAACCGCCGCCCGCCATTTCGCCGGCCAGGGCGACCTCCTCCTCGTTGCCGTCGACGGCGAGGCGCTCGGCGAAAAGCTGGTCTTCGAGCCCTCGCGCGGCGGCGATCTCTTCCCGCACCTTTACGCCGACCTGCCGCTCTCCGCCGTCCTGTGGGAAAGGCCGCTGCCGCTCGGCCCCGATGGCGCCCACCAGTTCCCGGAGATGCTCCCCTGATGTCGTTCCTGTCCAGCCTCGGCCGCAAGGGCCTCTTCCTTTTCGATCCGGAAACCGCCCACGGCCTGTCGATCGCCGCGCTGAAAGCCGGCATCGTGCCCGCCTGCCCCGCAAAGGCCGACCCGCGGCTTGCCCAGACGGTCGCGGGCATCGCCTTCCCCAATCCGCTCGGCATCGCCGCCGGCTACGACAAGAATGCCGAAGTGCCGGAAGCGCTGCTGCGCCTCGGCTTCGGCTTTGCCGAAATCGGCACGGTGACGCCGCGCCCGCAGGAAGGCAATCCGAAGCCCCGCATCTTCCGCCTCACCGCGGACGACGCCGTCATCAACCGGCTGGGCTTCAACAACGAAGGCCACGCCGCCGCCCTCGCGCGCCTGAAGGGCTGCCGGCGCGATGCGCTGATCGGCGTCAATATCGGCGCCAACAAGGACAGCGAGGATCGCATCGCGGACTACGTCCAGGGCATCCGCACCTTCTACGACGTCGCACGCTACTTCACCGCCAACATCTCCTCGCCCAACACGCCGGGCCTGCGCGACCTCCAGGCCAGGGAAAGCCTGCACGCGCTGCTTTCCGCCGTGCTCGCCGCCCGCGCCGAGGAACAGGCGCGCAGCGGCCGGCAGGTGCCCGTCTTCCTGAAGATCGCGCCCGACCTGACCGAGGAAGGCCTCGACGACATCGCCGAGGTGGCGCTCGCCCATCCGCTCGACGGCCTCATCGTCTCCAACACCACGCTGTCGCGCGCGGGCCTTCGCGACACGCGCCACGCGGGCGAGGCAGGCGGGCTCTCCGGCAAGCCGCTCTTCGAGAAGTCGACCGTCGTGCTCGCCAAGATGCGCCGGCGCGTCGGCGGGAACCTGCCGATCATCGGCGTCGGCGGCGTCTCCTCGGCGGAGACGGCGGCGGAGAAGATCCGCGCGGGGGCGGACCTCGTGCAGCTCTATTCCTGCATGATCTATGCCGGCCCGACGCTGCCGGGCGAAATCGTGAACGGCCTCTCGCGCATTTGTGATCGCGAGCAGATCGCCTCGATTTCCGCGCTTTGCGGCACCCGCACGGCCAATTGGGCCGACCGCACCCTCTGAATCGTCACAAGGGAACCAAAGTCCCCCGCTACGGGTTTCGTCCATGCGGGTGGAGTGTACGGCAGAAGCCGGTTCACATCGACGGTAGCCTGCGCCGATCCCGCCCAAACGGCCAAAAAGGCCAGGAAGGGACGCAAGATGGACGATCACGACGAACGTGTCCGGAAAAGGGCCCATGAAATCTGGGAAGAAGAAGGCCGTCCGGAAGGCCGTGAATATTCGCACTGGCTGCGCGCGAGGGCCGACATTCGCGCAGAAGACGGCGAAAGAGCGGGGCGGGGGGAAACCAATCCGCTCGATCTGCTCGGCCTCGGCATCGTCGGCCGCATCCAGCCGGCCTGAGCGCCGGACAAGCAGGAAAAGGGCCGGGGATCAGCTCCGGCCCGCCGCGGAAAACTGCCGTCCGGCCAGCGCCGGCAGCCGCAGCGCCAGGAAGATGCCCCGAAACGCCAGGAACAGATTGAGCGCGAGCCAGAGCCCGTGATTGCCGAGAAGCGGCACGAAGAGCGCGAGCGCCGCGATATAGCCGGCAAAGGCCAGCAGCATCATGTTTCGCATGGCCGACGACCATGTCGCGCCGATGAACACTCCGTCCATCTGGAAGGCCAGCGCGCCGGTCAGCGCGGTCAGCGCCGCCCAGGGCAGGTATTTCACCGCCTCCGCCCGCACGCTCTCCGTCGTCGTCAGGAGGCCGATCACATCCGCGCCGAAGACGAGGAAGAGCATCGTCGTCACGACGCCGAGGCCGAAGGACCAGAGCAGCGTGAGCTTGACGGCGCGGTCGAAGGCGGGGCGGAAGTTCGCGCCGAAGGCCCGGCCGACGAGCTGTTCGGCGGCATTGGCGAGGCCGTCGAGATAATAGCCGGCGACGAGGAAGATGTTCATCAGCACGGCATTGGCCGCCAGCGCCAGCGGTCCCATCGAAGAGCCGATGCGCGTCATCACGGCGAAGGCGCCGATCAGCACGAAGGTGCGGATCATGATGTCGCGGTTGAGCGAGAACAACGCCTTCATCCGCGAGCGAGCGAAGATCTCCGCCCGTCCCGGCCGGTGCGCGCGGTCGAAGCGCGTGACGACGATGAGGAGGCCGGCGAGCATACCGACCGTCTCGCCCGTGAAGGTGCCCCAGGCGATGCCGGCGATGCCCCAGCCGAGACCGAGGCCGAGGGTGATCGACAGCACGATGTTGATGCCGTTGATGATCGCCTGCAGCATCAGCCCCGTCATGCCCTGCCCGCGTCCGAGCACGAAGCCGAGCAGCGCATAGTTGGCGAGCGCCATGGGCGCGGCGAGCACGCGGATGGTGAAATAGGTCGAGGTCACCTCGGCCACGGCGGGTGGGGGCGCCATCAGGAAGAGCCCGGCGGAGAGCAGCAGGGGGGAGAGCAGCGCGATCGCGAGGCCGCAACACAGCGCGATGGTCAGCGAGCGCCAGTAGACCGCCTGCTCATCGCGCCTATCGCCACGCCCGAAGGCCTGCGCGACGAGCCCGGTGGTGGAGGCGCGCAGGAAATTGAAGCTGCCGAGCAGGAGATCGAAGAGCACCGCCCCGACCGCCATGCCGGCGAGCGCATCCGCCGAACCGAGCCGCCCGGCGACCGCCGTGTCGGTGAGGCCGAGCAGCGGCGTCGTCAGGAAGCCGAGCGTCATGGGAATGGCGATGGACAGCACCAGCCGGTGCGTCACCTCGAAGGGGCCGGCCCCGTCGTTTTCCTCTATCGTCGCTGCGCTCATGTTCCCGTTCCCCGCTGCCCTTGCAGCCCCTCTTCCGCCTGCCGGCACCGTTTTCCTTAACCCGCAAACCTACGCATGACGTGCTCCCTCCCCCCGCTTGTGGGTGAGGCGCATTCTTCCGCTCAGCCCGAAAGTACCATTGCCCAGTAACGCCGGTTGCCGGAGGCCGGATTGGAGACGACCGCGACGCCGAGGCCGCGATAGCTGCCCAGCATGTTGGCGAGGTGCTTGGGCGAGCGATACCAGGCCTCGAAGGCCTCCGCCGCGCTCGCCTGCCCGGCGGCGATGTTCTCGGCGGCCGGCAGGGCGACGTCCATGCCCTTCATGCGTTTGCCGAAATTCGCGCCGAAGCCGATATTGTGCTCCATCCGGCCGGCGGCCGCCATGCGGCCTGCCTGGTCCATCGCCGCGCGCTGCGCCGCGCCGTCGAGGGCAAGCGCCGGCAGGCCATGCGCGGCGCGCAGCTTGTTGACGAAGGCGAGCGAGGCGGCGGTCTGGTCGCTGCCGGTGCCGGCGGAAGGCGCCGGCGGGCGGGTGGTGCAGCCCGCGGCAAGAGCGGCGACGGCCGCTCCGGAGGCGGCAAGGAAGGTTCTGCGGGAAAACATGGTCAGCGACGGTAGCTCAGGAGACGGATGACGATGAAGACCGGAACGACGATGGCGGCGCCGAGCAGCAGGTAGTCGCCGATGCGCCCCAGCGTCTTGAAGCCGGTGTTCCAGAGGTCGATGACGAAATCGCGCGCGGCCATGAGGATGTCGTGCGGGTAGAGCCCGAAGATCGACATCAGGAAGCCGACGGCCACCGACAGGATCAGGAGCTTGACGATCACGCGGACCGGTGTGTCGCCGAGGAAGCCGTTCACGCCATTCGACATCGGTGATTCTCCAAAAATTCGTGCCCGTTCCAGATAAGCCGTCCCCGGCCCTGCCGCAAGCAAGCGGGCCGCACGAGAATTCGCTTGCCTTTTGCCGCGACCCTGCCATGTAGCTCCGCCAGTGTTGCCGTTTCCGAGAGCCCATGACGAGCCCGCATTTCTCCTCCGGCGACCTCATCGCCGATCGCCGCGCCGACTATGCCCGCATGTTCGCGGAATCGGGCGAGTTCGCGGAGGCTGCGGAACTCATGGAACAGGCGCTCGAACAGGTGCCCTCCTGGGCCGCCGGCTGGTTCCGGCTCGCCGAATATGCCGAGAAATCGGGCCGGAAGGAGGCGGCGACCGCTGCGCTCGAAAAGGTCGTCGCGCTCGACCCTTCCGACATCTTCGGCGCGAGCCTGAAACTCGCCGTGCTCGGCGCCGCCGATGTTCCCGCCGCACCCCCGACGCCCTATGTGGAGCGTCTGTTCGACGACTATGCCGACCGCTTCGACACCGCGCTCGTCGAAAAGCTGGACTACACGGTTCCCCAGACGCTCGCCCGGCTGGTGCGCCGGCATGCGGGCGAGGACACATCCTTCGGCCTCGTTTGCGATATCGGCTGCGGCACCGGCCTCTTCGGCGTCGCGTTCCGCGCCAACGCCGGCCGGCTGGAAGGCTTCGACCTTTCCGCCGGAATGCTCGCCAAGGCGCAGGAAAAGGCCGTCTACGACCACCTCGCCCAGGCGGACCTGTCGCTGCCGGCGGAAGCGAGCGGCCTCTTTGCCACCGCGCCGCAATCACGCGCCGACCTCGTCAGCGCCGCGGACGTGCTGATGTATCTCGGCGACCTCGCCGAGGTCTTCCCGAGTGCCGCGCGCCTTGCAAGGCCGGGCGGGCTCTTCGCCTTTTCCGTCGAGGACGGCGGCGAAGGCGATGCGCCGTTGCTGCGCCCGTCGCTGCGCTATGCCCATCCCGAAGCCTTCATCCGCCGGAAGCTTGCCGAGAGCGGCTTCGAGCTCCTCGCCGTGGAGAAAAGCGTGATCCGGCGCGATGCCGGCCAGCCCGTGCACGGCCTCGTCTTCCTCGCACGGCGGCTCGGATAGGCCCCGCATCCATGGCGCCGGCCGCGGTATCGAAACCGGGATATTTCGCGGGACCGCTTCACATTCGTCCCGCCGTCACTAGCTTAGGCGCGTGAGCATCATCGATTCCGCCGCCGGCCTTTCCCTTCTCCCCAAATCCTTCGCCGACTGGTTCGCGGCCAAGGGCTGGCAGCCGCGCGCCCACCAGATGGAGCTCCTGGCCCGCGCCACGGCGGGGGAAAGCCTGCTGCTGATCGCGCCCACCGGCGCGGGCAAGACGCTGGCCGGCTTCCTGCCGGCGCTGACGGACCTTGCGCAGCGCGGCAAAATCCCGCCCGGCTCCGCCTTCACCGGCATCCACACGCTCTATATCTCGCCGCTCAAGGCGCTCGCCGTCGATATCGAGCGCAACCTGATGAAGCCCGTCTCGGAAATGGGCCTGCCCATCACCATCGAGACGCGCACCGGCGACACGCCGCAGGCCAAGCGCCAGCGCCAGCGCCTCAACCCGCCGGACATCCTGCTGACGACGCCGGAACAGGTCGCCCTCCTCATCGCCAACGGCGAGGCCCCGCGCTTCTTCAAGGATCTGAAATACGTGATCTTCGACGAACTGCATTCGCTCGTCACCTCCAAGCGCGGCCATCTCCTCTCGCTCGGTCTCGCGCGCCTGCGCCGGCTTGCGCCGGGGCTCAGGACCATCGGTCTTTCGGCCACCGTCGCCGAGCCGATGGACCTTCGCCGCTGGCTGGTCGCGCAGTCGCCCGATGCGGAAAGCCATGCCGGGCTCGTCACCGCGCCGGGCGGGGCGAAGCCGATCATCACCATCCTCAAAAGCGAGGAGCGGGTGCCGTGGTCGGGCCATCAGGCGAAATATGCGATGCCCGAGGTCTATGCGGCGATCAAGGCGCACAGGACGTCGCTGCTCTTCGTCAACACGCGCAGCCAGGCGGAAATCCTCTTCCAGGAGCTGTGGAGCATCAACGAGGACACGCTGCCGATCGCCCTGCACCACGGCTCGCTCGATGTCGGCCAGCGGCGCAAGGTGGAAGAGGCCATGGCGGAGAACCGCCTGCGCGCCGTCGTCGCCACCTCGACGCTCGACCTCGGCATCGACTGGGGCGATGTCGATCTCGTCATCCATGTCGGCGCGCCGAAGGGCGCCTCGCGGCTCGCCCAGCGCATCGGCCGTGCCAACCACCGCATGGACGAGCCGAGCCGCGCCATCCTCGTGCCGGCCAACCGTTTCGAGGTGATGGAGTGCCAGGCGGCGCTCGACGCCAACTATCTCGGCGCGCAGGACACGCCCCCCGTCGGCGAGGGCACGCTCGACGTGCTCGCCCAGCACGTCCTCGGCATGGCCTGCGCCGCGCCCTTCAACGAGGACGCGCTGTTTTCCGAAGTCACCACCGCCTCGCCCTATACCGGCCTTTCGCGCGAAAAATTCGGGCGGATCGTGCAGTTCGTCGCGACCGGCGGCTATGCGCTGAAGACCTACGAGCGCTATGCCCGCATCCGCAAGACCGTCGACGGCCTCTGGCGCGTCTCCAATCCGGGGGTCGCCCAGCAATACCGCCTCAATCTCGGCACCATCGTCGAGATGCCGATGCTGAACGTGCGCATGGTCAAACGCGGCGCGAAGGGGGCGGTCGGGCGCGGCGGGGCCTCGCTCGGCAAGGTGGAGGAATATTTCCTCGAAATGCTTTCGCCCGGCGACACCTTCCTGTTCTCCGGCAAGGTGCTGCGCTTCGAAGGCATCCGCGAGAACGAATGCCTCGTCTCCCAGGCCTTCTCGCTCGATCCGAAGGTGCCGGCCTATGCGGGCGGCAAGTTCCCGCTCTCCACCTATCTTGCCGACCAGGTGCGCAGCATGCTGGACGATCCGCAGCGCTGGGGCGAACTGCCCGAGCAGGTGCGCGACTGGCTCGCGCTGCAATGCGACGTCTCCGCCCTGCCGAAGCGCGACGAACTCCTTATCGAGACCTTTCCGCGCGGCAGCCGGCATTACATGGTCGCCTATCCCTTCGAGGGACGGCTGGCGCACCAGACGCTCGGCATGCTGCTGACGCGCCGGCTGGAGCGCGCCGGCCGCCGGCCGCTCGGCTTCGTCGCCACCGATTATTCGCTGGCGATCTGGGCGCTGGACGATCTCGGCCATGCCTTCGCCGTCGAGCGGCCGTCGCTCCAAAACCTCTTCGACGAGGACATGCTGGGCGACGATCTGGAAGCCTGGCTCGACGAAAGCTTCATGCTGAAGCGCACCTTCCGCAATTGCGCCGTGATCGCGGGGCTGATCGAGCAGCGCCATCCGGGCAAGGAAAAGACCGGGCGGCAGGTCACGGTTTCCGCCGACCTCATCTACGACGTGCTCAGGAGCCACGAGCCGGACCATATCCTGCTGGAGGCCACGCGCGCCGATGCGGCGGCGGGGCTTTTGGATATTCAGCGATTGGGCGATATGCTGGCGCGAATCAAGGGCCACATCGCCCACCGGCGGCTCGACCGCATCTCGCCGCTCGCCGTGCCGATCATGCTGGAGATCGGCAGGGAGACGGTGGCGGGCGAGGCGCAGGATTCCCTGCTGGCGGAAGCCGCGGAGGATCTGATCGCCGAGGCGATGGGCGATGGGGGCATTTAAGGACTGAACGGCGCGCATGCAGAGACTGGCACTGGCATCGGTGGAAATACAGGATTTCGGCGCGGTTTCCGCGCGCACCGTCGTCGCCGGCGTCGAGGCCGTGTGCGATCCGCTCGGCGCGCTTTACCTGCCGGAAACGCGCCTCCTCGTCGTCTCCGACCTGCATCTGGAAAAGGGTGCGGCCTTCGCCCGCCGCGGCATGATGCTGCCGCCCTACGATACGCTCGCGACGCTCAAGGTGCTGGAGGCCGTCATCGTCAGGCACGACCCCGCCATCGTCGTCAGCCTCGGCGACAATTTCCACGACCGCGTCGGTTCGGCCCATCTGCCGGACATCTTCCGCGCGAAGATCGCGGAGCTGGCGCGCGGGCGCGAATGGATCTGGATCAACGGCAACCACGATCCGGACGGCACGGTGGACCTGCCCGGCCAGTCGGCCGACGAACTGCACTATGCGGGCCTTGCCTTCCGGCACGAGCCGTCGCTTCTGGCGCCGGCCGGCGAGATCGCCGGGCACCTGCATCCGGCCGCCACCGTGATCCGCCGCGAGAAGGCGGTGCGCCGCCCGTGCTTCGCGACGGACGGCAGGCGCCTTTTGATGCCCGCCTTCGGCATCATGACCGGCGGGCTCGACCTGCGGCACAGGGCGATGACAGGCCTCTTCGACCGCCAAAGCCTCGTCGCCCACATGCTCGGCCGAGACCGCATCTATTCGGTGCGGTTTGCCAATCTGCGCGGCTGAACCGCATCCATCCGCCTGCCGGCCACCGTCTCCCCGCAAGCGGGGCGAAGGGAAGGATGCTTCGCTTCCTCAAAACCAGCGGGTCGGCGAAGGAGGTTGCGGATAGCGGGATACGCGTGCCGCATCTCTCCTTCTCCCCGCTTGCGGGAGACGGTGGCCCGAAGGGTCGGATGAGGGGCCGCCGCCGTCGCCTCAGTCCCGCTTCACCAGCCGCAGGATCGTCGATTCCCCGCCGCCCTGCTGCTCCGTCACCGCAAACACCGTCCCGTCGGGCGCGACCTTGACGTCACGGATGCGGGCGTCGAGCGGCACGCGCTCTTCGTGCGCAACCCTGTCGCCGTCCATGTGCAGCACGACGAGCCCCTGGCTGACGAGGCCGCCGATGAGGAACGCGCCCTTCCATTCCGGAATGGCGTCGCCCTGGTAATAGGCCATGCCCGAGGGGCCGATCACCGGATCCCAGTAATAGACCGGCTGCTCGGTACCTTCGAGCGCGGTGATGCCCTCGCCGACCGGGCCGCCGCTATATTCGACGCCGTAGGTCACCTTCGGCCAGCCGTAGTTCTTGCCGGCTTCCGGCCGGTTCAGCTCGTCGCCGCCTTTCGGACCGTGCTCCACGGTCCAAAGCCGCCCCTGTCCGTCCAGCGTGGCGGCCTGCAGGTTGCGGTGGCCGTAGCTCCAGATTTCCGGCTGTGCGCCCTCCGTGCCCGCGAAGGGGTTGCCGTCAAAGGCCTTGCCCTCCGCATCGATGCGGAAGACCTTGCCGAAGCCGCTGCCGAGGTCCTGCGCCCCGACGCGGGTCTCGCGGTCGGAACGCTCGCCGACGGTGACGTAAAGCTGCCCTTCCGGCCCGAAGACGAGGCGCGAGCCGAAGTGCTTGTCGCCATCATAGGTCGGCATCTGCCGGAAGATCACCTTCACGTCCTGCAAGGCGAGCCTGCCCTCCTCCTCGGTCAGCCGCGCGGATGCCACGGACGTGCCGTTGCCGCCCTCGCGCGGTTCGGAGAACGAGAAGTAGATGCGGCCGGAGCTTTCGAAATCGGGGGCGAGCGCCACGTCGAGCAGGCCGCCCTGCCCTTGCGACATCACGGCGGGAACGCCGTCGATCGGCGGGCTCGCCTCGCCGTTCTCCTGCGAGACGACATGCATGGCGCCGTCCTTGGTCGTCACCAGCATCCGGCCGTCCGGCAGGAATTCCATGGCCCACAGATGCGGCAGGCCCTCCGCCACGACATCGACTCCGATCTCGGGCACGGCATCGGGAAGCGCGGCGCGGGTCTGGTTCTCGAAGGCCGGCTTCTGGTCCGGCGCGTTCGCTTCCCGGGTTTCGGCGGTCCTGGCGGTCTGGGCGAAGGCCGGGACTGATAACAGCGAGGCGGCAAGCATGGTGCCGGCAAGAAGAGCTCTGGTCGTGCGCATGATGGTTCCTTGTCCTGTCGCGAAAGATGCGGATCGCATCCTGCCCGCCCAAGGAGACGGCATCATGATTTGTTTCAACACGCCTGTTCAAGAAATGTTTATCGCGCTTGAGCGCCATGCCGGGCCGGTTGCGGGCTGCGCCCGTTGATGGATGGCCGAACCGCTTGTAACGTGCAAGCAGTTCTGGAGACCTTGAATGAAGGATACCCGCCGCTCGGGCTGCCCGATCAACCTGACCCTCGAGATCCTCGGGGACCGCTGGAGCCTGATCGTGCTGCGCGACATGATGTTCGGCAATCGCCGGCACTTCCGCGAGCTCTTGACCGGATCGGAGGAAGGCATCGCCTCGAACATCCTGGCGGACCGGCTGCGCCGGCTGCTCGCCGAAGGGCTGATCACCAGGGCGGACGACCCGAGCCACCGGCAGAAGGCCATCTACAGCCTCACCGAGATGGGCATCGCGCTCGTGCCCGTCTTTGCGATGATGGGCGCCTGGGGCCGGCGCTTCCTGCCGGTGACGGAGGACCTGTCGATCCGCGCCGAACTGCTCGAAGACGGCGGGCCGGCGATGTGGGAGGCCTTCATGGAGGAGCTGCGCGCCATCCACCTCGGCGGCCCGCCGCCGGCACGCTCCGTCTTCGGCGAGCTCAGGGCCGCCTACGAGGCGGTCGTCGCCCGCAGGGCCGCAACCGGCGCTTGACGAAAGCCCCGCAGTTGATTTCCATCATGGCAGCGCCCGGTGCCGGGCCTAGTGTGGGCAAAAAGGAGGCTGCAACCATGTACAGGCATATCCTCGTTCCGACGGACGGTTCCGAACTGTCCGCCGCCGCCGTCGATCAAACGCTGGAGCTCGCAAGGACGCTCGGCGCGAAGGTGACGGCGCTCACGGTGGCAGAGCCCCTGCATTTCCTGCCCGTGACGCCCGGCGCCACGGTCAACCTGCGCGCGGAATACGAAAAACAGCTCAGGGAGGACGGCGTCCGCATCCTCGGCGCGGTCGAGGCGAAGGCGGCGGCGGCCGGCATTCCGGTCGAGACCGTCCAGGTGGCTGCGGGCGATGCGTGGCAGGCGATCATCGACACGGCGGAAAAGCACGGCTGCGACCTCATCGCCATGGCCTCGCACGGCCGACGCGGCGTCAGCGCCTTCCTGATGGGCAGCGTCACGACGAAGGTGCTCAGCCACGCGAAGGTGCCGGTGCTGGTCTACCGCTCCTGAACGGCTATTCCTTGCGGAACACCACGTTCGCCAGCCAGCCCGTCAGCACCGCCAGAAACACGGAGAAGGCGCCGTAGGCGAGCGAGTTGTTATAGGCGGCGTTGGAGATCATCTGCTCGATGCCGGTCTTCATCACGCGCAGCGGCAGGGCCTTTTCCGCGATGAACACGCCGTCGCGGAAAAGGTGGGCGCGCACGACATGGGTGCCGTTCGGCACGTTGGCGGGGAGCTTCACCGTCGCCTTGAAGAGGCTCGCGCTGATGAACTGCACGCCGCCCGGATCGCGCTGGTAGAAACCGCCGCTCTCCTTGAGCCGGCGGAAGGCCTCGCGGAACTCGGCAAGGTTGCTGCCGTCGCCGACATAGCCGATGGGCGAGAGGCGGATATGCTGGATGCCGACGCCGACGCCGTTGAGCATGGCGGGCTCGGCGATGGTCTCGACGTCGCGCGTGCTCGACAGCGAATAGGATTCCGGCACCAGCTCGAAGGTCATCGAGCGGCGGTTGACCCAGATGCCGAAGACGCGCTCCTTGATGCGCACCGTGTTGTTGTCCTTCGGCCCTTCCAGCGCCACGACGATGTCGTACTTGCTCTGGGCCAGCAGGGCTGGATCGTAGCCCTCGATGGCGCCGAAGATCGTCAGGTCCGCGCCGCGGAAATCCGAGGATATGGCGATCTCGTCCGTCGAGATGCCGATCTCCAGCTTCTCGGGAAATTCCACCGGCTTGTCCTCCAGCACCTGCGCGCCGGCGGGAAGGGCAAGGCCAAGGACGAAGAGGAGCGTCGCGAGGGTTCTCATCGATAGACCCCCTCGCTGACGATGGAATAGATGTCGGCCGGCGTGACGACAAGGTCGACCGCAAGGCGGGCGCCGACGGCAAGGACGAGCAGCGCGAGCAGCGCGCGCAGCTGTTCGCCGCGCAGCTTCTGGCCGACGCGCACGCCGTATTGCGCGCCGATGACGCCGGCCACCATCAGGATGAAGGCGAGCACGATGTCGACGGAATAGTTGGTCGTCGCCTGCACGACGGTCGTATAGGCCGTGACGAAGATGATCTGGAACAGCGAGGTCCCGACGACGACATTGGTCGGGATGCGCAGCAGATAGATCATCGCCGGCACCATGATGAAGCCGCCGCCGACGCCCATGACCGAGGTGAGGATGCCGATGCCGAAGCCGAGCCCGATCACCGGGATGACCGACAGATAGATCTTCGACTTCTTGAAGCGCATCTTCAGCGGCAGGCGGTGCACCCAGCTATGCTGGCCGGGCCGGCGCAGCGAGACGGGCTGGTTGTTGGCCGAGCGGCGCAGGGCGCGGATGCTTTCGAGCAGCATCAGCGTGCCGACGGTGCCGAGCAGCACGACATAGAGCAGCGAGATGACGAGATCGAGCTGGCCGACGCTGCGCAGCATCGCGAAAATCCAGATGCCGACCGTGGCGCCGGCAAGGCCGCCGACGAGCAGCACCGTGCCGAGCTTGACGTCCAGCGTGCCGCGCCGGAAATGCGACAGCGCGCCCGAGATCGACGAGGCGACGACCTGGTTGGCGCCCGTCGCCACCGCGACGACCGGGGGGATGTTGTAGAAGATGAGGAGCGGCGTGATGAGGAAGCCGCCACCGACGCCGAACATGCCGGAAAGGAAGCCGACGGCCGCGCCCATGCCGAGAATGATGAAGATATTCACCGAGAGCTCTGCGATGGGCAGATAGACAGTCACAACGATACCCCGATCGGCAATTCTTCCGCTCACGCGGAGGCTACATGTCCGGCAGCCGCTTTGTCCCCTTCGCCCCGCCGCGGCTCCCTCGTCGGCGTCGGCGAATGCAGGGAAGCGCCCCGCCGCGAAAAGGGATGCCCCTTTCTCGGCCGGTCGCGCCCTGCATCCTGCAAGGATCGGTCATGGAGCGCGGCCATCGCGGCGCGCCCTTGCGCCCTCATGGATGATGACGTTTGTCAAAGGCGTTATCATCTTGGAGGGACATGAATTTTCTATTGCATAATCCGCAAATCGGGGCCGATTTAAGGATGAAATCATGCAGCAGATCAAAATGCCCCGGCGCCCGTCGCACAACGTGAACGACGAGCGCCCGGATGAGCGTCATGCCCGGGGCTATGGACAAGTCGACCCGAGGTGGCCTGCCGGCCCCTCCGGCCTGCCGGTCAGCCCGGCTGCTTGTTGCGCTTCAGAAGCTCGGTGACGAGCGCGTCGTCGATCTCGCCGGTCTCCTTCTGGCCGACGGACTTCTGGAAGGCCCTGATGGCGGCGACGGTCTTCTTGCCCATCTCGCCGTCCGGCGTGCCGGCATTGAAGCCGTTGTTGTTGAGGATGGCCTGGATGTTGCGGATGGCCTTCTTCATGTCGACGCTGGCGGTCTTGGTGGGCTTGCCGACCCATTCGTCGGGCAGGTCCGCCGAATTCGCCTTCTCGTCCAGCGCCTGCGGCTTCCAGAGGTCGACCTTGGCCTTGGCGCCGGCCAGTTGCTCCGGCTGCATGGCGTTGGCCACCTCGTCACGCTTTTCCGCCGCGTCGCGGTCGCCGTCGCGGGCGGCGATGGCGAACCACTTGTAGGATTCTTCCAGGTCCTGCTTCACGCCGTTGCCGCGCGCATAGAGGATGGCGAGGTTGAACTGGCTGTCGCGCACGCCGAGTTCGGAGGCCTTCTGGAACCATTTGGCGGCGCCGTCGAAGTCCGGCGCGGCATCGCCGATGCCGGTCGCCAGCAGGACGGCGAGGTTGTGCATGGCGCTCGCATTGCCCTTGCCGGCCGCGTCCTCGTAGAGCTTGCGCGCCCGGTTCAGGTCGCGCTCGACGCCCTGGCCCTTCTCGTAGAGGTTGGCGAGGCGGTATTCGGCCGGCGCGAAGCCGCGGGCGGCGGAAAGCTCGTACCAGCGGGCGGCTTCCTTGAGATCGGTGGCAACGCCGCGGCCGTCCGTATAGCGGGCGGCGACCTCGAACAGGGCCAGCGGATCGCCTTCCGTCGCGGCCTTGGACAGCGAGGCCGGGGTGATGGCGTCAGGCACGAGGATCGCCGCCGTCTGCGTTGCGGCGTCCGTCACGGCAGGCGCCATATCCTTGCCGGCTTCCGGCACCGTTATCGGCTCGAAGCCCGCGGTGGCGTTGTCGTCCACCGTCGCCGGCGCCGTCAGGGCGTTCGCGCCCTTGGCGGAGGTCTGGAGCGGCATCGTGCCGGCTACCGCGTTTCCATCGGCACCGGCAAGGCTGCGTTCGGGGCCGCTTTCGGCCGGCACCGGATCGGCCACGGCCTTTTCCTCGACGAGGGGTGCTGCCGTGGTGTCGGCGACAACGGTTTCGCCCGCGCCGTCCGTCGTCGCGGCAGGCCGTGCCTCTTCGTTCGCGGCGGTCTGCTCGACGACCACCGGCGCGTCGTCGCCGCGGATCAGCGTGTTGACGAGCGGATAGGACATGATGGCGAGCAGCACGGCGCCGACGGCCAGAAGGATCGGCCGGCGGTGACGCGCGAGGGCGGAGGCGGGCTTGTCGCCCTTGGCCGCCTTTTCCGGCTTCCTGGCCGGCGCGACGCGGGAGATCGTTTCGGCTTCCTCGGCAGCAAGCCGGGCGGCGCGGCGGGCGGCGGCGATGAAATCGGCCTTCTCGCCCTCGTTGCCGTTGCCTGCCCGGTTGCCCGATGCCTGGCCGGCGCGCACGCGCTCCAGGATGCGGCGGACGTCGGGCACGCCGGAGCCCGGCTCCAGAAGCTGGTTGGCCTCTTCCGGCTCCAGTTCGTCGGTGGGGTCGATGGACGGCGTCGGGTCGATCTGGCGGCGCTCGGCAGGGGGAGCGGCTTCCTTGCGGCCATGGGCGAAGCGGCGCTTCAGGCCGGCGAGCAGGCCGCCCTTCGGCCGGGCGTCGACGTCGCCGGCAACGGCAGCCATGCCGTCGGATGCGGCATCCAGCATTTCGGCGTGCTCGGGCGCGGGAATATGCTCCACCTCGATCTCGGCGAAGCGGCTTTCCTCCTGGGGCGCGACGGCTTCCGTCTTCAGGTCCGAAGCGCCGAAGCCGTCGTCGTCAAAAGGGTAGTCGTTGCCGCCGAGGCCGGCGGCCGGTTCGCTGCGGCGGCCGAAATCCATCGCCGGCATTTCCGCCCGGGGCATTTCCGCTTCCCGGCGACCGAAGGTCTCGCGCGGGCTGTCGAGATGTTCGAGACGGCTGGCGATCTGCACCAGCGTGTCGTGCAGCGCGTCGAAGGTGCGCGCCGTGCGATCCTCGCTGGAGCGGGTGAGTTCCTCCAGTGCGCGCAGGTCCCCGGCAAGGCCGGCGATGGCGTCCATGTCCGTATTGGCGGCTGCGGTCGGGCCGGCATGGCGATAGGCTTCCATCACGGCTTCCGCCGCCTGGCGGGCGGCCTCGACGATATATTCGTCGTTGGTCGCCATGTAGTCCTCGATGGTCGCGAGCCGGTTCTCGACATCCGCGGGCAGCGCGGCGGCAGACGAGGACGGCGCGCTGATCAGCGTGGAGAGATGGGCGATCTGCGCCTCGAGGCCGCGCAGCGCCTCGTGCTCGCCGGCGGGAGCGGCGCTCGTGGCGTCGAGCCGGTCGGCGATGGCCGAAAGACGGCCCTCGATATGCGAGAAGCGATCGTCCTGGAACGGGCTGCCGACGGGCGCATCGAGATCGTCGATGCGGCGGGCGAGCGCATCCAGCCGGTGGGTGAGCTCGTTGTTGAGGCTGCCCTGGTCGAGCGCGTCGATCTTGCGGGAAATGTCGGAAAGGTAGTGGGCAAGATCGTCCCCCGCGGCAAGCGCGGGTGCGGCCTGCTGGCTCTGCTCCAGCATCAGCGAAAGCTGCTCAAGACGCTCTTCCAGGCGCAGGGCCGCCCGCTCGTTCGACATTTCCTCGATGCGGCCCGCCAGCGCCTCGATGCGCGAGGACAGGCCCTGGTCGGCCGGCGCTGGGCGTCGGGCCATCAGGTCGAGCTGGCCGGCGAGATCGGCGATGCGGCTCTCCAGGCGCTGCATCATGCCGTGGTCGACGGAGGAGGCCTGCTGCATGCGGCCGGCGGCGGCGATGGCGCGGCTGATCTCGTCGAGGCGCGCATCCAGGCCCTCGAACCGCGGGGCGACGGCGGAAACGAAGCGGCCGCTGTCGGGCTCGGCATGGCGGCCAAGCATGTCGACGGACTGGGCGATCGTCTCGATCTTGCTTTCCAGCGCCCGGATCGCGGGCGTCGCGCTCATCGCGTTGATCTGGTTCTTCAACTCGTCGAGCCGGTAGGCGAGCGCCACCAGCTCGTCATCGCGCGTCTGGTCGAAGGCCGAGAGCTTCTGCTCGACGCCGTTCCAGCGATCCTCCATGCGGCGAACGGAATCCTCGCGGGCAAGGCCGTCGAGCACGGAGCGCAGCTCGTCGAACTCGACGCGCAGGCCATCCGTGTGCCCGGACTGGCGGCCGAGCTGGTTGATGCCGGTGGAAAGCCGGTGCAGCTCGTCGCGCAGGTCGTCGGCATTGCCACGGCCTTCGGCCATCTGGCGGATGCCACGGATTTCCGAGCGCAGCGACTGCATCTCGCGTTCGAGGCCGTCGGCGATGTCCTTCTTCAGGTCCTGGCGGAGCGAGACGAGCGCCTTGGCGATGTCCTCGACGGAATTGTCGGGGCTTGCGGGTGCCGCGGCCTGGTGGCCGCCATAGACGCTGTGGGCCTGCTGGGCGGCGGCATGATGATCGGCGGAAAGCGGGCGGCGTTCCAGGCGCTGGGCGACGCGCTCGCGGCTGCCGTCGATGGCGCGCTGGCGCTGCATGATCTCCGAGACGGGATCCTCGCGCAGCGGGGCGGGGCGGACGTGCTCGTAGCGCGCCGGCTCGCCGCGCGGCGCAGGCCGCTCCTCGGCATGGCCGCGCACGCCGCGACCGTTTGCCATCAGGCCCTCGATGCGGGCCTCGAGCCCCTCGATGGTGCGATTGAGCGCGTCGAGCGAAGACCGTTCGCCATGACGTTGCGGGTTTCGCGATCCGTTCATCTTTCGCCTCGCTTTGGCGGCCGTGCGGCCTGCCGGGAGATACCCTTGACGGCGCTGCCGCGGCTGCGCCCCTCTTCCATACCGGCGTGCGGTTCCCCGCCGCCGTCAATCACCGCATGCGCTGGGAAACAGTATCGTCCCTGCCCGCCCGGACCGTGCGCCCGGGCCCTGCAAAGGGAAGCCGAAATGATTCCCGATCCCACACCCTCAAGCGCCACAATTCATGAAACGTGGTAAACAAGGGGTTAACTCGCCCGGAAATTTTTTAACGTTTTGCTCATAGACTGCGGCCGGAGGCGAAAGATGAGCGGTTGCGGCACAGGATAGACTGCCTGCGGGGTTGCATATGAACGAGACGGTTCCGCCTTCTTGCCGCCTGCGGGGAGAGGGTGGGTGGGGCCTGCGTCTGCCCCGCGCGTGAGCCTTCCTCGGGCAAGCGCCGGCAAGCAACGCGCCTGCCTCACCGTCCCGCCCTCCTCTCCTGCGACGAAAAATTCGACGCGCCTCTCGTCTTTTGACGTTTACGCAAACGTCAAAGTTTTATACACTCCCCTCCAAGGACCGGACTCCTGTCCGTGGCATAGGTGAGGAACGCGAGAAATGCCGATCTACAAGGCCCCCGTGAATGACACGCTTTTCATCCTGAACGACGTGCTCTCGCTCGAGCGCTACAACAATCTCCCCGGCTTTGCCGATACGACGGGCGACATGCTGGAGGCGATTGCCGGCGAGGCGGCGAGGCTTGCCGAGGAGGTGCTGTTCCCTGTCAATCTTTCCGGCGACCAGGAAGGCTGCAGGCGCAATGACGACGCGAGCGTCGTGACGCCGAAGGGCTTCAAGGAGGCTTACGACCTCTACCGCCAGGGCGGCTGGATCGGCCTTGCCGTGCCGGAGGAATTCGGCGGCCAGGGCCTGCCCTACGTGCTGCACACCGCCGTCGGCGAATACATGTCCTCGGCCAACATGGCGCTCACCATGTATCCGGGCCTGACGCAGGGCGCGATCGCCGCGATCCTCGTGCACGGCTCCGACGAGCAGAAGGCCACCTACCTGCCGAAGATGGTGGAAGGCACCTGGACCGGCACGATGAACCTGACGGAACCGCATTGCGGCACCGACCTCGGGCTCCTGCGCACCAAGGCCTTGCCGCAGGCGGACGGCTCCTACAGGATTTCCGGCCAGAAGATATTCATCTCCGCCGGCGAGCACGACATGTCGGAGAACATCGTGCACCTCGTCCTCGCCCGCATCGAGGGCGCGCCGGAGGGCACCAAGGGCATCTCGCTCTTCATCGTGCCGAAATACCTCCTCAAAGACGACGGCACGCCGGGCGAGCGGAACACGGTCTCCTGCGGCGCCATCGAGCACAAGATGGGCATCCACGGCAACGCCACCTGCGTCATGAACTATGACGAGGCGAAGGGCTTCCTCATCGGCGCGGAGAACAAGGGCCTCAACGCCATGTTCGTGATGATGAACGAAGCGCGCCTCGGCGTCGGCCTGCAGGGCCTCTCCATTGCCGAGATCGCCTACCAGAACGCCGCCCACTACGCTCGCGAGCGCCTGCAAGGCCGTTCGCTCTCCGGCGTCAAGAACCCCGGCGGCAAGGCCGATCCGCTGATCGTGCACCCCGACATCCGCCGCGCGCTGATGACCATCAAGGCCTGGACGGAGGGCGGCCGCGCCTTCACGCTCTGGACGGCGCTGAAATCCGATATCGCCCACCGCGCCGCTGACGAGGCGGAACGCCAGGCCGCCGACGACATCCTCGGCCTGATGACGCCGATCCTCAAGGGCGTGCTCACCGACAAGGGCTTCGACCATGCGGTCATGGCCCAGCAGGTCTTCGGCGGCCACGGCTATATCGAAGAGCACGGCATGAGCCAGTATGTGCGCGACGCGCGCATCGCCATGATCTACGAGGGGGCCAACGGCATCCAGGCGCTCGACCTCGTCGGCCGCAAGCTCGGCATGAACGGCGGCCGTGCCGTCATGGCGCTCTTCAAGGAGGTCGGCGATTTCTGCGAGGAGAACCGCGGCGACGAGAAACTCGCCCCCTTCACCAAGGCCCTCAAGAAGGGCTTGAACGACCTGCAGGCCGGAACCATGTGGTTCATGCAGAACGCCATGGCCAAGCCCGACAATGCCGGCGCCGGCTCGACCGACTACATGCACCTCTTCGGCCTCGTCGTCGTCGGCTACATGTGGGCGAAGATCGCCAAGGCCGCCGAAGAGGGCCTTGCGAACGACGCAGGCGAGCGCGAGAATTTCCTGAAGAACAAGCTCGTCACGGCGAAGTTCTTCATGGAGCGCCTGATGCCGGAAACGGCGCTGCGCAAGACCCGCATCGAAGCCGGCGCGGACACGACCATGGAATTGGCCGCCGAGGCGTTCTGACGCTTCCCCCCTCTCCCCGCGAGCGGAGCGAGGGGCTACAGTCGCAAGCCAAGCAGTCCCTTCGCCCCGCTTTCGGGGAGAAGGTGCCGGCAGGCGGATGAGGGGCATCCGCCGGGCCGGGCCGAGGAAATTCTAGGGCGCCTTCGCGCCGCCAGGGAGAAGAGAGACCCATGACCGACGTCTTCATCTACGATCACGTGCGCACCCCGCGCGGGCGCGGCAAGAAGGACGGCGCGCTGCACGAAGTGCCATCCGTGCGCCTTGCCGCCAAGGTGCTGGAAGCGGTGCGCGACCGCAACGGGCTGGATACCGCCAAGGTCGACGACATCGTCATGGGCTGCGTCGATCCCGTCATGGATGCCGGCGCGGTCATCCCCAAGGCCGCCGCCTTCGAGGCCGGCTATTCGACCCGCGTGCCGGGCATGCAGATCTCGCGCTTCTGCGCCTCCGGCCTCGATGCCGTGAATTTCGGCGCGGCGAAGATCGCGCAGGGCGCCGACGACATCGTGATTGCCGGCGGCGTGGAGAGCATGTCCCGCGTCGGCCTCGGCATGTCGGGCGGCGCCTGGTTCATGGACCCCTCCGTGAACTTCCCGGCCTATTTCATGCCGCAGGGCGTTTCGGCCGACCTCATCGCCACCAAGTACGGCTTTAGCCGCGACGATGTCGACGCCTATGCCGTCGAGAGCCAGAAGCGCGCGGCACATGCCTGGGAAAAGGGCTACTTCAAGAATTCCGTGGTCCCGGTGAAGGACATCAACGGCCTCACCATCCTCGCCCATGACGAGCACATGCGCCCCGGCACCGACATGCAGGCGCTGGCCCAGCTCCAGCCCTCCTTCCAGATGCCGGGCGAGATGGGCGGCTTCGAGGCCGTCGCCATCCAGGCGCATCCGGAAATCGAGGGCATCAACTACGTCCACCATGCCGGCAATTCCTCGGGCATCGTCGACGGCGCGGCCGCCGTGCTGCTCGGCTCGAAGGAAGGCGGCGCGATCCTCGGGAAGAAGGCACGCGGCCGCATCAAGGCCTTCGCCAATATCGGCTCCGACCCGGCGCTGATGCTGACCGGCCCCGTCGACGTCACGGAAAAACTGCTCGCCCGCACCGGCATGCAGCTCTCCGACATCGACCTCTTCGAGCTCAACGAGGCCTTCGCCGCCGTGGTCCTGCGCTACATGCAGGCCTTCGACATCCCGCACGACAGGATGAACGTCAACGGCGGCGCCATCGCCATGGGCCACCCGCTCGGCGCGACCGGCGCGATGATCCTCGGCACCGTGCTCGACGAGCTGGAACGCCGCGACCTCAACGTTGCGCTCGTCACGCTCTGCATCGGCGCGGGCATGGGCACGGCGACGATCGTCGAACGGGTCTGAGATGGGGGACGGGCGGCCGGACCGGGACTTGTATGAACGGGTGCGAAACGAGGTGCAGCAGGAATTCGCTCATCTCCATCGCGAGAAGGACATGAAAGACGACTACGCGGCCTTTACCAAGGTCAAGACCAAGGAGGAGGCCCGCACAGTGCGCGCCGGCCTCCGCGGTGAGTTGCTCTTCTGCTTCCTGTTCATCGGTCTCGCAGGCCTCGCTATCGCCTACCTCTGGTAAGAAATTTCTGGAAAGAGGAATCCATCGTGACAGGCAATTTCATCACCGAAAGGATCCGTCCATGACGAGCCCGACGCGGCGCAGCTTTCTGACCCTCATAGGGGCCGGTCTCATCGCCTCCTCGGCCGAGGCGAGCGACAGCTTCGTGCTGTCGGGCACTGTCACCTATGCAGCCAAGGGCGCCATTCCGCCCGGCCGGCTGACGATCCGGCTGGAGGAGCAAGGCATCATGGATGCGCCCGCGAGAGGCATTGCCGCGACCACCGTCATCAGCAAGGGCGACCGGCATTCCATCCGCTTTTCGATGCGGGTGAAGCGCTCGGCGCTCCGCAGGGCGGTCGATCCGGGCTTCACCGTCCGGCTCGAGCGGCACGGCCGCCTCATCGCCACCAACACGACGAAACAGGGATATGGCGGCCGGGGCAAGGCCTCGCTGCAGATCGAACCCATTCTCTACTGAGGGGGAGAAACCATGAGCGCATACAAGAACTTTTCCATCGAGACCGACGCCGACGGCATCGCGCTGGTCACCTGGGATATGCCGGACAAGTCGATGAACGTCTTCACCGTCGAGGTGATGGACGAACTCGACGCGATCATCGACCAGGTCGTGGCCGATGCCGCCGTCAAGGGCGTGGTCATCACCTCCGGCAAGTCCTCCTTCTCCGGCGGCGCGGACCTTTCGATGATCAAGGCAAGCTTCGATCTCCTGAAGGAGGCCGAGGCCACCGATCCGGCGACCGCCGTGCAGAAGCTGTTCGACGCCACCGGCCGCATGACCTGGCTGTTCCGGAAGCTCGAAACCTGCGGCAAGCCGTGGGTCTCGGCGATCAACGGCACCTGCATGGGAGGGGCGTTCGAAATGTCGCTCGCCTGCCACGGCCGCGTCGCCTCAAATGCCAAGTCGGTCAAGATCGCGCTTCCCGAGGTCAAGGTCGGCATCTTCCCGGGCGCCGGCGGCACTCAGCGCGTGCCGCGCCTTGCCAATGCGCAGGACGCGCTGCAGATGATGACGACCGGCTCCTCGCTGACGGCCGCGCGCGCCAAGGCGATGAACCTCGTGCACCAGGTGGTCGAGCCGGACCAGCTCGTCCCGGCCGCCAAGCAGATGATCAAGGACGGCCTCAAGCCCGTTCAGCCCTGGGACGAGAAGGGCTTCAAGGCTCCCGGCGGCGGCATCTGGACGCCCGCTTCCGCCCAGCTCTGGCCGGCCGCCCCGGCGATCCTGCGCCGCGAGACCGCCGGCAACTATCCGGGCGCGCTCGCCATCCTCAAATGCGTCTATGAAGGCCTGCAGGTTCCCTTCGAGACGGGCCTGAGGATCGAGCAGCGCTACTTCACCCATATCCTCCAGACGACCGAAGCCTTCTCGATGATCCGGTCGCTGTTCATCTCCATGCAGGAGCTCGGCAAGGGCGCGCGCCGCCCGGCGGGCCAGCCGAAAGCGGAGTTGAAGAAGGTCGCCGTCGTCGGCGCCGGCTTCATGGGCGCCTCCATCGCCTATGTCACCGCCGCCGCCGGCATTCCCGTCGTGCTGATCGACCGCGACCAGGAAGCCGCCGACAAGGGCAAGGCGCATTCCGAGGGCCTGGTTACTGGCGCGATCGGCAAGGGACGCATGTCGAAGGAGGACGGCGAGACGCTGCTGTCCCTCATCACCCCGACGCCGGACTATGCGAGCCTGGCCGATGCCGACCTCGTCATCGAGGCGGTCTTCGAGGACCGCACGGTCAAGAAAGAGGTCACCGAGAAGATCGAGGCCGTGCTGCGCGAGGACGCCATCTTCGCCTCCAACACCTCGACGCTGCCGATCACCGGGCTTGCGAAGAACTCCAGGCGCCCGGGCCAGTTCATCGGCATCCACTTCTTCTCGCCGGTCGACAAGATGATGCTGGTGGAGGTGATCCTCGGCAAGGAGACGGGCGACAGGGCGCTCGCCACCGCGCTCGACTATGTCGCAGCCATCAGGAAGACGCCGATCGTCGTCAACGACACGCGCGGCTTCTACGTCAACCGCTGCGTCTTCCGCTACATGGCCGAAGCCTATGACATGCTGATCGAGGGCGTGCCGGCGGCGATGATCGAGAATGCCGCCAAGATGGCGGGCATGCCGGTCGGGCCGCTGTCGCTCAACGACGAGGTCGCCGTCGATCTCTCCTACAAGATCTTCAAGGCTTCCATCGCCGATCTCGGGTCCCAGTCCGTCGATCCGCGCCACATGGAGCTGGTCACGAAGCTGGTGGAAGGCGAAGGCCGCCTCGGCCGCAAGGCCGGCAAGGGCTTCTACGACTACCCGCCGAAGCCGGCCAAGAAGAAGCTGTGGCCGGGCCTGAAGGACCTCTACCCGCAGCTCAAACCCGAGGACGTCGATATCAAGGTGATCAAGGAGCGCCTGCTCGCCACCATCGCGCTGGAAGCGGCCCGCACCATGGAAGAGGGCATTGTCACCGATCCGCGCGAGGCCGATGTCGGCTCCATCCTCGGCTTCGGCTTCGCGCCCTATACCGGCGGCACGCTCTCCTACATCGACGGCATGGGCGTGAAGACCTTCGTCGCCCTCTGCGAGAAGCTCGCCGCGAAATACGGCAGCCACTTCCAGCCGACGCCGCTCCTCAAGGACATGGCCGCCAAGGGCGAGACCTTCTACACCCGCTTTGCGCCGGAAACGAAGAAGGCGGCCTGAGCCACCCTTCGCCACGATCCGACCGATGCCCCTTGCGGAAACGCGAGGGGCATTTTCCATTCCGGCGGAAACCGGCGGCGGCGGCGAAGCCAATGCGCACCTTACGCCGGCCGCGGCGCCTCGACCATGCGCACCAGCATTTCGGCGCGCGTGCCGGCGGCGCGGGCGGCGTAGTCGAGCTTCGTGCCGAGGCTGCCGGCCATGGCGCCGATGATCTTCGTGCCGAGGCCGGTCCCGCGCACGGGCCCCTCGCCGCGCCAGCCGATGCCGTCGTCCTCCACGAAGAGCAGCGCGTTTTCCGCATCGAGCCGGGTGAAGCCGACGCGCACCTCGCCGCCCGCCTCGCCATAGGCATATTTGAAGGCGTTGGTGACGAGTTCCGTGACGATGACGCCGAGGGAGACGGCCCGGTCGGTCGGCACATGCAGCGCTTCCAGCGTGCGGTTGAGGCGCACGTTGCGGCCCTGGCCCTTCATCGACGTATCGAGCTCGGACAGGAGCGTCGACAGATAGGCGCCCATGTCGACATTGCGCACATCCTCGGACGTGTAGAGGCGGCGGTGGATGCCGGCGATGGCGGTGATGCGGGCCTGCGTCTCGGAGAGCGCCTCCTTGACCGCTTCGTCCGACGCGCTCGACATCTGCAGGCGGATGAGGGCGGCGGCGAGCGCCAGCGAATTGCCGACGCGGTGGTTCACTTCCGCAAGCAGGATCTCGGCGCGCTCCTTGGCGAGCCGGATCTCCAGCTCGGCCCTGAGCTTGGCCCGCTTCAGCGCGGCGTTTTCCAGCGCCTGGCCGAGCGCATTGGCAAGCAGCGGCATGAAATCGTCGCCGACCGTCTTGATGACATAGTCGGCCGCCCCCGCCTTCAGCGCCTCGACGGCGACCTGCGCATCGTTCGAGCCCGTCACGTAGACGACCGGGACCGCGCCGGGCGTGTCGACGATTTCCTTCAGGAAGGAGAGCCCCGTGCCGGATTGCAGGAAGTGGTCGAGCACCACGGCATCGAATCCGCCCCCGGCCAGCAGGTCACGGCCGCGCGCCACGTCCTCGGCATGCTGCATCTCGTAGCCGAGCCGGCCGAGCGCACGCTGGACGAGCCGCGCGAGGATCGGGTCGTCGTCGATATAGAGGATGCGGACCGGCCCTTCCTTCATTTATTGCGTCTCGGGTATCTGGATCACGGAAAAGAACAGGCCGAGCTGGCGGATCGCGTGGGCGAAGCTCTCGTATTCCACCGGCTTGGTGATGTAGACATTCGCGCCGAGATCGTAGCAGCGCTGGATCTCCCGCTCGTCGTCTGTCGTGGTGAGGATGACGACCGGCAGGCGCTTGGTGTGGGTATTTGACTTGATCTTCTGCAGGATGTCGATGCCGGACATGTCGGGCAGGTTGAGATCGAGCAGGATCAGCAGGAACTTGCCGGCGCTGGCCAGGCCGGAGCGGTCCTTGCCGAGCACGAAATCGAGCGCGTCCGTACCGTTGGTGAAGGGCACGACCTCGTTGTGCACGCCGGCGCGGCGGATATTCTTCTCGATGAGGCGCGCATGGCCCTCGTCGTCCTCGACCATGACGATGGTGACTTCCTTGCCAAGTCCGTTCATGCCTGCATACTCCTGACTACCTTGCTGAGGTCGGGCGGCAGACGAAGCACGAAAGTCGCCCCCTGCCCGAGTTCGGATCTGACCACGATATCACCGCCAAGATTGCGCATCAGTGAACGCACATGCGCAAGGCCGATGCCCTCGCCCGGCTTGTCCTGGGTGCCGGAGCGGCGGAAGAGCTCGAAGATCCGCTCGTGGTCCTCCGGCGCGATGCCGCGGCCGTTGTCGGCAAACTCGATGACGAAGCCCGCCCGGCCGACGTTCCGCGCCGTGACGGAAATGCGGAGCGGCCGGCCCGGCGTCTGGTACTTGATGGCGTTGTCGAACAGGTTGCCGAAAACCTGCTCCAGCGACAGCCGGTCGGAGACGACGGTCGGCAGGGTATCGCCGATCGTGACCTCGCCGTCGGATTCGCCGACCTGGTGGTTGACGGAGGCCGCCCCCGCCTCCACGAGCGCCTTGAGGTCCACCCGCTCGATCTTCAGCTCCCGCCGCCCGTCGCGCGAGATCTTCAGGATGGCGTTGATGAGGCCGTCCATCTTCTTGGTGGAGGAGCGGATGAAGGCGATCGCCTCCGGCAGGTCCTCGGAGGCGGCGCGGCGTGCCTCCAGGATGTCGTTCTCGCTCGGCGTCGCGCCGTCGGCGAGCACATAGGACTGGATGGCGGAAAGCGATGCCTGCAATTCGCTGGTGAAGCCCATGATGTTGACGAGCGGGGCACGCAGGTCGTGGGTGACGATATAGGCGAAGCGCTGGACTTCCTGGTTGGCGCGGATCAGTTCCTCGGTGCGCTCGTCCACCCGCCTTTCCAGCGTGGCGTTCAGCGTCTCGACCTCCCGGCGGGCGGCGATGATGTCGCGGGTATACTGCGCGATGACGATGACCGCGCCGCCCAGAACGGCGATGATGGCGATGGCGCCGATGACGGTCGTCCATTGCAGCGCATCGGCCGAACGGAGCGTGTCGGCGACGCTTTCCTCGAGGCGCTCGTCTGCATCGCCCATGATTTCGCCGAGCTCGTCGCGAAGCCTGTCCATGATCCTGCGGCCGCGGTCGGTATCCACCTGGGCGACCGCCTCGGCGGCCCTGCCCTGTTCCACGGCCTCGACCGTTTCGGCCAGTTCCGCGAGCTTTTCCGAGACGAGGCGGTTTATCTCGGGGATGCGCCCGGCATATTGGGGAAAGCGCGCCGCCCTCTCGCCAAGCGATTGCTGCCGCTCGCTGACGGCCTTCAGCGCGTTGTCGTACGGCTGGCGGAAGTTCGCCCGGCCCGTGATGACGAAGCCGCGCTGGCCCGTCTCCGCATCCTTGAGGGTCGACAGCAGGTCGCCCGCGGCGCTGCGCACCTCGCGCACCTCGACGAAGGTCGTGAAATAGGACTGCACCTTGCCGACGAGCCAGAGCGACGTGCCAACGATGCCGAGCAGCGCGATCATGCCCGCAGCGAGCAGGACGATCGTCGAGCGCACGAAGGCGGCGTTCGATATCGGCATTCCATCCCCCGGTTGAAATCATTACACGAGCGCGACAATATCGCTATGGTGCCGGCATGCAACCGACCGGAAAGATGAAAATCGGAATTCTTTTGGTCGTTTCGTCACTTAGGATCGATCGGCGCCCCGTCCCAAGGGTCAGGTCCGGACCCGGAAGCGCCCGCCGAGCCGCTCGCGGGCGATGATGATCATGCCCGCGGAGAAGATCAGCGCCGCGCCGGCAAAGACGTTGGAGCCCGGCACGTCGCTCCAGATGAGGTAGCCGAGCGCGAAGGCCCAGACGAGGGAGGTGTATTCGAACGGTGCGAGCACCGAGACCGGCGCGCGGCGCATGCCCTCGAAGAGCGCGAACTGGCCGATGCCCGCCAGCACGCCCGTTCCCGACATCAGGACGAGGTCGACCGGCGAGACCGGCTGCCAGACGAAGGGCAAGGCAAGCGCGGTGAAGAGGATGAAGAAGCCGCTGGAAATGGTCATCTGCACCTGCGTGCGCTCGTGCAGCGCCGTCTTGCGCAGCAGCACCGTCGCGATCGCCCAGAAGATCGCGGCCTGCAGGGCGAGGTAGACGGGCAGCGAGAGCGTGATGCCCCTGGCCGCGATGCCGCAGGCGACGACCACGCCGACGAAGCCGACCACGACGGCAAGCCAGCGATAGCCCGGCACCTTCTCGCCGAGGATCGGCACGGAGAGGATCGTCATGACGACGGGCGAGGCATAGTAGAGCGTCGTCAACTCGGCAAGGCCGAGATCGCGCGCGGCGGTGTAGTAGGAGAGCCAGGCGGCAAGAAGCAGGAGATTGCGCAGGAAGAGCGGCTTGAGCACCGGCGACCGGCGCACGTCCCGCAGGATCGGGCGCCCGCCGAAGACGAGGCAGATCGAAAAGATCGTCACGCTGCGCACGAAGAGGATCTGCCAGACCGGCAGGGCCACGACGAGCCATTTGACCGACGCGTCCTGCAGGGAAAACATGAAATAGGCGAAGGACGTCAGCAGGATGCCGGAAGAGACGGTCTTGTGCACGGAAGGGTCCTCGGATGCGCGGGACAGGGCCGCGCGTTCCCTTGATAGCGCGCCGCGCGGCGCGGCGAAAGTGGCGGAAAATCGCGGTGCGTAAGGAAACTTTTCCTTCCTCGGCGGGCCATGGCCCGAAAAGCGCCCGGGAGAGTAAAAATTTGAACGTGCAAGCGCGGCGGGACGGGTATATGCGCGGACCATGGATTCCAAACGACTCGGCTATGCCTTCACCCTGCTCGCCATCCTGATCTTCAGCCTGCAGGACGCCATTTCCAAGCACCTCGGCAGCCTCTATCCGCCTGTCTTCATCGCCATGCTGCGCTTCTGGGCCTTCGGCGCCTTCGCGCTGGTTATGGGTGCACGCGGCCACGGCGGGCTGAAGGCCGCGGTGGCGACGAAGCGGCCGTTCCTCCAGGTCCTGCGCGGCGTGCTGCTTGCCTTCCAGATCGTCGTCACCATCACCGCCTTCAGCACGGTGGGCCTTGCCCATTCGCAGGCGATCCTCTCTTCCGGGCCGATCTTCGTCGCGCTCCTGTCCATGCCGCTTCTCGGCGAACGGGTCGGCTGGCGGCGCTGGACGGCCATCGGCGTCGGCCTCTGCGGCGTGCTGATCGTCATCGATCCCGCCGACAGCTCCTTCGATGCCGGCGTCCTGCTGCCGCTTGCCGGCGCGCTGATGTTCGCGCTCTATGTGATCGCCACGCGGCTCGTCAGCCGCGACGATCCGGCCTCGACGAGCTTCTTCTATATCGGGGTCGCCGGCGCGGCCGCGCTTTCGCTGGTCGGCCCGTTCTTCTGGACCGGCCTTGCGCCGGCGGACTGGTTCTGGATGGGGCTTTTATGCATCACAGGCATGTCGAGCCACTATTTCCTCATCCGCGCCTATGACCTGCTCGACGCGGCGGCGGTGCAGCCGCTCACCTATCTCCAGGTGGTGCTGGCGGCCGTCGTCGGCATCACCGTCTTCGGCGAAACGCTGAACCTCAACACGGTCATCGGCTCGGTGATCGTCGTCGGCGCCGGGATATTCACGGTCTGGCGCGAGAGCATCGTGGCGCGCCGGCGGGCACGGGAAATCGCCGCCCGGGACCAGACAGGAAAATAATCCTTTTTCCTTTACTCGGAAACCGTCCTTCGATATGCTTCCGGTCAATCGGACCGGCACCGGCCGGTCCGTCGCCTCGGCAGGGTTTTGCAGCATGTTCTCCCACGACCGGATCTGGGCAGCGATCGACGCCCTCGCCGAGCGCCATCGGCTCTCCCCGTCCGGGCTTGCCCGCCGCGCCGGGCTCGACCCGACGTCCTTCAACAAGTCCAAGCGGCAGGGCACCGACGGGCGCCAGCGCTGGCCCTCGACGGAATCGATCGCCAAGGTGCTCGACGCGACGGGCGCCACCATCGACGAATTCTTCACGCTTTCCGATCCGGCCCGCGACTCCGCCCTGCCGCAGGGCGCCTTTCCGCCGCAGGCGGGCTCCATTCCCCTGCTCGGCTTCGCCCAGGCGGGCGCGGGGGGCTTCTTCGACGACGGCGGCTTTCCCGCCGGCCAGGGCTGGGACGTGGTGGAGTTCCCCGCCTCACCCGACCGCAAGCCCGGCGTCTATGCGCTCGAAGTGCAGGGCGACAGCATGCTGCCGCTCTACCGCGACGGCGACGTGCTGATCGTCGAGCCGGGCGCCCAGGTCCGCCGCGGCGACAGGGTGGTCGTGAAGACCCGGGAAGGCGAGGTCATGGCCAAGGTGCTGCACCGCCAGAGCCCGCGCACGATCGAGCTCGTCTCGCTCAATCCCGAGCATCCCAACCGCAATTTCGACATGGACGAGGTCGACTGGATCGCCCGCATCATCTGGGCGAGCCAGTAGCCGTCAGCCGCCGTAGAGATTGACCGGGAAGTAGCGCAGGTAGATCTCCTGCAGGCGGCCATTGCGCGACAGCGCCAGGAGCGCATGATCGATCGCGCCGGCAAGCGCTCCATCCTCCTTGCGCAGCATGATCGTCATGCCCTCGCCGAGAAACCGTTCAGAGATATAGGGGCCGTCGAAAAGGCGGCAGCAGCCGGCGGCATCCGCGCCGCTCATCCAGAAGGCGAGTTGCATGCCGTCGCCGAAGACGGCGTCCACCCTGCCCTCCTTCAGGGCCGCGAGCAGCGCCGCCCGGTCGGGGAACGCCTGCGCCTCGACCTTCGGGAAGAAGGCCTTCAGCATCGCCTCATGGGCGCTTGCCGCCACGACGCCGACCTTCCGGCCCGCGAGCGCCGTCCTCGCCTCGCCGGCGAACGGCGCCTTCCTTGCGACGGCGAAGCGGGCCGGAAGGCGCATGAAGGGGCGCGAGAAGGCAAAGCGCCGGCGCAGGTCCGCGGTAACAGCGATACCGGCGGCGACCGCCTCGCCATTGCCGTCGAGCAGCGCCTTTTCCAGCTCGGGGAAGGTCACAGCCTGGATCTGGCACTTTTCCGTCAGCGCCAGCTCGCGGCAGACCTCGCGCACGAGATCGACATGGAAACCGGAAAGCTTGCCGGTCTGGTCGATGAAATTGAACGGCGGAAAGTCCACCGTCGTCAGGAAGCGCAGGCGGACGATACCGGAAAGATCGGGCCGGGCGATGCGCTCGCGGGTGTCGAAGAGGATCGGAAGATCGACCGAGGCGCGCTCCCCGGCGGCGGCGGGCAACGGAACCACCGCCGCGATCAACAGGCAAAGTGCGAAAAGCCCGTGTGATTTAAGGGATGAAATTCTGTCTTGCCACATTACAATCAACTTGGGGTTTAAGAGGGACGCAGCCGTCGACGCGGCGGCGATGGTTGCATGCGACTGGCAGAATATCCCGACGACATCGCTTTCGCCACAGCAATCGGCATCCGGCCGATGGAACGCCCGCCGCTTCCCGCGGACCAACAGATACCGCAGCGTCTCATGGCGGAGGCGCGGCTCTTCCGGCGGCTCGGCCTCTCCAAGCCGCTGATCTCCGCCATGCTGGTGCGGGCCGGGCGCAACGGCACCACGCTGGAGGCGGAGATGCTCGCCAGCGGCGCGATCTCGCATGACGTCTATTACGAAGCGCTGGCCGACATTCTCGGCCTGCCCTTCCGGCCCGTGCTCGACCCGGCGGAAGTCGAGGACCTGCCGGGCGCCGACAGCCAGCTCGTCGAGCCGACCATGCTGCGGCTCCGCCAGCGCGCCAGCGCACCGATAACGGCGATCGTGCCGAGCGCGGCCCGGCTGGACGAGCTTTGCCAGAAGCTGCGCGCCTCTCCGCCGCTCGGCGCCATGATGATCGCGACCACGCCCGCGGCGCTGCGGGCGGCGCTGTGGCAGGCAGGCCGCGACCGCAGGCTCCGCGAGACGGTCGACCGGCTATTCGGCGCCGTACCGGAAGCCAGCGCCCGCATCACGCTTTGGGGGCGGCAGGGCTTCTATATCGGCACGATGCTGACGCTTCTCGTGATGCTGCTCCTCATCCAGCCGGAGAACGTGCTGTTGCTGCTGCATATCGTGCTCGGCCTCTTCTTCTCCGCCACGGTCGTCGTGCGCGGCACCGCGCTCCTGGCCAAGTGGCGGGAGAAATACCGCCCGCGCCCCATCCCTCCGACGGGCCGGCGGCCGGTCTATTCCGTCTTCGTCGCGCTCTACCGGGAGGCCGCGGTGGTGCCGCAACTCGTCGAGACGCTGGGCAGCCTGCAATGGCCGGCGGCCTGCCTCGACATCAAGCTGATCTGCGAGGCGGACGACCGGGAAACGCTCGATGCGCTGGCGGCCGCCTCGCTCGGCCCGCAATTCGAGGTGGTGGAGGTTCCGCCCGGCCATCCCCGCACCAAGCCGAAGGCCCTCGCCTATGCGCTCGGCGCGGCGCGCGGCGACTATCTCGTGATCTACGACGCCGAGGACAGGGTCGATCCCATGCAGCTCGAGGAGGCGTGGCGGACTTTCGAGGCCGGGCCGACCGAGATCGCCTGCCTGCAGGCGCCGCTCATCATCACCAATGCCCGCGAAAGCTGGATCAGCGCCCTCTTCGCGGTGGAATATGCCGGCCTTTTCCGCGTCCTGCTGCCGCGACTTGCGGCCGCCCGCCTGCCGATGCCGCTCGGCGGCACCTCAAACCACTTCCGCACGCGCATCCTGCAGGAGGCCGGCGGCTGGGATCCCTACAACGTCACCGAGGACGCCGATCTCGGCCTCAGGCTCTACCGGCTCGGCTACCGCTGCGGCGTGATCAGCCGGCCGACCTACGAGGAGGCGCCGACGCAGATCCACGCCTGGCTCGGCCAGCGGACACGCTGGTTCAAGGGCTGGCTGCAGACGTGGCTGGTGCTGATGCGCCAGCCGTCGCGGCTGGTGCGGGAGATGGGCCTCGGGCCGAGCCTCGTCTTCCAGGTGCTGGTGGGCGGGCTCATCCTCTCCTCGCTCGCGCATCCGCTGATCCTCGGATATATCGGCCTCATCGCCTGGCGCCTTGCCGCGGCGGAGATGGCGGCCGTCGGGCCGCTCGACCTCACTCTCTTCGCCCTCGACATCGCCAACATCGCCGGCAGCTACGCGGTCTTCATCGCGCTCGGCCGCACCGGCATGCGCCTGGAGGAACGGCTGGCCGTGGGCCCACGATGGCTGCTCACGCCGCTCTACTGGCTGCTCATTTCACGGGCCGCCTGGCGCGCCGTGCGCGAACTGCACAGCAACCCCTTCTTCTGGAACAAGACGGCCCACCGCCCGGCACGAACGAAAACCCGGCCGGACCTTGCGCCGACGATCGACCAGTCCCTGCCGGCCGGCGAGTAGACACTTTGGAAAGGGGCAGCGCGAAGTCGTGAAAGCCGGGCTGGAGCGGGTAGCGAACTTCACATCGAGCCCGTAACTCATGTCTGTCAAAGCATTTCCTGCCGCCACTCGACAAGAACGGACTTGATTCTGGACTTGTTTCTTCCCACTGACAAGCGTTTCAATAACATTTTGTCCACCTTGTTCTGCTAACATCCGTCAAAATCTCTGACCATAAGCAAGGCATGAACATCGGAACGACATCTTGGATCATTCTTCCTGGTCATTCCTCATCAGACCATTCAATCTCTACATCACCACCAAGAATGCTGGCTGCGTGGACAATGAACCGTAAATTCGGCCTTCGGCATGACTTCTGAAAGAAGCGGCCTGTCCGCGCACGACGATCCAGCTCGACAAGCGACATGTCCTCATCTTGTGCCCGCGAGCGAATAGCGTCCAAGGCAGGAATACCGAATGGCACCAATCGCGCCTTGCGCCTGGCGGCCTTCACGTGACCGGCCTTACTTTTGATCTGGCACAGGCTCAGGCCGGGAAACAGATCCAGCAGTGCCGCACCGGGCAGATTGGCTTCGAACGCAGCATGGAGGCGACGCACTTCCGGATTGGTCCAAACATGGCGTCGCCGCACAATACCCAGAGTACGGACCCGATGCTTCAAAGCCGAAAGGCTGCGGTCCGGCAAAGCTTTTCTCAAGATGTCGTACGAAGGATAACCCGCTCGCAATTCAGCGTCTTCCGCCGCCGTCCATGGCCGAGTTGCGATCGCCGTACCGTGCGCATTATTGCACGTTTTTCCGTTTTTCATCTCTCACGCCAGCGGACCATAGGCCTGCCACCCAGGAATTCCATGGCGAGCTGCAACGCGCGCCAGTCAACGTAGCGGGGATAGACAAAGTACCGTACCTTCCCGACAATGGCACCAAGTTCTGTCATGTTGATACGAAGCTCAAAGGCACGGCGGCGAACATTATCCACCAAAGGCATTCCGGTGGCCTTCGGAGCCCGACGAGGACGGCGATACCCCATGCTGTTCGCCTTGCTCCATATCTGCCGTTTGCTCTTCCCCGGGAAAATCTCCGCCAGGGTGCCTATCGGTACGCCGGCAACATACGGCTTCCGTAGTTTCCGCGCATCGCCGTCTGACCAGATGCGCAATGGCGGAACCAGTCCGATTTGCCGTGCCTTGTGGGAGATGGCCGCCGGCGTGCGCCGCGGCAATGCCCGGGTAATCGCATCCAGATCGGGGTAGAGACGCTGCAAAACTTCCAGTTCTGCCGTCGTCCATACCGGCACACCGGCAATCGTGAAGCCCGTCCACTCGATGTGCCGGAGGATTGTATCCTTGCCGTCAAGACCACGGCGTTGGGCCAAGGAAAGCAGCATACCATTTGTCCTGCACAGAGATCTCGTCACCATAGCGACGATTTATGCAGGCAGATGACATTGCCGCTGAATTTGAACATTTCCTCAGGAGCCTGGGACGTATGCAGCGGCTCCTCGTTTGCGCGCTCCCCTCAATAAAACCAACCTGCCACTCCCGGCCTGTAGCTTGTAAACCCTTCGAGATTCTCGCCGATCGATACCAAGGCTTGCTTCAATGTCGTTTCGGTCGTTGCGCGCTGCTTGTCCGGCATCAAATCGAGACCTTTTTCAATTGTCCCTCGCCACTGCGGGTAATCCCCCCGCCGAATAACGGACTTCAAAAGTAGAATTTTCTCGGGCTTTATGATCGAGGAGATTTTGATGAAGACGAGCAGATTCAGCGAACCGCAAATCCTTGCAATCCTGCGCCCGGCTGAGGGCGGCGTTCCCGTGCCTGATCTATGCCGGGAGCATGGGATGAGCACGGCGTCGTTTTATAAATGGCGGGCCAAGTACGGCGGCATGGACGCGTCGATGATCAGCCAGATGAAGGCTCTTGAAGACGAGAACCGTCGGCTGAAGAAGATGTATGCGGAGATGAGCATGCAGGCGGAACTGCTCAAAGAGGCTCTTGGAAAAAAGTGACGCGGCCATCTCAACGCCGGGAGATGGCCGGGAAAGCGGTGGCGTTGCGCGGGGTGAGCATTGCACTCGCCTGCCGCACCTTTGGTGTCAGCGAGAGCTGCTATCGTTACAGCGCCAAGATGAACGACGAGAACGAGCAGATCGCCGATCTCCTGATCGGGTTGACGCGGGCGAAGAAGAGCTGGGGCTTCGGTCTTTGCTTTCTCTACCTGCGCAATGTCCGGGGGCATCGCTGGAACCATAAGCGGGTATACCGCATCTATCGCGAGCTGGAACTGAACCTCAGGATCAAGCCGCGCAAGCGGTTGAGGCGCGAGAAGCCGGACGCTCTGGCCGTACCGGAGAAACCGAACCTGGTCTGGTCTATGGACTTCATGGCGGATCGCCTTGAGGATGGCAGGCAATTCCGCCTGTTGAACGTTCTGGACGACTTCAACCGCGAGGGTCTGGGCATCGAGGTGGATTTCTCACTACCTGCCGAGCGTGTCATCCGCAGCCTGAACCAGATCATCGAATGGCGTGGTAAGCCGATGGCAATACGGGTCGACAACGGGCCTGAATACGTCAGCGGCAAGCTGATGGAATGGGCAGAGAAACAGGGCATCGCCTTAAGCCACATCCAGCCGGGCAAGCCGCAGCAGAATGCTTATGTCGAACGCTATAACCGGACCGTCCGACAAGAATGGCTCGACCAGCACATCATCGAAAGCATTGAGGAGGCACAGGAATTTGCCACGCAGTGGCTATGGACCTACAACAACGAACGGCCCAATATGGCCATCGGCGGCATCACGCCCACACAGAAACTGAAAATCGCCGCGTGAATTCTACTGCGGAGCCCCGTTGAAAACGGGGGGGATTACCTTCCGATTCCGACCTTTCGCGACAAGATGCTCCTGCAACTGGTTGCGGACGGTCGGGGCGAGGATGCGATAGACTATCTTGAATCCATCAGATCAGGGGCCGTCGGCTGACCACCGGATGCATTCCACCAAGGACGTTTCCATACTTCAGCCGTAGCCCATAGAAGCAAATTTTGTTTTCCAGGATGGCCTTGTGAGTTCGAGTCCCGAGACAAAACTGAATCTATCCTCAAGACATTGATTTAAAACAAAAATAAAGCACAGAAGGAATTTCAAAGTGGACTTAAAAATGCTGGCTTTGGCTGGCCTTCAGTGGAACTCACTGGAACGAGGAAAATCGAATAGCCCTCGGATTTCAGTGGGTTGCAGAAATCAGTGGACAAAAATATTGGAGCGGGTAGCGGGAATCGAACCCGCGCGTTCAGCTTGGGAAGCTGACAGGCTACCATTACATCATACCCGCAGGGCAGCGCCGATGGGGCAGTCATTCAACAGTTCGCCGGGCATGTCAAGCGAGGCGATGGGCGGGAAGGCCGTCTTCAAGCCGCGCGGAAATGCTTGGAGAGCTTGAGGCCCTGGGCCTGGTAGTTGGAGCCGAGGCCGGAGCCGTAGAGGCCTTCGGGGGCGTCGAGCATGTGCTCGTAGATCAGGCGGCCGACGATCTGGCCGTGCTCCAGGATGAAGGGCACCTCGTGGCTGCGCACTTCCAGCACCGCGCGGCTGCCGGAGCCGCCGGCGGGGGCGTGGCCGAAGCCGGGGTCGAAGAAGCCGGCATAGTGGACGCGGAACTCGCCGACGAGCGGGTCGAAGGGCGTCATCTCGGCGGGGCGAAGTACTGGCTGACATTGAGGTCGTCGGTCGCGTTGATCACCGCGTCGCGGCCGTGGACGAGGCCGCGTTCATTGCTTGAAGCGTTCTACCGCATTTCATAGCTCAGCCTTCGACACCACACGCTCGCGATATCTGAATGAATGCCGGTGATCTGCTCAACCTCTTCCCTAGGCGGTAGTGACGATTTAAGGAATTGGGATTCCCAATGAGGAGCAAATCAGATTCAACGCTGATTTTTGGAGATCGGCGATGGACTGTGATGCGCTTCGGGACGACCAGTGGGAACGGATCAAGGGCTTTGTGCCGGGCGGCACGAAGGGCAGGCGCGGCCCGCGCACGGATAACCGCAAGTTTCTGGACGCGCTGCTGTGGATGGCGCGTTCGGGAGGGCGCTGGCGGGACCTGCCGGAGCGGCTTGGCGATTACCGTTCGGTGAAGCGGCGCTACTACCGCTGGATCGAGATGGGCGTGTTGGACGCCATGCTGACAACCTTGGCCCGCGAAGCCGACCTGGAATGGCTGATGATCGACTCGACCATCGTGCGCGCCCACCAGCACGCCGCCGGCGCCCGCAAGGTCAAAGGGGGGCGGATGCCCAGGGCCTGGGCCGGTCTCGCGGCGGCCTGAGCACCAAGATCCACGCCGCAACCGAAGCTCTCGGCCTTCCCGTCCGCCTGATCGGCTCGCCCGGCCAGCGCAACGACATCGCCTTCGCTCACGACCTGATCGACGGCATCGACGCCGACAGCGCCATCGCCGACAAGGGATATGACGCCGACCACCTCGCCGGCAGGATCGCCCAAAGCGGCGCCGACGTCGTCATCCCGCCCAAGCGCAACCGAAAGGTTCAGCGCACATACGACGTCGACCTATACAAGGAGCGCAACCGCATCGAGCGCTTCTTCAACAAGCTCAAGCAGTTCCGACGGGTCGCAACCCGATACGACAAGCTGCTCGTCAACTTCATGGGCTTCGTCAAACTCGCCGCTATCGCAATATGGCTCAGATAGTTAAATCGTCACTACAGCCTAGTAGGAGGACGGTTCCCTTCCCCACGACATTCATCAAGATTCCAGCCAACGCCACCGAACTTGGTGAACTTCAACAGCAGAGGCTTGGCCGACCGAGTCACAAAATAGAATGCAATTCCAGCCTGAACATCGAGGCAAGACGAATAGAAAATATCGTGATCACTCAAGCAGTTCCCCAATCGACGAGCAATATCGGAAAGCTCTTCAGCCGATTGCACCGGGATCAATCCCTCCGCCTTCCACGGTGGAGCGGGAAACGGAAGGCAGGCAATTGCCTTGCGCACCGTCACTATAGGGTTCTTGGAATGAGCCAGCGGATTCAGAATGGCCACCGATCCTGACACTTCGACAACCCGCTTCACCAGCCAGGACATTTCTGCGATTTCACAAGCGGAAACACCCTTTCGTAACAAATGGCTGGCCATCCGAACGCTGACCAAATCTGTTGGCAGTTCGGCAATTGCGAAAACAACGTGAGGATCAATTGTTTTTGAGTGCTGCAATATCCTCGTCAGCATAGGCGCCGTATCCTGTGGAAGACCACGCTGGATTAAGGTGGGCGATTACTGGTGCCGCTGCGGTACGACGCAGTTCGCGTAAGAATGACTTCAATACATTGCGTAAATAACGGCTTACAAAGAGGCTCATTTCCGCCAAAAACTGGTGCAACTTCTGGGATATTCAAGAGCTAAAAATCCAAGGAAGACAACGCTTAGGAAGCCTTCTAAATCCCTGAATATATTTGTAAAATTGTGATTTCAGTAAGATTTTTCAACCATAGCGGGTAGCCTTGGGAAGCTGACAGGCTACCATTACATCATACCCGCAGGGCAGCGCCGGTGGGGCAGTCATTCAACAGTTCGCCGGGCATGTCAAGCGAGGCGGTGGGCGGGAAGGCCGCCTTCAAGCCGCGCGGAAATGCTTGGAGAGCTTGAGGCCCTGGGCCTGGTAGTTGGAGCCGAGGCCGGAGCCGTAGAGGCCCTCGGGGGCGTCGAGCATGTGCTCGTAGATCAGGCGGCCGACGATCTGGCCGTGCTCCAGGATGAAGGGCACCTCGTGGCTGCGCACTTCCAGCACCGCGCGGCTGCCGGAGCCGCCGGCGGGGGCGTGGCCGAAGCCGGGGTCGAAGAAGCCGGCATAGTGGACGCGGAACTCGCCGACGAGCGGGTCGAAGGGCGTCATCTCGGCGGCGTAGAGCGGCGGCACGTGCACGGCCTCGCGCGAGACGAGGATGTAGAACTCGTCCGGGTCGAGGACAAGCTCGTTGCGGCCGCGGCTGAACAGCGGCTCCCAGAAATCGAAGATGTCATGCTGGTTCTTGCGGTCGACATCGACGACGGAGGTGTGGTGCTTGCCGCGATAGCCGATGAGGCCGTCCGGCCCGGTGCCCTTGAGGTCGATGGAGAGCGCGATGCCGCCGCCGGAGACGTTCGGCGTCTCGCTGGCGACGAGCGTGTCCGAGGCGTGGAGGGCCAGCAGCTCGCTTTCGCCGAGCAGGGCATTGCCCTTGCGGAAGCGGATCTGCGACAGGCGCGAGCCGCGGCGCACGACGATGGGAAAGGTGCGCGGCGAGATTTCCAGATAGAGCGGGCCGGAATAGCCGGCGGGAATCTTGTCGAATTCCTGCGCGCGGTCGGTGATGACGCGGGTGAAGATGTCGAGACGGCCGGTCGAACTCTTCGGGTTGGCCGAGGCGGCGAGCTCGGTCGGCAGGTCGAGGCTTTCCATCAGGGGCACGATGTAGACGCAGCCGGTTTCCAGCACCGCGCCGTCGGAAAGGTCGATGACGTGCAGCTTCAGCCGGTCGAGCTTATCGGCGACGAGGTTCGCCGGGCCGGGCAGGAAGCTGGCGCGCACGCGAAACGCCTTGACGCCGAGACGCAGGTCGAGGCTTGCCGGCTGGATCTGGTCGCCGTCGAGCACGGCCTCGCTCTTCAGCCTGCCGCTCTCGAACAAGCCGCGAATGGCGTGATCCGCCAGAATGCCCGTGCCGCGCGTCACAGAAGCCATGAGAATACCGCCCTATCAGAGGGTTCGCACAAAACCAAATGCCGGCAATTGACGCAAGCGCGGGCGCGCAGTAATAGCAAGGTTATCCCGTGGTGATTTGGCCGGCCGGCTTGCAGCCACGTTAAACAAGTAGCTAAAAAGGCCGGGTGTCAAACCGGCCTGCTTGCGCGGCCGGTTTTTTTGTTTGAAGGCGACGATCACATGAGCAAGTCCTGGCGCCCGGCCACCCAACTCGTTCACGGCGGAACCACCCGCTCCCAGCACGGCGAAACCGCCGAGGCGATCTTCCTCACGCAAGGCTTCGTCTACGACACGTCGGCGGCAGCCGAAGCCCGCTTCAAGGGCGAGACGGACGGATTCATCTACGCCCGCTACGGCAGCCCGACCAACGACATGTTCGAAAAGCGCATGTGCATGCTAGAAGGCGCCGAGGATGCCCGCGCCACTGCATCCGGCATGGCCGCCGTCTCCTCCGCCATCCTCTGCCAGCTCAAGGCCGGCGACCATATCGTCGCGGCCCGCGCGCTCTTCGGCTCCTGCCGCTGGGTGGTGGAGACGCTGGCGCCGAAATACGGCATCGAGTGCACGCTGATCGACGGCCGGGACCTTGCCAACTGGGAGGGCGCGATCCGCAAGAACACCAGGGTCTTCTTCCTCGAAAGCCCGACCAACCCGACGCTGGAAGTGATCGATATCGCCGGCGTCGCAAGGCTCGCCAACCAGATCGGCGCCAAGGTCGTGGTCGACAACGTCTTCGCCACGCCGCTCTTCCAGAAGCCGCTGGAGCTCGGCGCGCATGTCGTCGTCTATTCGGCGACCAAGCATATCGACGGGCAGGGCCGGTGCCTCGGCGGCGTGGTGCTTTCGGACAAGGCCTGGATCGACGAGAACCTGCACGACTATTTCCGCCACACCGGCCCGGCCATGTCGCCGTTCAATGCCTGGACGCTGCTCAAGGGCATCGAGACGCTGCCGCTGCGCGTCAGGCAGCAGACGGAGAATGCGAGCCGCATCGCGGACTTCCTCGCGGAACAGAACCAGGTCGCCCGCGTGATCTATCCGGGCCGCAAGGACCACCCGCAGGCCGACATCATCGCCAAGCAGATGTCGGGCGGCTCGACACTCGTCTGCTTCGAGCTGAAGGGCGGCAAGGAGGCGGCCTTCGCGCTGCAGGACGCGCTGGAGGTCGTGAAGATCTCCAACAATCTCGGCGACGCCAAGAGCCTCATCACGCATCCGGCGACGACGACGCACAAGAACCTGACGGACGAGGCCCGCGCCGAACTCGGCATCTCGGCCGGCACGGTGCGCTTTTCGGCCGGCATCGAGGACGGCGACGACCTCATCGAGGATTTCGCGCGGGCGCTCGCCAGGGTCGGGGCGTGACCATCGCGGCGTGAGGCCGGAAATGGAAGACACCGGCCGATGAGGCCGGTGTTCTTCGGGCTGCCGCCGGCAGAAGCGCGTGGGTTCTTCGCTTGTCCTTGACGAAACCGTATTCGTGTAGAATAGCAGGAGCTAATCAGTTCAAGGCTTGCCCATGTATCGTGCGCTGACCCGCGACATCGAAGTGACCGTAGAGCCATACTACCTGGCCGATCAGTCCGACCCCGACGACAGCCGCTATGTCTGGGGATACCGGGTCGTCATATCGAACCATTCCGACATCGCCGTGCGGCTGGTGACGCGCTACTGGAACATCACCGACCAGAACGGACAGGTCGACGAGGTCAACGGGCCTGGTGTCATCGGCGAGCAGCCGGTGCTGCGGCCGGGCGATACCTACGAATATTCCTCCGGCTGCCCGCTGGAGACGCCGTCGGGCATCATGTTCGGGCGGTACCGCATGGAGGCGGAGACGGGCGAGGCCTTCGACGTCGCCATTCCGGCCTTCTCGCTGGATACGCCCGGGCAGGTGCGCACGCTGAATTGAGGGCGGCGCGGGCGCAGCCCCTCATCCGGCCTGCCGGCCATTCTCTCCCCGCAAGCGTGGCGAAGGAAGCGAGCCGGGCCGGTTTCCCCAAAGCATCATCGCCGGCAGAAGGCGAGGCGTCGCATCCTTCCCTTCTCCCCGTCTGCGGGGAGAAGGTGCCGTCAGGCGGATGCGGGCAGTCGCCCCACGCCTTTACTGCGGCAGCACTTCCGCCGCCTCGAAGCGGTAAGTCGTCGAGCAGAACTCGCAGGTCACCGCGATCTCACCCTTGTCGTCCGCCGTATGGGCGATCTCCTCGGCGCTGAGGCCGGCGAGGACGCTCTTCAGCTTCTCGCGCGAGCAGGAGCAGCGGTCGAAGACCTGCTGCGGCTGGTAGACGCGCACGCCCCGCTCGTGGAAGAGGCGGAACAGCAGCCGCTCGGTGCCGACTGTGGGATCGGTCAGCTCGTCGGCGTCGATCGTCTCGACCATGGCTTTGGCTTCGGACCAGTTGTCGTCGTCGTCGATCTTGTGGCCGGCCTCGTCGCCGTCGCCGCCGGGAAGATCGGCCTGGCGCATGCGCTCGGGCGAGGACGGCAGGAACTGCGCGACCATGCCGCCCGCGCGCCAGCGATGGCGGGCCTTGCCGGCTTCGTCGCGGTCGTAGAGCTCGGCGACGCCGAGGCGCACCTTGGTCGGGATCTGCTCGGACTGGCGGAAATAGACGCCGGCGATCTCTTCCAGCGTATGGCCGTCGAGCGGAACGATGCCCTGGTAGCGCTGGGTATGCGCGCCCTGGTCGATGGTGAAGGCGAGAATGCCCTTGCCGAGCAGCTCGTGCGGCTCCGTCCGGCCTTCGGCGACGGCGGCCTCCAGCGCCGCCTCGTCGAAGCGGGCATAGGCGCGCACGTTCTCCGGTGCGGCGAAATCAGCGACGAGCAGGTCGACGGGGCCGTCGCCCTTGGTCTGGACGATCAGCTTGCCCTCGAATTTCAGCGAGGTGCCGAGCAGCACGGTGAGCGTGATCGCCTCGGCCAGAAGGCGGGCGACGGGTGCGGGGTAATCGTGCCGGCCGAGAATGCCGTCGAGCATCGGGCCGAGCTGCACGGCCCTGCCGCGCACATCGAGGCCTTCCACCTGGAACGGCAGGACATGATCGTCGCCGGCATAGCCGGGCTCACCGAGTTTCAGGGCGTTTTCAGCCATCATCGTTCTGCTCCTTGCACACCGCCGCGCCGCGGGCCTTGCGCCCCGCCACGTCCGACAGCGTCTATCGTGATTTCGCGCTCCTGCCGCCCGATCATTCCATACCGGGCGGGCAAGCGCCAGAGACGACGCCTTCCGGCGCCGGGTGTCGGCACCTAGATCGTGCGTGCCCTCACATATTTCAAGGCCGCGTCAGACGGCGCCGAAGCACCAGGCAAGGATCGACTTCTGCGCATGAAGGCGGTTCTCCGCCTCGTCGAAGACCACGGACTGCGGGCCGTCGATCACCTCGTCGGTCACTTCCTCGCCGCGATGGGCGGGCAGGCAGTGCATGAAGAGCGCATCCTTGCCGGCCCGCGCCATGAGCTGCTTGTTGACCTGGTAGGGCTGGAAGATGTTGTGGCCGCGAGCGCGGTGCTCCTGGTTCATGGAGACCCAGCAATCGGTGACGATGAGGTCGGCACCGTCGGCAATCGCCTCCGGGTCGTGGCCGAGCAGGATGTTGCCGCCGTTGTCGCGCGCCCAGTTGAGGATCTTGTCGTCCGGCTCGGAGCCCATCGGCACGGCCATCTTCATCGTATAGCCGAAGCGGGCCGCGCCCTCGACGAAGGAGTGCAGCACGTTGTTGCCGTCGCCCATCCAGGAGAAGGTCTTGCCCTTGGCCGGGCCGCGATGCTCCTCGAAGGTCATGATGTCGGCCATGATCTGGCAGGGATGGGTGAGGTCCGTCAGGGCGTTGATGACCGGGACGGTGGCGTGCTCGGCAAGCTCCAGCAGGCGCGCATGGTCGGTCGTGCGGATCATGATGGCGTCGACATAGCGCGACAGGACCTTGGCCGTGTCGCCGATGGTCTCGGCGCGGCCGAGCTGCATTTCCGTGCCCGACAGGAACAGCGTCTCGCCGCCGAGCTGGCGCATGCCGACGTCGAAGGAGACGCGGGTTCGCGTGGAGGGCTTCTCGAAGATCATCGCCAGCATCTTGCCGGCGAGCGGCTTTGCCTCCGTGCCGGCCTTGCTGGCGGCCTTGCGGCTGTGCGCGTCGTCCATGATGACGCGGAGATCGCTTTCCGAAACGGCGGAAAGATCGAGAAAATGCTTGGCCATGATGTGTCCTGTCTGTCCCAGTCCCTTAAGCGGCCTTCACGGCCGCCGTCAGCTTTTCCGCCGCCCGCTCGATGCGGGCGAGCCCCTCGCGCGCCTCTTCCGCCGTGACGACCAGCGGCGGCAGCAGGCGCAGCACGTTGTCGCCGGCCGGCACGGCGAGCAGGTTTTCCGCGCGCACGGCCTTGAGCAGGTCGGCGACCGGAACCTTCGCCTTGATGCCGAGCATCAGGCCCTCGCCGCGGATATCCTCGATGACCTCGGGGAAGCGGTCCTTCAGCGCCGCGAGCCCCTGGCGGAAGACCAGCGCGACGTCGCGCACATGCTGAAGGAAGCCGTCCTCGAGGACGACGTCGAGCACCGCATTGCCGACCGCCATGGCGAGCGGGTTGCCGCCATAGGTCGAGCCATGCGTGCCGGCGACCATGCCGGCGGCGGCCTCGTTCGTGGCAAGGCAGGCGCCGAGCGGGAAACCGCCGCCGATGCCCTTGGCGATGGCCATGATGTCGGGCGTGACGCCCGCGCTCTCATGGGCGAAGAGGCGGCCGGTGCGGCCGACGCCCGTCTGCACCTCGTCGAGGATGAGCAGCAGGCCGTATTCGTCGCAGAGCCGGCGCAGCTCCTGCATGAAGTCCTTCGGCACGGGGCGAAGGCCCCCCTCGCCCTGCACGGGCTCGATGAGGATCGCCGCCGTCTCCTCGGTGATCGCGTCCCTGACGGCCGTAATGTCGCCGAAGGGCAGCTTCAGGAAGCCCGGGGCCTTGGGGCCGAAGCCCTCGATGTATTTCTCCTGCCCGCCGGCCGCGATGGTGGCGATGGTGCGGCCGTGGAAAGCGCCCTCGAAGGTGAGGATGTGGTACTTGCCGGCGTGACCCTTGGCAAAGTGGTAGCGCCGGGCCGTCTTGATCGCGCATTCCAGCGCCTCGGCGCCCGAATTGGTGAAGAACACCTTGTCGGCGAAGGTCGCCTCCGTCAGCCGGCGGCCGAGGCTTTCCTGGCCGGGGATCTCGTAGAGGTTCGACAGGTGCCAGACCTTCTCGGCCTGGTCCTTCAGCGCGGCGACGAGATGGGGGTGGGCGTGGCCCAGCGAATTGACGGCGACGCCGGCGGCGAAATCGAGATATCGCTCGCCATCCTCGGTGACGAGCCACACGCCCTCCCCGCGCGCGAACCGGAGCGGCGCACGCATATAGGTTTCATAGAGCGGCGCGGCATCGGCCATGGCGCGAATCCTCCGAAAAGAGATGCGGAAAACGGGTCTGGAGCTTGACTTTTCCGGATACCAGAAAAATCAAAAGCCGCCTTTCGGCGGCATGCCGCACTATCGGCATTTCATACCGCCCTGTCAATAAAATCGCTGCCCTGAATATGGCTGAACCTCCCGCAGGGAAAGGATTCACGGCACGCGCGGAAGGTGTCGCTATCGAGTCACACCAGACCAGCAAGTTGGGGAAAACTTAGAAATCGATTCGCCCGGATTCGTGCGACTCTTGTCACGGAGTCCCCCGGTCTCTAGGTTAAAGACCAATTACTAGACTGCATGCGGCGGAACTAGTCACCAAAAGAGTTAAGGCGTTCAGGTCCCGGACCCGTCCGGGACGCGATGACGGATTCCCGTATTGCGAGCGCCGAACGGAGACGAAAGCATGAACTGGACAGACGAGCGGGTCGAGAAACTCAAGAAGCTCTGGAGCGAGGGCCTGAGCGCGAGCCAGATCGCCGCCCAGCTCGGCGGCGTCAGCCGCAATGCCGTCATCGGCAAGGTGCACCGGCTGAACCTGCCGGGCCGCGCCAAGGCCGGCGGAACGCAGTCCGCCTCGCGCCCCAAGCGCCCGGCGGCAGCCGCCCCGCGCCCCACCGGCTTTGCGGCCCGCCCGGTCGCCCCCCGCGCCGCGGCCCGCCCGGCCGGCAACGCGATCGCCAAGGAGGAAATCGACGCAGATTTCGACGCGCAGCGCGACCAGCTTCCGGTTCCGGCCAACGGCAACAACGTCGTCGTGCCGATGTCGCGCAAGCTGGAGCTGACGCAGCTCACCGAGCGCACCTGCAAATGGCCGATCGGCGACCCGCTCAACGAGGACTTCCACTTCTGCGGCAACGAGTCCCCGGACAACTCGCCCTATTGCACCTACCACCAGCGCCTCGCCTACCAGCCTTCGGCCGAGCGCCGGCGGATGCGCTGAGCGGCGCTGACTGCGGAATGACAAGCGGGCCCTTTCGGGCCCGTTTTCGTTTGCGGCTGCGGGCCGGACGCCCTCATCCTGCCATGACATTTTTTCGCAAGCGGAGAAGCTCTCTCCTCGCGCCGCCCCGCTTATCGGGAGAAGGCCGCATGCGGGGGCGATTGCGTGCCCCGAAACGCAAACAGGCCCCGAAGGGCCCATTTCCGTCCTTGGGAGGAAATTCCGGCCGCTCAGGTCTCCAGCGAATAGCCGGCACCGCGCACCGTGCGGATGACGTCCTGCATGTTGGCGAAGTTGAGCGCCTTGCGCAGGCGCCCGACATGGACGTCGACGGTGCGCTCGTCGACATAGATGTCGTGGCCCCAGACGCCGTCGAGGAGCTGCGAGCGCGAGAAGACGCGGCCCGGCGAGGTCATCAGGAACTCCAGCAGGCGGAATTCCGTCGGGCCGAGGCGGACCTCGCGGGTGCGGCGGTGGACGCGGTGGGTCTCGCGGTCGAGCTCGATGTCGCCGCAGCGCAGCACGGTCGAGACGACTTCCGGCTTGGCCCGGCGCAGCATGGCGCGCACGCGGGCGACCAGCTCCGGCGTCGAGAAGGGTTTCACCACATAGTCGTCCGCGCCGGTGGCAAGGCCGCGCACGCGCTCGCTCTCCTCGCCGCGCGCCGTCAGCATGATGATCGGCAGGCGCTCGGTCTCCGGGCGCTGGCGCAGGCGCCGGCAGAGCTCGATGCCGGAGACGCCGGGCAGCATCCAGTCGAGGATGAGGAGATCCGGCATGCGCTCCTGAAGGCGCATCTCGGCCTCGTCACCGGAAAGGATCGTGTCGACCTCGAAGCCTTCGGCTTCGAGATTGTAGCGCAGGAGGACGCTGAGCGCCTCCTCGTCTTCCACGACGGCTATTCTGGGCACCATGTGTCGAACCCTTACTCGTTACTCGGAGGCATCGGCAACGTCGGCGGCGACGACGGAGGTCGAGGTGTCGTCCTTCGGACGCTCGCCTTCCGGCTGCGAGCCGGTGGCCATGTAGTAGATGGTTTCGGCGATGTTGGTCGCGTGGTCGCCGATGCGCTCGATGTTCTTGGCGCAGAACAGGAGATGCGTGCAGGGCGTGATGTTGCGCGGGTCTTCCATCATGTAGGTGAGGAGCTCGCGGAACAGCGAGGTGTAGATCGCGTCGATCTCGTCGTCGCGTTCGCGGATGGCCTTCGCCTTGTCGACCGAACGGGTGGCGTAGACGTCGAGCACTTCCTTGAGCTGGATCAGGGCGAGTTCGGCGAGGTGCTCCAGGCCGCGGGCGAGCTTGCGGGGCATGCCCGAGCTTTGCACGGCGATGACGCGCTTGGCGGTGTTCTTGCCGAGGTCGCCGACACGCTCCAGCTCGGCGGCGATGCGGATCGCGCCCATGATCTCGCGCAGGTCCGCCGCCATCGGCTGGCGCTTGGCGATGGTGACGATGGCCTTCTCGTTGATCTGGCGCTCGGCATTGTCGAGGATGATGTCTTCCGAAATCACCTTCTGCGCCAGCGCCGCATCCGTGGTGACGAGGGCGCGGACGGAATCGGCCACCATCTGCTCGGCGGTGCCGCCCATCTCGGAGATGCGGCGGGAGAGGTACTTCAGTTCTTCGTCATAGATCGAGACGATATGGGTCGATGACATGGCTTTATCCTTGATGCGCTCGGGCGTTCGGGGCTTGGGCGACAATGGCGTCAGCCGAAGCGGCCCATGATGTAGTCCTGCGTGCGCTGGTCGTCCGGGTTGGTGAACATCTTGTCGGTGTCGTTCTCCTCGACGAGGTTGCCGAGGTGGAACATGGCGGTGCGCTGCGAGACGCGGGCCGCCTGCTGCATGGAATGCGTCACGATGACGATGGTGAAGTTGGCGCGCAGCTCGTGGATCAGCTCCTCGACCTTGGCGGTGGCGATGGGGTCAAGCGCCGAGCAGGGCTCGTCCATCAGGATGACCTCCGGGCTGACGGCGACGGCGCGGGCGATGCACAGGCGCTGCTGCTGGCCGCCCGAAAGGCCGGTGCCGCTCTCCTGCAGGCGGTCCTTCACCTCGTTCCACAGGCCCGCCTTCTGCAGGCTCTGCTCGACGATGGCGTCCATGTCGGCCTTGGCTTTGGCAAGGCCGTGGATGCGCGGGCCGTAGGCGACGTTCTCGTAGATCGACTTCGGGAACGGGTTTGGCTTCTGGAAGACCATGCCGACGCGGGCGCGCAGTTCCACCACGTCGATGTTCGGATCGTAGATGTCGTCCGTATCCAGCGTGATGCGGCCGGTGACGCGGCAGCCGTCGATGGTGTCGTTCATGCGGTTGAGCGTGCGCAGGAAGGTGGACTTGCCGCAGCCCGACGGGCCGATGAGGGCGGTCACGGTATTCTCGCGGACGTTGAGGTTGACGTCGTAGAGGGCGCGCTTGTCGCCGTAATAGACCGAGACGTCCTTGCCGATCATCTTGTAGGAAATGTCGTTCATTTTCTTGTCCAGGGCTTTCTCGACGGCTGCTTCTGACATGATGTTCATAGGATCGGTCCTTCTACCAGCGCCGTTCGAAACGGCGGCGCAACAGGATAGCGCCAACATTCATGAGGATGAGGAAGATGAGGAGCACGATGATGGCTCCCGAGGTGCGCTCCACGAAGGCGCGCTCGGCCTCGTTCGCCCACATGTAGATCTGCACCGGAAGCGCCGTCGCCGGATCGAGCGGGGTTGCCGGGACGTCCGCGACGAAGGCGACCATGCCGATGAGGAGAAGCGGCGCGGTCTCGCCGAGCGCGTGGGCAAGGCCGATGATCGTGCCCGTAAGGATGCCGGGCATGGCGAGCGGCAGGACGTGGTGGAACACGGTCTGCATCTTGGAGGCGCCGAGGCCCAGCGCCGCCGAGCGGATGGACGGCGGCACGGCCTTCAGCGCCGCGCGGGTCGCGATGATGATCGTCGGCAGCGTCATCAGCGTCAGCACCAGGCCGCCGACGAGGGCCGCCGAGCGCGGGAAGCCGGCGAAGTTGATGAAGACGGCAAGGCCGAGCAGACCGTAGACGATGGACGGCACCGCGGCGAGGTTGTTGATGTTAACCTCGATGAGGTCCGTGAAGCGGTTCTTCGGGGCGAACTCTTCCAGGTAGATCGAGGCGGCGACGCCGATCGGCAGCGAGAGCACGAGGACGATCAGCATCATGTAGAGCGAACCGACGAGCGCGACGCCGACGCCGGCAGCTTCCGGGCGGCTCGATGCGCCGCTGGTGAAGAGGCCGGTGTTGAAATGCTTGGAGAGCGCGCCGCTTTCGGCAAGCTGGTTCATCCAGCCGACCTGCCTGTCGGAGACCTTGCGGCTGGTTTCCGGGACGGAGAGATCGATCTGGCCCTTGAAGGCGGAGTCGAGGTCGCCGTGGGCGAGGAAGCTGACGGTCCGGGTCGTGCCGATGATCGAGGGATCGGCGGCGACGAGGTCGCGGAACTGGACGCGCACGCTGTCCGAGATCATGCCGTTGACGGCCTTCAGGCCGGCGCGGTCATCCTCGCCGACGCCGAGAACCTTGGCGAGCGCGTTGCGGGCGACGACCGGGTAGTTGGCCGAGACCAGTTTCTGCGGGTTGGTGGCGCGCTCGTTGTTCTTGTCGATGATCTGTTCGGAGAACTCGACCGGGATCGTGATCATCGACTGCTGGAACGCCGTGTAGCCCTTGGAGACCACCGAGAACAGCAACAGGAAGAGGAAGAGCAGGCCGAAGCCGATGGCGGCCATGCCGTAGAGGCGGAAGCGGCGTTCAGCGGCGTAGCGGCGGCGAAGGCCGATGTCGCGGCGCTCGGGCCTTTCGGCGATGCCGAGGGCGGGGCTCGTGGTGGAGACCTGGCTCATTCGTACTGCTCCCGGTATTTGCGCACGATATAGAGGGCGTAGATGTTAAGGCAAAGCGTGATGACGAAGAGCGTGATGCCGAGCGCGAAGGCCACCAGCGTCTGCGGCGAGGTGAATTCGAGGTCGCCGGTGAGCTGGTTGACGATCTTGACGGTGACCGTCGTCATCGGCTCGAAGGGATTGATCTGCATGCGGGCTGCAACGCCCGCGGCAAGCACCACGATCATCGTCTCGCCGATGGCGCGCGAGGCGGTCATCAGCAGCGCGCCGACGATGCCCGGCAGGGCCGCCGGCAGGATGACGCGCCGGATCGTTTCCGAGCGGGTGGCGCCGAGGCCGAGCGAGCCGTCACGCAGCGCCCGCGGCACGGCGGTGATGATGTCGTCCGACAGCGAGGAGACGTAGGGGATCAGCATGATGCCCATGACGAAGCCGGCGGTCAGCACGCTCTGCGCCTGGATGAAGCTGGTGTAGTTGCCCGTGACGAGGCCGTTCAGCTCGGCGGAGATGTCGCGCAGGAACGGGCCGACCGTGATGAGGGCGAAGAAGCCGTAGACGATGGTCGGGATGCCGGCGAGCACTTCGAGCAGCGGCTTTGCGACCGAACGAAGGTGACGCGAGGCGTATTCCGACATGTAGATGGCGGCGAAGAGGCCGACGGGCACGGCGACCAGCATGGCGACGAAGCCGATATAGAGCGTGCCGGCGAGCAGCGGGATCAGGCCGAACTGACCGGCGGAGGCCGTTGCGCCCGCCGCGGCGAAGCGCGGATCCCAGACCGTGCCGAAGAAGAATTCCCACGCCGGGACCATGTTGAAGAAGTGAACGGCTTCCGTCAGCATCGAGGCGACGATGCCGACGGTCGTCAGGATGGCGATCGAGGACGCGCCGATGAGGCCGATCAGCATCATGCCTTCTACGCGGTTGCGGGCGCGGAACTTCGGCGCGATCGCCCGGTAGGAGAGGAAGGCGCCCGCGAGGGCGACGAGGACGACCAGGGCCGACAGGAAGGTGCGGCTGGCTGCCGTCATGCGGCCGAGGTCGTCGGCCGCCGTCAGCATGTAGGGCGCGGGATCGGCGGCAAGCGGCACGCCCTTGCCGGCGAGCACCGTGCGGGCGGATGCGCCGTCGGCGAACACCGCCTCGCGCTCCTGCGGCGTCAGCAGCCGCAGGCCGCGGGCAATGGCGCCGATCATGTTGTAGTTGAGGTTCTGCGTCGCCTGCGGCTCGGCCTTCACCTCGTCAGGAAAGCCGGCACGAACGGTCGAGCCGATATAGACCGGGCTCGCGACGATCCAGACCAAAAGCACGAGGACCGCCGGAAGCATGGACCAGACGGCGACGAAGGAGCCGTAGTAGCCCGGCCGGGAGTGCAGGCTGGAGAGCTTGCCGCCGGCAAGCGTGTTGGCGCGCCAGCTACCCGCCAGATACCCTGCCACGCCGATGACGGCGACGACAAGCAGAAGAAGGGAAACACTCATTTAGGACATTCTCCCGGCGAGACCTCTCGCCCCGACCTTTCGACAGACGCGGGAAACCCGCCGGAAAGAGAGCGGCCGGCGCGACCTCCCCGAGGAGAAGCCGCACCGGCCAAGGCGATTACATGATCTTGCCGTCGACGAAGGCCTTGCGGATCTCCTCGCGCTCTGCGTCCGGAGCCGGAACGAGGCCGTACTCGGCAAGCGGGGAGTCGGGGCCGATCATGTCATCGCTCGTGAAGAACTCGACATATTCCTTCAGGCCCGCGATGACGCCGAGATGCGCCTTCTTGACGTAGAAGAACAGCGGACGGGAGACCGGATATTCGCCCGACGCGATCGTCTCGGTCGAGGGAACGATGCCGCTGACGGTGGCGACCTTCAGCTTGTCGGCGTTGTTCTCGTAGAAGGACAGGCCGAAGACGCCGATGCCGGACTTGTTGGCGGCGATGCGGGCGAGCGTCTCGGTATAGTCGCCGTCGATGTCGACGGCCAGGCCGTCCTTGCGGACCGCGATGCACTTGGCATGCTGTTCCTTTTCGTCGGCAACGGCAGCCTTGATCACGTCGGCGGCGCCGGTCGCCTTGCAGCCGGCAGCCAGCATCTTCTCGTCGAAGACTTCACGCGTGCCGTGCTTTTCGCCGGGGATATAGGCGGCGATCTCGACGTCCGGGAGGTCCTTGTTGACTTCCGACCACTTCTTGTAGGGGTTGGCGACGAGCTTGCCGTCGACGGCGACTTCCGCGGCGAGCGCCAGATAGAGGTCCTTCGGCTCCAGCTTCAGGTCGGCATTGCCGGCGTCCGTGGCGAAGACGATGCCGTCATAGCCGATCTTGACTTCCTGGATCTCGGTGACGCCGGCGGCCTTGCAGGCCTCGACTTCGCTGTCCTTCATCGGGCGCGATGCATTGGCGATGTCGATGGTGTCGGGGCCGACGCCCTTGCAGAATTCCTTCAGGCCGCCGCCCGTGCCGCCGGATTCGACGATCGGGGTCTTGAAGTCGGGATAGGTCTCGCCGAACGTCTCGGCGACGATCTTGGCGTAGGGAAGAACGGTGGACGAGCCGGCGATCTGGATCTGGTCGCGCGCAACGGCAACGCCTGCGAATGCGGCGGAGGCAACGAGCGCCGCGACGGTGAGCTTAAGAGATTTCATCTGGGTTCTCCCGAAGAGGACATGTGTGGTAAGCGCTCATTCCGCGCTCTTAGCCGTGAACCGGCGGCTCTTCTCTAAACCGCGATCGCCATTGGTTTTATGTCAATTTGACGAAACATTTGTGACACACCAAGCCTATGAAATTGCTCGGCTATTTCGAAAGCGACGACAAAGCCGCCTTCCTTTGTGTCAGAACTTGACGGTAAAGACCGTGCCCTTGCCCATTTCAGACTTCACCACGAGGCGCGCCTTGTGGCGGGTGAGGATGTGCTTGACGATGGCAAGGCCGAGGCCGGTGCCCTTCTTGGAGCGGCTCGCCTCCACGTTGACCCGGTAGAAGCGCTCGGTGATGCGCGGCACATGCTCGGGCGGGATGCCCGGGCCATAATCCGTGACGCTGAGCTCTATGGGCACGCCGTCCGCGCCGCCCGTCAGCACCACGTCCACCCGCTTGCCCTCCTGGCCGTATTTGCAGGCGTTCTCGATGAGGTTCTCGAAGACCTCGACCAGTTCGTCGCGATCGCCCGGGACCGTTACGGGGTGCTTCGGCAGGTCCAGCACGACCTCGACGCCGAGGTCGCCTGCAAGCGGCTGGAGGCTGTCGCGCACATGGGCGACGAGCGGCACGAGGTCCACGGTCTGCTCGAGGGCGAGGTTGGAGCGCAGCTCGAGGCGCGAGAGCGACAGCAGGTCGTCGACGAGGCGGCTCATGCGCGTCGCCTGCTCGTGCATGATGGCGAGAAAGCGCTCATGCGCCTTGAGGTCGTTCCTTGCCGGCCCCTGCAGCGTCTCGATGAAGCCGCGCAGCGAGGCGAGCGGCGTGCGCAGCTCGTGGCTGGCATTGGCGACGAAGTCGGAGCGCATCCGGTCGATGCGGCGGGCCTGCGAGACGTCGCGGAAGGTCAGCAGCCAGAGCGGTTCGGCGGCGGAACCGGCGAGCGGGGCGATGCGCACGACATAGACCGTCTCGGAAGGAAGCCGCTCGGCATGTTCCGTCTCGCGCGGCTGGCCGGAGCCGATGGCATCGCGCACCATGTCGAGGATGCCGGGCGCGCGGATGCGGCCGGCAAGGTCGCTGCCCTCCGGGATCGGGCCGAAGACGGCCTCGGCCGCGCGATTCTGCAGCTTCACCGTCTGGCGCGCCGACAGGAGCACCGCGGGCGCATCGAGCGCGCCGAGGACGGCGGCGACCGCGGCGAGATCTTCCACGGGCGGGGCGGGCGGAGCCACCGGCTCGACGGCCACCGCCTTGCGGCCGACCGCGACCGTGCGCCGTTCGGTGCGCAGGAGGCCGGCGAAGACGAGGAGCAGGACGGCGAAGGACACCCAGCCGAGATGCAGGCCGGCAAGCCACATCATGAAACCGACGAAGACGGCGGAGGCAATGAGAACGCGCTCGCCCCACAATTGCGTCGCCAGCCAGCCGAGGCCCGTGCGCTGATCCGTCACCGCCACCCATTCCCTTGCGAGCATCGCACCCTCCGCGCCTCCATGATTCCCGATGGATAGCGCGGCTTCATGACATGTTTTTCACGGCGCGCTTGAATTCGCAATCCGGTTATGTCCACCTTCCGGATGGCGGCAGCAGCCGTACCCTGGAATTTCAAGGAGCAGACGATGGCGGAAAAGGCCGAAAGCCGGGCCGTGGAACTGGATATCCGCGGCAAGAAACGCGTGTTCGATATCGACGATCCGGTCCTTCCCGACTGGATCGAGGAAAAGGCCTTCGGCTCCGACGACTATCCCTATGACAAGAAACTCGACAACAAGGAATACGATCGGCTTCTCAAGCTGCTTCAGATCGAACTGGTCAAGGTCCAGTTCTGGCAGCAGAAGACGGGAACGCGCATCATGGCGGTCTTCGAGGGCCGGGACGCCGCCGGCAAGGGCGGTGCGATCCATGCCACCATGTCCTACATGAACCCGCGTTCTGCCCGCATCGTCGCGCTGACCAAGCCGACCGGCACCGAGCAGGGCCAGTGGTACTTCCAGCGCTACGTGGCGACCTTCCCGACGGCGGGCGAGTTCGTGCTCTTCGACCGCTCCTGGTACAACCGGGCGGGCGTGGAGCCGGTCATGGGCTTCTGCACGCCGGAGCAATACGAAAAGTTCCTCAAGGAAACGCCGCGCTTCGAGAAGATGATCGCCTCGGAGAACATCCATTTCTTCAAGTTCTGGCTCGACATCGGCCGCGAGATGCAGCTCAAGCGCTTCCACGACCGCCGGCACGATCCGCTGAAGGTCTGGAAGCTCTCCCCGATGGACATCGCCGCGCTCAACAAATGGGGCGACTATTCCGAAAAGCGCGACCGCATGCTGAAGGAGACGCATACGGACCAGGCGCCCTGGACGGTGATCCGCGCCAACGACAAGCGCCGCGCACGCATCAACCTGATCCGGCACATCCTCAAGACGCTCGACTACGACGACAAGGACAAGGCGGCGATCGGCGAGATCGACGACAGGATCGTCGGCTCGGGACCGGGCTTCCTCAAATAGCGCGGCCGCTCACTCACCCGGCAGGATGCGGACGGCAAAGAGGTTCACGCTCGCATTCCCGCCGGTGATGTCGCTGTTGACCAGGATATGACCCGGCTCGCTCGGAGAGAGCGAGCGGTCGAACTCGACCTGGAACAGGACGTCCGTGCGCTCCGAGACGGTGAAGCGGTGGCGTCCGCAGCCGCCCATGGTGGAGAAATCGCATTCGACGGCGACCTGCACGGGCTTGTCGCCCGCCGCCTGCACGGTGAGCGCAACCGTCGAGGCCTTGCCGCCGAGCTCGCCGAGGATCTCCGGCGACACTTCGATGCGCACCGCGCCGTCGCGGTCCGGATTGGCGGAGGTGATGCGCACGGCCGGGCCGTCGCCGGTGCCGACCGATTCGAAGCGCCCCGCCGGCCCGGCCGAGAGCTTGGCCGTCTCAGACGGCGCGAAGACCGCGCGCCAGTCGGAGGAGAAGCGGCTCTGGGTGTCGAGCGCCTTCTTGATCGGGTCCTCGCCGGAGAAGTCCTCGCCCGACACGCGGGCGGGCGGCCTGGAATCGTCCGCCCCGCTCTGCAAATCGTCGAGCAGGCCGCTCGTCTGCATCCACCAGGCCAGCGCGCCGAAGGCGGCGATCAGGGTGGCGACGACGAGCAGGAAGGAGAACAGGCGGCCGCGCCGCCTGCGGGCCCTGGCGACGCGTTCGGGGCGGAAACCGGGGGCCTCGCCGGCGGTCGCAGCCGGCGCCGCACCCGCGCCGTTTCCGGCAAAGCCGTCCTGGCGCTCGGGGCGGATGGCGCCGATGTCGCCGGCCGCCGCGGCCGGGCGGCCGGCCTCCATGCGCGGCTCGGCATCGAGCCGCGGTTCGGGCCGCACGTCGCGTCCGGCGCGCTGTTCCGGCTCCGCCCGCGCCCCTGCCGGCGGCTCGGCACGGATGTGGCTCGCGACGGTGGCGGCGATCTGCGCGCGCTCCTCCGCCTCGATCTGGTGGATGGTCTCCTCCAGCCGATGGCGCTGCGCGGCGATCGTCTCGGGATCGTTGACCTCCTGCTTGCGCAGGCCAGCCTCCAGCGCGTTGCGCGCCGACTGGTAGATGCGCGCGCGAACCTCGGCATTGGCGCGCTCCGAGCGCGCCAGCGCATTCCTGATTGCCGTTTCCAGTCCGCTCACATCCGACCCTTCTGCGGGCGCCGCTCGACGCCGCGGCCACGATACACCTGTGGAAAGAGCCCTACTTTCCGGCTTTTGTTAGCTTTTGCGTAACGTTTGGCGGGAATTTGCGCAAGCCTTCCGGCCGAAACTGCCCTTCCTTCGCCGGGGAAAAGCCGCCGGCCGCAGCGTCAGCCCCCTCGGGCCGGGCGCGCGCATGCTATGCACCGTCATGGACAGGCAACGCGGCCGCGGCATACGCTTGGCGGCACGGCGGGGCGCGGCCCGCCCTTTCCATCCCTCCTCCGGCGCGCCGCGCCACCCCTTTTCAGGGCGGATTCCCCCTGATATGGTTTTGACGTTTTCGTAAACGTCAAAACCATATCAGGACTTCCGCCATGGCCCTGCCCGCAATCCTCAAGGACAAGCTGCGCCTGCCCGTCGTCGGCGCGCCGCTGTTCATCGTCTCGCATCCCGCGCTGACCCTTGCCCAATGCAAGGCCGGCATCATCGGTGCCTTCCCGGCGCTGAACGCGCGCCCGGAAGCCCAGCTCGACGAATGGCTGGCGGAAATCACCGAGGGCCTTGCCGCGCATGACGCAAAGCATCCCGAGCGTCCGGCCGCGCCCTTCGCCGTCAACCAGATCGTCCACCGTTCCAACAGGCGGCTGGAGCACGACCTCACGATGTGCGTGAAGTACAAGGTGCCGGTCGTCATCTCCTCGCTCGGCGCCGTGCCGGAAGTGAACGCGGCGATCCATTCCTATGGCGGCATCGTGCTGCACGACGTCATCAACAACCGGCACGCCAATTCGGCGATCCGCAAGGGCGCGGACGGCCTGATCGCGGTGGCCGCCGGCGCAGGCGGCCATGCCGGCACGCTGTCCCCGTTTGCCCTCGTCCAGGAGATCCGGGGATGGTTCGACGGACCGCTCCTGCTTTCCGGCGCGATCGCGACGGGCGGCGCGATCCTCGCCGCCGAGGCGATGGGCGCCGACATGGCCTATATCGGCTCGCCCTTCATCGCCACGACCGAGGCGCGCGCCAGCGACGCCTACAAGCAGATGATCGTCGACAGCGCCGCCGCCGACATCGTCTATTCCAATTATTTCACGGGCATCCACGGCAATTACCTGAAACCCTCCATCGCCGCCGCGGGCCTCGACCCGGACCACCTGCCGGAAGCCGATCCCTCCAAGATGGATTTCGACAAGGCCACGACCGGCGCCAAGGCCTGGAAGGACATCTGGGGCTGCGGCCAGGGCATCGGCGCGGTGAAGGCGGTCGGCCCTGTGGAAGACCTCGTTTCCCGCCTCGCCCGCGAATACGCCGCCGCCAAGGCCCGCATCGCGGGCTGAGGCCATTTCGACGCGCGGCGCGGGAAAAATGCGCAAGTTGAAACTCCGCGCTTGAAATCTCCGTCCATTGCGGTTATCAGCGCACCCATTCCGGTCCCGACACGCTTCGGGGCCGCCTGAAGGGCCGCTTTAGCTCAGTCGGTAGAGCACATCATTCGTAATGATGGGGTCAGGTGTTCGAGTCACCTAAGCGGCACCATTCAATTCAAGCACTTAGCTTAATTTCGTTGATCCGGTCACCGTAGATCGCAGGGCCCGGTCAACATTTGACTTGTTTCGCTAAGCTCGGGTCAACATGAGGTCTTCGGTTGCGAAGAATCAGGCACTCGTTCGCACTCCACTTGGACAAGCTGCGGCTGCGGTCATATCCTCAAAAATGTCCGGCATTCCAATTTGCACAGCATTGAGCCTATCGTCATCATCGCCGCTCCCGGCATCCAGTGCATAATCACGGCCATTTCCCCGCTCTCGGGATAATCACTATTTTCTCCAGCTTCCGGTCCAAGCGCTGCTGGCGGCTCCGGGGGCCGTTTCGGAAGGCGCCGAGTCGCGGTTCGTCACAAAAGCTTCGTCGATGTTTCCTATAGGACTTCGGCGGGAAAGGCGTGGAACAGCCGGGCCGGCCGGCTCCGTCAAGCCACCGTCGTCGCCATTGCCGGCTTCGGTGTCCTGACGCGGATCGCCCTGGTGGCGGCGGCCTCCGGTGCCCGTCCGACCCCTTGAGGATATCGCCCATGTTCAACGACGATCATCTCAACCAAATCAAGGCGGAGACTGCCGAGTATTTCGGCGAAGAGGTCTATATGGAGATCGAGGAAAGACGGTTGGACGACTTCATCGCCGAGCGTATGCCCCAGGTTCCCGCCCCGATGCTCTAGCGCCGCGTCTCTTTCCACCGGAGCTAGCGCGGCGGCGCCGCACCAGTGGCTATGGCTGGAGCGAGCGTGCCATCCAGTTGCCCGCGTATATCACGACAAATCCCCGAATGATCCTCCAACGGAGTGCGGCATGACGACGGTGCTGAAGCGACAGAACGGATGCGATGCGGTTGTGCACCGGCAGCCGCGTGAAGAATTCGAGCCGGAATATCACCTCAATCCGGCCCGCCGGTTGCGGGAGGCCGTGCGTCGCAGCGCGCCGCTGACCCGTGAGGGGCTCGCCGAGTATTTCTTCGCTCGCCTGTTCCAGAAGCTGGTTTATGCGCAGATCTGGGAAGACCCGGAGGTCGACATGGATGCTCTGGCGATCGAGCCCGGCCAGACCCTGGTCACCATTGCCTCCGGGGGCTGCAACGCATTCTCCTATCTTCTGGCGGATCCTGGCCGTATCGAGGCGGTCGATCTCAATCCTGCCCATATCGCCTTCAACCGGCTGAAGCTGGCGGCACTTCAAACCCTGCCCTGCTACGAGAACTTCCACCGTTTTTATGCATTGGCCGATGCCCGGGAGAACCTGGAGGACTACAGGCGCTTCATCCGCCCGGTTCTCGACGAGGCCAGCCGTTCCTATTGGGACGGGCGCGGCCTCACCGGCCGGCGGCGTATCTCCATGTTCCGCCGCCATCTCTACCGCCATGGCCTCCTCGGCCATTTCATCGGCTGGGGCCATCGGGTGGCCCGGCTTTATGGCGTCAATCCGCGTCTCCTGCTCGAGGCGCGTGACCAGGACGAACAGCGCCGGCTCTTCGACACGATGATCGCGCCGTTGTTCGACAAGCGTTTCGTGCGCTGGATGACGCGGCGAAAATCCTCGTTGTTCGGGCTCGGCATTCCCCCGCAGCAATATGACGTTCTGGCGGGTGACGGCAGCATGGCCTCGGTTCTGCGCCAGCGGCTGGAACGGCTCGCCTGTGATTTTCCGCTGTCGGAGAACTATTTCGCCTGGCAGGCCTTCGGCCGCGGATACGGGCGAGACCAGAGCGCGCCATTGCCGCCCTACCTCCAGCGCGGAAATTTCGAGGCCGTGCGCGCCCGCGCCGCCCGCCTGGGCGTGGAAAACATCTCGATCACCGAATGGCTGGCGGCAAAGCCGGATGCCTCCGTCGACCGCGTCGTGCTGCTCGATGCGCAGGACTGGATGTCCGACGCCCAGTTGAACGGCCTATGGAGCGAGATTACCCGTTCTGCCGCTGCCGGCGCCCGCGTCATCTTCCGCACCGCGGCGCCGGCCAATCTGCTGGAAGGTCGCGTCGTGCCGGAGCTCCTGGCCCGCTGGGACTACCGGCGCGAGGAATCGCTGGCCCTTCACGCCCGCGACCGCTCGTCCATCTATGGCGGTTTCCATCTTCTGGTTTTGAAGGATCGGTCATGACGGCGACGCTCGACCACGGTGCGCTGATGGATCGCATCTATCGGCTGCAAAGACGCTTCGGCTTCTACGACGCGACGCGAAAATACTACCTGATCGGCCGCGACAGGATGCTGGAGAGACTTCATGTGCCGGCAGGTGGCACGGTGCTGGAGATCGGCTGCGGCACCGGCCGCAATCTGGTGAAGGCGGCGCAGGCCTATCCGCATGCGCGCTTTCACGGCATCGACATATCGGGCGAGATGCTGGCGGCTGCCGGTAGCGCCGTGACGCGCACCCGCCTGCACGAAAGGGTGCGCCTTGCCCGCGCGGATGCCGTCACCTTCGATCCGCAAGCAAGCTTCCGGACGGCGCGGGACCATGGCTACGATCGCATCTTCATTTCGTATGCCGTCTCGATGATCCCGCAATGGCGGGACGCTCTCCTCAGGGCGTCGCAGCTTCTGGCGCCGGGAGGGGAACTGCATGTCGTCGATTTCGGCGACATGGCGGGCCTGCCTTCATGGACGGGGCACGCCATTCGCACATGGCTGGGATGGCATCATGTCAAGCCGCGCCCGGATCTGTTCGGCGTCGCTGCCGAGATCGCGGCGCTGCAAGGCGGAACGAGCGAGGCGGCCAGCCTTCACCGCGGTTTCTCGTGGATAGCAATCGTGCGCAGACCGGATGGACTGGCAGCGAAGCAGCCAGACGCCTGATAACAGTCACCGGCAGGGCCGAGGCGTATGGGCGCGTTCGCCCTGGCAGCGGAAGCAGTCTAGGAACGGGCGTTTTCCCGGCGGGGCCGGCTCCAAGGGTCCGTTGCTGCGCGGATGCCGTCAGGCACCCTCTCGCGGATATGTCCCTCCTGCGGCTTGCAGGCGGAAACGGCGAAGCGGTGCTGGCTCCATGCGATGACGCCTGCCCGGCTGGCAAGGTGCAGGCCCCTGCCGCGACGTATGCCCTGCAAGCCATCGCGACGTTGCTCCATGAGGCCGGCTCCCGCGAACAAGTCCGCCACATCCTCCACCCGCATTCCCCGGTGAAACGGCAGGCGCGCCATGATGCGGTCGTGCTCCTCCCATTGCGCCACGGTGAGCAGGCTATGACCGTCGCGGATCTTGCCGAATATCCCGTCGAGCAGCGGCATGAGGCGCTCGATCCTGCCCTGGCGGACAAAATCGCCGTCGATGACCAGCAGCCGCCCGCCCGGCCTCAGGATGCGGCACCATTCGCCGACGGCCTGTCGGGGGTCCGGCAGGGTCCACAGCAGGTTGCGCGCGATGATCGCGTCGTACTGCGCTTCGGGCTCGAGCGTATGCTCGGCGTCGCCGGCGACGAACGTGACGGGGACGCCGGCCTCCTTCGCTTTCCGGCGGGCGCGCTCGAGCATCGGCCCGGCAAAGTCGAGGCCCGTGACGTCGAAGCCGGCGGCCTGCATCAGCAGCGACATCGTGCCCGTGCCGCAACCGAGATCCAGCGCGCGGCGGCCAGCGCCGTGGCCGAGATGGTCACGGATCAGGTCTCGCCATGCCTGCGCCTCGCGCATGCCCATTTGCCCGTGCCCGGGACTGAGATCGTAGGTTTCGGCGCGGATGCTCCAGTAGTCGCGGATATCGTCCTTGACCGAACGATTGGAGAGACCCTCGGATCCGGCCGCGCTCACCTTGCGGCGTCGCGCCTGGCGAGGATCTCGATCATGCGCTTGCGGGCGGCGGGCGGCAGGTCCGCCGGCAGGTCGGCTTCGGTGGCCGGCGTATCGCCGACCTGGATCAGCATGGCCATGCCCATGGTGAAATGCGGCGAGCACTTGATGCCCCAGATGCCTTCCTCGCTCAGCGTCACCTCGATCTCCTGATTGATCTTGCCGACGAACTTCTTGCCGCCGTCGGGGATCATGCCGGCGATGGTGGCGGCGTTGTGGCCGGGGTCCGTCGCGAGGAATTTCACCGTGTCGCCAGGCTTGATCACGAGGTATTCGGGCTCGAAGGGCATCGGGCCCGTCGCGTTGCGGTTGAGCATCTTCACCTCGAAGGTCTCGGCCACGGCCGGGGATGCGAGGAGGCCGAGAAGAAGGGTCAGTCGGAGCAGCATGGAGTGTCCTTTCAGGCAAGGCGTTGGAAGGCGAAGACCGGCCGGCCGCCGGACGGATGGGGGATGAGTTCGGCCTCGACGGCGAATATCTCGCGGATCAGCGGTGCGGTGAGCACCTCGTGCGGCGGCCCGAGGGCCGCGCATCGCCCGTGTTTCATCACCAGCAATCGATCGCAGCGCTGTGCGTGGTTGAGGTCGTGGAGGGCGATGACGGTCGTCACCGCGAGCGTTCCGATGAGGTCGAGAATGCCGATCTGGTGGTGGATGTCGAGATGGTTCGTCGGCTCGTCGAGAAGCAGGAGCTGCGGTTTCTGCGCATGGGCGCGGGCGATATGGACCCGCTGGCGCTCACCGCCCGAGAGCGTCGCCCAGTCGCGGCGAGCCATGTGCTGCATATCGACGGCCTCGAGCGCCGCGTTCACGGCATCGTCGTCCTCGCGGCCCCACGGCCGCAGCGCATCGAGCCACGGCGTGCGGCCGAGCTCGACCGCATCGCGAACGCAAATCCGCTCACCCGTCTCGGCCTGCTGGGCGACGAAGGCGATGGAGCGCGCGACCTCGCGCCGGCTGAGGCGCGCCATGGGCCGGCCGGCGAGGCGGATCTCGCCCCGGCTCGGGCTGACGAGCCCGGCCAGCATGTTCAGGAGCGTCGATTTTCCCGAGCCGTTTGGTCCTATCAGGCCGAGCGTCTCGCCGGCGCGCACGCCGAGATCGATGCCGGAAACGATCGGGCGGCCACCGGCCATCCGGGCGACGCCGACCGCTTCGAGTACGGGCCTGTCGGTCATCGCTGCCTTCCCCTGACCATGATGAAGGCGAAGGCCGGCGCACCGACCAGCGCGGTGACGACGCCGATCGGCAGGACCTGCCCGGGAAGGGCGATGCGCGAGACGACATCGGAGACGACGAGGAAGACCGCCCCGGCGAGTGCCGTCGCCGGCACCAGCCGGCTGTGGCGCGCGCCGACGAGAATGCGCATGGCATGCGGCACGACGAGCCCGACGAAGCCGATGGCGCCGGCGACCGAGACCATGATCGCCGTCACCAGCGTCGCCGTTCCGATCAGCACGACCTGCGTGCGGCGCACGTCGATGCCGAGCGCGGCCGCGCTCTCGGCGCCGAAGGCGAAGGCGTCGAGTGCCCGGACATGCCACAACGTGATGCCGAGCCCGACGAGGGCCATCGGCAGCACCAGCCAGGTGTCTGGCCAGCGCACGCCGGAAAGGTTGCCCAGCAGCCAGAACATGATGCCCCGCGCCTGCTCGGCGCTTGCCGACTGCGCGATGATAAGGGCCGTCAGGGCGTTGAACATCTGCGATCCCGCAATCCCGGCAAGGATGATCACCGCCGCGCCGCGCATGCCGGTTCCGCCGCCCGCGGCGCGGGCCAGCAGCGCGACAAGCACGAAGGCCGTGATGGCGCCGGCAAAGGCTCCGGCCGACATGCTGAGCAGCCCCGCGCCGAAACCGGCGACGGTGACGGCGACGGCCCCGGTGGAGGCTCCAGCCGAAATGCCGAGGAGATAGGGCTCGGCCAGCGGATTTCGCAAGAGCGCCTGGAGGATGAGGCCGGACAGGGCGAGGCTGGCGCCGCCGCAGGCCGCCACCACCGCGCGCGACATGCGATAGTGCCAGATCACGCTGAGTTCGATGGGATCGATCGCACGGTCCAGGAAACCCGTTTTCGTCGCCAGGACGTCGAAGACGGTGGCGAGCGGGATGCGCGTCTCGCCGACCGCCGTTCCAAACAGCAGCGCTGCGGCCAGCACGGCCGGAGCCAGCCAGAAGAGCCACCCGAGGCCATGGACCGCAGCGCCTTGTCTCATTTCGACAGACCGAACCCGGAAAGCGCGTTCGACAGTTTCTCCAGCGCGAAGATCGCGCGAACCGACGGGTCCATCGCATTCGCCTCGATCGTGAGGATGCGATCCTGCCTGACCGCCTCCATCTCCTTCGCGACGGGATCTGTGGTCAGGAACTCGCGCTTGACGGCGATGTCGTCGGCGGGGAAGCGACGGCGGTTCATTTCGGCCGCGACGATGAAGGTCGGCCTCGCCGTGGCGATGGTCTCCCAGCCCACCGTCGGCCACTCCTCCTCGGAGGTGACGACGTTCTTCACGCCCAGCTTGGAGAGCATCCAGCCCGGCACGCCGTTGAGGCCGGCCACATAGGGGTCGATCTCGATGTCGGCGGAGGAATACCAGAACACGCCGGAAACGTCCTCTGGCAGGTTCAGGTCCTTGGCTTTGCGGACCGCGGCCTCCTCGCGCGACCTGAGGTCGGCGACCAGCTTTTCGCCGCGTTCGGAGACGTCGAAGATCTCGGCCAGTTCCGTGATGCCCTGGTAGAGCAGGGCCGTGTCGAACAGCCTGGTGCGGGCGCCGTCCATGCTCTGCGTGTTGTCCTTTCCGACGCATTCGGTCGGCATGATCCAGCTTGCGATCCCCGCGTCATCGAACATCTCGCGCGTGCCGACCGCCCCCTGCGGACCGATCATCCACTCGTAGGCGGTGACGACGAGCTCCGGCTTCTTTGCCACGACGCTTTCGAAGCTCGGCGCATTGTCGGCGAGGCGCTCGACCGTCTTGTCGACCTCGGCGAATTCGGGCAGGACGGGATTGATCCACAGCGCGGTGCCCTTCACCTTGTCGGCGAGGCCGAGCATGTAGAGGATCTCGGTCGTGCTCTGGCCGACGCTGACGACGCTGTCCGGCGCCTTCTCGATGGTGACCTCGTGGCCGCAGCTCGTCAGCTTCAGCGGATAGCTGGTGGCCGCGAACGCCATCGGCGCCAGGGCGAAAGTGGCGATGAACGCCGTCGTGAACCTCAACATCGTATCCCTTCCGTTGCAATGTTGGCGGGACGAAGGAAGGCCGAGGATCGAAATGCAGGACGCCGATCGCAAGCCCGCCCGAGCCGACCCGCTCGGTTGGTCATCTGCGTCGGCAGGTCTCCTGACTGACGGGTCGTCGCTTTCCTCGACCTTCCCGGGCGCGGGGCCCAGTGGATTTTCCGAGTTCAGCTCGCCGCCTACAGTTGCGGGGGCAGTTCCGTTTGGCTGGCCGTCTTTGGCCACGGATTCCCTCTTAGTCCCTTCCGGAAACCGACCGTCATCCCGTAGCGAATAGCATCGGCGCTTGCAAGGCCGCCGGATCGGGCCGGCCGAAACGGGATGAAAGAGAGGATGTCAGAACACCGACGCGCCGCCGGTTGCCGAAGGTTCACGGGACCGGGCCTCGATCTTGGTTCGACCGCCTCAAAGCATGCGGGGGAGCACGTCGGTCGGACCGCCCCTGTCCTGCAGCCGGTGCTTCACGGTGCCGGCTATGTGCAGGAGGACGCAGGCCAGCAGGATATAGGCGCTATAGGCGTGCAGCGCCTGGAACACCGCGAAGGCCGCATCGTTCTTCGGCAGGACCTCCGGCACATGCGAGAGGAAGAAGAAAGGCACGCCGTCGCCGTCCGTGAGGCTGCTGGACATCGCGTAGCCCAGCAGCGGAGTGAGTATGGTCAAGGCGATGATCAGCCGGTGAGTCACGTGGGACAGACGCTTCTCCCAGGGCTTGAGGGCGTCCGGCGCGTGCGGCAGAACCGCACGGTAGCGCCAGCGAAGGGCAAGCTGCGCCAGCGCCAGCAGCCAGGCCAGCACGCCGAACTGCTTGTGGTTGGGATAAAGGATCGCGGCCGTCGGGTCGTCCTCGGCGCGTCCGGTCATGTACCAGCCGCAGGCGATCAACCCGAGGATCAGGATGGCCCGCAGCCAGTGCAGGATGCGGATCGATACAGGATATCTGGCGCTGCTGTCTCTTTGAAACGGTCTCATCATGCCATTCCTCGTCTGGCCGACTCGCTGCCGGCATCGCACCCCGCCGGATGCTCGCATTCGAGTATCCCGGTTTCGTGTGCGTTTCATGGAGATTGCGTGGATGGCGCCCCATTGTCGCGGCAGGATCGCGATCGGCCTCAGCGGGCGGAGTGCAGCGCGGCCGCCGCGTGGATGAAGCCGCGGATCAGCGGAAGGTGCTGGCGCTCGGCGAGGCAAATGACGTATTCGTCGATAATCTCGTGGGCGTCTTCGATCGGCACAAAGGCGAGGCGGTTGTCATTGCCGAGTTCGAGGTCGGCGATGACGCCACATCCCACCCTGTTGGCGATGGCTTCGCGAACGCCTTCCCTTGAGGAAATCTCGACGATCTGCTCGATGGAAATGCCGTGGCCCGCGAGATTCTTCTCGAAAACCTCGCGGGTGCGCGAGCCGCGTTCGCGCATGACGAAGGACAGACCTTCCAGCGCGCGCATGGTGACGCTCTGCTCCCCGGCGAGCGGGTGATCCAGCGGCACGCACAGACCGAGCCGCATGCTGAGGAAGTGCTTGCCGAAAAGCCGCGGGTCATTGGGCACCCGCGCGGTAATGGCGACGTCCGCGCGATAGTCCATGACCTGCTCGATGACGCGTGCGGAATTATCGATCGACAGCGAGAATGTGAGTTTCGGACGCTCGCTCTTCATGTGCGAGAGGATCGGCAGGGCGAGGATCGGGCCGTCGGCGGCAACGCGCAGGTGACCGCCGCTCGCACCGGCCTCGCCACGCAGGAAGGCATTGGCCTCGCGTTCTGCCGCGAACAGCCGGGTGGTGATCTCCAGCAGGCGTTCGCCGTTCGAGCTGAGGGAGACGCCGCGCGCCCGGCGTTCGAGAAGGTTGAAGCCGCAGGCGGCCTCGAGGTCGCGCACATGGGCCGAAAGGGTGGACTGGCTTATCGCCATGTCCCGGGCAGCCTGGGAGAAGCCGCCGCACACCGCGACGACATGGAAGGCTTTCAATTGCGCAATCGACATCGCATCCGCTTCTATTGACAGAACGAGGGCCGTTCGGGCCGCGGGTGGGAATATTCGGGTGGATGCTGACAGGCAGATGACGAATCCGATGGCAGCCATCGGAAATCGCTATGGCCGGTAAACGATTTGTTAAGGAACTGTCATTCGGCCTGCAAGGCCATTCTCTAACGGTAAGGCGCGGCATCGAGCCGACCCCGTTTCACCTCAGAGAGAAGGCCGACATGACGTCCTCCACCAATCTCACAACGCCGATCCAGTCTTCCGACGACTGGCTCCTCTCCATCCCTCGCCTCGGCAAGCAGCAGGGCCTGCTGGTCACGCCGGGCGGCACGGGCACCGTATCCTCCTACAGCCTCGTCTACGACGTGTACTTCCCGTCGTCCGGCACGTCGAGCGGCTGGATCCCGTTCCTGCAGACGGACACCTCCAACAGCAACGACGCCGACATCTTCGGCAATGTCGCCGGCGGCAGCTTCGGCCTCGGCATCAACAGCGACTATCGCGGTGCCGCCAACCTCGATGCGTGGAACCGCGTGGGCCTCACGATCGAGAAGGGCAGCGACGGCTCCGTCACCATGAGCAAATACGTCAACGGCGAATTCATCGCCGCGCAGAAGATGACCGGCTCGCTGGCCGCGCGCTTCACCATCGACAAGTCCAACGGCTTCCTGATCTTCTCCGACAATGACGGCGAAACCTCCTCCGGCTATCTCGGCAGCTTCCTGTTCATCGAGAAGGTGCTGTCCGGCGATGAGCTTTCCGTGCTGGGCAAGGCCCGTCCCGGCGGCATCGTCCCGGACGATTTCAAGTCCGACGCGCTGCAGCACAACGGCACGGAATTCCGCTTCGGCCAGGGTTCCGTGACAGCCGAATTCGGCCAGGGCACGCTTTCGGGCAAGGGCACCACGCCGACCACCACGACGCCGGACGCCGCCGGCGTGCCGCAGGTCGGCCAGGAGCCGACCACCGATCCGGACGCGGTCGTGAAGACCGTCGCCATCAAGGACATGATGGTCACCCCGGATGCGGAAAACGCCACGATCGACCTTTCCCAGCATTTCTCGGGCGAAGGCCTGACCTACACCGTCCAGAACAAGAACGGCGACGTCGTGACGGCCACCCTGACCGACGGCAACAAGCTGGTGCTCGACTTCGCCGAACTCGGCCACTCGGATGTCCGCGTGACCGCGACGGACGCGGCCGGCAATTCCGTGACGGACGACTTCCGCGTGCGCGTCGCCGGGCCGAACGCCTATACGATTGCCGTCTTCCCGGACACGCAGGACTACACGTCGAACGACGGCATCAAGCACTTCTTCGCCGACATGACGCAATGGCTGGTCGACAACCGCGACAGCCATAACATCGTCTTCATGACCCATGTGGGCGACATCACGCAGACCAACCAGTCCAGCCAGTGGGACATCGCCGAGGCGGCCCTGCGCAAGCTGGACGGCAAGATCCCCTACGCCCTCCTGCCGGGCAACCATGACCAGGGAAGCAGCGGCAACGCCGCCAATCACTCGTCGAACTATCTCGACAGCCGCTTCTCGCCGGACAAGCAGAAGGCGACCAACCCCGACACGTTCGGCGGCTCCTATGACCAGGAGCTGATGAGCGCGCGCAACACCTACAGCACGTTCACCGCGCCCGACGGCACGAAATGGCTGTCGATCTCGCTGGAATTCGGCCCGCGCGACGACGTGATCCGCTGGGCGGGCGACGTGATCGAGGCCCACCCGGACTACCGCGTGATGCTCGCCACCCACTCGCTGACGAGCTATGCCGGCCGCCAGGACAACCTCGCCCTGCCGCTCTACGACGAGGGCGCCGGCTACGACTACGGCATGCGCACCGACCAGGCCGGCGCCAATGACGGCGAATATGTCTCGCGCGAGCTGCTCGCTCGTTATCCCAACATCGTCATGACCTTCTCCGGCCACATCTTCGGCGACGGCGCGGAAACCGATATCACCTACAACCAGTATGGCGAGCCGGTCTTCCAGTTCCTGGTGAACTACCAGAACGGCGTGTCGCGCGAGATCACCGGCAACGGCGACGAGAGCAAGGGCAGCAACGGCGGCAACGGCGCGATCCGCCTCGTCACCATCGACCCCGACAACAACCGCATCACGACGGAGACCTACTTCACCGGCTTCGACGACTATCTGGACGGCTTCCGCAGCAAGCCGGAACTCGACCGTGACGGTCTGACCGGCTACTACCGCGGCCATCAGGAAGTCTTCGAGAACGTCAATGTCGGCGGCGGCGTTGCCCGTGCCATGGCCGATGCCGGCGACGACATCGTGGCGGACGCTCCCTCGGGCGCGGCCCTTGCCGATGTCGCCCTCTCCGGCGCAAGGTCGATGCTGCCCGGCAACGTCACCTCGTGGGTCTGGACGGACGAGAACGGCGACGTCGTCGCCGAAGGCAAGGACGCAACCGCCAAGCTCGACCTCGGCAAGCACAAGCTGACGCTCACGGCCACGGACGTCAACGGCGTCAAGTCGACCGACACGGTCGACGTGATCGTGCGCGGCGACCGCACGCTGCTCGTCGAGACCTTCAACGACGGCAATGCCGATGACTGGTCGACGGATGTCGGCGGCACGAACGGGGCGACGGGCAACTTCCTGCTGAAGGGCACCGTCTTCTCGCGTCAGTCCACGACGGACGGCCTTGCCGCGCCGGAAGCGGCCCTCTTCGACCAGAGCGATGCGGCCGGCAACAAGCTGGTCTACACCGGTTCCGGCTCGACCGGCTGGTCCGATTACGTCTTCGAGACGACGCTGACCCAGCTCGACAACGACACGATCGGCGTGCTCTTCTACTATCAGGACGCCAAGAACCACTATCGCTTCACGCTCGACGGCGAGACGAACCGCCGCCAGCTCGTGAAGGTCGTCGACGGCGTCGAGACGGTGCTTGCCTCCGTCAACGAAGGCTCGCCCTACAACATGGAAATCCCGCTGCTCGTGGCCGTCACCGGCAACACGATCAACGTCTTCCTTGGTGACAAGAACGTCTTCGCCGGTCCTGTCGTCGATGCCTCGCCGCTTTCCGGCGGCACGGTCGGCGTCTATTCCAGCGGCCAGCGCAGCTCGGTCTTCGACGACATCGCCGTGACGAAGGTGGCCGCCACCGCCAAGGCCGGCATCGACCAGCGGCTCTACGACACCGACGGCAACGGCAAGGCGCTCGCCACGCTCGACGCCTCCGGCTCCTTCGGCAACAAGGCGCTGGTCAGCTATGTCTGGACCGACCTTGCCGGAAACGTCATCGCGACCGGCAAGACGGCGACCGTCGATCTCGACACCGGCGTCAACAAGCTCCTGCTGACCGTCACCGATGCGGACGGCACGACCTCCACCGACCGCGTGGACGTCACCGTTGTCGACCGCAGCAAGATCCTCGTCAACGAGGACTTCTCGTCGGCGGATGCGCTGTCGCGCTTCACCATCGTCGACGAGGGCGAGTTCGGCGGCAAGGGCGCCGACGGCAAGCAATCGGAATGGGTGCTTGATAACGGCAAGCTGGTACAGACGACCGAGCTTGCCAGCCGTGAACTGACCTGGACCGGCGCCACCTCGTCCGACTACTGGAAACGCGGCTGGAGCCCGCTGGGCGACGGGGTCAATGTCCTGCGCCTCGGCACCTATGCCCTCTACAACGATCCGGCGGCGCTGCGCTGGACCGACTATGCGATCGAGGCGACCATCGAGACGCCGGACAAGGACGGCCTCGGCTTCCTCTTCCGCTACAAGGACGCCAAGAACTACTACAAGCTGGAGCTCGATGCCGACGGCATCCTCGACCGCAGCCCCAGCAACGGTGCCGGAAGCATCTTCAACCTCGTGCGGATGAAGGACGGCGTCGAGGAAATCCTCGCGCAGGTGCCGGGCAAGTACGAGCCGGGCCAGCCGATGAAGCTGCGCCTCGAGGTCGTCGGCGACAAGATCACGGCCTATCTCAATGACGAGGCCTTGTTCGCCTATCCGGTCGGCGACCGCGGTCTGGATGCCGGCACGTTCGGCCTCTACTCCTGGGGCAATGCCGGCCTGTCCTTCGACAATCTCACCGTGGTCGACCTGACCTCGGGCCTCGAAGGCGGCCATGTCGTCAACGGCACCAGCGGCCGTGACGTGCTTGCCGGCACGGATGCCGACGAGACGATCTACGGCCTCGGCGGCAACGACACCATCCTCGGCAACGGCGGCGACGACCGCATCGATGCCGGCGACGGCAACGACACGGTGCTGGGCGGTGCCGGCCGCGACAGCATCTTCGGCGGAGCCGGAGACGATGTGCTGATGGGCAATGACGGCGACGACGTCGTTGCCGGCGGCCTCGGCAACGACGTCATCGAAGGCGGCGCAGGCAACGATCTTCTCATCGGCGGCGATGGTTCCGACACCTATGTCTACGGCATGGGCGACGGAAACGACGAGATCGTCGAGACGGCTGCCACCGCGGGCGACCAGGACGTGCTGGTTCTTCACGACATCGACCGTGACCAGGCGGTGCTGCACAAGGTCGGCGATGCGGTGGAAGTCGCATTCGCCAACGGCCAGACGATCCTGCTCAAGGGACAGCTCGCCGATGGCGGCGTCGAACTCATCACCTTCGCCGACGGCACGGTGCTGAGCCGCGCCGGCATCGTGAACGGCCTCGTCAACCGCGGCCCGGTCGCCGCGGCGGACACGCTCACGGCCATCAACGAGGATGCGGCCTCCTTCCTCATCCCGTTCGCAAGCCTCACCGCGAACGACACGGATGCCGACCTCGACCAGCTTTCCGTGGTCGGCGTCTCGTCGGTCGTCGGCGGCACGGCGGTCATCGAGGACGGCGGCATCCGCTTCACCCCGGCGGCCGACTTCAACGGCACGGCCTCGTTCACCTACGAGGTCAGCGATGGCCGCGGCGGCAAGAGCGAGGCTCAGGCCTCCTTCACGGTGAAGCCGGTCAACGACGCCCCGGTCTCCGGTCCGCAGTCGGTGGAAACCGACGAGGACACGCCGCTCACCGGCACCATCCCGGCGAGCGACATCGACGGCGACGCGCTCACCTTCTCCGTCAAGGAAGGTGCGGGCCCGGCACGCGGCACGCTGCAGCTCGACGCAGCGACGGGCGCCTGGACCTATAGCCCGAATGCCGACGCCAACGGGACGGACAGCTTCACGGTCCTCGTCTCGGACGGCAAGGGCGGCACCAGCGAAAGCACGGTCACCGTCAATGTCCGCCCGGTCAACGATGCGCCGGTGGCCGTCGCCGATACCGGCCGCGTGCTGGAAAACGAGACCGCGACCTTCGACCTCGTCGCCAATGACACGGATGTCGAGGGTGACAGCCTCACGCTCGTCGGCTTCGCCGTCACCGCCGTCGCGGGTCTTGCCATCTCCAACGACGCGGCGGCTTCGGCCTTCTCCATCGTCGACGGCAAGCTCGTCGCCGATCCCTCGGTCGCCTTTACGGCATTGCAGGACGGCGAGGCGGCGGTCGTGACCGTCACCTACACCGTGCGCGACGCACAGGGCGGTGAATCGACCGGCACGGCGACGCTCACCATCGACGGCTACACCGAGTACAACATCGTCACCGGCAGCGACGGCAACGACGTGCTCGTGGCCAGCGAAGGCAAGGACATGATCGAGGCCGGCAACGGCAACGACACGATCCTGGCCGGCGGCGGCAACGACCTGATCGACGCAGGAGCCGGAAACGACCGGGTGATCGCCGGCGACGGCGACGACGTGGTCGAGGGCGGTGCCGGCAACGACGTGCTGATGGGCGGAGAGGGCAATGACGTGCTCTCCGGCGGCGCGGGCAACGACCAGTTGTTCGGCGGCGAAGGCAACGACACGCTGCGCGGCGGTGCCGGCAACGATGTCCTCACCGGTGGCGCGGGCAACGATACGTTCATCTTCGCTTCCGGTGACGGACGCGACACCGTGCTGGACTTCCAGGCGGGCGAGCAGGGCGGCGATGTCGTCCAGCTCTCGAAGGACGATTTCGCCGACTACCAGGCTCTCCTCTCCTCGGGAGCGCTGACCGACGGCGAGCACGGAGCGCAGATCGCCTTCGACGACGGCTCGTCCATCACCTTCCACGGCGTGAAGGTCGCGGACTTCGCCATCGACGACTTCCGCTTCGCCTGATGCGGATGGGGGCGCACCGGCGACGGTGCGCCCTCTCTTCCACGATCCCCGTCATTGTCATTGCCTTGTTATGCAAGGCTGATTGAAACGCCTGCGTAATCCTGGATGGTCCACATGCAACCCGTTTCCCAGCACCCGAGCGACAACCAGTTCAAGGGCGTCTTTGCCGGATGCGGCATGGCCTTCCTCGGCATCGCGTTGATGAGCGCGGTCGTCAACATCCTCTATCTCACCGGCTCGCTGTTCATGATGGAGGTCTACGACCGCGTCCTGCCGAGCCGCAGCCTGCCGACGCTCGCCGCGCTGCTCGGGCTCGTCGTGGTCCTCTATCTCTTCCAGGGTCTTTTCGACGCGCTGCGCGGCCGCCTCCTGGTGCGCATCGCCGACCGTCTCGACCAGGCGCTTTCCCCGTGCATCTTCGATGCGATGCTTGGCCTGCAACTATCGATGCCGATGACGGCGCGGCAGGCGCAGCCCTTGCGCGATCTCGAGACCGTGCGCAGCTTCCTTGCCGGCAGCGGCCCTACGGCGCTGTTCGACCTGCCCTGGCTGCCGTTCTACATCGCGATCTGCTTCGCCTTCCATTTCTGGCTCGGCGTGACGGTCCTCATCGGCGCGACGATCCTCGCAGGCGTCACGCTGCTGACGGAACTGGCGTCGCGCAATCCCGTCGCCGAGGCGTCCCGGCACTCCGCAAGGCGCAGCCGGCTTGCGGAGTCCGGCCGGCGCAACGCCGAGGTCATCGCTGTCATGGGCATGGGCCCTCGCCTGCAGCGACGCTGGATGGAGGAGAACCGCAACTTCGCCGTCGCGCAGCGCCGGGCAAGCGATGTCTCCTCGGGCTTCGGCGTGACCAGCAAGGTCCTGCGCATGGTCTTGCAGTCCGGCATTCTCGCGGTCGGCGCCTGGCTCGTCATCAACGAGCAGGCGACCCCCGGGGTCATCATCGCCGGCTCGATCCTTTCCGCCCGCGCGCTCGCTCCCGTCGACCTCGCCCTCGCCAACTGGAAGGGCTTCGTCGCCGCACGGCAGAGCCGGGCACGGCTGCAGAAGATGCTCGTCATGCTGCCGCCGGCCGCAAGGCGGCTCGACCTTCCGGCGCCGAAGGCGGCACTCAATGCCGAACGCATCAGCGTCGTGCCGCCGGAGGCGAAGGAAGCCGTCCTGCAGGATGTTTCCTTCAACCTCGAAGCGGGTACCGGGCTCGGCATCATCGGCCCCAGCGGCTCGGGCAAGAGCTCGCTCGCCCGGGTCCTCGTCGGCCTGTGGCGGCCGGCACGCGGCACGCTGCGGCTGGACGGCGCGACCCTGGACCAGTGGCCGGTTGAGGCGATGGCCCGCCATATCGGCTTCATGCCGCAGGCCATCGAACTGATGGACGGGACGGTAGCGGAGAACATAGCGTCCTTCGATCCCGCCGCGCGCGCGGAGGATGTCATCGAGGCCGCGCGTGCGGCGCGCGTGCACGATCTTATCGTCGGCCTGCCCGAGGGCTATTCCACCGAGGTCGGCGAACATGGCCGCCAGCTCTCGGCCGGACAGAAGCAGCGCGTGGCGCTCGCCCGCGCGCTCTACGGCAGGCCGTTCCTGGTCATCCTCGACGAACCCAATTCGAACCTCGACGCGGAGGGCGAGGACGCCCTGACGTCGGCGATCCTCGGCGTGCGCGAGCGCGGCGGCATCGTCGTCGTCATCGCGCACCGTCCGAGCGCGCTGCTCGCTGTCGACAAGGTGCTGATGCTTCTGGCCGGGCGCCAGCAGGCCTTCGGCCCGAAGGAAGAGGTCCTGTCGAAGGTCCTGAGGCAAACGGGCGCCCTGAAGGTCGTCCAGAACGCAGAGGCGGCAAACGCATGAAAACCGATGACTGGCACAGCCTGCAACGCTCCATCAGACTGCATATCGGGATCGGTACCCTCGCCTTCGCCTTGCTCGTCGGCGGCATCGGCGGATGGGCGGCGGCCACGGAAATCGTCGGCGCGGTGATCGCGCCGGGATCGATCGTCGTCGAAAGCAGCCTGAAGAAGGTACAGCATCCCGTCGGCGGGGTGGTCAGCGACCTCCTCGTGCGCAACGGCGATCCCGTCGAGGCAGGCGACGTCGTCATGCGGCTCGACGCAACGATGACCAAGGCGAACCTGCAGATCATCCTGAAGAGCCTCGACCAGTTCGCGGCGCGCAAGGCCCGGCTGGAGAGCGAGCGCAGCAGGCACGCACGCGTGCTCTTCCCCGATACGCTGCTCGCCCGCAAGCACGAGCCGGAGATCGCCGACATGCTCGCCGCCGAGCAGCGCCTCTACGAGAGCCGCAGGGACGTGCGCGAGAGCAAGAAGAAGCAGCTCGAGCGCCGGATAGAGCAGTTTCACGACGAGATCCGCGGCATGGAGGCCGAGCGCGCCGCCAGCCAGCAGGAAAGAAGCCTGATCGAGGAAGAACTCGACCGCTACATGCGCCTGCACGACCAGGGCCTGACGGACAGGAGTCGCCTGACGGCCTTGAAGCGCCAGACGACCGATGCCGACGGCGAGATCGGCCGGCTGACGGCCGGTATCGCGGGCGTTCGCGAGAAGATGGCCGAGACTTCTCTCCAGATCATCCAGGTCGATGAGCAATGGGCCGAGGAGGTGGGAAGCGACCTGCGCGAGATGGACGCGCGCATAGGCGAATATGCCGAGCGCCGGATCGCCGCCGAGGACCAGTTGAAGCGCGTCGACATCATCGCCCCGCAGAGCGGAATCGTGCATCAGATGTCGGTGCATACGGTGGGCGGCGTCATCGCCCCGGGCGAGCCCGTCATGATGATCGTGCCGCGTGTCGACAAGCTCGTGGTGGAGGCCAAGGTGCAGCCGCAGGACATCGACCAGATCTTCGTCGGCCAGCGTGCGGTCCTGCGCTTCTCCGCATTCAGCCAGAAGACCACGCCGGAGATCGCGGGCACCGTCGAGCGCGTTTCCGCCGATGTGACGGTCGACGAGAAGACCGGCGTTTCCTTCTACACCGCCCGCATCGCGATCAGCGAGGCCGAATATGCCCGCCTCGGCGCCGTGACGCTCGTTCCCGGCATGCCGGTGGAAACCTTCATCACGACCGGCGAGCGCTCCGTCGCCTCCTACTTCATCAAGCCCCTCATGGACCAGATGAACCGCGCGTTCCGCGAGAGCTGAGCCGGCCGGCCGCTCACGCGCGAAACCGCAGGTTCTCGCGCGTGAGCTGTGCGACGGACGCGCAGCCCATCAGCCGCATGTCCCGCTCGATCTCCGTGCGCATCTGCTCGAGCGCGCGCTCGACGCCGGCCTGGCCGGCGGCGGCAAGCGGGAAGAGATAGTAACGGCCGAGACCCACGGCCTTCGCGCCGAGCGAGAGGGCCTTGAGGACATGGGTGCCGCGCTGGACGCCGCCATCCATCATCACGTCGATCCGGTCGCCCACGGCATCGACGATCTCCGCAAGCTGGTCGAAGCCGCTGCGCGAGCCGTCGAGCTGGCGTCCGCCGTGGTTGGACAGCACGATGCCCGTGCAGCCGATATCGGCGGCGCGGCGGGCATCCTCGACCGTCATGATGCCCTTCAGGCAGAAATGGCCGCCCCAGTGGCGCACCATTTCTTCAACGTCGTCCCAGTTCATCGCCGGGTCGAGCATTTCGGTGAAGTAGCGGCTGATCGACATCGTGCCGCTGCCCATGTCGACATGGCTGTCGAGCTGCGGCAGCCTGAACTTCTCGTGCATGAAATAGTTGAGCGCCCAGCCGGGCTTGACCGCGAACTGGGCGACGCCGGCAAGGTTGAGCCTGAAGGGAATGGCAAAGCCGGTGCGCTTGTCGCGCTCGCGGTTTCCCCCGGTGATGCTGTCGACGGTCAGCATCATCACCTCGACGCCGGCCTGCTTGGCCCGCGCCATCATCTCGCGGTTCAGGCCGCGATCCCTGTGGAAATAGAACTGGTAGACCTGCGGGCTCTGGCTGATGCGTCGGGCCTCCTCCAGGCTGATCGTGCCGAGCGAGGAGACGCCGAACATCGTGCCGAACCTGCCGGCCGCCGCCGCCACCGCGCGCTCGCCCTCGTGGTGGAACAGGCGCTGCAGCGCGGTCGGCGAACAGTAGACGGGCATGGCGAGCTTCTGGCCCATCACCGTTACGGAGAGATCGACGGCATCGACGCCGCGCAGCACGTTCGGCAGAAGGTCGCAGTTCTCGAAGGCGGCGGTGTTGCGGCGGTAGGTCACCTCGTCCTCGGCGGCGCCGTCGATGTAGTTGAAGATCGGTCCCGGCAGGCGACGCTTCGCCAGGCGCCGGAAGTCGTGGAAATTGTGACAGTTGCTCAAACGCATCTTCGCTGCTCCGCGGGGCGTTTCCCGATGGCTGGACATGAGGCGGCCGGGACGGGGCGTCCCGGCCGCTTGCTCCTAGTGGGTGACGGCGGGGATGACCTCGGCCGGCACCATGAGCGTGAAAGGCCACACATAGGCCTGCAGCATCACGAGGATGCCGATCAGGCTGGCCAGCGCGATCGAGTGGACGAAGACGTAGCGCAGGATCTTCGATTCATGCCCGTACCATTGCGTGGCCGTCGAGGCGACGACGATGGACTGCGCGTCGATCATCTTGCCCATCACGCCGCCGGCGGAGTTGGACGCCGCCATCAGCACGGGCGAGAGTCCGAGCTGCTCGGCGGTGATCTTCTGCAATCCCCCGAAGAGCACGTTCGACGACGTGTCGGACCCCGTCAGGGCCACGCCCAGCCAGCCGAGCATGGCGCCGAAGAACGGATAGACCCAGCCGGTCTGCGCGAAGGCGAGCCCCAGCGTCGCATCGGTGCCGGAATAACGGGTGACATAGCCGAGAGCCAGCATGGCGGCGATGGTGAGGAGGGAATAGCGCACGACATAAGCCGTTTGCAGGTATGCCTTTATCAGCCTTGCCGGGCTGAAGCCCAGCACGAAGCCTGCGAGGATCGCCGAGAGCACGATGCCCGTGCCGGTCGCCGAGAGCAGGTTCAGCGTGTAGACGGCAGCTTCCGCATGCGCCTCGGCCACGACCGGCGGAACCTTGAACACAAGGTTGTGCAGATAGGGGACCGGCACCTTCCAGACCCAGAGCGCGTCGAGCCAGGCGCGGAACTGCGGCGTGCCCCAGAGGAAGACGAACAGCGACAGGATGAGCCAGGGCAGCCAGGCCTTGAACACCGTTCCGGTCGAATGGCTGTGCTTGACCTGCACGGGCGCTGCGGCGTCCTCGTTGTCCTTCCCCGTCGAGGTCCAGATACGTTTCGGCTGCCATATGCGCAGGAAGCCTGCGAGCGCGCCCATCGAGCAGATCGCCGCCACCACGTCCACCAGCCAGGGGCCATGGAAATTGGAGACGAGGAATTGCGGGACCGCGAAGGAGGCGCCTGCGACCAACAGGGCCGGCCAGACCTCCATCATGCCCCTGCGGCCCGCGAAGGCCCAGATCAGCCAGAACGGCACGATGACGGAGAAGAAGGGAAGCTGACGGCCGATCATGCCGGAAAGCTGCAGCAGGTCGATGCCGGTGACGGCGGAAAGCGCGATGACGGGCGTGCCGAGCGCGCCATAGGCGACGGGTGCCGTGTTGGCGATGAGCGAAAGCCCGGCTGCCGGAAGCGGCGCGAAACCGAGCCCCATCAGCATGGCGGCCGTCACGGCCACGGGCGTGCCGAAGCCCGCCGCGCCCTCGAAGAAGGCGCCGAAGGAAAAGGCGATGAACAGCAGTTGCAGGCGCTTGTCCGGCGTGATGCCGGCAATCGAATCGCGCAGGACGTTGAACTGCCCCGTCTGCTCGGTGAGCCGGTAGAGGAAGATGACGTTGAGGATGATCCAGCCGATCGGCAGCAGGCCGAAGGCGGCACCGTAGACGGCGGTGGCACCGGCCATCTGCGCCGGCATGCCGAAGCCGATGATGGCAACGCCGAGCGCGACGGCAAGGCCGAGCAACGCCGCGATATGCGCCTTCATGTGGAAAATGCCGATGCCGCCCAGCAGGACGGCGATCGGCAGGACCGCCAGCAGCGTGGACAATGTCATGTTGCCCAACGGATCGTAGATTTGATTCCAGGTCATATTTCCTCCCTTTCCCTGATCGCGCAGCCAATGGGCAGCCAGGGACCAACCGACTTGCAGGCCCTTGCGGCCCGGCTCGATGTGCTTGAACACCCCTCCCGATGACCGGATCGGTCACCGCATGTTACCATGCTTCCCCATTGGTAAAATCATTTTACCAAAAAGGTCAAGCCGGAGAGCTAGCTTTTCCGCACGCATGATTGTAACGGTAGCATCCGGGAGGCGACGACGTGGACGATAATACTGCCAAGGACGAGAGCGCGGCGGAGAAGACCGCGCGGCATATCGAAATGCTGATTCTCGAGGGCTCCCTCAGCCCCGGCGACCATCTTCTGCCCGAGCGCGAACTGGCCCAGCGCCTCGATGTGTCGCGGCCGACGCTTCGGCAGGCGATCAGGATCCTTGAGGACCGCGGGCTGATCTTGTCCAGGGACGGAAGCCGCTCCATCGCTCCGCTGGGCACCACGATCACCGATCCGCTCATGGACCTGATGGCCCATTCCGACGTGGTGGACGACTATCTCGAGTTTCGGGCCACCACGGAGAAGATGGCCGCGCAACTGGCCGCCAGGCGTGCGAACGACGTGGACCGCGCGCAGTTGAAGCGCTGCATGGAGCGTATCGACGAGGCGCATGAACGCGGTTCGCAGCAGGACGAGGGCGATGCGGACGTCGATCTGCATATCGCCGTCTACGAGGCGAGCCACAACCTCGTCGTGCTGCACGTCATGCGCGCCCTTTCGGGCATGCTGCGGCGCGGCGTGATCGAGAACCGTGAGAAGCTTTTCCAGCGTCCCGAGACGCGCGATGCCCTGCGGGCGCAGCACAGGGCGATCTACGAGGGCGTGATGGCGGGCGATGCGGAAGCCGCGGGACAGGCGGCCGAAGCGCATATCCACTACACGCACCGGGCGCTCAAGGAGGTCAACGCAGCCGAAGCAAGGCTGGGGATTTCCCTGCGCCGCATCGGCGGCGGCAGCGTCGCTGCCTCCCGTCGCCGCTGAAAGTCGCCGGGTCCGTCTGGTTTCAGGTCCCGGCCGGGACGTTCGTCGCGCCGGACAGTGTCACTGCGACGTTACGGCGACGGCAACCGGCCGCCGCATGAGCCTCAGGACAGCCAACGCCGAGACGATTGCAAGAATCCCCGACGTGAGAAGCGCGGCGGAGAATCCATGGGAATAGGCTTCGAGGGCGCGGGCAATGGATGCGGCATGCGACGCCGTATCCAAGCCGGCAACAGCGTTCCGCACGTCTCCTGCGACGACCGCTTCGGCAAATTCCGGCGGGCACGCCCCATTCCCGCAGCCGGCGGACGACAGATTGGCGCGGACCGCAGTCGCCAGTATTCCACTTAGAACGGCAAAGCCGAGCAATATTCCCGAAAACCGCGACGTCGTGCTGATTCCCGACGCCATGCCGGCCCGCTCCCGGGGAACGACGCTCATGATCGCTTTTTGCGTTTCGCCGTTGAGTAGGCCGCCGCCGCTTCCCAGCACGAGCATGCCGCACATCACGGTGACCCAATGGGCGCTGTTCGCTCCCCATGCCGTGATGAAGCTTCCGACGCCAACGACGAACAGCCCGATCGCCAGGATCTCGCGGGAAGACAGCCTATTGGACAGAACGCGTCCAAGATGCGGAAAGACCAGCATGGCCAAGGCGAACGGAAGCATGGAAAAACCGGCTTCCAGCGCCGTCCGGCCCAGGCCGTTCTGGAGATACAGCGGCAGCATCGACGCCATGACCTGCGCACAGGCCGCATAGGCGAACATCGCCCATACACCGCCGACGAAGCGGGGATTTCCAAACAGGCGAAGATCGAGCATGGGTCTCTGCTGGGCCTTCTCGGCAAGCAGGAAGCCCGCCAGCGCCACGGCGCCGCCGAGGAAGCCGGCCATGGCAACCGGCGACGTCCATCCATGCGCCTGGCCGTTGATCAGCCCCCATGTCAATCCGAACATCGCCCCCGTAAAGGCCACGATCCCCAGCGGGTCCAGGCGCCGCGCGTTATCGTCCCTGGATTCGCCGATCACGACGAACACGACGGCCCCAAGCGCGAGGCAGATGGGAATGTTGATGTAGAACGCCCACCGCCACCCCAAAGTGTGGGCGATGACGCCGCCTATGATCGGGGACAGCACCATCGTCAGTCCCATTATACCGCCCCAGATGGACCAGGCGCGGTTGCGGTCACTGTCGGAATGAAACGTATGGCCGATGATCGCCAAGGCGGGTGCCAGCATGAAGGCCGCGCTGGCGCCTTGCACCGCGCGCGCCAGATACAGATATGCCGCCGTCGTGGCCGCTCCGCAAAGCCAGGACGAAAGCGCGAACGCCACGATGCCCGCCAGATAGATTTTCCGCCGCCCATACCGATCCGCGATGGATCCGGCGGGCAGAAGCAGCGATGCGAAACAGAGGACATAGGTGCTGACCACCCACTCGACTTCGGCAAAACTCGCACCGAACTCCCGCGCGATCGTCGGCAGCACCACCGCCACGACATTGGTGTCCAGCACCGTCATAGCGCATCCCGTCGATGCGGCGAGCAGCACGAGTGTCGGTCTGGAAGACAGTGGGGGCATTTCATTTTCCTTCGATGCGGGGCGCCGGAGTTGTCGCAGATTCGTGAATTCCTTTCATTCTTGCCTTTTTTCCCGTTTATTAGGTAAAACCTAATTATCGGAGATCGATCATGGAGCTTCGGCATCTTCGCTATTTCGTCGCGCTTGCCGAGGAGCTGCATTTTGCGCGCGCGGCCGAGCGGCTGAACATCGCGCCTCCGACCCTCACCGTGCAGATCCAGGAGATCGAGCGAAGCCTGTCGGCACGCCTGTTGCACCGCACCAAGCGCTCCGTGGCGCTGACGCCGGCCGGCGAGATTTTCCTGGCCGAGGCGCGCAATGTACTGGACCAGTACGCGAAGGCGGAAAGCGTGGGCCGACGCGCCGGACGCGGCGAGATCGGGCGGGTCGAGATCGGCTATGTCGGATCGGCGGCCTATGCCGGTGTTCTTCAGTATCAGATGAGCGCCTTCTCGGAACGGTGGCCGGGTGTCCAGCTCAACGCCCGCGAGTTTCCCATGGACGCGTTGCCGCACCTGATCGCTGACGGCACGGTCGATATCGGTTTTGTCCGGATGCCGGTCGCGATGCCGCGGTCGCTGCGAATGCATACGCTTCTCAGGGACTACTTCTGCCTTGCAGCGCCCTCCTCGCTCTATCGCGACATCAAGGGCGACGTCCGCGCGGCCCGCCTGTCGGGCGCTTCGTTCATCGCGCCCGAGCAGGAGTCCGGGACCTACGAAGTCGCCAAACGCGGGGGCTTCAAACCCGATATCGTCGCCGCGCCCGGCAGCCTCCTGGCCGTCCTCACCCACGTCTCGCTTGGCGCGGGCGTGGCAGTCATCCCGAGCGTGGTGCGGAATGTCGTGACCTTGCCGGGGGTTACATTCCATCGCATCGCCGGAGAGCCCGTTTTTTCGGAAGTCGCGGCGGTCTTTCGCTCCAGCGAAAGCTCCCCGACGGTGAAGCATTTTGTCCAGCAGCTTCACAACACTCCGCCACGACAGATCAGCCCGCTTGAATGGTAAGGTTCGAACCGCACCGGGTTGCCGGAGGCCGGCTTCGCAGCTTCGCCACGATCCGCAACGATGAATGACCCGGCCTTACGGAGGCCGTTGATCGTTTCAGCGAGGGCATTGTCATAACCGCCGACGCTTCCGGTTCGCCCTGGAATTTAGCTTAGCGACATGACCACCCTGCGTCCGTCAGGCCACAGGACCAGAGCAGGTGCGCATCCCCGGCGATCGCCTGGTCATCAGCAGGTGGTCTAACCGGCGCGTAGGCGCAATTGCGCCGAAACGGTGCAAAAACGCAGTACGAATGAGAATCGTCATATTTGGCGCAATAAAAACTTGACTCTTTATGTCGTGTTTTATTATCGAACCTCCACGGCGCCCGCGCGCTGCACTTTCTGGAGGGATTTCAGTCATGTATCCGAACCGACGGACGTCACCGCGCGTGGCGAATGCCGCCGCGTGCCTGCTTTCGATCGCAATCGGCATCGCTTTCATTTCTCCGGCAAGTGCCCAGCAGGAGAAGGCCGCGCCTGAAAAACCCACCGTGCTCGAGCAGATCGTCGTCAAGCTTCGCCCCCTGTGGCTGAGCCTTGGCGGCAAGGCGACGTCCGACACGGGGACGACCTCGCTCGAAAGCGTCGTCATCATGAACAAGGCCAGCGGCATCGGCGACGCCAACTCGATCCTGCGCAACCTTCCCAACGTTCAGTACCAGAACGATTCCGACAACAGCGCCGGGGTCGACGGCCAGGACATGATCAACCTGCGCCCGCTCGAAGTGTCGATCTCCGGCGGCAAGGTCTACGAGAACAACTTCATCCTTAATGGAATCGGGATCAACAATGTCACGGGTTCGCAGGATCCCTTCGGCGGCTCGCTTGGAACCTATGAAATGACCCCCAACATCAACGAAGTGTTCGGGCTCCATTCGCAGACCGTCTTCGTGCCGGCGGACTTCCTCGACAAGGCCACCGTGCTGGACAGCAACGTCTCGGCGCGTTACGGGCAGTTCCAGGGCGGCGTCGTCGACTACACGTTGACCAAGCCGCAAGCCGAGAAAGTGACCGGCTCGCTCAGCTACGGCTTCGAGAGCGACGACACGACGAGCTTTGTCCTGGGAACGAAGGACGGCCTCAACCCCCAGAACAACCCGCCCCCGGAATTCTTCCGGTACAAGACATCCGCGCAGGTCAACGTTCCCCTGACGGACACCTGGGCGATCCTCGGCCAGTACAGCCGCTCCGGAGGCGACACCAACAAGGTGAAGGACTACCGGTACTACAGCCAGATAGCCGACGAGTTCTCGCTCAACAATTTCTACCGTCTCGCAAGCAAGCGCGATACCGATCTCGGGCTGTTCACGCTCGAAGGGTCCTATACGGACTACGAGCAGGAGTGGGACGGTTACTTCTATCGAGATACCCAGATCATGGCCCGCAACAAGGGCTTCACCGGCCAGCTCCGATGGGAAAAGGATCTTGATACCGCCGTTTACGAGCCACTCGGGCTCGCCAATGTGAAGATCGACAGCAGAGCCTATTTCAACAAGTCCCGAACGGAGAACGACGGCGGGGAAAACGAGACGATCTACCGGACCGTCTGGGCGCGCACCGGCCCGCGGGACCCGGTTCCCGGGCTTATTTTCAACTCCACCGACCCTAGCCTGCTGTCTTGGTGCAGGACGCCGCTGCCCTCCGATCTCTTAGGCTCGGCCCAGTCATGCCGCGAGGGAGGGCTGGGGAACAAGAGACAAGGCCAGCAGGAAGCCGGCTTCAGGTCCGATATAGACGGGGACTTTCTCGCCGGCACCTTCGCCGCCGGTTTTGATTACAAAAATGTCGATGCCTACCGCGCAGCCGAAGAATACACGCTTTATGGGACGAACAACACCCTGCTGGTGAGACCGATCGTTTCCTCGTTCACCTGCCCTCCGGGCGACACCACCTGCTCTTACGAGCAATACGCCAATCGCAGGAGCGTCATCCCTGCATACCATAACAAGGCGGCGATCAATTCCCTCGACATGTATGCCGAAGCCGACCAAACATGGGACTGGCTGAATGTCAGGGCGGGCGTTCACCTCAGCTACGAGGATTTCTTCGGAAACCTCAATCTTGCTCCAAGACTGACGGCTACGGTTTCACCCACCGAGGATTTGGCATTCGTTGCGGGCTTCAATCGCTACTACAATGCGAATTCGGTCTACTATGCGATCCGAGATGGTCAGCCGTTGGGGCTTACATACACGCGGTCACACAATTCGTCGGGCGCGATTACCAACTGGAGTACGGCGCAATCGCAGGTTTACTATACGTTTTCGGGTCTCGATCTGGTAACGCCCTACAATGACGAGTTCACGGCTGCCGTCAAATGGACGGATCCGTGGCTGGATGGGGATCTGCGCGTGCGCTATCTCCTTCGGCAGGGCAAGGATCAGTATCTGAAGTCACCCGACTCCACAGGCCGCGTCATGGCACTCACCAATGACGGGGACTCGCAGTACCAGTCGGCCAGCATGGAATACGGCAAGACATGGGCGGTGAACGAGGGGCACATGGACACCGTCCGCCTGTCGGGTAGCCTTACATGGTCCAAGCAGCGCACGACCTCGAACGGCTATTTCGACGACCCGACCGATACCCGCATCTGGTACAACGACGCTTCCTATTCACTCGGTGAATTCGCCATGGCGACGGGAAACATGGACATTCCGGTCAGGACCTCCGTCGATCTGGTGACGACCTTTCTCGACGAGCGGCTGACCGTGGGTCTTTCGGGAAACCTCAACTTCTCCTATGACGGCGCCCGCGCGACGGACACGACCTGCACGCCCTCGACGAGCGCTGCCGCAAAATGCCGGTTGCCGGCCGGTTCGGAAGGCTTGGGCATGACTCACGACATATACGAGGATTTCCATTTCAGGCCCGTCGCCACGTTCGACCTCAACACGACATACAAGGCCGTGGAATCCGAGTATGGGTCGCTTGAATTCGAAATGAAGGTCCAGAACATGTTCAACGAAACCGGCAACAAGATTTCCACGGCGACGCAGCCCTGGATTCCCGGCCGGAGCATCTGGTTTGGCGCCAAGGCGACGTTCTGATGAAGATACAGTTCAGATTGCTCATCGCCTTCTGGGCGGTCGGCCTCTCGGTCATCCTGGCAGCCTCGCTCTACGAGGCCGCCAGGGGGCGGGATGCGGTTCGCCTGGTGCGACTTGCGACATTGGAAGAACGGGCATTCGAGCAGCGCCGGCAAGCGCTGCTCGCCGCGTTCCCGGGAGAGCCGTCCGATCAGGACCTTGCGATCCTTGCGGCGGCCTACCGGCAGCCGGTCGAGGCGTTTCCGCCCATGCGGCTTTTCCCGGGGATCGAGGCGCGGGAGTTCGCGCCGCTACCCATCCCGCCGCGGCCGAAGGGCAAGGACCTCGAAAAGGCGCGGCTCGGATTCAAGCTCTTCACCGATCCCCTCCTGTCCCGGTCCGGGCAGATCGCCTGCCAGAGCTGTCACAATCGCGAGCTTGGATGGGGCGACGGCCTGCAGACCTCCTTCGGCCATGACCGCGCGAAGGGCAAGCGCAACGCCCCGCCCCTCTTCAACGCCGGCCTGCGCTCGCCGCTCTTCTGGGACGGCCGGGCGGACACGCTCGAAGACCAGGCGCTCCTGCCGCTGACGGACCAGCGCGAAATGGCGAACCACGACCTTGCCACCGTGGTCGAACGCATCGGCGCGCGGCCGGATTATCGGGACGCGTTTCGCTCGGTCTACAACGTATCCAGCCCGGCGATCGAGGACGTGACCGATGCGATCGCGGCCTTCCAGCGGACGCTGGAGGAGCCGACCGGCCTCGACCGGTTCCTGTCGGGCCGGCATGACGCGCTGAATGACGAGCAGATCTGGGGCATGCATATCTTCCGGACGAAGGGCGGCTGCGCGAACTGTCACAACGGTCCGCTGCTGACCGACAACAAGTTCCACAATCTCGGCCTTTCCCTGCTCGGCCGCCCGCGCGAGGATGTCGGCCGCTATGCCGTCACCGACAGGCTGCTGGATGTCGGGCGCTTCCGGACACCCAGCCTGCGCCATGTCTCGCGGACCGCGCCCTACATGCACAACGGGATCATCCGCGACCTCAGACGCACCGTCATCTTCTATCAGGTCGGCGGCGGGCGGACGCGCCCGCGCACCGAAAGCGAAGAGGCCAATCCGCTGATGCCCTATGCCGGCATGACATCGCCGTTCCTCGAGCCCTTCCCGCTGACGCAGCGCGAGAGGCGGGCGCTGGTGGCGTTCCTCGAGGCGCTCTGAGGGCGGGGCTCGATCAGCCGACGTTGCGTTCCTGGTCGGGCGGTTCTGTATGATGGTCGAGAAGGATCGGCGGTGCGGGCTCGGTCGCTTCGACCTCGCGGATCCATTCGCGCCAGATGGCGACGAGCAGGGCCATGAGGACTGGGCCGATGAACAGGCCGAGGAAGCCCATGGTCTTCACGCCGCCGATCAGGCCGAAGAAGGTGGGCAGGAAGGGCAGCTTGATCGGGCCGCCGACGAGACGCGGGCGCAGCGTCTTGTCAACGATGAAGAGCTCCACCGAGCCCCAGGCGAAGAGGGCGAGGCCCGCCACCGGCGAGCCGCTGGACACGAGATAGAGCGACACCAGCGTGAAGGAGAGCGGCGCGCCGCCGGGAAACAGCGCCATGACGCCCGTCAGCACGCCGAGCGTGACGGCCGACGGAACGCCGGCGATCCAGTAGGCGACGCCGAGGACGATGCCCTCGCCGATGGCGATCAGCGTCATGCCCGTGACGGTCGAGCTGATCGTCGCCGGCACGATGCGGGAGATGCGCTCCCAGCGCATCGGCAGGATTCGCTCGCCGAGCCGGTCCACCTGGCCGGCGAAGGACTGGCCGTCGCGATAGATGAAGAAGAGCGCGATCAGCATGAAGAGCATGGCGAGCAGCAGGTTGAACGCCTTGCCGCCGGCCGCCAGCGCGACGCGGTAGATATTGCCGATATTGGCGCCGCTGACGATCTGCGTCAGCTCGCCGATCGCGCCGGGATGATCGAGGAAGCGCGTCCACTGCATGTCGAGCCAGCCGCCGATGACCGGCAGGGCGCCGATCCATTCCGGCGTCGGCGCGCCGGTGCGGTTCGTCTCGACCGCCCAGCCGATCCAGTCGCGGATCTCGTGCAGCGCATAGGTCGAGGCGATCACGATCGGCCCGACGATGAAGGCGAGGATGAGCAGGATGGCGATGGAGGCGGCAAGCGTGCGGTTGCCGTTCACCTGCGCCAGCAGGCGCACATAGAGCGGCCAGCTCGCAAAGGCGATGACCAAGGCGGCGAGCACCGGCACGACGAAGCCGTGGAAGAAATAGATGCCGGCGAAGACGATGAGCACGAGGAGCCAGCGCGCCGCCGAGATCGGGGATATGAGCGCCGCGCCGCTCTGGCGCGCCGCGCCCAGCAGCCGGGGCTCATTTTTGCGATGTTCCTGATGCAACAAACTCGTCCACTCCTGGTCCGGCGTCCGCGCCGGACCTACAAGATAAGGTCTAACTGAAGAATGTTAAACATATACGCGTTTTTTGCGGCCCGCGCGCGATGAGACGCCGCAGCCCGCCCGCTGCGCGAAAAAGCCGCCGGCCGCCGACCGGATTATTGACGTTTACGTCAATGTAATATAGCGATGTCCCTTGATGGCGCCTATCAAAAGCATCATCTTGTCCGCATCGGACGGTTGGAGGACCTTTCGCTGCGGCGGGACGAGGGATGCCCGCGCCCAACGAGGAGGAGCACATATGTCGGTCTCACAGATGCACCCGTCCACCGCGCCGTCCGGCCGCTTCTGGCTCGCCTCCTATCCGGACGGCATGGCGCCGGAGATCGCGCCGCTGCGCCACACCTCCATCGGCGCGCTCGTGGAAAGCTGCTGCGCCGAGTTCGCCGACCGCCCGGCCTTCACCAGCATGGGCAAGACGCTGACCTTCCGTGATTTCGACGCGGCTTCCGCAAGGGTCGCGGCCTGGCTGCAGGCGCGCGGGCTGGAAAAGGGCGACCGTGTCGCCGTGATGATGCCGAACATATTGCAGAACCCGGTTATCATCTTCGGCATCCTGCGCGCCGGCCTCGTCGTGGTGAACGTCAATCCGCTCTATACGCCGCGCGAGCTGGAGCACCAGCTCAAGGACGCAGGCGCCAAGGCGCTGTTCGTGCTGGAGAATTTCGCCGGAACCGTGGCGCAGGTCGCCCCACGCACGGCGTTGAAGCATGTCGTGGTCGCCACGATGGGCGACATGCTCGGCCTGAAGGGCCTGATCGTCAACCTCGTCGTGCGCAAGGTGAAGAAGCTCGTGCCGGCCTGGTCGCTGCCGGGCCACGTTCCCTTCCGCCAGGTCATGGCCGAGGGCGCGCGCAGCACCGCAAGGCCCGTCAGCATCGCGCCCGGCGACACGGCCTTCCTGCAATATACCGGCGGCACGACGGGCGTTTCCAAGGGCGCCACCCTCACCCATGCGAACCTGCTCTCCAACATGGAGCAGATCAAGCTGTGGATCGAGCCGACCTTCACGATCAAGAAGCGGCCGGAACAGCTCGTCTTCGTCTGCGCGCTGCCGCTCTACCACATCTTCGCGCTGACGGTGAACGGGCTGATGGGCATCGCGCTCGGCGGCCACAACGTGCTGATCGCCAATCCGCGCGACATTCCCGCCTTCGTGAAGGAACTGGCGAAGTACCGCGTCCATATCTTCCCCGGCCTCAACACGCTGTTCAACGCGCTGATGAACAATCCGGACTTCTCCAGGCTCGACCTTTCCGAGCTCGTGCTGACGCTCGGCGGCGGCATGGCCGTGCAGCGCCCGGTCGCAGAGCGCTGGCAGAGCATCACGGGCTGCGCGATCACCGAGGGCTACGGGCTTTCGGAGACCTCGCCGGTGGCGACCGCCAACCGCTTCGACAAGCCGGAATTCACCGGCACCATCGGCCTGCCGCTGCCCTCGACCGACGTCGAGATCCGCGACGACGACGGCAAGACGCTGGCGCTCGGCGAGGTCGGCGAAATCTGCATCCGCGGCCCGCAGGTGATGGCCGGCTACTGGCAGCGCCCGGACGAGACGGCGAAGGTGATGACGCCGGACGGCTTCTTCCGCTCCGGCGACATCGGCTTCATGACGGTGCAGGGCTATACCAAGATCGTCGACCGCAAGAAGGACATGATCCTCGTCTCCGGCTTCAACGTCTTCCCCAACGAGGTGGAGGAGGTGGCGATGTCGCATCCCGGCATCCTGGAATGCGCGGCGATCGGCGTGCCGGACGAGCATTCCGGCGAGGCGGTCAAGCTCTTCGTCGTGAAGAAGGACCCGGCGCTGACGGAGGCGGACGTGAAGGCCCATTGCGCGGCAAGCCTCACCAACTACAAGCGGCCGAAATTCGTCGAATTCCGCACCGAACTGCCGAAATCCAACGTCGGCAAGATCCTGCGCAAGGACCTCCGAGGCTGAGGACACCAGCGGTTAAACCGATTTAATTTTTTCTATCGGAGGACACTTGCGGTCTTGATTTGCTGGTGCCAAAGCGACTAGCTAGCGGCATCGTCCAAAGCCAAGGGAAGACGCCGATGAAGCCGCTTGTCGAAAAGCTGAAATCCATCGTCCGCGATACCAACGCCACAGACATCAGGGCGGCCTTCGCGGCCGATCCGAAGCGGTTCTCGCGCTATAGCGCAACGCTCGACGACCTTCTCTTCGACTATTCGAAATGCGCGGTGAACGACGCCGTGCTGGAGACGCTTGTGGCGCTGGCGAAGGATGCCGGCGTCGAGAAGAAGCGCGACGCCATGTTCGCCGGCGAGATCATCAACATCACCGAAGAGCGCGCCGTGCTGCACACCGCGCTGCGCAACCGCGCCAACACGCCCGTTCTCGTCGATGGCAAGAACGTCATGCCCGACGTCAATGCGGTGCTGGAGGCCATGGGCAAGTTCGCCGACGGCATCCGCTCAGGCGCACTCAAGGGCGCGACGGGCAGGAAGATCACCGACGTCGTCAATATCGGCATCGGCGGCTCCGACCTCGGCCCGGTCATGGCGACGTTGGCGCTGGCGCCCTACCATGACGGCCCGCGCCTGCACTTCGTCTCCAATATCGACGGCGCGCATATCGCCGATACGCTGAAGCTGCTGGATGCGGAGACGACGCTCTTCATCGTCGCGTCCAAGACCTTCACCACCATCGAGACGATGACCAATGCCGCGACGGCCCGCGCCTTCATCGTCGAGACGCTCGGCGATGCCGCCGTCGGCAGCCATTTCTGCGCGGTCTCCACGGCGCTGGACAAGGTCGCGGCCTTCGGCATCGACGCGGCCCGCGTCTTCGGCTTCTGGGACTGGGTCGGCGGGCGCTATTCGATCTGGTCGGCCATCGGCCTGCCGCTGATGATCGCCATCGGCAAAGAGGATTTTGCCGCGTTCCTTGCCGGCGGCCATGCCATCGACACCCATTTCCGAAGCGCGCCCGTGCGGGAGAATATCCCCATGCTGCTCGGGCTGATCGGCTACTACCATCGCAACGTGCTGGGCTATCCCTCGCGCGCGATCCTGCCCTATGACCAGCGCCTGTCGCGCTTCCCGGCCTATCTCCAGCAGCTCGACATGGAATCGAACGGCAAGTCCGTCACCATGGATTCGACGCAGGTCGAGGGCGAAACCGGCCCGGTCGTCTGGGGCGAGCCCGGCACAAACGGCCAGCACGCTTTCTACCAGCTCATCCACCAGGGCACGGCGATCATCCCGGCCGAATTCATGATCGCGGCCAACGGCCACGAGAAGACCCTGCGCCACCAGCACCAGCTCCTCATCGCCAATTGCCTGGCGCAGTCCGAAGCGCTGATGAAGGGCCGCACGCTCGAAGAGGCGAAGGCGCAGCTCACCGCCAAGGGCATGGACGAAGCGAAGGCCGACAGGATCGCCCCGCACCGCGTCTTCTCCGGCAACCGCCCCTCGATCACCATGGTCTATGACAGCCTGACGCCCTTCGCGCTCGGCCGGCTCATCGCGCTCTACGAGCATCGCGTCTTCGTCGAGGGCGTGCTCTTCAACATCAACTCCTTCGACCAGTGGGGCGTGGAGCTCGGCAAGGAACTGGCGACGGGCCTGCTTCCGGTCGTGGAAGGCAAGGAGAGCGCGGCGGGGCACGATTCCTCGACGGCCGGGCTCGTTGCGGCGCTGCTGAAGGCGGCGACGTAGGCTTCAGCGAAGGCCGAGGCGGCGTGCCGCGAAAGCATCGCGGGGCACGCGGGCGAGGTTTCCGAGGAATTCGCGGGCGCAGGCGCGCCAGCTATAGGTCATGGCGCGGCTGCGGGCGACATCGCCAGGGATATCGAGCGCGGCGAGCGCCGCCGCGCGCAGGTCTTCCGACAGAGCGCCCGCCTCGCCCAGCACGTCGCGCGGGGCAGTGACGGGAAAGGCGGCGACGGGAACGCCGCTTGCCAGCGCCTCCAGCATGACATTGCCGAACGTGTCGGTGCGGCTCGGAAAGACGAAGACATCGGCCGAGGCGTAGATGGACGCCAGCTCCTCGCCGGTCCTGCGGCCGAGGAAATGCACGTGCGGATAGCGCTGGCGCAGCATGGCAAGGTCCGGCCCGTCGCCAACGACGACCTTGCTGCCGGGCAGGTCGAGGTCGAGGAAGGCCGGCAGGTTCTTTTCCACCGCCACGCGCCCGACATTGAGGAAGACCGGCCGCGGCAGGCCGGGATCGCGGCGCCGTGCCGGATCGTACAGCTTGGTATCGACCCCGCGCGACCAGCGCTTGATGCGCACGAAGCCGCGCGCCGCCATTTCCGCGCCGAGCGACCGCGTCGCCACCATCATGCCCTCGCCGGAATTATGGAAGCGCCGCAGCCACCAGTAGCTCCAGCTTTCCGGGATCGGCAGGCGCGCGCTGATGAATTCGGGAAAGCGCGTGTGGTAGGCCGTGGTGAAGGGCAGCCGGCGCGCAAGGCAGGCGCGCCGCGCCGCCATGCCGAGCGGGCCTTCCGTGGAGATGTGGATATAGTCCGGCGCGACCGCCTCGATCTCGGCCAGCACGCGGCGCTTCGAGGCGATGGCGAGGCGGATTTCGGGATAGGACGGCAGCGGCACCGTCGCGAACTTCTCCGGCGTCAGGAAAACGACGTCGACGCCCTCCTCCGCCGCGGAGCGGGCGAGCTCCTCCAGCGTGTGCACCACGCCGTTGAGCTGCGGCCGCCAGGCGTCCGTGACGACGAGGACGGTGGGTGCCCGGTCACCGGGCCGGGCGGGCGAGTGCGAATCAGGGGCGGTGTCTTCGAGCATGGCCCCTTTGACCATGCCGCAATGACAGGCGCGTGAAAGCCTCAGGCGAGGCCGATCTCCCTTGCCCAGGGCGGGTTGGCGCCGGCGCGGGAGACGGTGACGGCGGCTGCGCTCGCGCCGAGGGCGAGCGCCCCGGCGATCTGGTCTTCGGAGAGCCGTGCCACCTGCTCCTTGGTGAGCAGGTTCTGCATCTTCAGCGAGGCCAGCACGCCCGCATCGAAGGTATCGCCCGCGCCGACCGTATCGACGACCGTCACGCGCTCGCTCGGCACCGTGACCTTGTGGCCTGCCGTGTAGCCGACCGCACCTTCCGCGCCGCGCGTGACGACGACGAGCTTCGCGCCGTGATGCAGCCAGTGGCGGGCAAGGGCGTCCTCGTCGCCTTCGAGGCCGAACCAGGCGAGATCCTCGTCGGAGAACTTGACGATGTCGGCCATAGCCGCCATTCGCCGGATGCGCGCCATATGGGCGTCCTTGTCCTTGATGAAGCCGGGGCGGATGTTCGGGTCGAGCGAGATGACGCGCCTGTCGTGCTCGCGCCGCAGCAGCGCTTCGTAGGTGGAGCCGCAGGGCTCGGGGATGAGGCTGATCGCGCCGAAATGCAGGGCCTCGCAGTCCTCGCCCAGCGCCGGAAGCTCGGCCTCGGTGATCATGCGGCCGGCGGTGCCCTCGTCGTAGAAGGCGTAGGTCGCGTGGCCGTCGACGAGCTTGACGAAGGCGACGGTGGTGGGGCGCGAGAGCGTGGCGCAGTAGCTGTAGTCGACGCCGCTTTCGCCCAGCGTCTTGCGCAGGATGTCGCCCATCATGTCGTCGGAAAGGCCGGTGAAGAAGCCTGCGGGAACGCCGAGGCGGCCGAGCGCGATCGCCGTATTGAAGATCGCCCCGCCGGCATAGGGCGCGTAGGCATCTTCGCCGAGCGTCGTCGTCCGCGGCAGCATGTCGATCAGCGCTTCACCACAACACAGGATCATGAACCTTCCTCCAATCGATTTTCAATCGATTTAAACGATCTCGACGGAAAGCGCCAGAGGCTTTACGACGTGGGCAGTTCCGCCACGCCGCCGTGAGCGGCGGACCAGGCGAGCGGCGCATCGAAGAAAGCCTCGACGGAGGCGAGCGTCGCGTCGTCGAAGAGCTTTTCCTGCCGGGCGACGGCCAGCACGTCGCGCCAGGTGGCGACATGGTGCAGCGTCACGCCGCCATTGGCATAGCGCGCCTCGGCCTCCTTGAAGATGCCGTAGTAGAAGAGCGACATGCCGTGATCGACCACGCCGCCGGCGGCGCGGATGGCGTCGATGAAGGTGAACATGGAACCGCCGACCGTCACGAGATCCTCGATGACGAGGACGCGCGCGCCCTCGGCCATCACGCCCTCGATCTGGGCGTTGCGGCCGTGGCCCTTCGGCTTCTTGCGCACATAGATCATCGGCAGGCCGAGGCGGTCGGCGAGGAGCGCGGCGAAGGGAATGCCGGCCGTCTCGCCGCCGGCAATCACGTCGAAGCGCTCGAAGCCGGCATTGCGGGTGATGGTCGCGGCCGCGAAATCCATGATCGCCGAGCGGATGCGCGGATAGGAGAGCAGCTTGCGGCAATCCATGTAGACGGGGGATGCCATGCCGGAGGCGAGCTTGTAGGGTTCTTCCGGGCGGAAATGCACCGCCCTGATCTCCCACAGCATGCGGGCCATCAGCTCCGCCATCACGTCTCTGTCCGGAAAGGAATTGGAAAACATCGGCATCTCCCGCATGACTGTCTTGCCTGCGCATAGCAGCAAGAGCGACGGCTTTCCAGCGCATGGGCGGCCCGGACACGGAAAAACCCTCCCCGGCGGGCCGGGAAGGGTTTCGGGAGGATCGGGGCTTTCCCGATATTCAGGCTGCGGCGCGGCGGGCGTCGAGCGAGATGGAGCCCGGGCCGAAGGCGGCGAGCACGAGGAAGCCGCCGGCAATCGTGATGTTCTTCCACATCATCAGGCCGTTGAACATGGTCAGCAGGCCGTTGGCGCCTTCCGGGAAGTCCGGCACGTTGATCGCGCCGCTATGGAAGACGAGGCCGGTGAAGACGCAGAAGGCGGCGAGAAGATAGGCGGTGATCTTCGTCTGGAAGCCGACGAGGATGAAGAGGCCGGCGACCAGCTCGAAGATGCCGGCGAGATAGGCGAGCGCGGTGGCGGCCGGAAGGCCCGCACCGGCGATCATGCCCGCCGTGCCCGCGGGATCGATGAGCTTGGGATAGCCCGACGTGATGAACATGAGGGCGAGGAGGATGCGTCCGACGAGGACGACGGCGTTCTGCGGCATGAAAAGCTCCTGAGGCTCTGTCGTTTGCGATGGATCAGAAATACCAGCTTTCCAGCGTCAAACTAGCCGGCCGCCCGGACGACAGATCGTTCTATTTTTGTGAACGATCTCCTTGCGCGGGCAAGCAGCCACCCGCCCGTCCTTTCCTGGAAACGCCTGCGACGGTGCCGCCGCCGGCACCGTCGCAGAGCAACATGCCTCGCGCTAGCGGATCTCGCCCGCCTGCGGACCCCAGGTGTCCGTCATGGCGAAGCCGTTCGCCAGCGGATCGGTCGGGTCGAGCGCGATCTGGTGCAGGCCGAAGGTCCAGCCGCGGCCGGTGATGGTGGGAATGATCGCCTTGCGGCCGGCGACCTCGGTCTCGGCCTCCAGCCCCACTTCGAACTCGGAGCCGATGATCGAGCGCGAGCGGAACGTGTCGCCCACTTTCGCAAGGCCGCGGGCGTGCAGCGTGGCGAGGTTGGCGGAGTTGCCGGTGCCGCAGGGCGAGCGGTCGACGCGGCCCGGCCACATGGTCGTGGCGGTGCGCACGAGGCCGTCCGGGTCCCGGTCGCGGAACATGACATAGGCAACGCCGTTGATCTCGGGGATTTCCGGATGCACGATCGTCATCGACCTGTTGATGAGATCCTTCAGCGCCATGCCGGCATCGACGAGCGCGCGGGCATTGGCCTTCTCGATCTTCGTGCCGACCTGGTCGACATCGACCAGCGCATAGAAGATGCCGCCATAGGAGATGTCGAAGCGCACGCGGCCCCAGTGCGGCGTGTCGATCTCGACATCCAGCTCCTGCACGAAGGACGGCACCATGGTCAGCTTCACCTTCTCGCAGCGCCCGTCGCGGCAGGTCGCGGTCGCCTTCACGAGACCGGCGGCCGTGTCGAGGACGACGATCGTTTCCGGTTCCTTCATCTCGACGATGCCCGATTCGAGCAGCGCCGTGGTGACGCAGATCGAGTTGGAACCCGAGGAGGCATGCGCCTGGTCGGCCTGCAGGATGATGAAGCCGGCATCGGCCTCGGGGCGCTTGGCCGGCACCAGAAGGTTGACCGAACCGGTCGCGGCCGCGCGCGGTTCCAGGCACAGGAAGCGGCGCAGGCTGTCGTCCACCGTGTTGATGTGATTGAGCTGCTCGGCGATTGTGTTGCCGGGGATCTTCGGCACGCCGCCGATCGCCACCTTGCCGATCTCGCCCTCGCAATGAACGTCCAGCAACTGGATCGTGCGCTTCCATCTCATGTCGACATGCTCCGTTCTCGCCGGCCGCCCGGCTGCTTTCCGCTTCTGATATATCAGATCGTCATACGTTCCAACAGCTTTTCATGCGACAGGTTCGCGCGCTACGACAACAGGGTCCGCGCCCTTTCCCGCCAAGAGAAGCTTCATGACCAAACTCATCGTCTTCACCGACCTGCACATGGTGCCCGAGGGCGCGACGATCATCGGCCTTGATCCCTACCGGCGGCTGCTAGCCGGCATCGAGCACGTCAACCGCCACCACGCGGACGCCGACCGGGTTATCTTCACCGGCGACCTGACGCATCGCGCCGATACGCTCTCCTACGAGCGGCTGCGCGATCTCCTCTCGCTGCTCGTGCCGCCTGCCGCCATCACCATCGGCAACCACGACTATCGCGACCGGTTTCTCGAGACCTTCTCCCATGTGCAGCCGGACGAGAACGGCTTCGTGCAGCAGGCAATCGACTTTACCGACTGCCGCGTCGTGCTGCTCGACACGCTCTTCGCCCCGCCCTACGACTATCCGCTCAGCCATGCCGGCTATCTCTGCGAAAGGCGCCTCGCCTGGCTCGACCGGGCTCTCGGCGGCGCGAGCGGCCTTCCGGTGCTCGTCTTCATGCATCACCCGCCGCACAAGACGGGCTTCACCGGCATGGACGCCATCCGTCTCGGCAACGAGGATGCATTCTACGATCTCGTCCTCAGTCACGGCAATGTCCGGCACATCTTCGCCGGCCATGTGCACCGGACCATCGGCGGCTCGCACCGCGGCATCCCCTTCTCGATCTTCAAGAGCCCGGTGCACCAGCAGCCGATGCCCTTCGACACGCCGAACACCTCGCTCTCCGTCGACGAGCCCGCCGCCTACGGCATCGTCGTGGTGACGCCGGAAGGTCTCCAGGTGCACAACGAGGACTACGAGATCGCGCGGCGCGATCCCGAGATCGCCTGAGGGGGCCGTTAACAGGCGTTACACATCGTGATGCCCGACGGGCCTTGCCGGGGAACCGGTCCGGACATGCGGCGTTGTCTCCGCCGAAGGGGTGGGAAACCCGATATTCGAAGGAGAAGAACATGCGCAAGATTCTCATGGCCGGTGCCGCCCTGGCACTCATCGGCGCCACCGCCGCCCATGCGGACGATCGCGACAAGGAAGTTCTCGGCGGCGCTGCCGGCGGGGCCGCGGGTGCCGCGGCGGGCGCCGTGGTCGGCGGGCCGATCGGCGCCGTCGTCGGCGGCGTTGCGGGCTTTGCGATCGGCGCGGAAGCCGCCGTTCCCGACGACGCCCGCATCTACGTCATGGAAAACCCGACGCCGCCCGTGATCCTCGAAGGCCCGGTCAGCGCCGATACACGCTTCGACGATACCGTGACGCTGACGCCGATCCCCAGGCACCCGGACCTTGCCTATGTCTATGTCGACAACCGCCCGGTCATCGTGCGGACCGACAGCCGCCAGGTGATCTACGCGCCTGACGTCCAGACGACGACCGGCAGCATCTCGCCCGACATTCCCGAGGCGACGATCACCTATGTCGAGCGCCACCCGGTCGATCCCGTCGTCCTGGAAGGGCCGGTCGAGGCCGGGGTCGTGATCCCGGACACGGTGCAGATCGTCGAGGTGCCGGAAAACCCGAGCTACGGCTATATCTATATCGACCAGCGCCCCGTCCTCGTCGACCGCGGCACGCGCGAAGTGATCTGGGTGCGATAATCCCCCGCAGCAAACGGAGAAGGCGGCCCGGGGGGCCGCCTTTTTCATTGTCCGACGGCCGTGATCGTCGTGTCCTCGACGGAGTTGCCGAGGCGGCGCCACTGGTCGTCGTAGTTCTTTCGCGTCACGGGGTCGAAGACGGCAATGGGCGTCGAGACCACGATGCTCGCGGCGCTGCCGACCGTCTGGGCCGTGCCGAGCGCGACGGCACCGAGCCGCTCGCCCAGACCCACCTGCGAATCCGTGACGGACTGGCCGGCGATCAGGCGGTTGCCGATGAGGCGCACGACCTCCGGGCTTTCGGCGAATTTTCCATGGTTGAGCCGGTCGCCCGATTTCAGCGCCGTCAGGTCGAGCACGGTGATGCCCTGCTTTTCGAGCATGCTACGGTAGGGCTCTTCAGCCGGGTTGATCTGGCCGAGGCGGTCGACATTGCCGGAGATGCGCCGCGAGAGCGTCAGCGCCCGGTCGTCGCGCGAGACGAAGAGCGTGAACTGGGGCCTTTCCGGCCCGATGGCGCGGAGCTGCTGGCCGAAGACGTCGACGTCGAGGTCGGGCGAGGCGAGGATGACCTGCTGGATCTTCTTCGGCACGCGCCCGTCGCGGATCGCCATCTGGCGCAGCGTCTCCACCGCAAGCCAGGTCCCCATGGAATGGGCCATGATGGTGATCTCGCCGACCTCAGGCGTATCGACCGCCGCGCGCAGCAGTTCCTCCAGCGCGTCGCGCGAATAGTTGGTGCTTTCCTTGTCGTAGGAATAGTCGAAGATGCTGGCGCGCGAGGGCCAGGTGAAGATGACGGGGGCGGCGTCGGTCTTCGAATCGTGCACGATCTGCGCGAAGCGATAGACGGCATCCTCATAGCGATTGTTGAAGCCGTGCACGAAGACGAGCACGCGTCGGCTCTTCGGCAGGTTATGGTCGAGCCATGTGCGGGCCGCACGCGCGCTTTCGACGGGCTTGACGCTGACGGTCGAGAAATCCTTCATCGGATCGGCCGGCAGCTTCTTCGGCCATTGCACCTGGCCGACCTTGCGATTGGCATCGGGCGGGATGGAGACGGCGATGTCGCGCAGCTCGAGCTGCGAACCGCGCTCGCCGGAGAAGAGCACGCCGGGCTGGCTGGACGGCGCACGCGTGGTCGCGACCAGCAAGTCCACCTTGGAAACGCCCGGCGGTGCCTCGCCGCTCGGCACCAGCACGCCTTCCAGCCGTCCGGCACAGCCCGCAAGCACCAGCACCCCGGCGAAGATCACGCGACGCAATACACGCGGCATAACGCTGTTCGCCATGTCCCGCTTCCTTCCGCTATCCTGGTTTGGCCGGCGCCGTACACGCACCGCTTGCCATTGCTTAGCCGAGCGGCGGGGGGATTTGAAGAGAAGCCGTGCGGGCGCGGCGGAACATGACGAAAGGGAGCGCGCGCCGCGTGGCATATCGGCCACGGCATGAAGCGGGAAATCACGAGAGGGGAAGAATGGCGCACCCGAAGAGATTCGAACTCCCTGAAAAGGTGCCCTTAAAGCTGATTCTGCTTGACGATTTCGCCCGCCGATACGCCACTGTGTATCAATGGCGTGCACGCCTGTCAACGAGTGAAACCGCAGTTGTCTATTCCATAGGAAGCTCCAGCTCGGCGGGCTGAGGTAATGATAAATCTTCAAGGAGTTCACCTATGTTTTGGTTGGCGAGCCAAATCAGGAACCCTTTATCCACGACATGCAGGTTTCGGTTCGCGGCGTCATAATCAAGGACTATCGGCCGAACGCCCTTGCTGTTTTGCAAGGACTTCACCGAAGCCAGTGCCTGCGTGATGTTGCCGTTGTTGAGGCTTTCCCCTTTTGGGTGGTTGGCCTTGATGCGCTTCGAGATTTCTCGCAATCTAATTCCGCCCTCCAGTTGCGATATTGAGAAAGTCAAAATTGCAAAAATTATCCACTTCGGCATCTCAAGGTCAGTTTGCTGGAAGCCGTCCGCAACATTCATGAGGAAGCCCTCATAACGGCCTCGCTGCTCATTCACGACCTCTTTAACCAAGGCTTCGGCATCAGACGCAGTGCCCAAACTCACCATAGTATCTCCGGTCGAGAAAACTCCGGCTTTGCGGCAACTCCTCCGACACGCCTCTTGAACAAGGTGAACGCTGTTGAAGCAGCAAGCCATTAGCGAGTCTTTAAATTCATCCGTGAACTGCACGTTCAACAATACTTCGCCAGAATATATTACCTTCCTCAGGCTCTCCTCGCCCCAAGTATCCACATCCACGGAATATACCCGCTCAGTTAAGTCTCCATTATAAGCAATAAGACGGTTTTCCTCTCGCCAAACTCCTGTTATTATGAAACATATCTTCGATTTCTCGTGAAATGCCTTCAACGCGAACGCGAAATCTCGTTGAGTTTCCTCTGGAAGATAGTGGAAATCTTCCAAAACTATGAACTTATTCAGTTCAACTTCCTCAAGGGCGCGAATTATATCATTCGCATCGCTTGGGTCGAGTTCAAGAGAAAGGGATACATGCTGGCTTTCGGTCGCAATCTCGCCTTCTCCACTCAGTTCCACCGCCCCTTTCGCCACCAGAGGGATTCCCGTCTCACCCTTGGCAAGAGCGGTGATCTTCGCCGCGCCCGACACGGTCTTTGAGGTCGATTGCCGAACAAGGTACCCTGCCTCTTTTAGAATGGCAGAATGAAGTTCTGGTAGCACCCACTTATTTTGGCAAGATATTGTCAGATAGTCATCAGGATTCAGACAGTGCTTCCGCAGGCAGGTCTTGCCTTGCTTGGAGCTTCCATAGATGACGATATGATGATCGCGCGTCAAACTGTCGATCAGCTTTCCATCAACCTCATCCCTAGTCACATAATTGCCAGGAACGTCTCGGCTAACCCCGAAAACATCATCTACTTTCCAAACCTGTTCAGGCATTACCCACCCCCATTACGTCAGGCCCTGAACATGCCACATCCACCCATTACTGACTAGCCAGGATTGTACCTCGGCTATTCAGCGCGCCGCAAAACTGTTGCGTCCTCTTCCCGCATTTACCCTTTCACGTTCAGGGAGGAGGCCAGGAGGCGCGTCCAGCCGAAGATACAGGCGGTGCTTAGGGTTTGGAAAAGGCGACAGGAGGTGGACCAGCGGCCTCACCTCGAAAACATATAGATACGCCCTAACTGACAGGAGTGCGAGGAAATGGAGCGGATGCCGCCACAGCTACGTGGGGCAAGCTCTAGCCGAGGGCCACTTGTTCCCTGTGGAAAACAAGTAGACACCCCGACAAACAGGCGCGGGAGGAATGGGGCGGCGTTGATCTTCGTTATGCGGGGCTTGCTGCCGCTTCTGCCATCATGCGATAAACTGTGGACCGAGCCACGTTGAACCGCTTCGCCACTACCGTGGGCTTATCCCCAGCCGCCAGTGCCGCCCTTATGGCATCCCCATCGACCGTCACGGGACGCCCCTTGTAGCGACCTTCCTCTTTCGCCTTGGCGATACCTTCAAGCTGCCGCTCTTTCCTGAGGTCCGTTTCAAACTCGGCAATGGCCCCGAGCATGTTGAACATGAGGCGACCCGTAGCGGTCGTGGTGTCGATGTTCTGCTCAGTGGCGATGAGGTCCACGCCCTTGGCCTGTAGCTCCTGGGATATGGCATTCAAATCAAGTACCGAGCGAGCCAGCCTGTCCAGGCGGGTTATCATCAACACATCGCCCTTGCGGGCAAAGCGAATGGCTTCCTCTAGCTTCTCCCGCCCCTCGCGGGTCGTGCCGCTCACCTTCTCAATGAACATTTCCTCGGCCCCATTTCGGGCGAGGATATCAAGTTGAGCGGCTTCGTTCTGGCCAGTGGTGGAGACGCGCACATATCCGATTTTCATGAAACACCTTGTCCTATAAGGTCTAAGATGCAATCGGAATAACGTCCGATAATTAGAAAGTCAATTCATATCGGACGTTTTTGGGTCTGATTTCGCTGTACGCCATCCCTATACCTTATCGGACAAGACGCCCTCACGTCGGCAGAAGTCGCTTGACCAGCGCCTTCCCGGTTGCGCTTAGGTGAAGCTCGGGGCTCTTCGCGCCGAGACTTCCGATGCGCTGCTCAACCAGCCCCAGTCCTGGCGTCCCATGTCGCGTGATCGCCGCTAGGGCGTTGACGTTGCGGGAGATTGAGGACTGACTGAGGCTCACTAGGTCGCCAAGGTCTCGCTGGTGGATACCGGGCTTCATTGCAATCATCAGGAATACGGAGGCCATCTGCATCGGCATCCCCGCATTGACGCCACGCAACACCTCCATGCACCGGAACAAATCCCGAAGTCCTTGCTTCGTCGTGGCCCCGCCGCGCCGCTCTTTCGTCAATTCCATATGCGTCCCCCTGTTCGCCCAAAGGATGCCGGAGGGGCGGCGAAGGTCAAGGCGGTAATCGCCTGGGATGGCTATGGAAAACGAAGGTGTCGCGATGCGGGGCCATGGTAGACCGGGGGCCACGGGGGGCCTCGTGCGTTTCCTCTTTATCGATTGCCGGCTCGAATTTTTGCGGTATCAAAGCCGCGACTGTTCGAGCCCAGGGGGTGTTGTCTGTGAGCCGCTCTATTCTCAAGCTGGCACTGGCGTTCGCGCTAGCGGTGCCTTGTGCTGCAAGTGCGAGTTACATTTCCAATTATGCCAGATGGAAAGAGGTCAACAAGGTTGAGCAGGCCGCCTATCTAGCTGGCGTGATGGACCACTGGACGCGGACTTCATCTCCAGGTGAGCCGCCGTGGATGCAGCCGCAGCGGACAGGGGTTAACAAATGCATGCGTGAGCAGGACATCAGCGCCTATATGCTCGTGGACCTCGTAGATGCACATTACAAAGCTCACACGGCCGATTGGCGCGTGCCTCCGGCTTCGGTCGTGACCCATGCGATAATGGGGCTATGTCTGGCGGACGTAAACAGCGAACGCGAGAAGGCCGGATACGAGCCTTGGGAACGCAAGCCGACGCAGATTTCAAAAGATAACTAGCCGCCGTGCTTCCTGATCGACGGGAGGCATTCCTTGGTCACCCAGTCTTGGAAGGCGCGCGCCTCGGGTTTGTCCGAGCGCATCACGAGCTTGTAGAGGCCGCTTTCGGAGATGAGCTTCATCTTTCTAGTGGTCTGAACACTAGCAACTGGCCACAGGCGTTGCTCGTCCTTGGCGAGGCGGCGATTAAAAACTCTAGCCGAGTAACACGCCCTGTGCTGCCTTCGATAGAGAACGGTCATCGCATCAACCCCAAATAAACGAAAACCACGCCAAACTCCCTGTCGCCGGACGCGATTTGAGGTCGACTACCATGAGTGACTTATTGGAATTCCTTGGTGACGTGCTCGGCAATATGATGTCGGGGCATAGGTCCAAGTCGAGATTCATGCGGTGGTTGGGACGAGCTGTCATGGTGATCGTAGCCGCTCTTATAGCGCTGGTGATTTACCGTATGTTCTCATGACCCCAGTTGTTGGATCATTGTCATCCCACAGCAGGTTAAATCATCGAAATCAGAAAGACGAAACTTGATCTATGTGCGAGCGGGACACCGCTTGCCGTGGAAGTCGAAGGTGCAAAGTGCGGTGATGGGGAGACCCTTTCGGAAACCCCTTGGCGACCCCGATGGCATCCACTAGTCTGCTTCTCGGCAGCGTTAGCCGCCACCGGCCCTATTTGCTAGAGGGGCAAAAGACGGGGGCCACGGTGAGCCGCATCGTGGCCCTCATTCTTTTCAGCCATCCGGCCTCAAACCTGCTTCGTCCTCTGATGCCGGCTGTAGGCATCCAGCCCAACGCCGCCGATCTTGAGCGCCGCTGCAAACGGGCTCGGGCCGGACGCCCACGGCATGGAGTTGATGCGGTCCTGGGCTTTCGCCTTGACGCCATCCATCTCCCTCGTGAGGTTCGTGGTGGTGAAGCCGGTGTTCTGCGAAATGCGGTCCTTGGCCGTGGCTTCCTTGCCATAGACATCCGCAAGGAGAGCATCGACGGACAGGCCGGACACCCCGGCTTCCCCGGCTGCGGCCATGGTGGCCGCTCGGGCGGCTCGGGCTTCACGCGCAACGTCCTGCTTCTGGACGGCTGCGGCGTCCTCTTCCTGGATTTGCCGGGTCTGGACGTCGGTATATTCGCGCGCGGCGTTCAGGTTTGCGTTGCGCTGGTTCTCGCGGACCATGGCATTCTGCTGTTTAGCGGCCTGCTGGGCACCGATGAACTCCAGGCCGGTTTGTGCAATGCCGAATGCGGCGGTCGCTAGCGAAAATGGATCACACATCACTCACCTCTAAATTTGAAAGCTTCTTGGAAGGTATGCTCGCCGGGGCCGCCCCCGGCGAACTGATCACGGCGCCCGGCCTGTATGCGATGCCCGAGGCCGCCTATCACGCTGATCCGGTATTCGAGCCCAGCCTCAGCCGGTCGATTGCCGAGAAGCTGATCCTGCAGAGCCCGATGCATGCGTTCTCTGCGCATCCGCGGCTTACGAAGCAGGAAGAGAAGGACGAGGCGAACAGCCGTGCGCGCGACATCGGATCCGCAGCGCACGCCATGTTGCTCGGCCAGCCGACGGTGATTTCCGTCCTCATGTTCGACGACTTCAAGAAGAAGGCCGCGCAGGAAGCACGCACCGAGGCGCAGGAGAAGGGCGCGATCGCCCTCCTCAAGAAGGACATGGAAACCGTACAGGCGATGGTCGAGAAGGCCCGCGCCGTGCTGGCCGAGAACGAAGACGATGCGGTTCGCGCGCTCGCCGGCAGTGGTGACGAGGCGTGGCCGCGCTTCAACGAGGTAACCGCCGTCTGGCAGGACCGCTGCGGCGGTATCTGGTCTCGCGCTCGTATGGACCGTCTGTCGATCAGCGCGAAGACGATCACCATCATCGACTACAAGACGACGGAACTCAGCGCGGCGCCCGATTACGTCGCCCGGACCATCTTCAACAACAACTACCATTTCCAGGAAGCGTTCTATCGGCGTGGTCTCCGGCAGTTGTTCCCCGAGATCGACCGCCACGAACGACGCCTCGATTTCCGATTCATCGTTCAGGAGCAGGAGCCGCCGTTCGAGATCACGGTCGCGAAGGTCGACGCTGCCGGCCGGCTGATCGGCGAGAAGATGGCGTCGGCCGCCTTCCTGCTCTGGCGCAAATGCCTGACCGAAAACCATTGGCCCGGCTATCCCGGCGAGACGAAGACCGCCGAGATGCCGCCGTACATCGACACCCGCTGGTGCGCGAAGGAGATCGAGGACCCGTATTTGCAGGGTCTCGGCTTCGATCCGATGCCGTTCTTCGAGACCAATCCCTACAAGCCGAAACCGATCATGGAGCCGAACTGATGGCCGATCAATGGAGAGCCGAGCAGGATCGGCAAGCAAAAGAACTGGGCGAGATACTGGCCCGGGAAATCGAGGAGTTCGGCCAACGGCTTTTATCGTCAGGTCGACAACCGATTCTCAACGCGGTTGCCAGCGCAATCGTTGCTGTTACGGGCTCGATGCTGGCCTCTGTCCAAGACAGGAAATCCCGTAAGGCGTTGCGGCGTGCCATTGAAAACGGCCTGCCATCCGCCATCGCAGATCACGAAGGAAAATCCGGGCACGCACAGATCATCGTCGCCAACCGGAGGGCTGACGCATGACAGAATTCACCGACGCCGTGCGCGACGACACCAGCCTCCTGATCGCGATCGCCGGTGCATCCGGCTCGGCCCCATGATCAAGTGCGAGACCACAGGTCTCCCATATCGTTATAGGCATTTCGCCGAACGTTGGCGCGAAGTGGCAACAGAGGCAGGCGTCCCGGAAAACGTCTGGAACCGTGATAGCCGCGCTGGCGGCGTCACCGAAGGCTCGGATGCTGGCGCCGATATCGAACATCTTCGACACCACGCAAACCACAGCAACGCCGCAACGACGCAGCGCTATAACCGGAAAACGATCGAGAAGACCCGCACCGTTGCGCAATTGCGCGTGGCTGCACGCAGCGGGAAGAACGCAGCGGAAACGTCCAAGTAGGAACGCCTTCGGAACGCGTTGGAACGCGACCGCACTTCGATTTGCTTGAAAGCCCTGAGATACCAAGGGAAGAATGGCGCACCCGAAGAGATTCGAACTCCTGACCCCCAGATTCGTAGTCTGGTGCTCTATCCAGCTGAGCTACGGGTGCGCTGGCAGTGGCGGGTCGTTGTGCCCGGCTGCGAGGCGGTTCTCTAAAGGGTAGCCGGGCGCATTGCAAGCGTCTTTCAGAGAAATAATGTACTTTTTTCATGGAGCCGCCCCAATCCGGCGGCAAGTCCCGGCCATCAGGCGCGGTGGCGGAAGGCGTCGAGGGGCACGGGGCGGTCCGGCAGCTCGATGCGGAAGAGCGTGCCGGGCGTCGCCTTTTCCACGAGCGCGATCGTGCCGCCATGGGCGAGTACCAGCTCGCGGGCGATGGCAAGGCCGAGGCCGGTGCCGCCGGAGCGCACGGAGCCGCGGAAGGCGGCAAAGAGGTTTTCCCGCGCCTTGGCGGGCATGCCCGGGCCGTTGTCCTCGATGGCGATGGACACGACGCTGCCCGTGCGCAGGCCCGTCACCAGCACGGCGCGCTGCTTGAGGCCCGCCTCCTGCGCCAGCGCCTCGACGGCGTTGCGGCAGAGATTGTGGATGACGCGGAAGAGCTGCTCGCCATCCGCATCGACCTGAAGGCCGGGTTCGATCTGCACGACGAAGTCGATGTCGCCGCGCGCATCGAGCGCCAGAACCTCGGAGACTTCCTGAACCAGCGGGTGCAGCGCGACGAAGCGGCGGCGCGGCTCCGGCTCGCGCATGCGGCCGTAGGAAAGCACCTCGTTCGTATAGCCCACGGCCCTGTCGATGCTGCGCAGGAGCTTCGGCGCGACGCGCTTGACCACGGGATCGTCGACATCCGACAGGCGGTCCGACATGAGCTGGGCCGAGGAGAGGATGTTGCGCATGTCGTGGTTGATCTTCGACACGGCGAGGCCGAGATCGGCGAGGTTCTTCTGCTCCTTCAGCGTGCGCTGCAGCGTCTGCTGCATGGCGGCGAGGTGAACGCCCGCGACGGCGATCTCGTCGCGCCCGCCGGACGGCTCCAGCACGCGGGCCGGGTTGGCGGGATCGGCGGCAAAATCGCGGATGTTCGCCGTCATGCGGCGGATCGGGCGAATCAGCAGGCGGTTCAGCGCGAAGAAGATCGGACTTGCCGTGACCAGCGAGATGACCAGGGAGATGATGGAGATGTTGCGCGCGTAGTGCAGCATGGCGCGGCGCAGCGCGCCTTCGTCGAGCAGCAGCTCGATGCGCGTCGTCGTCTCGCCGACCGGGCCGTAGACGCGGATGACGCGGTTGCCGCCGAAGAGCAGCGTGTCGAAGGCGTCATAGATGGCGGCGGGCAGCGAGACGTCGGAAAGATCGTATTGCGCGTCCACGCTCGGCGGCATGTCGACGGCGGCGACCATGCGGGAGGCGTCCTGCTTCTTCAGCACGATCGCCTTGGTGCCCGTCGCCAGCAGGGTCTCCTCCTGCACGGGCCGCGGCAGTTCCTGGTCCGGCAGGCCCTCGATGACGACGCTGGCGGCGGCCGCCGTGTTCAGCCGGTCGCGCAGCCACATCAGGCGCATGTTGGCGACCGAGGGCACGAAGATCAGCACCTCGGCGATCATGACGAAGACGGCGGTGAGCAGGAGGAGCTTTCCGGAAAGGCCGGACAGGAAACCGACCGCCGGCACCGGCGTCTCGGTCAGGGGCGGCGTCCCGTCTCTTTCCACCATGTCTCCACTCCCGGACTGCCGCAAGGCGGCGCTCTAGATCGCGACCCAGGATCGACGACATATCGTCGGCCACGCCGACAGCCAATGATAGAGGATTGCGGCATTTTTTCCAACGCCGCCACAGGAAAGACATAGGCGCGGCGGTCCTGCGACCGCCGCGCCTTTTTTATGATGACCTCTGGCCTGTCAGAACTCTTCCCAGTTCTCCTGGGCTGCGGCCGCCGTCGCGCGGTTGCCGCCGAAGGCGCGCGCGACGTTGCCGATCATGCGGCGCGCGGGCGATTCGACCGGGCGGGCCTCGGCGCGCGCGGGCGCCACATGGGCCGCCGCCATGTCGCCGGTGCGGAAGCGGGCGACGAGGTCGGCAAGGCTGTCGGCCTCGCCCTTGAGCTTGTGCGTGGCCGCCGAGGTCTCCTCGACCATGGCGGCATTGTGCTGGGTGACCTGGTCCATCTGGTTGATGGCGGTGCTGACCTCCTGCAGGCCGGTCGCCTGCTCGCGGGCGGCCGTGGCGATGGCGTGGATGCGATCGTTGATGGTGACGACGCGGGTCTCGATGTCGGAGAGCGCGGTCCCCGTCTCCTGCACGTATTTGACGCCGACGGAGACCTCGCTGCCCGACTTGGTGATGAGGCCCTTGATGTCCTTGGCGGCGCTGGCGGCGCGCTGGGCGAGCTCGCGCACCTCCTGCGCGACGACGGCGAAGCCCTTGCCGGCCTCGCCCGCACGGGCGGCCTCGACGCCGGCGTTCAGCGCAAGCAGGTTGGTCTGGAAGGCGATCTCGTCGATGACCGAGATGATCTGGCTGATCTCGCTGGAGGCCTGCTCGATGCGGCCCATGGCGTCGATGGCGTTGCGCACGATGGCGCCGGACTGCTTGGCGCTCTGCGTCGCCTCGCCGACCATGAGGCTGGCCTCGCTGGCGCGTTCCGTCGAGTTCTTGACGGCGGCGGTGATCTCTTCCAGCGCCGCGGAGGTCTCCTCCAGTGCGGCGGCCTGCTGCTCGGTGCGCTTGGAGAGGTCGTCGGAAGCCGTGCGCAACTCGCCGGAATTGGCGTTGATCGCGTCGGTGGAAGCGCGCACCTCGCGCATGGTGCGCTGGAGCGTGGCGAGCGTCGAATTGACGTTCTGCTGCAACTCGGCGAAGGCGCCGCGGAAGCTGCCGTTCATGGTCTGCGTGAGATCGCCTTCGGCCAGCGCGCCGATGACGCGGCGGGTTTCGGCAATGCCCTCCTCCACGCCGGCGACGAGCTCGTTGACGCTGTGGGCGAAGCGGTTGAGGTCGTCGTTCTGGTAGTCCTTGGCGATGCGCGAGCTGAAATCGCCCGCCGCGGCGGCATGCACGACGGTGGCGATCGAGGACTGGAGATCGGCGCTTTTCTCGCGCAGGATCTGCTCCTGGGCATTGAGGTCGCGCACCGTGATGGCGTTCTGGCGGAAGACCGCGACGGCACCGGCCATTTCGCCGATCTCGTCCTTGCGCGCGGCATAGGGCACCTCGGTGTCGAGGTCGCCGCCGGCAAGGCGCTTCATCGTCTCGGTGACGTTCTGGATCGGACGGCTGAGCTCGTTGGTCGCGATGTAGAACGCGACGCCGCCGCCGAGCACGAGGCCGGCGCCGACGGTACCGAGCACCAGGGTCAGCATCAGCGTCTCGAAGGCGGAGATGTCGTCCTTGATGGCGGTGAGGTTCTGGTTGTCCGTCTCGACGACGGCGTCGATTTCCTGCTGGAAGGCCTTGCGGTTGGCGCGGTTGCCCTCGTTGTTGCCCTGCGCGTTGGCGGCGGCGATCGCCCCCTCGGTGCCGAGGCGCGCGGTTTCCGTGCGGAAGGTGCGGAACTCGGCGGCACGCGCGACGACCGCGTCGAAGGCGGCCTTCTGCTCTTCGGGAACCAGCGGGCGCCACTCGTTCAGCGTCTTGTCGATGCCGTCGAGTTCCTTGGCGATGCCCTGGGCGAACTTGCCTGCGCCTTCCGCGTCCTTGGCGGCGTAGATGCCGCGGGCTTCCATCACGACGGCGGTGACCTGGCGGTTCAGGTGCTCGCCGAGGAAGGCGCGGTCGGCGGCGTTCTCGTACTGTTTCAGCTTGTCGCTGAATTCCGAGACCACATGGACGGCAATGCCGCCGATGAGGACGGAGATGAGACCCATCACGCCCACGATGAGGTAAATCTTGCCGCGTATCTTCACATCTCACTCCCGGAACAGACAGCAGGTCGACAAGACGGCATGATCCATCTCGCCATTGGCAGAGACGGTAATTGCTAAAAGTTAATTAGATTTTGATGCGGTTGCCGAAGGCTCATGCGCTGCAACGGGCGGCGCAGGCTTGAAAAATCCCGGGAAAATCAGGGCGCAGGCCTGACGTTACGGCAGGAGGGCATTCCGCGATGACGCCGCGATGCAATCGCCGGCTGCAAGCCCGTTAACGATTATGACGGCGGCGCGCCTTGCGCGGCGCGCGATTGACTTTCCACCGTCTTTGCCCTTATAAGCCGCGCACGTCTGGAATGCCGCCTTCCCGCGAGGGCCGGGCCGTGCCGGACTTTCAACGCTCCTTGCGTAACGCAAACCCAAGAAGGGCCGCACACCGCGGTATTAAATAAATGTCGAAGCGTACCTACCAACCCTCCAAGCTTGTCCGCAAGCGTCGTCACGGCTTCCGCGCCCGCATGGCTACGAAGGGCGGCCGCAAGGTCCTGTCCGCACGCCGCGCCCGCGGCCGCGCCCGTCTCTCGGCCTAAGGCCGTGCCTGCCCGAACAGAGGCGACGGGCAATGACCAAGACTGTTAGACAATCTGCTGTCGGACGGCTGAAAAGCCGTCCGCAGTTTCTTTTTGTGCGCGAGGGCGAGAGGCGCAAGGGACCGCTGTTCCTTCTCGAAGTGCGCGACCGGCAGATGCCGGACGAGCCGCCCCGCGTCGGTTTCACCGTTACCAAGAAGCACGGCAATGCCGTGGAGCGCAATCGCATGCGCCGGCGCCTCAAAGAGGCGGTGCGGCTATCGGCCGGGTTTGCAATGGAGCCCGGACACGACTATGTGGTTGTCGCCAGGCGGGATGTGCTCGGCGCGTCCTTCGAAACGCTTGCAGCCGGTCTCAAGGACAGGATCGCGACAGGCAGGAAACAGAAGCAGCAGCAGCGCCCTGCTGCTCCCGGGAAAGAATGATGGAAAACAACCGCAATTATTTCGTGGCGATCGCGCTGTCCGTGCTGATCCTCGTCGCGTGGCAGTTCCTCTACGTGAACCCCAAGCTCGAGAAGGACCGTGTCGCGCTGGAAGCGCAGCAGCCCGCGCAGACGGAGCAGACGACGACCACCACCGCGGGTGGCACCACGCCGGCCGCGACCGGGACGAACGGCGCGCTGCCGGGCGCTGCGGCCGGCGCGACCACGACCGAAACGCGTGACGAGGCCCTTGCCAAGTCCGCCCGCGTCGAGATCGACACGCCCGCCCTCTCCGGCTCCATCAACCTGACGGGCGCCCGCTTCGACGACCTGAAGCTCAAGGAATTCCACGAGACCGTCGACAAGACGAGCCCGATCATCACGCTGCTCAGCCCGGCCGAGACCGAGCATGGCTACTTCGCCGAGATCGGCTATGTCGGCAGCGAGGCGACCGGCCAGATGCCCGGCCCGCAGACCGTCTGGACGCAGGACGGCGCCGGCAAGCTGACGCAGGCGAGCCCGGTCAAGCTGTCGTTCACCAACGACAAGGGCGTCACCTTCACCCGCACGATCTCGGTCGACGAACACTACATGTTCACCGTGAGCGACAACATCGAGAACCGCACGGACGCGGCCATCGCGGTTTCGCCCTACGGCCGCACGACGCGCTTCTTCAAGCCGACCACCCCGTCGGTCTACGTGCTGCATGAGGGCTTCATCGGCGTGCTCGGCGATCTCGGCCTGCACGAAGTGAAGTACAAGGACACCGAGAAGGACACCACCGTCGCGCCCGGCAAGGCGACCGGCGGCTGGCTCGGCATCACCGACAAGTACTGGGCGACCGCGCTCGTGCCGCCGCAGGCGACGCCCTACGAGACGCGCTTCTCCTATTTCCAGGACGGCCGCCCGCGCTACCAGGCCGACTACCGCCAGGACGACATCACCATCGCGCCCGGCCAGTCGATCGAGGTCAAGAACCTCTTCTTCGGCGGCGCCAAGGAAGTGCCGATCATCGACCAGTACAAGACGTCCTATTCGATCCCGCGCTTCGACCTGATGATAGACTGGGGCTGGTTCTGGTTCTTCACCAAGCCGATGTTCCAGCTCATGGACTTCTTCTTCCGCTATTTCGGCAATTTCGGCATCGCGATCCTGCTCACCACGATCGTCGTCAAGGGTCTCTTCTTCCCGCTTGCCAGCAAGCAGTACGCCTCCATGGCGAACATGAAGAAGATGCAGCCGAAGATGGAGGAGCTGAAGGCCAAGCACGGCGACGACCGCATGGCGCTGCAGCAGGCCATGATGCAGCTCTACAAGGAGGAGAAGATCAATCCGCTGGCGGGCTGCTGGCCGATCCTTCTCCAGGTGCCGGTCTTCTTCGCGCTCTACAAGGTGATCTACGTCACCATCGAGATGCGCCACGCGCCCTTCTTCGGCTGGATCCGCGACCTGTCGGCGCCCGACCCGACGTCGCTCTTCAACCTGTTCGGCCTGCTGCCCTTCGAGGTGCCGCACATGCTGCTCATCGGCGTGTGGCCGATCATCATGGGCATCACCATGTTCCTGCAGATGCGCATGAACCCGACGCCGCCGGACCCGACCCAGGCGATGATCTTCACCTGGATGCCGCTGATCTTCACCTTCATGCTGGCGACCTTCCCGGCCGGCCTCGTCATCTACTGGGCCTGGAACAACACGCTCTCGATCATCCAGCAGGCGATCATCATGAAGCGCCACGGCGTGAAGATCGAGCTGTTCGACAATCTTAAGGGCCTGTTCGGCAACAAAACCAAGCCATCCTGACCGCCCGTCAGGCGGCAGGCAGAACCCCGGCCTCGTGCCGGGGTTTTTCTTTTGCCCCATTCCCCGTAGCCGCGGCGCGCTTGACTTTCGCGGCCAAAACCCGGAATCCGGAAGCCCGACAGAGAAGGCGCAAGCAATGACCGAGACGACGCCACCGCGCGACAAGCCGCTGTTCGGCAGCCCGTGGATCTTCATCCGCGGCGTGCCGGCCATGAAATTCCTGCCGCCCGAGGGACCGCCGGAGATCGCCTTTGCCGGCCGCTCCAATGTGGGGAAGTCGTCGCTGATCAACGCGCTCGTCGGCCACAAGGGGCTGGCGCGCACCTCCAACACGCCCGGCCGCACGCAGGAGCTCAACTATTTCGTGCCGGACGGCTTTTCCGGCGCCGAGGACGACCTGCCGCCGATGGCGCTGGTCGACATGCCCGGCTACGGCTATGCCCAGGCGCCGAAGGAGCAGGTCGACGCCTGGACGAAGCTCGTCTTCGATTACCTGCGCGGGCGCTCGACGCTGAAGCGCGTCTATGTGCTGATCGACAGCCGCCACGGCGTCAAGAAGAACGACGACGAGGTCTTCGCGCTGCTCGACAAGGCGGCGGTCTCCTACCAGGTCGTGCTGACGAAGACCGACAAGATCAAGGATGCCGGCGTGCCGCGGCTCATCGGCGAAACGCTGGAGAAAATCTCCAAGCACCCCGCCGCCTATCCGGAGGTGCTTGCCACGTCATCGGAAAAGGGCAGCGGCCTCGACGAACTGCGCGCCGCGATCCTCGGGGCCATCGACCGCTAGGGCCGCTCAGTCGAAGCGGGCGGCGCCGGTGGCGAGCACCGGGCCGGTCATGCCGCCGGTCGGCGAGCCGCCTGACGGTTCGAGGCTGACGGAAATGGTTGCGCCCTCGGCAAGCCGGCCGCGCACGTCCGGCGGCACAGCGAAGCGACCCTCTCCCGTCTGCGGCAGGATGCCGAGCGAAACGGGTGGCTTGCCCGTTTCCGACAGCCAGAATTCCAGCGATCCGGCCTTCTTCCCACCGGCGGCGACGGGCGTGACCTCCAAGGCCCCGCTCGCATCGTCATAGCGGGCGAGGAGGCCGACCGCGGCATTCCCGCCGGAAAGGTCGGCGACCAGCCGGCCACCGCTGACGGGGCGCGGCGCAAGAAGCGCGCTCAGCGAAAGCGTAAGGCCGGCGGCAACCGCGAAGGAGGCGAAGGCGAAGGCGCGCCAGAGCGTCAGCGAATGCCAGCAACCACCGGAGACCCTGCCGGAAAAGACGGCGTCGCACGGGGTATCGACGAGAAGGTCCTGCCCGATGGGCGCGCGCATGCCGGGCGGCAGGTGCAGCGCCGCATCGTCGTCGGAGGTGGCGAGGTTTTCCTGCCAGCGGCCCACCATGGCCGCGAACTGGCCATCCCGCCGCAGCCGCGCCTCGACCTTTCGGCACTCGTCGGCGGAGAGCATCCCGAGCACGTATTCGCCCGCGATCACCTCGTCGCAGCACGGTTTCCTCATCTCTCGGTCGAACGCCGTCATCGGCTCATGCTCTCTTGGTTGAAACGACTGCCGCGAGGACCTTGCCTCTCCTTACATATAGGAACGACGCTGCGCCTTTGCCTATATGGCGGGCGCGCGGCGCATCATATTCCCCCTCGGCTTTTTGCGCCACCGGCCAAGGGGATCATTCCATCGTCGCAAAACATGCGTTAAACAGGCCCCCACCCATTCCCAAGAGGCCGCCATGTCCCTGACCGAAAGCGAAACCCAAGCCCGTCTTCTTGCCCAGGCCCTGCCCTACATGCAGCGCTACGAGAACAAGACCATCGTCGTGAAGTACGGCGGCCATGCCATGGGCAATCCGGAGCTCGGCAAGGCGTTCGCCAGCGACATCGCGCTCCTCAAGCAGTCCGGCGTCAATCCCATCGTCGTGCACGGCGGCGGGCCGCAGATCGGCGCGATGCTGACGAAGATGGGCATCGAATCGAAGTTCGAGGGGGGCCTGCGCGTCACCGACCAGAAGACGGTCGAGATCGTCGAGATGGTGCTGGCCGGCTCGATCAACAAGGAGATCGTCGCGCTCATCAACCAGACCGGCGAATGGGCGATCGGCCTGTGCGGCAAGGACGGCAACATGGTCTTCGCCGAGAAGGCCAAAAAGACCGTCGTCGACCCGGACAGCAATATCGAGCGCATCCTCGACCTCGGCTTCGTCGGCGAAGTGGTGGAGGTCGACCGCACGCTGATCGACCTGCTTGCGAAATCCGAGATGATCCCGGTCATCGCCCCAGTCGCCCCCGGCCGCGACGGCCATACCTACAACATCAATGCCGATACCTTCGCCGGCGCCATCGCCGGCGCGCTGAACGCGACGCGCCTGCTCTTCCTCACGGACGTGCCGGGCGTGCTCGACAGCAACGGCCAGCTCATCAAGGAGCTTTCCGTCGCCGAGGCCCGCGCGCTCATCAAGGACGGCACGATTTCCGGCGGCATGATTCCGAAGGTCGAGACCTGCATCGAGGCCATCAAGGCGGGCGTGCAGGGCGTCGTCATCCTCAACGGCAAGACCGCCCATTCGGTGCTGCTCGAACTCTTCACCGAGCATGGCGCGGGCACGCTTCTCGTGCCCTGACGATCACAGGAAGAGAAGGCCGAGGATGCCGCAGACGATCAGCAGGCACCCAGCCACTTCCGTGCGGTTCACCCGCTCGTGGAAGAGGAAATACGAGGCCATGAAGGTGAAGACGAGCTCGATCTGGCCGAGCGCGCGCACATAGGCGACCTGCTGGAGGCTCATCGCCGTGAACCAGCAGGCCGAGCCGAGCACGCCGGCAATGCCGACCAGCGACGAGGAGCGCCAGCTCTTCAGCACGTCGACGATCTCCCGCTTGTCCTTCCAGCCCATCCAGACCAGCATGAAGGCGGTCTGGAACGTCGTGACGCAGGCGAGCGTGACGGCCGCGTTCATGATCGGCCCCGGCCCGTCGAGCGAGAGCGAGGCGCTGCGATAGGCGACGGCCGACACGCCGAAGACGGCGCCGGAGGCAATGCCGATGAGGGCGGTCCGGCTGGTCAGCGCCGCGAAGGTGTTGCGCCAGGAGAGCGGTGCGCGGGCGAGCGAGATCAGCATCACCCCGATGACGCCGACGATGATGGCGACCACCGCGCCTAAGGTGATGCGCTCGCCGAGCAGCATGAAGCCGAAGATCGCCGCCTGCACCGGCTCCGTCTTGGAATAGGCCGTGCCGACGGCGAAGTTCCTCAGCGAGAAGAGGTAGACGAGCAGCATGGTCGCGACGATCTGCGCCAGGCCGCCGATCACCGCCCAGAAGGCGAAGGTGCCGTTCAGCGCCGGGAAGGCGAGGCCGAAGGCCCAGTGGAGGATCGTCACATAGAGGATCGCCAGCGGGAAGCCGTAGCCGAAGCGCACGAAGCTCGCCCCGCGCGTGCCGAGCGAGCCCTGCAGGTGCTTCTGCAGCGCCGAGCGCAGGTTCTGCAGGAAGGCGGCGGCGATGGTGATGGGGATCCAGAGTTCCATGCCAGCCCGCTAGCATGGCGGCCCTGCCGAATCCATCGTTCCCGCACGGAAAAATCCGTTTCCCTCCGCCATGCGCCATGCCATAAGACGGCCATGAGCGATCTTCCGAACAAAGCCGATTTTTCCCATGTGCGTGACTGGGTCTTCGACCTCGACAACACGCTCTATCCGCACCATGTCGATCTCTTCGCGCAGATCGACAAGAACATGACGGCTTATGTCTCGGCGCTGCTCGGCCTGTCGCGCGAGGACGCGCGCGCGCTCCAGAAGCAATACTATTTCGATCACGGCACCACGCTGAAGGGGCTGATGATCCACCACGGCATCGACCCCTCCGACTTCCTGGAGAAGGCGCATGCCATCAATTACGACGTGCTGTCGCCCGACCTGCCGCTCGGCGAGGCGATCCAGGCGTTGCCGGGCCGCAAGTTCATCTTCACCAACGGCAGCGTGAAACATGCCGAGATGGCCGCCAGGGCGCTCGGCATCTTCCATCACTTCGACGACGTCTTCGACATCGTGGCCGCGGAATACGTGCCGAAGCCGGCGGGCGCGACCTATGACAAGTTCATGGCGCTGCACCGGGTGGACACCACGCATGCGGTGATGTTCGAGGACCTGCCGCGCAACCTCGTCGTGCCGAAGACGCTCGGCATGAAGACCGTGCTGCTCACCCCGCGCGACGCCAGCCACGAATTCGTCGACGCCTGGGAAAAGCGCACGCAGGAAGACCGGCATATCGACTATGCGACCTCCGACCTGACGGCCTTCCTCAACGCGCTTCTCTAGCCGGCGCGGGAGCCCCATTGCGGACACGGAAAAAGCCTTTTCCGGTCAAAAGGTTGAATTACCAATTTGTAACTGGCGCCCGCCGGCGTTCCCCCTATCCTGCCCCCAAGGGACAAGGATGGATGAAAGGAACGACCATGGCCAAAAAGGAACTTCTTCTCGGCGCCGTCGCCGCCGCCCTCGTTTTCTCGGGCGCAGCCGCCCCCGCCTTCGCCGCCAAGGGCGAAGGCAAGCATCATCACCGCCATGCCGCGATGATCGAGCGCCTCGACGCCGACAAGGACAGCAAGGTCTCGCTTACCGAGTTCAAGGCGAATGTCGCCACCGCCTTCAAGGCCTTCGATGCCGACGGCAACGGTCAGGTGACGAAGGACGAGATCAAGGCGCGCCACGAGGCCTTCAAGGATGCCCGCAAGGCCGTTCGCGAGGCGGGCAAGGCGGACAAGGACAAGGCCCGTGAGACGCTGCGGGCCGGCGGCCCCTACATGCTGCCGGGCGCCGGCAGGATGTTCGAGCAGGCCGACAGTGACAGGAACGGCACGCTCTCCGAGGCCGAAGTGCTCGCCGCGGCGGAAAAGATCTTCGAGCGGCGCGACAGCAACAAGGACGGCGTGCTCGATACCGCCGACGCCCGTCCGGGCAAGGGCAAGTGGCATCATGGCAAGGGCGGCGAGAAGCGCGCCGAGCGCATGCTGAACCGGCTCGACACGAACAAGGACGGCAAGATCTCGCAGGACGAGATGCTGGCGAGCGCCACGCGGATGTTCGAGCGCTTCGATGCCGACAAGAACGGCGAGGTGACGAAGGCAGAGGTCGACGCCAGGCGCGAAGCCTTCCGCGACGCCCGCAAGGCCTTCCGCGAGGTCAAGGCGAGCGAGGGCGAAGCGAGGGACGCCGCCCGGGCGGCGCTTCGCGACGCACACATGGACCGCATGGGCGCCCGCATGTTCGAACGCGCCGACGCCGACAAGAACGGCACGCTGACCAAGGCGGAGATGCAGGCCGCCGCGACCGCGATGTTCAAGCAGCGCGACCGCAACGGCGACGGCTTCATCACCGTGGACGAGATGGGCAAGCGCCACAAAAAATAGGCAATTTCGGCGATCACATCCGACTGCAACGCCCCGGCCTCGCCGGGGCGTTCAGACTACTGATAAAGTGCGACAACCTCTCTTTCGTCATGCCCGGGCCTGTCCCGAGCATCTGCGACGTCTCCATTTTCAATGCGCTGGCAGATTCTCGGCACAAGGCCGAGGATGACGGCAGTGGATGGAGCAAGGTTTGTCGACAAGCTGACGCCCCGGCGAGGCCGGGGCGTCTTTTATGAAAGGCCCCTCAGCCGTGCGCGGCGGCCGCCTGCTCGGCTTCCAGCTTCTCGTAGAACTTCACGATGATGTCCCAGGCCTCGTCCGCCGTCTCGACGAACTGCATCAGCTCGACGTCGCCGGGCGCGATCGTGCCGAAGGCGGCGAGCGCTTCGAAATCGATGATCTTGTGCCAGAATTCCCTGCCGAACAGGATCAGCGGCACCAGCGCCATGCGGCCGGTCTGCATCAGCGTCACCGTCTCGAACAGTTCGTCCATCGTGCCGAAGCCGCCGGGGAAGACCGTCACGGCCTTGGCGCGCAGCAGGAAGTGCATCTTGCGGACCGCGAAATAGTGGAAGTTGAAGCTGAGCTCCGGCGTGACATAGGCGTTCGGCGCCTGCTCGTGCGGCAGCACGATGTTGAGGCCGATCGAGGGCGCGCCGACATCGGCCGCCCCGCGGTTGCCCGCCTCCATGACGCCCGGCCCGCCGCCGGTGACGACGACATATTCCTTGAAACCGAGCTCGGCCGACCTTTGCGAGCACATGCGGGCGAATTTGCGGGCTTCCTCGTAATAGACCGAGGCCGCCTCCAGATTGACGCGCTGCGTCTCGTTGCGCGCCGCCCAGGCTTCCTGGCCGGGGGCGGGAATGCGCGCGCCGCCGAACATGACGACGGTCGACTTGATGCCGCGCTCGGCGAGCATCATCTCGACCTTCAGCAGTTCGAGCTGCAGGCGCACCGGGCGCAATTCCTCGCGGCAGAGGAAGTCGTCGTCGACATAGGCGAGCCGGTAGGCGGGATTTGCCGATTGCGGCGTCTGCGGCACCACGGCGGCGCGGTGCTTGTCCTGCGCGCTGTCTGCCAACGGATCCCAGACGCCGTCCTTCCGGCGCAGGCTCTTCTTCTTCAATCTTGCCATCTCGTTTTCCTGCTTTCACATCTCACGGGATTACCAGTTCGCCCGTGCGACAGTATCTGCCGGAAAGGGGCTTCATCTTTCCCGGCACTTGCTCTAGAGCATCTTGCTGATTGATGAAATCGACCTTCCGGCATCCCGACAATCGAAAATAAGCGTCGAAGTTTAAGGAATTCCGATGAGCACGCACGACCTCGCCACTCTTTCCGCAACCATCGAGCGCGCCTTCGAGGAACGCGACGGCGTCAACACCTCAACGCGCGGCGAAGTGCGCGATGCGGTCGAGGCCTCGCTGAACCTGCTCGACAGCGGCAAGGTGCGCGTCGCACAGCGCGGCGAGGACGGCAACTGGACGGTGAACCAGTGGCTCAAGAAGGCCGTGCTGCTCTCCTTCCGCCTCAACCCGATGGAGATCGTCAAGGGCGGCCCCGGGGATTCGTCGTGGTGGGACAAGGTGCCCTCCAAGTTCGACGGCTGGAGCGTCAACGAATTCGAGAAGGCCGGGTTCCGCGCCGTGCCGAACTGCGTGGTGCGCCGCTCGGCCTATATCGCGCCGAATGCCATCCTGATGCCCTCCTTCGTCAATCTCGGCGCCTATGTCGGCGAGGGCACGATGGTCGATACCTGGGCGACGGTCGGCTCCTGCGCGCAGATCGGCAAGCATGTGCACCTCTCGGGCGGCGTCGGCATCGGCGGCGTGCTGGAGCCGATGCAGGCCGGCCCGACGATCATCGAGGACAATTGCTTCATCGGCGCCCGCTCGGAGGTCGTGGAAGGCTGCATCGTGCGCGAGGGCTCCGTGCTCGGCATGGGCGTCTTCATCGGCAAGTCGACCAAGATCGTCGACCGCGCGACGGGCGAAGTGACCTATGGCGAAGTGCCGCCCTATTCGGTCGTCGTCGCCGGCTCGCTACCCTCCGACAAGACCATGCCGAACGGCCTTCCGGCCCCGAGCCTCTACTGCGCCGTCATCGTCAAGCGCGTCGACGCGCAGACCCGCTCAAAGACCGGCATCAACGAACTCCTCAGGGACTGATCCATGGCGGCCGGGCAAGAGCGGGGACCGACCCTTGCCTGGCTCTTCTTCGGCTGGTCCGGCCGCCTCAGCCGCGTGCCCTTCGCGCTCGGCTGGGCCTTCTGGCTGATGCTGCTTTCGGCGGCGCTCACCCGCATCGTCGTCGTACCGAAGGAAGACTCGGCCTTCCTGTTCTGGGCCTTCGCCTTCTTCATCGTCGCCATCGTCTCGACGGTCTCCTCCATCCTGCTGACGATCAAGCGGCTGCACGACATGAACCTGCCGCTGCCGCTGATCATCTGCCTGTTCATTCCCGCCATCTCCTTCCTCGCGCTCTTCGTCTTCCTCGTCTGGCCCGGCACGCCCGGCCCGAACGACTACGGCCGCCTGCCCGACCGGCCGAAGGATTGAGCGCGCGCATCGGCCGCGCGTGACAGGCCCCGAACGATCGGCTACACCTCGATTCTCTCCCTTTCAGGTGCCGTGACGCATGCCCATGACCTCCGCCGACCCGATCGAAAACCTCGCGACCCTCATCCGCTGCCCTTCCGTGACGCCGGCCGAAGGCGGCGCGCTGACGGCGCTTGCCGCCATGCTAGAGCCGCTCGGCTTCACGGTGGAGCGCATGGTCGCCCGCGAGCCCGGCATGCCCGATATCGAGAACCTCTATGCCCGCATCGGCACCGAGGGCCCGCACCTGATGTTCGCCGGCCATACGGACGTGGTGCCCGTCGGCGATGCGGCCGCCTGGACGCATGACCCGTTCGGCGCGGAGATTTCCGGCGGCGAGATGTTCGGCCGCGGCGCCGTCGACATGAAGGGTGGCATCGCCTGCTTCGTCGCCGCCGTCGCGCGCCATATCGAGAAAAACGGTCCGCCAAGGGGCTCCGTCTCCTTCCTCATCACCGGCGACGAGGAAGGCCCGGCCGTCAACGGCACGGTCAAGCTCCTGCAATGGGCGGCCGAGCGGGGCGAGCGCTGGGACGCCTGCCTCGTCGGCGAGCCGACCAATCCGGACCGGCTCGGCGACATGATCAAGATCGGCCGGCGCGGCTCCGTCTCCGGCACGCTTACCGTGCGTGGCGTGCAGGGCCACGCCGCCTATCCGCACCTTGCCGACAATGCGGTGCGCGGCGTGATCGCGCTCACCGACGCGCTGATGCACCCGCCCTTCGACGCCGGCACGGAGAACTTCCAGCCTTCGAACCTCGAAGTGACGACCATCGACATCGGCAACCGCGCCACCAACGTCGTGCCGGCCGAGGCGAGCGCCAGCTTCAACATCCGCTTCAACGACGCCTGGACCGCCGAGACCGTGATGGCCGAGATCGTGCGCCGGCTCGACGCCGCCGCGCGGGACGAGAAGCTCCGGCCCGGCCGCACGCCCGTGCGCTACGACATCCAATGGGCCGAGCGGCCGAGCCATGTCTTCCTGACGCGCAACAACCAGCTCATCGCCTCGCTGTCGGGCGCCGTCGAGGCCGTGACCGGCCGGGCACCGAAGCTCTCGACCACGGGCGGCACCTCCGATGCACGTTTCATCAAGGACTATTGCCCGGCCGTGGAATTCGGCCTCGTCGGCCAGACCATGCATATGGTGGACGAGCGGGTGGCGGTCGCCGATCTCGAGACGCTGACCGTGATCTACGAGACCTTCATCGCGCGCTGGTTCGGCGATGCCCGGTCTTGACGAGGTCCTCCACTATCTGAGCGGCATCTACCTGCTGCTGAAGCAGAAGCAGGAGGGGTTCGGCTGGCTGGACCTCACGCTGCGCGGGCTCGTCCGCTCCTTCTGGGCCTTCGCCTGGTGCCTGCCGGCCTTCGCCGTCATCTGGGCGTCCTGGCGGCTCTACTATCTCGCCGGCATGCCGGCGGGCACGCCGGCCGGCGCCGGCTTCGTCATCAGGCTGCTGCTGATCGACATTGTCGGCTGGCTGCTGCCGCTCATGCTGCTCGTCGCGCTGGCCCGCCTGCTCGGCTACGGCAAGTTTCTTGCAACCGTGGTGACGGCGAGCAACTGGATTTCCGTGCCCTTCGCCTATGCGGCGGCGCTGCCCTTCGCGCTGTCGCTCGTCCTGCCGCAGAGCGCGCCCTTTGCCGGCCTGCTGCTCTACGCCGTATTCGGCGCGAGCGTCGTGCTGCAATTCCGCCTCGTCTGGATGTGCGTCGGCAAGCAGAACCTGCTGGCGGCGGCGATCACCGCGATCTATGTGCTGCCGCCGATGATCGTCGGGCAGGAATTGCAGCGCATCCTCGGCATGCTGCCCGGCTAGGGCATTTCCGCTTTTCTTCGAATCGCGAAAACGCTCTATCCTTTTGTTTCTACGCAATTCCGGACGCAAAACCGCTGCACACTTTTGCTGGAATTGCTCTAGATGGCTCAGTAATCCACCGCCATGAAGTAAAGCCCGTCCGGCGGCGCCACCGGGCCGCAGGCCTTGCGGTCGCGCGCCTCCAGTGCGGCACGCACGTCGTCCGCCGTCCACTTGCCCTCGCCCGCCAGCTTCAGCGTGCCAGCGAAGGAGCGGATCTGGTTGTGCAGGAAGCTCTGCGCCGAGACGCGGATCTCGATCAGCTCGCCGCTGCGCGTCACGTCGAGCCTGTCGATGGTGCGCACAGGGCTGTTCGCCTGGCACTGGGCGGCTCGGAAGGTGGTGAAGTCGTGCCTGCCGACCAGCACCTGGCCTGCGGCATGCATGACCTCGTGATCCAGTTCCCTGGCGACGAACCAAGCCCGGTTCGCCTCCAGCGCCAAAGGCGCGCGGCGCGAGATGATGCGGTAGAGATAATGCCGCTTCTTCGCGGAGAAGCGGGCGTCGAAATCGTCCGGCACTTCGGCCGCATCGAGGATCGCGACGCGCTCGCCGGCCATGCCGAGATGCGCGTTGAGGGCGTTCCTCAGCGTGTGCTCCTTCCAGTGCCGCGAAAGATCGGCATGGGCGACCTGCCCCATGGCATGGACGCCGGAATCCGTGCGGCCCGCGCCGCGGATCGAGACCGTCTCGCCTGTCAGCGACAGGATCGCCGCCTCGACGGCGCCCTGTACGGAAGGACCGTTCTCCTGTCGCTGCCAGCCGACATAGGGCGTGCCGTCATATTCGATGCGAAGCCGGTAGCGCGGCATCAGCCCAGCACCTCGCCGGCCGAAACCGGCGTGCCGCGCAGGAAATCCGCCGCATCCAGCGGCTTGCCGCCCGCCTTCTGCAATCGCACGAGGCGCACCGCGCCCTCGCCGCAGGCAACCGTCAGCCGGTCGTCGAGCACCGTGCCGGCGGGCTTCGACACGCCGTCGCCCGCCCGCTCGCTCGCCAGCACCTTCACGCGCTCCGGCTTTCCGCCGATTTGCAGCTCGAACCAGGCGCCGGGGAAGGGTGAGAGGCCGCGGATATGGTTGTGCACGTCGCTTGCAGGCTTCGAGAAGTCGATGCGGGTCTCGGCCTTGTCGATCTTGGCGGCGTAGAGCACACCCTCCTCGGCCTGCGGCGTCAGCGTCAGGTCGCCGGCCTCCAGCCTGCCCATGGCCTCGGCCATCAGCGCGCCGCCCACCTGCATCAGGGCATCGTGCAGCGCGCCGGCCGTCATGTTCTCGCTTATGGCCACGCGGCGGGTGAGCGCGACGGGGCCGGTATCGAGGCCCTTGTCCATCTTCATCACCATCATGCCGGTCTCGTCGTCGCCCGCCATGAGCGCCCGCTGGATGGGTGCCGCCCCGCGCCAGCGCGGCAGGAGCGAGGCATGGCCGTTATAGCAGCCGAGGCGCGTGCCGGTCAGGATCGCTTCCGGCAGCAGGAGGCCATAGGCCACCACCACCGCGACATCCGCCCCATGGGCGCGGAAGGCTTCGCGGTCGGCTTCCGCGCGGAAATTGACGGGCGTGAAGACGGGAATGCCACGCCGCTCGGCGGCCTGGTGCACCGGCGACTTCACCAGTTCGAGGCCGCGGCGGCCGGCCGGGCGCGGCGGCTGCGAATAGACCGCGACGATCTCGTGGCCCGCCTCGGCAAGCGCCTCCAGCGTCGGGACGGAGAAATCCGGCGTGCCCATGAAGATGATGCGAAGGGCCATCGGTCAGCCTCCGTGAAAAGGGTGCGGGGCGGCTATTGCCGCCTCAGAGCGCCTTGCTGCCGCGCATCTTGGCCGCCTTGGTGAACTTGCGGATCACCATCTCGCGCTTCAGCTTGGAAATATGGTCGATGAACAGCACGCCGTTGAGGTGGTCGATCTCGTGCTGGAGACAGGTCGCGAGCAGGCCCTCGGCCTCCGTCACCTGCTCCTTGCCCTCGCGGTCGAGATGCCGGACGGTGATCGATGCCGGGCGCTCGACCTCGGCATAATAATCCGGGATCGACAGGCAGCCCTCTTCATAGACCGAGCGCGCATCCGACGAGGTGACGATCTCCGGGTTGATGAAGACGAGCGGCTTCTTGTCCTCGCCGTCCTTGGAAACATCAAGCACGAGCATGCGGCGGGCGACGCCAATCTGGATGGCGGCAAGGCCGATGCCGGGGGCATCGTACATGGTCTCCAGCATGTCGTCGGCGAGCTTCTTCACCTCGCCGTCGACGGTTTCGATGGGCTTGGAAACCTGGCGGAGGATCGGATCGGGAAGGATAATCAGCGGCTTGATGGTCATGCGCCTCCCTTAGCGCGGTTTTTTTGCGCTTTCAATCGACTTCACCGGCTGCTCCGGCGATTTGTTCACGTTATGATCTGGTTTCCGCCGCAATCCGTGCTATGGTCGCGGCATGATCGATCCCGCATTCGACACGCTCGTCTCCTCCTTCCTCCACCGGCTCGGCGGTCCCGGCCCGGCTCTGGTGCTGCTTGCGGCCGTGCTGCTGGCGGCCTTCGGGCTCCTTTCCGTGCGCCGCAGCCAGGCCCGCCAGCGGGAGGCGGTAGCGATGGCGGATTTACGCTTTTCCGAGCTCCTGAAGGCGCAGACCGAGATGCAGGGGCGCGTTGCCGCCATGGCGGAGGTGTTCGGCAGCAAGCAGGCCGAGACGAACCAGGCGATCAACAGCCGGCTTGACGGGCTGACGCAGCGGCTCGGCCAGTCGATCTCCGAGCAGACCAGGGCAACGCACGAGAATCTCCGCCGCCTGCAGGAGCGGCTGGCGGTGATCGACAATGCCCAGACGAACATCCAGTCGCTGGCGAAGGACGTGGTCGGGCTCCAGGCCATTCTCTCCAACAAGCAGACGCGCGGCGCCTTCGGCCAGTCGCGCATGGAGACGATCATCGCCGACGCCATGCCGCCCGGCGCCTACCAGTTCCAGGCGCAGCTTTCCAACGGCGTGCGCCCCGATTGCACCATCCGCATGCCGAACGGCCAGCCGCCGCTCGTCGTCGACGCGAAATTCCCGCTGGAGGCGTGGAACGCCATGTCGGACGGGCGCTCGCCCGAGGCCGCGAAGATCGCCGCCCAGCAGTTCCGCCGCGACATGGAGGTGCATATCCGGGACATTTCGGAAAAATACCTCCTTGCCGGCGAGACGCAGGACACCGCCTTCCTCTTCGTCCCCTCGGAATCGATCTTCGCCAGTATCCACGAGAATTTCGAGCCCGTCGTGCAGCGCGCGCATCGCGCCCGCATCGTCATCGTCTCGCCATCGCTGCTGATGCTTTCGGTGCAGGTGCTGCAATCGCTCCTCAAGGACCAGCGGATGCGCGAGCAGGCGCATGTCATCCAGGGCGAGGTCGCGCGGCTGATGGACGATTTGACGCGGCTCGACGACCGGGTGCGCAAGCTGCATGGCCATTTCACCTCCGCGCAGAAGGACGTGGACCTGATTCTGACGTCCACGGAAAAGCTTGCGCGCCGCGGCGCGCGCATCGGCGAGCTCGAATTCGAGACCGTTTCGGAGCTTTCGCACGCGCGGGAGGCGGTGGCGGAGAGCCGGACGGGCCAGTTGCGGCTGAGGGTGGTTGACGAGGACTGACCGCCTCGGGCAGTGTCCGGGCGAAACGACAAGGGGCAGCTCTCATGATCACCGTCCTCGGCTCCATCAATATGGACCTCATCGCAACGCCTGAACGCCTGCCGAAGCCGGGCGAGACGGTGATGGGCACCAGCTTCACCACCGCCGCCGGCGGCAAGGGCGCCAACCAGGCGCTCGCCGCCCGCCGTGCCGGCGCCATGGTGCGCATGGCCGGCGCCGTCGGCGACGACCGGCTGGGCAGCCAGGCGCTCGCCCTCCTCGCCGACGCCGCCGTCGACCTCAACGCGGTGCGCTCCGCCGCCGAGGCGACCGGCACGGCCCATATCCTCGTTGCCGAGAACGACGGGGAGAACGTCATCGTCGTCGTGCCCGGCGCCAACGGCACGGTCGCGGAGGAGGATGCCCGGCGCGCGGTCGGCGCCATGTCGCGCGGCGACTACCTGATGCTGCAATTCGAGATCCCGAGCGCCGCCATCGAGGCCGCGCTCGTCGCCGCCAGGCAAAAGGGCGTCATCTCGATCGTCAACATCGCCCCCTTCAGCGCGGCCGCCGGACGGCTCGGCGCGATGGCCGACATCCTCGTCGCCAACGAGAACGAGTTCGACCTCTTCGTCGGCAAGGGCGAGCTTTCCGACGAGGAACGCAAGGCGACCATGCAGAGGCTCCATGCCGGAAGCGGCCAGACGATCATCGTGACGCTCGGCGCCGACGGCGTCGTCGCCATTCGCAAGAACGAGATCTTCCGCGCCGCGGGCCTCAAGATCGAGCCGGTCGACACGGTCGGGGCGGGCGACACGTTCTGCGGCTATCTCGCCGCCTCGCTCGACGCCGGCCTTGCCTTCAAGGATGCCCTTCGACGGGCGGCCGTGGCCGGCTCGCTTGCCTGCCTCAAGCCCGGCGCCCAGCCCTCCATCCCCTTCGCCCCCGCCGTGGACGCCGCTGTCTGACGGCGGATACAACCGCCGCGTCAGTGTGGGCGGGCAGACCGCAAACCAGGCGTCGCATTCGCCGCGCGGCGCTTGAAAAATCGCGCGGCCGAACCATCCCGGGGCGGGGAAGCTTGGCTATTTATTAATATCTTACCGGTTACGGAAATCCTCAGACATCGGCCTTGATGAACGAGGTCCGCCCCGTCTCTGGCGCTGGTCGCGCGCCCCGCCCTCCATGATGGAGACCCCCCGCAAACGAATGTGCCCCTTCGCGGCCATCCGCCGCGGACGTCTCCCATCGTGAGGATTTTCATGTTCAAGTTCCAGGCCAAGTCGCTTGCGACGAAGCTTATTGCGGTCACCGGCGGCACGATCGCCCTGGTGATGTTCGTCTCCAATGCCGTTCTCATCAGCCAAAGCCAGAACCGCGTCGCCGATCTCGTCTATTCCCAGGCCGATACGGAAGCCAAGGCCATCGCATCCGACATCGCCGCCGACATCGGCCAGCTTGCGAGCGCGGCGCGCTCCATGGCCGGCGTGATCGAGCAGGGCCATTCCGGCGGCCATCTCGACCGCAGGACCGTCGTCGACATCGTCAAGGCGAATGCCGAAAAGAACAGCTTCGCGCTCGGCAGCTGGTTTGCGGAAGAACCGAACGCCTTCGACGGCAAGTCGCGCGAACTGCCCGAGGACCTTGCCACCGGCACCTTCAAGGACGGCTCGTTCAACCCGTACTGGACGAAGCGCAAGGACGGCTCGATCGTGCTGTCCACCTTCGAATCCGACTACAAGGCCGAGTGGTATGCGCTGGCCGCGGCCAGCGGCAAGGGCGCGATGACCCAGCCCTATGCGGAGACCTCGACCGGCGAGAACTTCACCATGGCCTCCATCGCCTACCCGGTCGTGTCGGGCGGCAAGCGTATCGGCGTCACCGGCATCGACGTCTCGCTGAAGACGCTCTACGACAAGCTCAGCCAGGTGAAGCCCTTCGGCGAAGGCCGCGTGCTGCTGCTCTCCCAGACCGGCAAGTGGATCGTCGCGCCGACTGCCGACCTGCTGATGAAGGATTATGACGGCCAGGGCATGGAGGCCGTCAAGGACGCGCTCGCCAGCGGCAAGACCAGCCATATCGAAAACCTCACCTTCGACGAGCTTTCCACCTTCGACCGCGTCGTCTATCCCTTCGCGCTGCCCGACATCAACACGACCTGGGTCGTGCTGGTCGACGTCCCGCATGCGGCGATCAGCGCGCCGATCAGCGCGCAGACCACCATGATGATCATCGGCGGCCTGATCGTCCTTGCCACCGTTCTGGCCGGGCTCTACTTCGCCGTGCGCCTGCTCGTGCAGAAGCCGCTTGCCGGCCTCGTCCGCGACGTGGCGACGCTCAGCGAAGGCGTCTATACCCGGCCGATCTCCGGCCAGGACCGTTCGGACGAGACCGGCTCGGTCGCCAAGGCCCTCGAAGGCTTCCGCCACCAGCTCGCCGACACGCGGCGCCTCGAAGCCGAAGCCGACAACCAGCGCCAGCTCACCGAGGCCGAGCGCAGCCGCTCGGAAGCCGAGCGGGCCGAATCGGGCGCGCTCCAGCGCGACATCGTCGCGCGCCTCGCCGACGGCCTCGACCAGCTCTCCGCCGGCAACCTGACCTTCCGTCTCTCCGGCGATTTCCCCGGCGAGTACGGCAAGCTCAAGGCCGATTTCAACTCGGCCATCGCCAGCCTCGAGGAGACCATCCAGACGGTGAACGCCTCGGTCGGCAATATCGGCGGCGGCACGAGCGAAATCTCCAAGGGCGCGGCCGATCTCTCGCACCGCACCGAGCAGCAGGCGGCGAGCCTGGAGGAGACCGCAGCGGCACTCGACGAGCTCACCTCGCAGGTCAATTCCAGCGCGGAGAATGCCCGCGTCGCCGCCAAGTCCGTCGACACCGCCAGCAACGACGCCAGCAAGTCCGGCGAAGTGGTGCAGAAGGCGATCGACGCCATGCGCGGCATCGAGACCTCTTCGCGTGAAATCTCCAACATCATCGGCGTGATCGACGACATCGCCTTCCAGACAAACCTTCTCGCGCTGAATGCCGGCGTCGAGGCGGCGCGTGCCGGGGAAGCCGGCAAGGGCTTTGCCGTCGTCGCACAGGAAGTGCGCGAGCTCGCCCAGCGCTCGGCCAACGCCGCCAAGGAAATCAAGACGCTGATCAACACGTCGGAGGTGCAGGTCCGCGAGGGGGTCGACCTCGTCGGCAAGGCCGGCGGGGCGCTGGAGAACATCGCCGAGCAGGTCATCCAGATCAACGGCCTCATCCGCCAGATCTCGTCCTCGGCTTCCGAGCAGGCCGTCGGCCTCAAGGAGATCAACGCGGCCGTCAACCAGATGGACCAGGTGACGCAGCAGAACGCCGCGATGGTGGAGGAAACCACCGCCGCCTCGATGGCGCTGAACGACGAGGCGCAGATGCTGAAGTCGCTCGTCGCCCGCTTCCGCGCCGGCACGGCCAGCGTCGCCGCCGCCCAGCCGGTACAGTCGACACGCCCGCAGCCGCAGCGCGCCGCCTACCAGGCACCGCGCGCCAAGGCCCGTGCCGTCCCGCAGGCCGCCGGCAACACGGCGCTGGCGCAGGACGACTGGGAAGAATTCTGAGACCCGGCAACACACACGGAAAGGGCCGGCGGCAACGCCGGCCCTTTCGTTTTGAGGCGGATAGATGGCGCTACTTGCGGTCGGTGGGCTGGGCCTGGAGGCGGCCGCGGGAGCGCGAACGGGTGGCGCTTGCCAGGCGCTGCGTCGCCTCCTTCAGCTCCAGCTCGGAGAAGAGGCCCCGGTATTCCGGGTGCAGCATCAGCGCCTCCATGGAAAGCTCCGGCTTGCCGGCATCGAGAAGACGTTCGAGGCCGGTCGTGCCGGGCTTGAAGACGAGTTCCCTCGCCGCCGCCACGCCGCCGTTCAGCAACACGAAGCGGCGCAGCAGGACCGGACGGAAGCCGAGTTCGGAAAAGCGCTCGTAAAGCCCCAGCATCTCCTTGTGGAAACGGGCCTCGGCACCCGGTGCGGCGTTGCGGGGGCCGCGCATCACAGGCGGGCGACCCGCTCGGTGAGCAGGGCGAAGAAGCCGTCGGCGTCGACATCCCTCATGACGCGTGCATTGTGCCTGCGGCCTGTCACCTGCCACCAGTCGACGACCGTCATGCCAGCGGTCAGCGGCGATGCCGTCTCGATCTCGACATTGCAGTCGCGGCCGCCGAAAAGCGCGGGCTTCAGGAGATAGGCGATGACCGTCGGATCGTGCAGCGGGCCGCCATCGGAACCGTATTTCTCCACGTCGAAGCGCTCGAAGAATTCGAGCATCGCGACGAGCGCGAGCGCCGGGCGGTTGCCGATCTCCCGCAGCGTCTCGACACGGCTCTTCAGCGTCAACACCTTGTGGGTGACGTCGAGCGGCATCATGACGATGGGGATGCCCGACCTGAAGACGGCGGCGGCCGCCTCCGGGTCGACATAGATGTTGAACTCGGCGGCCGGCGTGATGTTGCCGCCCTCGAAGAAGCCGCCGCCCATCATGACCAGCTCGCGCACGCGGCCGGCGATCTCGGGCGCCTTTTCGAGCGCAGTGGCGATATTGGTGAGCGGGCCGAGCGTGCAGAGCGTCACCGTGCCGGACGGTTCGCGCTTCAACGTCTCGATGATGAAATCGACGGCGTGCTGGGCCTGCAGCGGCATTTGCGGCTCGTGCAGGTCCGGGCCGTCGAGGCCCGTCTTGCCGTGGACGTGCTCGGCGGTGACCAGCGGGCGGGCGATCGGCCGGTCGGCGCCGGCGAAGACCTTGATGTCGGGCCGGGAGCAGAATTCCAGGATGATGCGGGCATTGGTGGAGGTGCGCGAAAGCGGCACGTTGCCGGCGACGGTGGTGATGCCGAGAATGTCGAGCTCGGGGCTGCCGAGGGCCAGCATGATCGCGGCGGCATCGTCCTGGCCGGGATCCGTGTCGATGATGATCTTGCGTGGCTCAGACATGCCGTTTCCGTTCCTTGTCTCTGCTGATTCCCGCCGACGCTCCGCAGGCGAAGCGGCGACTATATTTGCCGGATCGCCTTTCGCAAGCGTCTTGCGTCACAGGGCCGCAATCACCATATTGCAGCCGTCGGGATGCCGAGACCGGGTCCCGCCAAGGTCGCTTGAGAGCCAAGGACTGGACGATGACACGCATGACACCTTTCACGAGCCCGCTGCTGCTGGGTTTCGACGCCATGGAAAAGACCCTTGAGCGCATCGCCAAGGGCAATGACGGCTATCCGCCCTACAATATCGAGCGGCTGCGGCAGGACGGCGAGACGGGCACGCCCGAGCGCCTGCGCATCACGCTTGCCGTCGCCGGCTTCTCCGAGGAGGAGCTCGAGGTGACGACGGAGGAAAACCAGCTCGTCATCCGCGGCCGCCAGAGCGAAAGCAGCGAGCGGGACTATCTTTACCGCGGCATCGCCGCGCGCCAGTTCCAGCGCACCTTCGTGCTTGCCGACGGCATGCGCGTTTCGGGCGCGGAACTGAAGAACGGCCTCCTCTCGGTGGACCTCGTGCGCCCCGAGCCCGTGCGCATGGTAAAGAAAATTAACATTTCCGTACCAGACTAGGGCATGAGCCGTTCCTGCGGGAACATCCGCCGGACCGTTTCGCGCAAACCTGATCGCCGAACGACCGATGGGCCATGGTGGCCATCAGCGTCCGGTGGCCGGCACGTCCGGCATTGCCATGGAGGCAAAAATGGGCCTGAAAATCGCAACTCCCACCGTATCGAAGGCAGATCTTGCGCATCTGGGCGCGGGCGAGGTCGGCTATATCAGGAAGATGAAGGCCGACGAGGTCTCGCGCGTCTTCCCGGAAGCCCCGGAAATCGACCCGAGCCTCGACCTTTGGGCGCTGTTCGGCGCAGACGGCACGCCGATCCTGCTCACCGACAACCGCTCCAGCACCTTCTACAAGGCCGCCGAAGACGACCTGCGCACCGTCAGCCTGCACTGACGACCGCAATGCTTCGAACAGCGCTTTCCGTCAGAGACGGCGGAAGGTGAGATAGGCCGACTTGCGGCGCTCGCGCCTGGCCTTGGCCTCGTAGCGCGTGCCCGGCCAGCCGGCATAGGGCGTGAGCCAATCGGCCGCGTTTTCCGCGGTCCATTCGAAAGCGGGATGTGCCCCGCAGTGCATCAGCGTCCAGTTGACATAGGTGTCGATGTCGGACGCGAAGCAGAAGAACCCGCCCGGCTTCAGCACCCGGGCAAAGCGGTCCAGATTGACCCTGGATACGAACCGCCTCTTCCAGTGCTTCCTCTTTGGCCACGGGTCGGGATAGAGAAGGTCGATCTGGTCGAGCGAGGCCGCCGGCAGCCAGTCCAGCAATTCCGTCGCATCGTCATCGTAGAGCCGGATATTCCGCGCGCCCGTTTCCTCAACGCGGCTGACCAGCTTCGCCATGGAATTGACGAAAGGCTCGACGCCGATGAAGGCGGTGTGGGGCGTCTCCAGGGCGCGGTGGATGAGGTGCTCGCCGCCGCCGAAGCCGATTTCGAGGCGGATGCGGGCAGGGCTGAAGTCGTAAAGCGTGGAGAGGTCCGCCGGAGCCGGGGTCGAAAGATCGACCTTCAGCGCCGGCAGCAGCGTTTCGAGATGCTGCGCCTGGCGTTCCCGCAGGGGTTTTCCCTTGCGGCGGCCGAAAAAGGCTTCGGACGCGCGGCTGCGGCGCTCTGCATCGGTCATGTCGGCCTCAGTTCTTCAGTGCGTCCTTGAGGGCCTTGACGAGGTCGAGGCGCTCCCAGGAGAAGGAACCGTCGCGTCCCGCCTTGCGGCCGAAATGGCCATAGGCGGACGTCCTGGCATAGATCGGCTTGTTGAGGTCGAGGTGGCGGCGGATGCCCGACGGCGAGAGGTCCATGACCTTGCGGATCGCAGCCTCCACGGCGTCCTCGCTCACCTTGCCCGTGCCGTGCAGGTCGACATAGACCGAAAGCGGCTGGGCGACGCCGATGGCGTAGGAGAGCTGGATCGTGCAGCGGTCGGCAAGGCCGGCGGCAACGACGTTCTTGGCGAGGTAGCGGGCGGCATAGGCGGCCGAGCGGTCGACCTTCGTCGTGTCCTTGCCCGAGAAGGCGCCGCCGCCATGCGGGGCCGCGCCGCCGTAGGTGTCGACGATGATCTTGCGGCCGGTCAGGCCGGCATCGCCATCCGGGCCGCCGATGACGAACTTGCCCGTCGGGTTGATGTACCAGGAGCAATCGTCGGCGATGGCGATGTCATGCAGCGCTTCGCGGATATAGGGCTCGACGACCTCGCGCACCTTCTTCGAATCCCAGTTGGCATCGAGATGCTGCGTGGAGAGCACGATGGAGGCGACGTCGGCCGGCTTGCCGTCGACATAGCGCACGGTCACCTGGCTCTTGGCGTCCGGGCCGAGCTTGCCGGCATCGCCCTCGCCCTTCTTGCGGGCGGCGGCAAGGAGCTGGAGGATGCGGTGCGAATAGTAGATCGGGGCCGGCATCAGCTCGGCGGTCTCGCGGCAGGCATAGCCGAACATGATGCCCTGGTCGCCCGCGCCCTCGTCGCCCTGCTTGTCGGCGGCGTTGTCGACGCCCTGGGCGATGTCGGCGGACTGGGAATGCAGCAGCACGTCGATCTTCACCGTCTTCCAGTGGAAGCCGTCCTGCTCGTAGCCGATGTCCCGGATGGCCTTGCGGGCGGCCGACTTGAACTTCGAGGGATTGATGACGTCCTTGCCGTCCTTGTCCTTCTTCATCAGGCTCGGCGGCAGGCGGACCTCACCGGCGATGACGACGCGGTTGGTCGTGGCAAGCGTCTCGCAGGCAATGCGGACCGACCAGGGGTCGACCTTCGACTTCACGGCTTCGCGGTAGACCAGATCGACGATTTCGTCGGAGATGCGGTCGCAAACCTTGTCCGGGTGGCCCTCGGAAACGGACTCGCTGGTGAAGAGATAACTGCTGCGCATGCGGGAATTCCCCTCAAAGAAAATGGACTTCGACGTTGTTATTCAGTTCGCCGGCCGATGACAAGAACAGAAGGACATAAGAATATCTTTATGTCTCAATTGTTCGGGCGATTTGCCGCGCCTGTCGCGCGAGGGATACAGGGCCCGCGCAACAACGAAAACGGCCCCGAAGGGCCGCTCGTCCATCCGTTCCGAGAGGGAAGGATCACTCGATCTCGGCTTCGGCGGCGAGCGCCTTGACCAGATCGACAAGCTTGCGGCGGACCTTGGGATCGCCGATCTTCACGAAGGCGCGGTTGAGCTGCAGGCCTTCGGATGAGGAGAGGAAATCGACCACGTAATTGGAGCTGGAGGCTTCGGCAAGGCCGGCCTGGGCGTCGCCCTGCTCGCCCGGCGCATCCTCGAAGAAGAACGAGACCGGCACGTTGAGGATGCTGGAAATGTTCTGCAGGCGGCTGGCCCCGACGCGGTTGGTGCCCTTTTCGTATTTCTGAATCTGCTGGAAGGTAATGCCGAGGCTCTCGCCCAGCTTCTCCTGGCTCATGCCGAGCATGGTCCTGCGAAGCCGGATCCGGCTGCCGACATGTATATCGATCGGATTCGGCTTCTTCTTGTTTTCCATCATCACTTTTGTCCTAACGCGGAAATGGCCCCTACCCACCGGCAGCCTTAACGAAAACTTAACGTCACGTTGTATGCGCAGACTCTTATGGTCGCTACATTACAAGAGAACGGCCGGCGGCGTGCACTATGCTATTTTAGGGGTTTTGGGTCAATTCATCCGATTTCTAAAACCCAGACGAGAAAGAAGGGTGATAGCGAGGAGTATGCCGAGGACGATCAGAAACGCCGTGTTCTGCCGCGTTGCCCGTTCTGCCGGCGAGAACCTACCCGGAAGAGTTGCATCGACAAAGCCAGGGACGTCGTAGGCCAGGCCCGAAACGACCCGGCCCTTCGCGTCAACGACGGCCGAAATCCCGTTGTTGGCAGCCCGAATCAGCGGCAGGCCGCGCTCGACCGCGCGCAGGCGCGCCTGATTGAAATGCTGGTAGGGGCCGGGCGTGTTGCCGAACCAGGCATCGTTGGTGACATTGAGGAGGGCGGCGGCCGCAGCGGACGCACCGTTGATCTCGGACGGGAAGATCGCCTCGTAGCAGATCAGCGGATACAGCCCCTTGCCGCGGGCCGTCACGAGCTGGTGCTCGCGGGCGCCGGAAAAGCCGCCCGGCATGGCGACGGCACTGACGCCGAAGCTCTCGAAGACCTCGGCGAAGGGCATGTATTCGCCGAAGGGAACGAGATGCACCTTGTCGGCGGCGCCGACGATCTGCCCCTTGCCGTCGATGGCGTAGATGGAATTGTAGTAGCGCGGGGCCTTGCCGGAGCCGGCGCTTTCGCTGCGCACCGCGCCGGCGACCAGCACCTGGTCGTCATCGAGCACGGCGGCGATGCGCACGAGGGCATCGGGATTGTCGGTCAGGATGAAGGGGATGGAGGTTTCCGGCCAGACGATGATGTCCGGCCGCTTGCCGCCGTCCGCGGGCTTTGCCGCGCTCAGCGCCAGATGCCGCTCGAAGATCTCGGCCCTTGCGGAATCGTCCAGCTTCATTGCCTGGTCGATCACCGGCTGGACGAGGCGGACGACGGTGGTGTCGCTTTCCGGCATCGGTGCGATGTCGAGCGCGTAGTAGCCGTAGCCGACATGGGCGGCAAAGAGCAGCGCCGCGAGCGAAAGGCCGAGCCCCCTGCCCCGCCGCGTGCCGAGGAGGGCGGGCGCCGCGAAGACGAATACGGCGAGCGCGTTCATGGCGGCGATGCCGACGATGCCCGAGGACTGCATGAGCAGCGGCACGGGCATGATGCCGTAGCCGACGGCGTTCCAGGGAAAGCCGGTGAAGAGCGCGCCGCGCAGCCATTCCCCGACGCCGAATGCAAGGGCGAGCGCGGCGATGCGGCCCATGCCGTCGGACCAGAGGAGGCGGGCGAGCGCAGCCGCAATGCCGTAGTAGACGGCAAGGAAGGCCGGCAGGCCGAAGACGGCGAGCGGCAGCGCCCAGGCGAAGGCATCCGCCTCGACCAGCAGCGCATTGCCGAGCCACCAGAGCCCGCCGACGAAATAGCCGAAGCCGAAGAACCAGCCGATGGAGAAGGCGGGCGCCAGGCGCCTGAGGAAGCCGGCCTGCGGGGCGGCGCTGGCGCCGTCGAGGAGCCAGACGAGCAGCGTGAAGGAAACGAAGAGCGCCGCGAAGAAGCCGAAGGGCGGCAGCACCAGCACGCCGACCAGACCCGCAAGAAATGCCGCCAGCGCCCGTCTCGTCCCAGACAGGAGCATGACCTTGCCCGCCAGCCGCTCCATGCCGTCCCCTTTTTCGCTCGTCCCCGAATCAGCCGCGCCAGTCTTCCAAAAAAGCAGCGCCTTGTCCCGCGTCATGCATGGGCGACGGTGGGGTGGACAGCAGGTTTCGGCGCATTTGCGTGCTGCGGGCAGCCAGAATGGGACGCTTCCCCCTCATCCGGCCTGTCGACCACCGTCTCCTTGGCTGCGAGGAGAAGGCGGCGAGCTCAAACAATGCCCGCGCAAAGCACGTCCCCTCTTCCCGCCTGCGGGAAGAGGGTCGGGGTGCGGAGCCTTGCCGCGGCCTGTTTTGCAGGGACACGCCGGCAGGCGACTGTCGCTTGAGACCCTATTCGGCGCTCGCGCCATCGTTCTGATGCTCGTTCAGCCTGGCACGGTCGGCCGTGGGGCCGGCGCCTTCGCCTTCCGGGCGGCGCTCGCGGCGGCGGACGGCACTGGCGCGCTTGCGCGTGACACGCACGCGCTTGACGCGGCGCGGGTCGGCGTCGAGGACGTGGAATTCGAAGCCGGGGACCGCCTGCACCACCTCGCCGCGCACCGGGATGCGGCCGAGCGAGGCGAAGATCAGGCCGCCGAGCGTATCGGCGTCTTCCAGTTGCTCGCGGATGTCGAAATCGGGGCCGATGGCCTCGGCGAGCTCTTCCAGCTCGACGCGGGCGTCGGCGATGAAGACGTCGTCGCTGACGCGCTGGATCATCGCCTCCTCGTCGTCGTGCTCGTCCTCGATGTCGCCGACGACCATCTCGACGATGTCCTCCAGCGAGGCGAGACCGTCCGTGCCGCCATATTCGTCGATCACGAGGGCCATCTGGGTGCGGTCGGCCTGCATGCGCGCCATGAGGTCGGCGGCCAGCATCGACGGCGGCACGAAGAGGACCTGGCGGATGATGCCGGCTTCGGCGACGGTCTTGGACAGATCGACACGACCGAGGTCGAATTCCGCCTTCGGCGCACGCACCGGCTTTTCGCCGGTGGCGGCTGCGGGCTTCGCGCCGTTGCGGCGCTTGTTGCGGGCCTGCCTGGTGACATAGGCGAGGAGGTCGCGGATATGGACCATGCCGCGCGGATCGTCGAGGCTCTCGTTATAGACCGGCATGCGCGAGCGGCCGGAATCCTCGAAGATCACCATCAGCTCGGCAATGGTGATGTCCTGGTCGACGGCCTCGATATCGGCGCGCGGGACCATGACGTCCTCGACGCGCACCTCGCGGAAGCGGAGAATGTTGTGCAGCATCGCCCGTTCTTCGGGCAGGAAGGCCGGCTCGCCGCCGGTGTCTTCCGTCATCAGGGCCTCGGCGAGGTCCTTGCGCAGCGTGGAGGCGCCCGTCATGCGCCAAAGCCGTGTCGCACGGGACCAGAAGGATGACCGGCCCCCGCTTTCCTGCCTCGGCGCGCTGCTACTACTGCCCGCCTCGTCCTGACTTGAGGCGTCCGCCTCGTTCGTTTCCGCCGCTGCCGGCTGGTTTCTGAAATCGCTCATTGGTCCAAACTATTCTTCGGGGCCATCCCCGTAAGGGTCAGATAGGCCAAGCTCGGCAAGAATGCGAGTCTCCAGCCCCTCCATTTTTTCAGCCTCTTCGTCTGCCATGTGATCATAACCGAAGAGATGCAGAAATCCATGCACCATCAGATGCGTGAGATGATCGTCGAATGACTTGCCGAGATCGGCCGCCTCGCGGGTCAATGTTTCCTCGGCGAAGATGATGTCGCCGAGCATCGGGCCGGGCATCTTGCCGGGCGTTACCGGGAAGGCGGGAAAGGAAAGGACGTTGGTCGGCTTGTCCTGCCCGCGCCATTCCGCATTGATGGCGCGGATGCTCTCGTCATTCGTGAAGACGAGCGAGACCTCCGGTGCACCGGTCTTCGGAAACGGCTGCTTTTCCTGCTTTCGCAGGTAATCCGCCGCCGCGCCGAGCACGCGCCCGCTCATGTCGAACAGGCGCTCCTCGGAGGGCCATGCGCCCTCCTCGATGGAGATCTGGATGTCGAGTTCGCTCATGGGTGCCGGGACCGTCAGCGGTCCACCTGCTCGCTTTCGTCCTGCACCGCCGTCTGCGCCTCGTAGGCGCGCACGATGCGGGCGACCATCGGGTGGCGCACGACGTCGGCATCCTTGAAGCGCACCACGGACACGCCTTCGACGCCATGGAGGATCTGCAGGGCTTCCACGAGGCCGGACTTGACGCCGCGCGGCAGGTCGACCTGGCTCGGATCGCCCGTGACGATCATGCGGCCGTTCTCGCCGAGACGGGTCAGGAACATCTTCATCTGCATCGAGGTCGTGTTCTGCGCCTCGTCGAGGATGACGGCGGCGTTGGCCAGCGTGCGGCCGCGCATGAAGGCGAGCGGCGCGATCTCGATGACGCCGGCGGTGATGGCGCGCTCGACCTTGTCGCCCGGCATCATGTCGTAGAGCGCGTCATAGAGCGGGCGCAGATACGGATCGACCTTCTCCTTCATGTCGCCCGGCAGGAAGCCGAGGCGCTCGCCGGCCTCGACGGCCGGGCGCGAGAGGATGATGCGGTCCACCGCGCCGCGCTCCAGAAGCTGGGCGGCATAGGCGACGGCGAGATAGGTCTTGCCGGTGCCGGCCGGGCCGACGCCGAAGACGAGCTCGGAGCGCTCCAGCGCGCGGATATAGGTATCCTGCATCGGAGTGCGGGCGGCGATGGTCTTCTTACGGGTGGAGATCTGCGACATGGTGAGCTTGGCCTTGCGCTCCATCGTCGGCAGCGAGAGCTGGTCGTCCGCGGCGATCGCCATGCGGAGCGCGCCCTCGACGTCGGAAAGCTCGATGGAGCCGCCCTTCTGGAGCCGGTCGTAGAGATAGTCGAGCGCGCGGCGGGCCTGGTTGGTGGCCAGCACCTCGCCGGAGATGGAGACGGAATTGCCCCGAGCGCGCGCATCGATGTTGAGGCGCTGCTCGATGAGCTTCAGGTTCTGGTCGAACTGGCCGAAGAGCTCGCTTGCGTATCGATTGTTCTCGAAAGTGAGCACGAATTGATTGGCGTCGGTCCCTTGTTTCGACTGGCGCGGCGATGACGTCATCAGTTCGTGTCCGTTCAAGCGGTCAGGCTCCTTGCGTTCCGCCCGTCAACCGATCGCTTGCGCGAAGAGGCTGTTGGGCCCGGCATCGGTGATTCGTACCCGGATAATGTCACCGATTTCAGAACCTTTTGCATCAATATTCACAGGCTGCAGCCAGGGCGAGCGGCCGACGAGCTGGCCGGGCAGGCGCCCGGGCTTCTCCAGCAACAGGTCGATCTCCTTGCCGATGCAGCCGCTTGCGAAGTCGCGCTGCTGGCGGAAGAGCAAAGCCTGCAATCTTTCAAGACGTTCGACCTTCAAATGTTCCGCGACATGGCCATCCATTTCCGCGCCGGGCGTGCCGGGGCGGATGGAATACTTGAACGAAAATGCCTGTGCATAACCCACCGTCTCGATGAGGCGCATCGTATCCTCGAAGTCCTGATCGGTCTCGCCGGGGAAGCCGACGATGAAATCGCCGGATATGGCAAGCTCCGGCTGGACGGCGCGGATGCGCTCGATGAGGGCGACATATTCGGCCGCCGTGTGGCGCCGGTTCATGGCCTTCAGGATACGGTCGGAGCCGGCCTGCACCGGCAGGTGCAGGTAGGGCATCAGCTTCGGCAGGTCCCGGTGCGCCTCGATGAGGCGATCGTCCATGTCGCGCGGGTGGCTGGTCGTATAACGCAGGCGGGCGAGGCCTTCGATTTCGGCGAGGCGATAAAGGAGGTCGCCGAGGCCCCATTCGCGGCCATCGGGGCCGAGGCCGTGCCAGGCGTTGACGTTCTGGCCGAGCAGGGTGATCTCGCGCACGCCCGCCTCGGCGAGGCGCTCGGCCTCGGCAACGATCTGGGCGACGGGGCGGGAGACTTCCGAGCCGCGCGTATAGGGCACCACGCAGAAGGTGCAGAACTTGTCGCAGCCCTCCTGCACGGTGAGGAAGGCGGTGACGCCGCGGGCGCGGGTCCTGGACTTTTCCGGCGCGGGCAGGTGCTCGAACTTGTCTTCCAGCGCGTAGTCCGTCTCGACGACGCGCTCGCCGCCCTTGGCGCGGCGCAGCGCCTCGGGCAGGCGGTGGTAGGTCTGCGGGCCGATCACCAGATCGACGGAAGGGGCGCGGCGCAGGATCTCCCTGCCCTCGGCCTGGGCGACGCAGCCGGTGACGCCGATCACCATCCCGCGGCCGTCCTTCGCGCGCGCCTTCTTCATTTCGCGCAAGCGCCCGAGCTCGGAATAGACCTTCTCGGCCGCCTTCTCGCGGATGTGGCAGGTATTGAGGAGGACGAGATCGGCCTCTTCCAGGACGTCCGTCGCCTGATAGCCGTCCTTCGACAGCGCATCCGTCATGCGCTCGCTGTCGTAGACGTTCATCTGGCAGCCGTAGGTCTTGACGAAGACCTTGCGGGTGATCGGCTCGGCATCGGCCGGGGAAGGGATGACGGACTGTTCGCTCATGGCCGTTTCCATAGTGGAAAAAGGCCGGAAAATGAAGCCCCGTCGCCTGGAGCCTTCTAGCGGCCGCGCAGGCGGGCGCCGAGCATGGCGCGGATGCGCGCGCCGACTGTGCGGCTCACGTCCTTGCGGTTGCTCGCCCGCGTGTAGTCGACGCGCTCGCCGAAATCGACGTCGACATCGACCGCCCCTTCCCGCGCGATGCCGAGGAGATGCGGCAGGAGCTCGATATCGCCGGGCCAGGCGGCGATGGGGCGATGGTAGCGGCCCATCGCCATGCCGTGCAGGCCCGTATAGGCGATGGAGACGGGCTGGATGTGCACGACGCCGTCCGGTGCATGCGGCACGGCGGAGGCGGCCGCGCCGAAGAGTGAGGTCTTGATCTCCAGGAGCTGGTTGCCGTCCGAGGTGGTGCCCTCCGGAAAGAGCACGACGATCTCGCCATCCGCCAGCCGCCGTGCGATCTCGTCCACCTGGTCGCCGGTCTTCTGGCGCTGCTCGCGCTCGATGAAGATGGTCGCCTGGAGGCGGGCGAGGATGCCGAAGACCGGCCAGGCCCGCACCTCGGACTTGGCGATATAGACGACGTCGGCGATGGAGCCGAGCACCATGATGTCCTTCCAGGAGGCGTGGTTGGCGGCGATCAGGAGGGGGCGGCTTCTTTCCAGCGTGCCGTGCAGGCGCACCTTGAGGCCGAGCACCCGGCAGGCGACGCGGTGCCAGAGGCGCGGCAGGTAGCGGCGGATCTTGAGGTTGAAGCGCAGGCCGACGAGCTGGGCCGGCAGCAGGACGAGCGTGACCGTGGCGAGGATGACGAGACCGAGGGCGATGCGCAGCCAGGTGATCACGCGGTCACCCGGAGGTGGGAGGAGACCACTCCCCGACCTCTTCCCCCAAGGGCGAGGGGCTTACGCTGCCGCGCCCTGTGACGGAGAATGAAAAGGAAGGGCAAGCCTCCTGCTTTCTCCCCGCTTGTGAGGGAGATTCCGGCAGGCGGAGGGGGTCTTGAAGGCCTTCGCCTCACTCGCCCTCCTTGAGCGGAACGCCGTAGAGTTCCAGACGGTGATCGACGAGCCTGAAGCCGTGCTCGCGGGCGATGCGCTCCTGCAGTGCCTCGATCTCCGGTGAATGGAACTCGATGACCTGGCCGGTCTTCAGGTCGATCAGGTGGTCGTGGTGCTCGTCCGGCACGGTCTCGTAGCGCGAGCGGCCGTCGCGGAAATCGTGACGCTCGATGATGCCGGCATCCTCGAAGAGCTTGACCGTGCGGTAGACGGTGGAAATGGAAATGCGCGCGTCGACGGCGGAGGAGCGGCGGTAGAGTTCTTCCACGTCCGGATGGTCGGCGGAAGCTTCCAGCACGCGCGCGATGACGCGGCGCTGCTCGGTCATGCGCATGCCGCGCTCGACGCAAATCTCTTCCAGCGATTTTTCCGCATCAACCATGCGACCAGCCCTTCTCGTTATGCCCCCCGGAAGGGGACTAGCGAAGATCGCGCCGCATGACAAGCGCCGTGGACCGGCTGCCATCAGCGGCGGCATAATAGGCCTTGCGCTCGCCGACCTTGGAAAAGCCGAGCTTGGCGTAGAGGCCGCGGGCGGCGGCATTGCCCTCGTCGACTTCGAGGAAAATATCCTCCGCGCCACGCATCTTCGCCTCGCGCAGCGCCGCCAGCATCAGCCGCCAGCCGAGGCCGGCGCGGGCGAATCGCTCGTCGACGCCGATGGTCAGGATCTCCGCCTCGCCGGCCGTGGCGCGCGCCAGCACGAAGCCGCCGGCCGTGCGGCCGAGCGCGCCCTCCTTCAGGGCGAGAAAGCCGAAGACAGGCTCCTGCGAGAGCAGCGAATGGAACTCGCCGTCGTTCCACGGCCGGGCAAAGCGCGCGCGGTGCAGGGCCGCGGCAATGCCGGCATCGTCCGTTTCGAGCGGAAAGATCTCGAAGACGGGCTTGCGGGTGAAATAGTCGGTGAGGGACATTCAGGCTCTCCGGATCGCAAAACCCGCCTGCGGCTTGGCATCGGGACCGCGCAGATAGAGCGGCCTCGGCAGGTGGTCCTGCGGATCGAGGCGGGCGCCGAGGCGGGCGACCGTGACGATGGACGCACCGTCGGCCTGCGGCGGTGCATCGTCGCGCAGGAGATGGGCGGCGGAGCCCGCAAACGCGCCGCCGTGCCCGGCGGCGATGGCGCGCGCCTCGGCCATGGTGGCGATCGCCGGGGGCGTTGCCTCCTCGCCGTCGGCGGTGAAAAGCTGCCAGTAGACTTCGTCACGCCTGGCGTCCATCGCCACCAGCAAGGGCGCGCCGATGCGGTGATCGGCGGCGAGCGCTGCAAGGCTGGAAACGCCGACGGCGGGAATGCCGAGGGCGAGCGCAAGGCCGCGCGCGGCGGCGACGCCGACACGGATGCCGGTGAAGGAGCCGGGACCGACGGTAACGGCGATGCGGCCGACGGCCGCAAGGCTGACGCCCGCGGCGTCAAGCGCCGCGTCGACGAACTCCATCAGCCGCTCGGCATGGCCGCGGCCGATATCGGCACCGGCGGCGCCGAGGACCGCATCCTGACTGGAATCATAGAGCGCCGCATAGCAGCCCGTGCCCGCCGTATCGATCGCCAGGACGATCATGCCGGGCACCGGGTGCCTGGTGCGCGGGCCTTACATGACGGCTTCAACTTCCTGCACTTCCGGTACGAAATGGCGAAGAAGGTTCTGGACGCCGTGCTTGAGCGTCGCCGTCGAGGAGGGGCAACCCGAGCAGGCGCCCTTCATGTTGAGGTAGACGACGCCGTCGCGGAAACCCTTGAAGGTGATGTCGCCGCCGTCCTGCGCCACGGCCGGGCGCACGCGGGTGTCGAGCAGTTCCTTGATCGTGGCCACGATGGTCTCGTCGCCCTCATCGAAGAACTCGCCGCCTTCATCCTCGCTGCCGCCGAGCGCGCCGCCGGCAAGAATCGGCTGGCCGGACATGAAGTGTTCCATGATGTTGCCGAGGATGGCCGGCTTCATGTGCTGCCAGTCGGCATCGTCCTTGGTGACGGTGATGAAATCATAGCCGAGGAACACGCCCTTGACGCCGGGAATGCCGAAGAGGCGGGCAGCCAGCGGCGAGGCCGCGCGCGCTTCCGTCTCGTCGCGGAACTCGGCCGTGCCGGTCTCCAGCACCACTTTGCCCGGCAGGAACTTTAGGGTCGCCGGATTCGGCGTCGCTTCGGTCTGGATGAACATCTTTCTCTCCGTGGCCGGGCGCTTCGGTCGGCCCATTCCTTTAGAATAATTCAAAAGAAGATAGGCGTTTGCGCGCCGCTCTTCAAGACAGGCGGATCAGCTCATTGCATCCAGTTCCTCGTCGGTGAGCTGGTCGGGAATGACCGTCACCGGGATCGGGAAGGCCTGGGCCCGGCTTGCCAGCGAGGAGACCAGCGGACCCGGCCCTTCCTTGGCGGAGCCGGCGGCCAGGACGAGGATCGCGATGTCGCGGTCCTCCTCGATGAGGCCATTGATCTGTTCGCTCGCGACGCCCTCGCGGATCACCGTTTCCGACTCGATGCCGATCGCCTCGCGCAGCGCCTGCGCCGCCTTGGCGAGCACCGCCTCCGCCTCCTCGCGGGCTTCCGCCCGCATGATCTCCTCGACGCCGAGCCATTGCTGGAAATCGGCATTGGCGATCACGTAGAGCAGGACGACGCCGCCGTTGGAATTCTTCGCCCGCATTCCCGCATAATGGACGGCGCGCTGGCATTCCGGCGTGTCGTCAATGACCGCCAGGAACTTGCGGCGGTGCCCTTCAAGGCGGGAAAGTCGTCGAGAAACCATACGCGCTCCTGATACACGGCCTTTTCAAGGCGACTTTACTGCACAAAGCCGATGATGTCGCGAACTTCCTTCATGGTTTTCTCGGCCCGCGCCCGCGCCCTTTCGCCGCCGTCCCGGAGGATCGCGTCGATATGGCTGGTGTCGTCCATCAGGCGGCGCATCTCGCCGGTGATCGGCGAAAGCACGTTGACCGCGAGGTCGATCAGCGCCGGCTTGAAGACCGAGAACTGCTGGCCGCCGAACTCGGCGAGGATGTCGGCCTTGGACTTGTCGGAGAGCGCGGCATAGATGCCGACGAGGTTTTCCGCCTCGGGACGGCCCTTGAGGCCCTCGGCCTCGCTCGGCAGGGCATCCGGGTCGGTCTTGGCCTTGCGGATCTTCTTGGAGATGGTGTCGGCATCGTCGAGAAGATTGATGCGCGAGAGATCGGAGGCATCCGACTTCGACATCTTCTTCGTGCCGTCGCGCAGGCTCATGACGCGCGGCGCCGGGCCACCGATCAGCGGCTCGACCATCGGGAAATAGGCATGCACCGGCTCCTCGCCGACGACGATGTCGACGCCCGTGCCAGCCTTGCGGATGTGGGCGCCGAAGTCGATGTTGAACTTCTGGGCGATGTCGCGCGTCAGCTCCAGATGCTGCTTCTGGTCGTCACCGACCGGAACGTGCGTCGCGCGGTAGACGAGGATGTCGGCGGCCATCAGGCTCGGATAGGCGAGAAGGCCGAGCGAGACCTGCTCGGCATTCTTGCCGCCGGCCTTGTCCTTGAACTGCGTCATGCGCTCCATCCAGCCGATGCGCGCCACGCAGTTGAAGATCCAGGCGAGCTCGGAATGCTGCGGCACGGCGGACTGGTTGAAGACGATGTGCTTCTTCGGGTCGATGCCGGAGGCGATGAAGGCGGCGGCGATCGAGCGTATCTGGCCCCGCATGTCGTCGTGGACGAGCTGGGCGGTCAGCGCGTGCAGGTCGACGACGCAGTAGATGCAGTCGTTGTCCTCCTGCAGGGCGACGAACTTGCGGATCGCGCCGAGATAGTTGCCGAGGTGGAGGTTGCCGGTCGGCTGGACGCCGGAGAAGACGAGAGGCTTGAATGCGCTCATGACGGTGTTTCCTTCAGGCGGGTGGAGGGCCTGGTCCCTGTTGCACGAGCAATTCCGGGGTGGAACTGCGTATCGAAAATACGCCGCGCTTATGCACGGCGCCGGGGTCTCGATCAAGAGGGCGTCCCTGCGGTGCCCACTTTCATAAGCAAATCCTTATAAAAGACACTTTCCGGTTGTTCCCTCCCCGCGGGGATCCTGGGGATTTTGTGACGAAAGGGCACGAAGGGAGCTGACCCGTGCGAAAGAACGGTTCCATCCTGCTTGCCTGCGTCGTCGCGCTGACATCGCTCTTCGCGACCGAAACCACCGCAGGCCGCAGCCACAAGCATGCGTCCCGGACCGACAAGTCGGCCGTGGCGAGGACCTATTCCATCCAGACCGCGCGCGTGCGGCACCGATGTTTTCCGGGCAGGTTGCAGGCGATCCTGGCCCACATCGCCCGGCATGTCGGCCGCCGGCCGCTCGTCACATCCGGCCATCGCTCGAACGGCAGGCGCGGTTCCTATCATCGCAAGTGCCTTGCGGCCGACATCCGCGTGCCCGGCGTTTCGGTGAAGCGGATCGTCGCCGCGGCGCGCTCGGCGCCCGCCGTCGGCGGCATCGGCACCTATTGCAACGGCATCGTGCATGTCGACGTGGGGCCGCGGCGCGCATGGCACTATTGCAGCGGGCTTGCACGCCTGAGCCGGCGCGCAAGGCTCGCCGCGCGCTGACGGGAGACGCCTATTCCGCGGAGCTGTCCGTCGGCGCGGCCTTGGCCTGCGCCTTGCGCCCGAGGTTGCGGCGGATCATGCCGAGATTCGCCCCGCCGATGAGGAAGGCGACCGAGAAATAGACGACCATGGCGAGCACGACCAGCATGCCGAGCGCCATCACCTGCTCGTAGAGGCGGGCGGCCGGGCCAAGACGATCGGCGAGATAGCCGGAGGCATATTTGAGCGTGACCGCCATGACGACGGTCGCGACGAGCAGCCGCGCGACGCGCCAGGCGAGCGCCTTTTCCAGCGGCCAGTGGCCGCGGCGCACCAGCGTGACGAAGAGCATCAGCGCCGTCAGCCAGCCGGAAACCGCCTCGGCCGTGGCGATGCCGCGCTCGTAGAAGAACGGGAAGAGCGAGACCGCCAGCACGCAGTTGACGACGACCGAAAACAGCGTGATGCGCATCGGCGTCTTCGTATCCTCGCGGGCGAAGAAGCCGGGGTTGAGCGCCTTGATCATCACGAAGCCGGGAAGGCCGAGGCCGTAGATGGCGAGCGTGCCCGCCACGATGGACGTCGTGCCAGGGCTGAAGGCGCCACGCTCGTAGAGGACGCGCACGATCTCGTCGGAAATGACCCAGAGCGCGCCGGCGGCCGGCAGCGTCAGGAACAGGACGAACTCCATCGAGCGGTTCTGCAGGTAGCCGGCCTCGCGCTCGTGGCCGCCCTTCAGCGCCCGCGCCAATTCCGGCAGCATGACCACGCCGACGGCGATGCCGACGACGCCGAGGGGAAGCTGGTAGACGCGGTCGGCATATTGCAGGGCGGCGATGGCGCCGTCCTTGGTGGAGGCGATCATCTGGCCGATGAGCTGGTTGATCTGGGTGATGCCGCCGGTCACAGCGGCCGGGAGCGCCAGCCACAGCAGGCGCCTGACATTCGGCGTCATGCGCGGGCGGCGGAAGCCGATGCGCATGCCCGCGTGGCGCACGCCCGCGTAGAGCACGGCCATCTGGAGAAGGCCGGCGGCGAGCACGCCCCAGGAGAGATACCAGGCCGTCTCCAGCGGCGAGGCGCCCTGCCAGAGCCCGTAGCCGAGCGCGCCGATCAGCACGACATTGAGGAAGACCGGGGCGACGGCGGCGGCGAAATAGTGGTGCAGCGAATTCAGCATGCCCGAGAGCATGGCCGTCAGCGACATGCACATGAGATAGGGGAACATGACGACAGCGAGCTTCACCGTCACGTCGAACTTCTCCGTATCGCCGACGAAGCCCGGCGCGATGACCCAGGCGACGATGAGCGGCATCATCAGTTCCATCGCGATGGTCAGCATCAGGAGCACGGTGAAGAGGACGCCGAAGACTTCCTCGGAAAAGCGCTTGGCGCCGTCGAGGCCGCCGGCCTCGATCTCCTTGGCGAAGAGCGGCACGAAGGCGGCGTTGAACGCGCCCTCGGCGAAGAGGCGGCGGAAAAGGTTGGGGAAGCGGAAGGCGGCGTAGAAGGCGTCGGCCATCGGCCCGGTGCCGAGGGCGGCGGCCATCAGCGTTTCGCGCGCGAAGCCGAGCACGCGGCTGCCGAGCGTCGCACCGCCGACGGTCGCGAATTTCCTGACGAGACTCATTGTTCTGCCCTGATCCTTCTCGCGACGGCGGGAACCGGCGCGATCATGCCCGGCGGCATGCGGTCGCGCAGCTCGTCCGCCTCGTCGGCCATGACGGCCTTCAGCCGCGCGACGATGTTGGCCTGCCGGTTTTCGTTGGTGACCTTCTGGCCGACGAGGTCGGTGACGTAGAAGGTGTCGATGACCTTCTCGCCGAAGGTGGTGATATGCGCCGAGGCGATGTCGAGCGAGAGGTCGGAGAGCACGGCCGTGACCTCGGAGAGAAGGCCGGGGCGGTCGAGGCACTCGATCTCGATGACGGTGAACTTGTTCGACAGCGTGTTGGAGATGGTGACGGCCGGCGAGACCGTGAAGGTGCGGCTGCGCTTGCGGCTCTTCGTGCGCGTCGCGATCACCTCGGGCAGGCGCTTGCGGCCCGACAGGACGTCTTCGATCATGCGGCCGATCGTGCCGGCGCGGCGCGTCTCGTCCGCGTCATTGGGGAATTCGCGGTTGACGAGGATCGTGTCCAGCGCGCGTCCGTCGGAGGTGGTGAAGATCTGCGCGTCGACGATGTTCGCGCCCGCCGCCGCGCAGGCCCCGGCGATGACCGTCAGCAGGCGCGGATGGTCGGGGGACAGGACCGTGATCTCGGTGATGGCGTGGAAGGAGTGCGTGCGCACCGCCGTCGCCAGCGTCTGCTTGGCCCTGTCCGCCTCGCGGATGAACGCGGCGTGGCGCACCTGGTCCTCCAGCGAGACCGTCAGGAGATAGGGCTCGTAGTTGAGGCGTGTATAGGTCTTGCGATCCTTCTGGCTCCAGTCGGCCGGCAGCGCCTCGGAGAGCATCTCGCGGGCGGCCTGCGCCCGCTCCTTGCGCGACAATTCGGAAAAGCCGCCGGAGATGAGCAGTTCGGTCTCGTAGTAGAGCGTGCGCAGGAGCTGGCCCTTCCACCCGTTCCAGACGCCCGGGCCGACCGCCCGGATGTCGCAGACCGTCAGCACCAGCAGCATCTTCAGCCGTTCCATCGACTGCACCCTGTCGGCGAAATCGGCGATGGTCTTGCGGTCGTTGAGGTCGCGGGTCTGGGCGACCATCGACATGGTCAGGTGTTCCTCGATCAGCCAGACGACCAGCTCCGTCTGCTTGGGCGAAAGGCCGAAGCGCGGGCAGAGTTTTCGCGCGACCTTGGCGCCCGCCTCCGAATGGTCCTCCGGCCGGCCCTTGGCGATGTCGTGCAGCAGCACCGCGACATAGAGCGGGATGCGGTCCTCGATGCTCGGCATCACCTGGAAGCTGAGGGGGTGGGCTTCCTTCTCGCGCCCCTGGTCGATGTCCGCCAGCACGCCGACGGAGCGGATCAGGTGCTCGTCGACCGTGTAGTGGTGATACATGTTGAACTGCATCATCGCGACGATCTTGCCGAAATCCGGAATGAAGCGGCCGAGCACGCCCGCCTCGTTCATGCGGCGGAGAATCAGCGCCGGATCGCGCGGCGAGGTGAGGATGGAGAGGAACAGGCGGTTCGCCTCCTCGTCCTCGCGCAGCGCGGCGTTGACGAGCTTCAGCGAGCGGGTGACCTCCTTCAGCGCGTCGGGGTGGAATTCCAGCCCGTTGATGTCGGCGATGTGGAAGAGGCGGATGAGGTTGACCGGGTCGCGCTTGAAGACATCGGGGCCGGCGATGGTGATGCGGCCGCGGTCCTCCAGGAAATCCAGCGTGCCGGCGATCTTGCGCGCGCGCCGCGTGAAGCGGCTGATCGCGGCGGTGATGCCGGGCGCTTCCTTGGCCTGCTGGTCCTCCAGCGTGGCGCAGAAGATGCGCGTCAGGTCGCCGACGTCCTTGGCCACGAGGAAATAGTGCTTCATGAAGCGCTCGACGGCGGAAAGGCCGGGATGCGGCTGGTAGCCGAGGCATTCGGCGATCTCGCGCTGGATGTCGAAGGAAAGCCGCTCCTCCGCCTTGCCGGTCAGGAAATGCATGTGGCAGCGCACCGCCCAGAGGAAATCGTCCGCCTTCTGGAAGAGCTTGTATTCCTGGCGCGACAGGACGCCGAGCTTCACCAGTTCGGCGGGATCGCGGATGTGGTAGAAATACTTGGCGATCCAGAACAGCGTGTGCAGGTCGCGAAGCCCGCCCTTGCCTTCCTTGACGTTGGGCTCGACGAGGTAGCGCGTATCGCCGGCCTTGCGGTGGCGCTCGTCGCGTTCGGCGAGCTTCGCCGCGATGAATTCCGGACCGGTGCCGCGCACGATCTCGCGGTCGAAGCGCACCGCCATCTCCTCGAACAGCGCCACCGAGCCGCAGATGTAGCGCGCCTCCAGGATCGCCGTGCGGATGGTCATGTCGCCCTTGGAGAGCTGGATGCATTCCTCCAGGTTGCGCGTGGCGTGGCCGACCTTGAAGCCGAGATCCCACAGGATATAGAGCATGAACTCGATGGCCGGCGCGCTCCAGGCGGCCGGCTTTGCCGGCAGCAGGAAGAGCAGGTCGATATCCGAGCCCGGCGCCAGCGTGCCGCGGCCGTAGCCGCCGACGGCGGTCACCGTGATGCGGGCGGCGGGCGGGGCCTGGCCGGCGCTGAAGACATGGTTGAGCGTGAAATCGTGGAGGACCGCAATGAGCTGGTCCTGCAGCCAGGAGATGCGTGCGGCGCATTGCAGGCCGCTGCCGTCGGCAAAGAGCAGTTCGCGGGCGCGCTCGCGGCCCGCCGCATTGACCGTCTTGAACTCGGCCAGAAGCTCGCGTCGCATGCGGTCGCGGTAGTCGGCATTGGTGCTGGCGATGAACTCGCAGCGGGCGCGCAGCGCCGGAACGTCGAGAAGTCCGGACTCGGCCGGTGCCAGAAGCTTCTTTTCCATCGGATGCCGGCCTGCGTCCCGCCTGTCTTCCATCGCCCGTTCGGTTCGCATGCCTATAGACCCTTTCAGCACGCGAGGACAATGATCCGAGGTGCTAGGCTTTGCCAAGTTCTTTCTTCAGCACGTAGAGCGCATCGAGCGCCTCGCGCGGCGTCATGTCATCCGGGTTGAGGCCCTTGACCAGCTCTTCGACCTTCGACGGGCCGCTGCGCTGCGCCTCCTCGCGGCGCACCGCGACCTGGAACAGCGGCAGGTCGTCGATGAGCTGGCTCGCCGGGTTCTTGCGGTCGGCATCCTCGAGCTTGGCAAGCACGTCCCTCGCCCGCGCCACGACCGAGGGCGGCAGGCCCGCAAGGCGCGCCACCTGGATGCCGTAGGAGCGGTCCGCCGCGCCGGGGCCGACCTCGTGCAGGAAGATGACGTCGCCGTCCCATTCCTTGACGCGCATCGTGGCATTGGAAAGGCGGGCGAGCTTTTCCGACAGCACCGTCAGCTCGTGGAAATGCGTGGCGAAGAGACCGCGGCAGCGGTTCGCCTCGTGCAGGTGCTCGACGGCGGCCCAGGCGATGGAAAGGCCGTCGAAGGTGGCGGTGCCGCGGCCGATCTCGTCGAGGATGACCAGCGAGCGCTCCGTCGCCTGGTTGAGGATCGCCGCCGTCTCGACCATCTCCACCATGAAGGTGGAGCGGCCGCGGGCAAGGTCGTCCGAGGCGCCGACGCGCGAGAAGAGGCGGTCGACGATGCCGATATGGGCGCTTTCGGCCGGAACGTAGGCGCCCATCTGCGCGAGGATGGCTATGAGGGCGTTCTGGCGCAGGAAGGTCGACTTACCGCCCATGTTGGGGCCGGTCAGCAGCCAGATCGCGCCGTGGCCCTTGCCGTCCGTCGGCGAGAGGTCGCAGGAATTGGCGACGAAGGCGGCGGCCTGCTGGCGGCGCAGCGCCTGCTCCACGACAGGATGACGGCCGCCGACGATGGCGAACATGGTGGAATTGTCGACCACCGGCCGGCAATAGGCCTGTTCCTCGGCAAGCGCCGCAAGGCCGACCGACACGTCGACGACGGCAAGTGCGCGAGCCGCCGCCTTGATGGCCTCGGCCTCCGCCACGACCGCCTCGACCAGCCCGTCGAAGGCCGCAAGCTCGATGGCGAGCGCCCGGTCGGCGGCGTTGGCGATCTTGGTTTCGAGCTCGGAGAGCACCGTCGTCGTGAAGCGCATCGCGCCCGCCATGGTCTGGCGGTGGATGAAGCGGGCCTTGGCCTCGTCGCCCTCTGTCAGCGCCGCGGCATTGCCGGCGGAGACCTCGATGAAATAGCCGAGCACGTTGTTGTGCTTGATCTTCAGCGACTTGACGCCGGTCTCCTCGGCATATTGCAGTTGCAGGCCGGCGATGACACGGCGCGACTGGTCGCGCAGCGCGCGCATCTCGTCCAGCTCGCCATCCGCCCCTTCGCGGATGAAGCCGCCGTCGCGCTTCAAGAGCGGCAGTTCGTCGGCCAGCATCACGGCAAGGCGGTGCGACAGGTCGATCGGCAGCGCGGCGATGGCGGCCCGCGCGCTCGCAAGCTCGCCTTCGAGGTCTTCCACCACCATCAACTGGGCGATATCGGCGGACGTCGAAAGACCTTGCAGGATCGCGCCGAGGTCGCGCGGGCCGCCGCGGCCGAGCGCGATGCGCGAGAGGGCGCGCGGCATGTCGGGCAATTGCTTCAGCGTCCGGCGCAGGTCCTCGCAGAAGGAGGGGCGGCCGGCGAGCGTCGCGATCGAGTCGAGCCGGGCGTTGATGGCTTCCGGCTCGGTCAGCGGCGACATCAGCCGTTCGGCCAGCAGGCGCGCGCCGCCGCTGGTGACGGTGCGGTCGATGGCCTTCAGCAGCGTGCCGGCGCGGTCGCCGGACTGGGTGCGCACCAGTTCGAGATTGCCGCGCGTCGCCGGGTCGATGAAGAGCGTCGAGGCCGAGCTTTCGCGCTCGGGCCTTCCGAGCGGCGGGCGCTCGGCGATCTGCGTCTTCTCGACATAGGAGATCGCGGCGGAGGCGGCGGCCAGTTCGGCGCGCGAGAAGGTGCCGAAGCCGTCGAGCGTCGAGACGCCGAAATAGCGGGCGATACGGCCCTCGGCCGTCGCGCTGTCGAAGAGCACGGCCGGCTGCGGGACGGCGACGCGGCCGACGACGTCCAGCACCGGGCGGAATTCGGGATCGTGGAACAGCGTGTCCGGCACGATCAGCTCGCGCGGGTCGATGCGCAGGATATCGGCGAGGAGCTGGCCCTGCGCCGTCTCGGACAGGCGGAAGATGCCGGTGGAAATGTCGATCCAGGCGAGCGCCATGGCGGGCTCGCCCCCGCCGCGGATGCGCGCGACGGCCATCAGGTAGTTGGCGTCGGACGGCGAGAGCAGCTTTTCCTCGGTCAGCGTGCCGGGCGTGACGAGGCGCACGACATCGCGGCGCACCACCGACTTCGAGCCGCGTTTCCTGGCCTCCGCCGGGTCTTCCACCTGCTCGCAGACGGCGACGCGGAAGCCGACGGCGATCAGCTTCTGGAGATAATCGTCCGCCGCATGGACCGGCACGCCGCACATCGGAATGTCGAGGCCCATATGCTGGCCGCGCTTGGTCAGCGTGATGCCGAGCGCGCGGGAGGCATCCACGGCGTCCTGGAAGAACAGCTCGTAGAAATCGCCCATGCGGTAGAACAGCATGCTGTCGGGGTTGGCCGCCTTGATCTCGATATATTGCTCCATCATCGGCGTCGCCGACGCGCGGCTTTCGCCGCTGGCGAGCTCGGCCGTCGACAAGATATCGTTGTGGCGCGCGATCTGATCGTTCACGGAGAGTCTGTTCTTCCTAAAAAAGAGGTGTCACCCTAGCCATGCGGCGATATAGAAAACAACCGCCATAGGCCCATCCGGGCCTATCGCCCACAGGAGTGTGAGGGGGGAGCATGCCGGGAACCGACAAGACTGATCGCCAGAGGGCAACCGTCACGGAAAAGGAAGCGCTGGATTTCCATTCGTCCGGGCGGCCCGGCAAGCTGGAGATCACGCCGACCAAGCCGATGGCGACGCAGCGCGACCTCTCGCTCGCCTATTCGCCTGGTGTCGCCGTGCCGGTGAAGGCCATCGCCGCGGACCCGGCGACCGCCTACGACTACACCACGCGCGGCAACATGGTCGCCGTCATCTCCAACGGCACCGCCATCCTCGGCCTCGGCAATCTCGGGGCGCTCGCCTCCAAGCCTGTCATGGAAGGCAAGTCCGTCCTCTTCAAGCGCTTCGCCGACGTCGATTCCATCGACCTCGAAGTCGACACCGAGAATGTCGACGAGTTCATCAACTGCGTGCGCTATCTCGGCCCCTCCTTCGGCGGCATCAATCTCGAAGACATCAAGGCGCCCGACTGCTTCATCATCGAGCAGCGCCTGCGCGAGCTGATGGACATCCCGGTCTTCCACGACGACCAGCACGGCACCGCCATCATCGCCGCCGCCGGCCTCATCAACGCGCTGGCGCTGACCGGCCGCGACTTCAAGACGACGAAGCTCGTCTGCAACGGCGCGGGCGCGGCGGCCATCGCCTGCATCGAGCTGATCAAGTCGATGGGGTTCGCACCCGACAATGTCATCCTCTGCGACACCAAGGGTGTCATCTACCAGGGCCGCGAGGACGGCATGAACCAGTGGAAGTCGGCGCACGCGGTCAAGACCGACCGCCGCACGCTCGCCGAGGCCATGGACGGCGCCGACGTCGTCTTCGGCCTTTCGGCCAAGGGCGCACTTTCGGAGGACATGATCCGCTCCATGGCGCCGCGGCCGATCATCTTCGCCATGGCCAATCCCGACCCGGAGATCACGCCGGAGGAGGTCGCCCGCATCCGTGACGACGCGATCGTGGCGACCGGCCGTTCGGACTATCCGAACCAGGTTAACAACGTCCTCGGCTTCCCCTATATCTTCCGCGGCGCGCTCGACGTGCGCGCCTCCACCATCAACGACGCGATGAAGATCGCCGCCGCCGAGGCGCTGGCGCATCTTGCCAAGGAAGACGTGCCCGATGATGTCGCCGCCGCCTACCAGGGCGTGCGCCCGCGCTTCGGGCCGCAATACATCATCCCCGTGCCCTTCGATCCGCGCCTCATCTCGGCGATCCCCGTCGCCGTCGCCAAGGCGGCGATGGAGACGGGCGTCGCGCGCAAGGACATTCCCGACCTCGACGCCTATGCCCGCGACCTGCGCGCCCGCCGCGACCCGATCGCCTCGACGCTCCAGCAGATCTATGCCCGCGTCCGGCGCCAGCCGAAGCGCGTCGTCTTCGCCGAGGGCGAGGAGGAGCAGATGATGCGCGCGGCCGTCTCCTACGCCAACCAGCAGCTCGGCACCGCCATCCTGCTCGGCCGCGAGGAGCATATCCGCGAAACGGCGGAACGGGCCGGCATCGACCTCGAGCGTCCCGGCATCGAGCTGGTGAATGCCCGCATCTCCACGCGCAACAATGTCTATATCGACTATCTCTATGCCCGCCTGCAGCGGAAGGGCTATCTCTTCCGCGATGCCCAGCGCCTGATCCACAACGACCGCAACCACTTCGCGGCCTGCATGGTGGCACTCGGCGATGCCGATGCGATGGTGACGGGCCTCACCCGCAACTACTCGACGGCACTGGAGGACGTGCGCCGCTGCATCGACGCCAAGCCGGGCCACCGGGTCATCGGCGCGTCGCTGGCGCTCTGCCGCGGCCGCGCCGTGCTCGTCGCCGACACCGCCGTGCACGACATGCCCTCCTCGGAGGAGCTGGCTGACATCGCGGAAGAAGCGGCCGGCCTTGCCCGCCGCCTCGGCTACGAGCCGCGCGTCGCGATGCTCGCCTATTCGACCTTCGGCCATCCCTCTGGCGAACGCTCCGAGCGGGTGCGCGAGGCGGTGAAGATCCTCGACCGCCGCCGCGTCGATTTCGAATATGACGGGGAGATGGCCGCGGACGTGGCGCTCAACCCGCGCATGATGGAGCAATATCCGTTCTGCCGCCTCTCAGCCCCCGGCAATGTGCTGGTCATGCCGGCGTTCCACTCGGCGTCGATCTCGACCAAGATGCTGCAGGAACTCGGCGGCTCGACCGTCATCGGCCCGCTGCTCGTCGGCCTCGACAAGTCGGTGCAGATCGTCACGATGGGCGCCAAGGACAGCGACATCGTCAACATGGCGACGCTGGCGGCGTACAATTCGGGGGTTTAGGCAGTAGGCAGTAGGCAGTAGGCAGTAGGCAGTAGGGGAAAAACATCCCTACTGTCTATTGGCTACTGCCTAATTCCTATCTAGCTCGCGAAACGCCCCGCATCCGCACCGTAATAATTGAGATAGCGGCCGGAAATCTTGCCGATGGGCAGGACGATCAGCACGTCCGTTGTGTTGAAGCCATGGTCGACGACGGCGCCCTCGCCGATCGCCGCGCCGAGGCGCAGATACCCCTTGACGAGCGGCGGCATGGCGGTGAGCGCCTTGCGCGCGTCGATGCCCTCGGACGGCATCAGGTCCATGGTGCGGAAGAGTTCCGGGCGGGCCGTAACGTGCCATTCGTCCTTCGCCAGCACATTGTGGTGCAGGAAGGACAGCGCCAGTGCGTGTTCCTCCGGTACGGTGCCGTGGAAGGAGGCGCAGCCGAACATCACGTCGATGCCGTGCCTCAGCGAATAGGCCCAGGCGCCCTGCCAGAGCAGCTCGACCGTGCGCTTGGTGCGGTAGGCCGGCAGCACGCAGGAGCGGCCGAGCTCCATGAAGCGCTTGTCCGGGTGACGGGCGACCAGCGTGTCGACGTCGAATTCCGACTGGGAATAAAAGCCCCCGGAAACGGCCGCCACTTCCTGCCGCAGCAGGCGATAGGTGCCGACGATCTGCTCCTCGGCATCGCCCTCGATGGAGGTGTCGAGCACGAGAAGGTGGTCGCAGACCATGTCCCAGGCGTCGAAGTCCCGCTTGCGGCGCACGGCGTCGGGCGAGAGCCGCGCATTCATCTCCTCGGCAAAGACGCGGTAGCGCACGGCCTGCGCCGCATCGATCTCCGAGACGGAGCGGGCGGTGCGCGTCTCGAGATTGCCGATGCGGCCGAGCACGTCCGTTCCCGCGGCGATCGCCGCGGCGGGCTTCTGGGCGGCTTCCACCGGAGCGATGGTCTGGGCGAGATCGAGCGTCATGGCGGTATACCTGTTCAGCGAAGCTTCGTGGCTTTAACCACGTTTCTGCAACAAGATAATGACGCGACGCTGCGTTGAACACCCCAAAGTGGCGAGAGCCTATGTGCTGGCGCGCCGCACCAGCCGGGCGATTTCCCCGATGAGCCGCGCCGGATCGGCCGGTTTCGCCAGCACCGCATCGGCGCCGACGGCCAGCAATTCCTCGCGAAGGCCGGCGCGGCTGTCGGCCGTCAGCACCACGACCGGCATGGGGGCATTGCCGTAGTCCCGCTGGACGATGCGCGCGATCATCTCCCTGCCGTCGCCGCCGGGCATGCCGAAATCGGTGACGATGAGGTCCGCCGCGAAGGGTCCGGCCTCGGTGGCGCCGGCCAGCGCGGCGACAAGCCCCGGATAGTCGGGCACATGGCGCACGACATGACCCGCCCGCTCCAGCACGGAGCGCACCAGCATGGCATTCACCGGGTCGTCCTCGGCAAGCAGGATGCGGGCCCCCGTGACGGGTTCCGCCGCGGGCGCGGCGGCCTGCTGCGGCAGGTCCTTGAGGACCGGGCGGTTGTCGTTGATGGCGTCGCGAACCTCGATGCCCTTCATGCGGCCGCGCAGGACCTCGACGAGCGAGCGCTCGCGCAGCGGCCGGATGAGCCAGGAATCGAAGCCCTCGCCGTTGCCGATGGCCCGTCCGCCGCGCTCTTCCGGGTTGACGAGATAGATGCGGCGGGCGCCGGCGTCGCGGAAGAAGCCGAGATCGGCCAAGTCGCGGCGGAAGGCGCCGGCAAGGCGGTTGTCGACGATGATGTCGGTGAGCACCGCCCTGCGGCCGGCAAGGCGCTGGGCAAGGTCGAACGCCTCGTCCGTCGAGGTGGCGAGATGGCACACGCCGCCGAGCGCATCGATGGTGCGGACGAGCGCCGCCGAGGCCGGTCCCGCGGGGGCGAGCACGAAGACGAGGCTGCCGGCGAGGATACCCTTGCGCGAGCCGCGCGCGGCCTTCGCCGTGCGCATGTCGACCGGCATGCGGATGGTGAAGGTGCTGCCCTTGCCGGGCGTGCTTTCCAGCGTCAGCGCGCCGCCGGCCTCGCGGAGGATGCGGGCGGAAATGGCAAGGCCGAGCCCCGTGCCGCCGCTGCGCTGGGCGGCGCTGCCGGTCTGCTCGAACTCCTCGAAGATGCGGGCCTGTTCCTCGACGCTCATGCCGGGGCCGGTATCGGTGACACGGACGACGACCGCGCCGCGATCCAGCGTGGTGTCTAGCGAGACGCCGCCGGCATGGGTGAACTTCACGGCATTGCCGACCACGTTGTAGAGCACCTGGCGAAGGCGCGGCGCATCGTAGATGAGCAGGCCCGGCACGTCGGGGGAGACGAAAGAGCCGATCTCGATGCCCTTTTCATGGGCGCGCGGCGAGAGCATTTCCACGACGCTCTCCAGCATCGGGCGCACCGGCTCCTCCGAGGGGCGGAGCTGGAAGCGGCCGGCCTCGATGGTGGAGAAATCGAGGAGGTCGTCGACGAGCTGCACCAGCGCGTGGCCGGACTGGCGGATGCCGGCGAGGTAGTTCTTCTGCTCGGCCGACAGCCGCGTCTGGCCGATGAGGTGCGACATGCCGAGGATGCCGGACAGGGGCGTGCGGATCTCGTGGCTGACGGTCGCCAGCAGGCGCGACTTGGCGGCGCTCGCCTCCTCAGCGCGCTGGCGGGCGCGCTCGCGCTCGCCCTCGGCCCGGCGCTCCTCCGTCACGTCGCGGGCGATGGAATGGACGACGAGCTCGCCGGAGGCCGGATCGCGAACGGTGACGTCGTGCCAGGAATAGATGCGCTTGCCGGCCGGCGTGTTCACGTCGACGTCATAGCGGTGGGCCATGGCCTGCGAGCGGAAGGCAAGGCCGAGCGCCTCGCAGGTCCTGCCCTCCAAATCGGCCACACCCGTGAGCTCACCGAGAACGGGATTGGCATTGAGGATACGGCCGTCGAGCGTGCGCATGACGACGATGTCGCCGAGGACGTCGTGGATGGCCGAGAGGATCTGCGAGGTCTCGCTGTGCTCCCAGGAGCGGTCGTCATCCTTCTCCTGCGCGGCGGCGGGCGGGCGCCGCAGGAGGAAGGCGGCTCCGGCGATACCGGCAAAGCCGAGGCCGGCGGCGGCGACATAGAAGCCGGCCGCCATGCCGGTGGCGAGCACCAGCGCGGCGAACAACAGGCCGAGGCCGGCAATGGCGCTGCGGATCGCCGCAGGGCTTTCCACCGCGGGCGCGCTGGCGGTGCCCGCGGTTTCGGCGGCACGGGCGTTTCGTGCCGCGTCCTTTCCGGGCCGTGTGCGGGCCTGATGGCGCGGTGCTTCGGCAAATTCGGCCTTGAGCCGGTTCTGTAGCTTGACGGGTTCGCTCATGAGAGCCCGCATAGCATAGCGACCGTTCAAAACCGCTTCAGCAAGTCGTTCGAATTTTAGCGTTTCGCGCGAAGCAGCACGACGAGCTCGTCAAGGATGACGAGGCCCGCGCCGATGGTGATGAAGCTGTCGGCAAGGTTGAAGACGGCGAAGGACCAGGTCTCGGTGTAGAAGAGCACATAGTCGATCACGTAGCCGAAGAGCCCGCGGTCGATGAGATTGCCGAAGGCGCCGGCGATGATGAAGGCATAGCCGGCATGGGCAAGGCCCCGCTCCTTCGGCGTCTGCCGCCAGAGCCAGGCGACGAAGGCGACGACGAAGAGCCGGAGCGTCACGATGACCCAGCCCTCCATGCCCGACAGCATGGAGAAGGCGACGCCGTAATTGTAGGTGCGGTAGAGCGCCAGCATGGGCACGACATGCACGGCTTCCTGGAAGGGAAGCCAGCTTTCCACGGCGAACTTCACCGCCTGGTCGAGCAGCAGTGCAAAAAGGATGAAGACGACGACCGGCACCGGCCGGGAGAAAAGCGGTATGCGGTCGTTCATGCGCGGTCTTCCAGCGTCAGGAGGTGGCGGCGCGCCTCGAAGAGCATGATGCCGGTGGCGATGGCGAGGTTCAGCGAATCGGCAAGGCCGGCCTGCGGGATGCGGGCGAGCGCATCGGCCTCGCGGGCGAGCGCGTCCGGCAGGCCCGCCTGCTCGTTGCCCATGAGGAGGACGACGGGCTTCTTACCGTAGTCGATGGTGCGGTAATCGACCGCGCCGGCAAGATGCGTGGCGACGACGGAAACGCCGGCGCCCTTCTTCCAGGCGAGGAAATCGGCCGGGCTCGCCTTCACCAAAGGCAGGGCGAAGACCGAGCCCATCGTGGCGCGCACCGTCTCCATCGAATAGGGATCGGTCGTCTCGCCGATCAGGATGACGCCGCTCGCGCCGGCCGCGTCCGCAGTGCGGATGATCGTGCCGAGATTGCCGGGATCGCGGACGCGGTCGAGCGCCACATAGGTCTCGTCGGCCTTCGGCTTCAGGTCCCGGAGGCTGGTCCAGCGCTGGGTGAAGATGCCGATGACCATCTGCGGGTTATCGCGCCGCGTGATCGAGGAGAGCACCTTCTCGCTGACCTCCAGCACCAGCCCGCCGCGCGCCACGGTCTTCGTCGCGGCCTGCACGACCTGCGGCTTGTCCTTGACGTTCTTGGCATAGACCAGCGTCCTGATCTCGAAGCCGAGTTCCAGCGCGTCGATGACGAGCTTCAGGCCCTCGGCCATGAAGCTCTTCGTCTCGTCGCGGTGCTTCTTGTCGGACAGCGCCTTGATGTCCTTGACGATCGGGTTCGAAAGGCTCGTGACCTCCTTCACCTGACCGACGCGGCGGGCTCCATGGTGGTCGTGGCTCATACGCTGATCCATCGGCTGAAGAGGGAGGTGGAGAGGGCGCGGCCGGCCTCGCCGCCGTCCGGGCCGCTCTCGCGGATGACGAGCTCGCCCGATTCCACCGTGCCGCCGGCACCGCGCATGGTCTCGCGCATCAGCTCGTGGATGGAATAGAAGCTCGCGCGGATCGAATAGGCCGTCAGCACGAGGCCGATGGCCTTGGGCGACAGGATCTCGCGGCAGATGTCGAGCATCAGCGGAAGGTGGTCGAAGAGGTGCCAGACCTCGCCGTTCGGCCCGCGGCCGAATTTCGGCGGGTCGGTGAGGATGATGTCGTATTTGCTGCCGCGGCGCTCCTCGCGCTGGATGAACTTCATCGCATCCTCGCAGATCCAGCGGATGGGCAGCTTCTCCATGCGGCCGAGCGCCTGGTTCTCGCGCGCCCAGCCGATGGCTTTCTTCGAGGCGTCGACATGGGTGACTTCCGCGCCCGCGGCCGCTGCGACCAGCGAGGCGACGCCGGTATAGCCGAAGAGGTTCAGCACCTTGACGGGGCGGCCGGCCGTCTCGACCTTCTCCTTCATCCAGCGCCAGTGGGCGAGTTGTTCGGGGAAGACGCCAACATGGCGGAAGGCGGTGAAGCGGCCGTGGAAATCGACGCCGAGGAGCTGCATCGGCCAGGTCTCGCCGAGCGCGGCCTTCGGGAATTTCCAGCGGCCCATGCCGTCCTCGTCCGTGTCGCCGGTGAAGAGGGCGTCGGCCTTGTCCCAGAGCGAGGCCGGGAGGCTCCGCTGCCACAGCGCCTGCGCCTCGGGGCGGACGATGCGATAAGGGCCGTATTGCTCCAGCTTCTCGCCGGCGCCGCTGTCGATGAGGCGGTACTGGTCGGAGCCGGCGGTTTCAAGGATGACGGGCACGCGCTCGGCGGGCTTTTCGCCCTCGCGGCGGATCAGCGGGCGGGCGGGCGCCTCGGGCGCGGGGCGCGGCTCCCTCTTCGGGGCCGGGGCGGCCTGCGGCCTGACATGTGCCTTGGCCTTGACGGGCGCGGCGGGGCCGCTCTTCGGCCGGCGGTGTCTGTCCTTCACGATCGATCGTCCGTCGTCGGTTGAAATTGGGCCGGCGGCGCCGGAAAACAAGCGGCTCCCATACCATCCCTCCCCCACTTGGCAAAGCGCTTTCCGATTGCGATAAATTTGGAACCGTTCCAGGAGGAGGATCGACATGGACATGTCCGGCGAAGAACGCATTGCCGCCCCGCGCGAGGCCGTCTGGGCCGCGCTCAACGATCCTGAAATCCTCAGGGCCTGCATTCCGGGCTGCCAGTCGCTCACCCTGAAATCGCCGACCGAGCTGGAAGCCGTCGTGAAGATCAAGATCGGCCCGGTCTCGGCGACCTTCAACGGCGAGGTGACGCTCTCCAACCTCAACCCGCCGGAAAGCTACACGATCTCCGGCGAGGGCAAGGGTGGCATCGCCGGCTTTGCGAAGGGCGGGGCGGACGTGCGCCTTGCCGAGGACGGCGGCGAGACGATCCTTGCCTATGACGTTAAGGCGCAGATCGGCGGCAAGCTCGCCCAGCTCGGCTCGCGCCTCGTCGATTCGACGTCGAAGAAGCTCGCGGCGCAGTTCTTTTCCGATCTCGGCGCGCGGCTGAACGGCGGGGCCGCCTGAATCACTTCCCCGAAACCGGCACCACGGCCTGCGAGGCGATCGCCTCTGCACGGGTGCGGTGCTTTTCGGCTTCCGTATGCCATTTCACCGCCTCGCCCGCCTCGATGCGGGCGCGCTTTCGGTATTTTCCCTGCGTGAACCAGGTGATCAAAGCGCCCAGGACGAGGCCGAAGATCGTTGCGAGGAAGAGGTAGACGAAGAAGGGCGCGGTCGTGGAGAGCACGCTGTCTTCCGGGCGGAAGGGGTTGAGCGCCAGCGTCACCGGCTGGCGATTGGCCACCGACAGCACGATCAGCACGATGGCGACCGGGATGAGGACGAGGACGTTGACTACTCTCTTGACCATTGCGTCACCTTTCTTGCGCGCAGAGCCGGCGAAAGGCCCCGCGCGTGCCTTCACAGTTCCGGGCGCAAGGCTGCTTCATGCTTTCCGCCGGAATTGCTTCAATCGTCCTGGTCGGCCTGGCCCGGATTGAGGCGCTCGCGCAGTTCCTTGCCCGTCTTGAAGAACGGCACCCACTTTTCCTCGACGAAGACCGCATCGCCCGTGCGCGGGTTGCGGCCCGAGCGCGAGGGGCGGTTCTTGACGGAGAAGGCGCCGAAGCCGCGCAGCTCCACGCGGTTTCCCGCGGCAAGAGCATCCGTGATCTCATCCAGCACCGCATTGACGATGTTCTCGACATCGCGGTGATAGAGATGGGGATTGCGGGCTGCGACGATCTGAACCAGTTCCGACTTGATCACGGTTTCCCCCATAAAAATTCTTGTTTTTCAATCGCGATCAACCTGCCAAACCGAGACCAGACCGTCAAGAAACAACTTCTCGCCGGCCAGCTTTTCGATCGTCGGTTGAAGGTCGAGCGACAGGCCGAGCACCGAACGGGCCAATTCGCGGATGCTGCCGCCGATGAAGGGGATGCCCGAACGCCGCGTCGGCTCGTAGTCGACGAAGGGCAGGTCCTTGGCCACCTTGCGCCCGTCGAGATAGGCGCGGATCGCCTCCGGCCCGCCGAGCGTGTCGACCAGCTTGGCGGCGAGCGCCTGCCGGCCGGTGAAGATGCTGCCGTCGGCAAGGCGCAGCACCTCCGTGCGCGGCAGCTTCCGGCGCTCGGCGACGAGATCGACGAACCAGTCGTAGCTGTCCATCACCATGGCGCGGATCATCGTCTTGGCGTCCTCGCTGGCCGGATGGAACGGCGAGGGCTCGGCCTTCAGCGGCGCGGACTTGATCTCCTCCAGCGAGACGCCGATCTTGTCCATCAGCTCCTTCATCTGCGGATACTGGAACAGGACGCCGATGGAGCCGGTGATCGAGCTTTCGCCCGCCACGATCGTATCGCCGGCGGTGGCGACCATGTAGCCGGCGGAGGCGGCGAGCGTGCGCACGTCCGAGACGACCGGCTTCTTCTCCGCCACCTTGCGCAGCGCCTTGAAGATGACCTCGCCGCCGTAGGTCGTGCCGCCGGGCGAGGAGATCGTCACGACGAGCGCCTTGGCCCGGTCGTTCGCGGCGATGCGGTCGAGACGCTCCAGGAGGTCCTTGTCGTCCTGGATGATGCCGGAAATGCTGATGCGGGCGATATGGTCGCCCGCGCCGATATCGGGCCCGCGCCAGGCGACGGTGGCCCAGATCGCCGCGAGCGCGATCAGCACGGCTGCGACGCGCCAGAAGGTGAGCTTGCGGCGCAGTTGCCGGCGGTCTGCAATGGCGGATTGATCCATGTCCTGTCCTCGATGCTGGCGCCTGCCCTCGTCGGGGTGGCTTGCCGAAGGCCCTATCGATATGGCATTTCCCGCGCAAATGGCAATTCGTCGCTGAACTTTCTTGGACATCCATTGTTTGTTCAGGAATAATCGCCATATGGGCCCCGTTGTATATGCGGGCCGTCACTTCGAGCGGCGAAAGGCCGGGGCCGGAACTTCAAGCAGGCAAGATGCTGGACAGCGTGACAGACGCACCGACCGGTGCACAGGGCATGGGCGTATCCGCCGAGGCTTACCGCCTCGCGGCACGGCATTCCACGCGCGTGCGCATCCTGAAGGTCGCGCTGCCGGTCGCCGCGCTGGTCATCGCCGCGATCTTCGCCGTCGTCTCCATCGTGCGCACCTATCTTCCCTCGGACCTGCAGGTGGAGAGCGCGACCATCGAGGACGGCAAGATCGTGATGCGCTATCCGGCGATCGCCGGCCGCAACAAGGACGGGATCAGTTATTCGATGAAGGCCGAGCGGGCGCTGCAGGACATGAAGACGCCCGACGTCATCACGCTCGAGAACATCACGGCGAAGATGCCGGTCAACGACACGACCACCGCGGAAGTGAAGGCCGAGACCGGCATCTACGACCGCGGCAAGAACCAGCTCGACATGACCCGGCCCTTCACCATCAACCTCAATACCGGCCTTGCCGCCGACTTCCGTTCGGCCCATCTCGACATCACCGGCGGGACCATGGAGACGAAGGACCCCGTTTCCATCCGCTCGCCCGGCGCATCCATTGTTGCGCAGTCGCTGCGAATGACGGATAAAGGCCGTGTCGTCGTCTTCGAGGGCAAGGTCGTCGTCGACGTCGATCCTGCCGCAATCCGCAACCGGGAAAAGTAACAGCGCCATGTTCGCCACCCTCTCCGCCCCCGCCCGGGCCGCCAGCCTTTTCGTTCTTGCCGCGGGCTTCGCACTGGCCGCGGGCCATGCCGGCGCCCAGCAGACGGCGAGCAAGATGAAGGGCGTGCAGCTCTCGAACGACCAGCCGATCCAGATCGAGAGCGACGCGCTGGAGATTCGCGACCAGGAGAACAAGGCCGAATTCACCGGCAATGTGAAGGTCGTGCAGGGCACGACGACTTTGCAGGCAGGGCGCATGGTCGTCCACTACAAGTCGGGCGGCAAGGGCTCCGTCGCCAGCGGCAATGCCGACATCGAGAAGATCGACGTCTTCGACAAGGTCTACCTGAAGTCTCAGACGCAGGAGGCGACCGCCGATACCGGCACGTTCAACCTCGACAACGAGACGCTGGTCCTCAAGGGCAAGAAGGTGGTGCTTTCGGAAGGCGAGAACGTCTTCGTCGGTTGTCAGCTCTCCGTCATCATGCGCACCGGCGAAGCGAAGCTGGATGCCTGCGGCGGCCGCGTCATGATCCAGCTCGACCCCAAATCCCGCCAGAAAACGAACTGATATAGCGCTTCACCCGTGTCATCTTCCCTGCTCACCCGCCTGACGCGCCGCCCGAAGAAGGCCGCGCCGGAGCCCCAGCGCAGCGCCGACCTGTCGCGCTACGAGGGGACCCTCATCGCCCGCGGGCTGACGAAGACCTATCGCGACAGGCGCGTGGTCGACGGCGTGTCGCTGGTCGTGCGCCGCGGCGAGGCCGTCGGGCTGCTCGGCCCGAACGGCGCCGGCAAGACGACCTGTTTCTACATGATCACCGGCCTCGTGCCCGTCGACGAGGGCTCGATCGAGATCAACGGCCACGACGTCACCACCATGCCGATGTACCGGCGCGCGCGCCTCGGCGTCGGCTACCTGCCGCAGGAGGCCTCGATCTTCCGCGGCCTGACGGTGGAGGAGAACATCCGTGCCGTGCTCGAAGTGCACGACAAGAACAGGACGCGGCGCGAGGACAAGCTCGACAGCCTGCTGGCCGAGTTCTCGATCTCGCACCTGCGCAAATCGCCGGCCGTGGCGCTTTCGGGCGGCGAACGCCGGCGCCTCGAAATCGCCCGGGCGCTCGCCACCGACCCGACCTTCATGCTGCTCGACGAGCCGTTTGCCGGCGTCGACCCGATCTCCGTCGCCGACATCCAGGCGCTGGTGCGCCATCTCACCTCGCGCGGCATCGGCGTGCTCATCACCGACCACAATGTGCGTGAAACGCTCGGGCTCATCGACCGCGCCTATATCATCCATGCCGGCGAGGTGCTGACCCATGGCCGGGCCAACGACATCGTGACCAATCCGGACGTGCGCCGCCTCTATCTCGGCGACAATTTCAGCCTCTGAACTGTGCGCGCCGTCGCCACACCTTCACCAAGTTCGCGGCTGCCGCTTGACCAAACGGATATAAAAAGCAATTTTTGGGCCAGTTGGATTTCGCCACCCCGGCCCTGACGGCCGTGGGCCGCCTTCCGGGAGAGTAGAGCGTCCGCATGGCACTCGCCGCCAGCCTTTTCCTGCGCCAGAACCAGTCGCTGGTCATGACACCGCAGCTCATGCAGTCGATCCAGCTCCTGCAGATGACGCATGTCGAGCTGACCCAGTTCATCGAGCAGGAGGTCGAGAAGAACCCGCTGCTCGAGATCGCGGCCGGGGACGATGCCACGCGGGTGGAGAACGGCGCGTCCGATGATCATTTCCTCGTCGGCGAGGAGCGCGGGCATGGCGAAAATACCGGCACGGACGAGGGCTTCCAGCCGGACCTCTACGATTCCGCCACCGCGGGTACGGCGGGCAGCGCATCCGAGACCTTCGACGGCGGCCTCGACAATGTCTTCCCCGACGATGCCGGCCCCCGCACGGCGGACGCGCCGGAACTGATCGGCCAGTGGAAATCCATGCCGGGCGGGGACGGCGAGGGCTACGACCTCGACGACTTCGTGGCGAGCCGCAAGACATTGCGCGACGTGCTGAACGAGCAGGTCCCCTTCGTCCTTTCCAACCCGCTCGACCGGCTGATCGCCCAGCATCTCGTCGACCAGCTCGACGAGGCCGGCTACCTCCAGGGCGGCACGGCAGAGACGGCGCTCAAGCTCGGCAAGCCCGTCGCCGAGATCGAGCGGGTGCTGTCGCGCCTGCAGGAGCTCGATCCGCCCGGCGTCTTCGCCCGCTCGCTGCGCGAATGCCTTGCGATCCAGCTCAGGGCGAAGGACCGGCTCGACCCGGCCATGGCCGCGCTCGTCGACAATCTCGACCTGCTGGCCCGGCGCGACTTCGCGACGCTGAAGAAGCTGTGCGGCGTGAACGAGGAAGACCTTCTCGACATGCTGGCGGAGATCCGCAAGCTCGATCCGAAGCCCGGCACGCGCTACGAGACGGGCGCCTCGGAGGCCGTGGTGCCCGACATCGTGGTGCGCGGCGCCCCCGACGGGAGCTGGCAGGTCGAGCTCAATCCCGACACGCTGCCGCGCGTGCTGGTCAACCGCGACTACTACACCGCCGTGTCGAGCCGCACGCCGCGCGACAGCGCCGACCACGGCTTCCTCAACGAATGCCTGCAGACGGCCAACTGGCTGACGCGCAGCCTCGACCAGCGCGCCCGCACGATCCTGAAGGTGGCGAGCGAAATCGTGCGCCAGCAGGACGCCTTCCTGCTCAACGGCGTCGACCACCTGCGCCCGCTGAACCTCAAGACGGTCGCCGAGGCGATCGGCATGCACGAATCGACCGTGAGCCGCGTCACCTCCAACAAGTACATGCTGACGCCGCGCGGGCTCTTCGAGCTCAAATATTTCTTTACGGTCTCCATCGGCTCGGCCGAGGGCGGCGATTCCCATTCGGCCGAGAGCGTGCGCCATCGCATCCGCGCCATGATCGCGCAGGAGGCCCCCGAAGCGGTGCTTTCCGACGACGACATCGTCGATGCCCTGCGCACGGGCGGCGTGGACCTCGCCCGCCGGACCGTGGCGAAATACCGCGAGGCGATGAACATCCCCTCCTCCGTGCAGCGCCGGCGGGAAAAGCGCGCGCTCGCCAAAGCCTCCACCGCGTGAAACAAAGCCGGGGACAGAGGCGTTTCGGCCCGCGGGAAGTGGACGATGCCGGAATCCGCCAATTGACTTTGCCAGCGGGACGGGCTAATGCGCGCCCCACTCTGAAGAGAAGGCAGCCCGGCATTCCAGACGTTTCCCCGCTTTTTTGCAACGTGCGATGCACAAAACGACGCATGCGTGAAAAGCTTGGAACGTGGATGAGGTTGGAATAGACTGTTGCACGCAAATCACGAAAGAGAGGAAACCTCCATGAGTGTGCGTGTGTCCGGTAAACATATGGAAATCGGCGACAGCTTCCGACAGCGTATTGAAGAGCAGGTGGGAGAAGCCGTAACCAAATATTTCGACGGAGGATATTCGAGCCAGGTCACCGTGGAAAAAGCGGGATCGCGGTACAGCGCGGACTGCAAGCTCCACCTGGATACGGGGACGGCCTTGCAGGCCAATGGCGAAGCAAACGATCCGCTGGCCGCCTTCCAGGCAGCCTCCGAGCGGATCGAGAAGCGCCTGCGCCGGTATAAGCGCAAACTCAAGGCACACCACAACGGCAACGGTCACGACGCCTTTGCAGAAGTGGCCTACACGGTGATGGATTCGGTCCCCGACGAAGACGAAGAGCTTCCCGAGGACTACGCGCCGACCATCGTCGCGGAAAGCACGAAGAAACTCAGGACGATGTCCGTCGCCAGCGCCGTCATGGCGCTCGACATGACGGACGAGCCGGTTCTTCTCTTCCGCAGCGCCGGATCGGAGCAGCTCAATATCGTCTACCGACGCAACGACGGAAATATTGGCTGGATCGATGCAGCCAATATCAAAGGCTGAGTGACGGGAGCGTGGTGCCGGGACGGGCACCACGCTTCTTCAAACCCTTCACCCAGCGCACGAGGACAAGAGCATGGCATTGGCAGGTTTGCTGCAGCAGAGTGCGATTATTCCGGCGATGAAGGCCAACTCCAAGAAGCAGCTGCTTCAGGAACTGGCGTTAAAAGCGGCAAAGATCACCGGAATTCCGGAGCGTGAGATCTTCGACGTCATCCTTCAGCGTGAGCGGCTCGGTTCGACCGGCGTGGGCAACGGCATCGCCATCCCGCACGGCAAGCTGAAGGAGCTTTCGCAGATCACCGGCCTCTTCGCGAGGCTCGAGACCCCCGTGGACTTCGAGGCACTGGACGACCAGCCGGTCGACCTCGTCTTCCTGCTGCTTGCGCCGGAAGGCGCCGGCGCCGACCACCTCAAGGCCCTCTCGCGGATCGCCCGCGTGCTGCGCGACCCCGGGATGGTCGCCAAGCTGCGGGCCTCCGACACCGAGAGCGCGATCTATGCCTGCCTCAGCGAGGAACAGGCGTCCAACGCGGCCTGAGGCTGAAAAACACCCGATCGATCGCTTGCAAGAACCGCCGCAGACCTCATGGCCTGCGGCGGTTCTCGCGTTTACGGCACAAGAAAACGCCCGCATCGTTGTCGATGCGGGCGCCGGTCCATCGAGTCCTGCCGCCTTGGAGGCCCTGTCGAACGGCGGCCTCAAGCCTGTGCGGCGTTCGCCTCGCCGGCGGGAGCCTTCGGGCCGCCCTTGGAGACGCCGACCATGGCCGGGCGCAGGACGCGCTCGCCGATGACGTAACCGGCCTGCACGACCTGGACGACCGTGTTGCTGGCGACATCGGGGTTCGGCACCTCGAACATCGCCTGGTGGAAGTTCGGGTCGAATTTCTCGCCGATCGGCTCGAGCTTGCGCACGCCGTGGCGCTCGAGCGCGGCCAGCATGGAGCGCTCGGTCATCTCGACGCCTTCCGCCAGCGCCTTCAGGCCCGTATCGTTCCCGGCAAGGGCATCGGGCGGAATGGCGTCGAGCGCGCGGCGCAGGTTGTCGGAGACGGCCAGCATGTCGCGCGCAAAGCCCGCGACGGAATAGGACTTGGCGTCCTTCACGTCGCGCTCGGTGCGACGACGCAGGTTGTCCATCTCGGCGGCCAGGCGCAGGTACCTGTCCCTGAGCTCGGCGTTCTCGGCCTTCAGAAGCTCGACCGGGTCGGGCTCTGCCGGAGCGTCCGCGCCGGCGGCAGCCTCCTGCGGGGCGAATGCTTCCGCGGCGACGTTGTTTTCGACCGCTTCGTCAGGTCCGTGTTTCTTGGTCTCGTCGGTCATGACGTACTCCGAATTGCATTTTAGGGGTTGTGCCCGATATCGAGCTTTGGGCCTGAAAAATCAAGGGCCGATGGTCGGAATGGCTGTTCGATGCGCCGCATGCCGCCATCAGGCACACTTCAGCGCGAAAGCCGCGACATGAGCTGGGCCGTATAGTCCACCATGGGCACGATACGGGAATAGTTGAGCCGCGTCGGCCCGATGACGCCGACGGCGCCGACGATCTTCTCGTCGCTGTCCCGGTAGGGCGCGACGATCAGAGAGGAACCGGAGAGCGAGAAGAGCTTGTTCTCCGAGCCGATGAAAATGCGCACGCCGGGGCCGGTCTCGGCGAGATTGAGAAGCTCGATCAGGCTGTCCTTGCGCTCCAGGTCGTCGAAGAGCATGCGCAGCCGGTCGATGTCGTCGGCGCCGGCGAGGCCTTCCAGCAGGTTCGCCCGGCCGCGCACGATGAGCCGCGTCGGTTTGGCTTCGTCGAAGCCGCCGGACCAGACGGCGAGGCCGCGCTCGACGAGGCCCTGCGACAGTTTGTCGAGCTCGCGGCTGATCTCGCCGCGCAGGCGCTCGAGCTGCGAGCGCGCCTCGATGAGCGTGTTGCCGGCAAGATGGGCATTGAGGAAGTTGGCCGCCTCGGTGAGCTGCGAACCGGTGACGCCGGCCGGCAACTCGATGATGCGGTTTTCCACCTGGTCGTGGTCGCCGACCAGCACCACCAGCGCCTTGGTCGGCTCCAGCCGGATGAACTCCACATGCTTCAGCACGGCGTCGTTCTTGGTGGTGATGACGAGGCCCGCGCCGCGCGACATGCCGGACAGGGCCTGGCTCGCCTCGTTCATCATCGTCTCGACGGCCGTGTGCTTCTGCCCGTGCGGGCGCACATGGCGCTCGATGGAGGCGCGATCCTCGGCCGAGATATTGCCGACCTGCATGAAGGCGTCGACGAAGAAGCGCAGGCCCAGCTGCGTCGGCAGGCGGCCGGCGCTGACATGCGGCGAATAGATGAGGCCGAGTTCCTCCAGGTCGCTCATCACATTGCGCACGGAGGCGGGCGAGAGCGACATGGGCAGGATGCGCGACAGGTTGCGCGAGCCGAGCGGCTCGCCGCTTTCCAGATAGGTCTCGACGATGCGGCGGAAGATCTCGCCCGAACGCTCGTCGAGCGCCGCCTGAATGTCAGGTCCCGGAGGATTCTTCAAAACCATCTTCGAACTGCAACCCTGTTGTCCGCCCGGAATATAGTGATTTCGCCGGCCGGCGCAAAACGGATTTTCCCCCACCTTGTCCCTCCGCCATTCCCTCGCCCGGCGAAACGGTCTAAAGCAGCCTCACACATATCTCAGACAGGAGTTCGCAATGCGGCCGTCCGGCAGAAAAACCGATCAGATGCGCAAGGTTTCCTTCGAGCGCAACATCTCCAAGCATGCCGAGGGATCCTGTCTCGTCAAGTTCGGCGACACGCATGTGCTGGTGACGGCAAGCCTGGAAGACAAGACCCCGCCATGGCTGCGCAACAGCGGCAAGGGCTGGGTGACGGCCGAATACGGCATGCTGCCGCGCGCCACCGGCGAACGCATGCGGCGCGAAGCCGCGGCCGGCAAGCAGGGCGGCCGCACGCAGGAGATCCAGCGCCTCATCGGCCGGTCGCTGCGCGCCGTCGTCGATCTGGAAGCGCTCGGCGAGCGCCAGATCACCGTCGACTGCGACGTCATCCAGGCCGACGGCGGCACGCGCACGGCCTCCATCACCGGCGCGTGGATCGCCCTTCACGACTGCCTGAAGTGGATGGAAGCACGCAGCATGATCAAGGTGGAGAAGGTCCTGAAGGATCACGTCGCCGCGATCTCCTGCGGCATCTTCGCCGCCCAGTCGGTGATCGACCTCGACTATCTGGAAGACTCCGCCGCCGAGACCGACGCCAACTTCGTCATGACCGGCTCGGGCGGCATCGTCGAGATCCAAGGCACCGCGGAAGGCAAGCCGTTCACGGAGGAGGAATTCTCCAGCCTGATGGCGCTCGCCCGGGGCGGCATCGCCGACCTCGTCGCCCTGCAGAAGCAGGCGATCGCCTGAGAGGGGCCCGATCATGACCGCCGCGATCGAAGGCATTCTCGAAACCGCGCTCTACGCGGACGACCTCGACGCGGCGGAAGCCTTCTACGGCGGCATCCTCGACCTCGAAAAGATCACGCGGCAGGGCAACCGCCACGTCTTCTTTCGCTGCGGCCCCGGCGTTCTCCTGATCTTCAATGCGAAGGAGACCGCCGTTCCCCCGCCGCCGCAGGCCTTTCCCGTGCCGGCGCACGGGGCGAGCGGGCCGGGCCATGCCTGTTTCCGCGTGCCGGGGCCGGAGCTTGATTTCTGGGTGAAAAAGCTGGAAGAAGCCGGAATCGCCATCGAAGCGGATTTCCGCTGGCCGAACGGCGCCCGCTCCATCTATTTCCGCGACCCCGCCGGCAACAGCCTCGAATGTGCCGAGCCGGGCCTCTGGAACATCGCTTAGGACCCCTTATGCGCAAGCTCGATACCAAGACGATCATCGTCGCCAGCCACAATGCGGGCAAGATCCGCGAGATCGAGGACCTGATCGCCCCCTTCGGCTTCTCCGCCAGGTCCGCCGCCGAACTGAGGTTCGAGGAGCCGGACGAGACCGGCACGACCTTCGAGGAAAACGCGACGATCAAGGCGCTCGCCTCCGCGAAAGCCTCGGGCCTGCCGGCGCTTTCGGACGATTCCGGCCTCGTCATCGATGCGCTGGACGGCGCGCCGGGCGTCTACACCGCCAACTGGGCGGAGAAGGAAGACGGCACGCGCGATTTCGCAATGGCCATGGAGAAGGTCGAGAAGGCGCTTATCGAAAAGGGCGCGACGGACGTGACGGACCGCACCGCGCGCTTCGTCTCCGTGCTCTGCCTTGCCTGGCCGGACGGCCATACGGAACTCTTCCGCGGCGAGGTGGAGGGCCATGTGATCTGGCCGCCGCGCGGCGACAAGGGTTTCGGCTACGATCCCGTCTTCCAGCCGGAGGGCTTTGAGACGACCTTCGGCGAGATGAGCGCGGAGGAAAAACATGGCTGGAAGCCGGGCGACGCGAGCGCGCTGTCGCACCGCGCCCGCGCCTTCAAGATCTTCGTCGAAACCTGCCTGAAGGCCTGAAGCTCGATGACGGCAGTGCCCTTCGATATCCGGCCGAGCATGGGAGCGGACCTTTCCGATCCCGGCTTCGGCATCTATGTGCACTGGCCGTTCTGTGCCGCCAAATGCCCCTATTGCGACTTCAACAGCCATGTGCGCCACCAGCCGGTCGACCAGCCGCGCTTCGTGCAGGCCTTTTTGAAGGAAATGGCGACGATGCGCCGGCTGACCGGCTCGCGCTCCGTCACCAGCATCTTCATGGGCGGCGGCACGCCCTCGCTGATGGCGCCGGAGACGGTGGACGCGATCCTCAACGGCATCGCCCGCCACTGGCATGTGCCTGACGGCATCGAGATCACCATGGAGGCGAACCCCTCCAGCGTGGAAGCCGAGCGCTTCCGCGGCTACCGCGCCGCCGGCGTCAACCGCGTCTCGCTCGGCGTGCAGGCGCTGAACGACCGGGACCTGAAATTCCTCGGACGGCTGCATGACGTCGCCGACGCGCTGAAGGCCATCCGCCTTGCGCGCGACATCTTCCCGCGCATGTCCTTCGACCTCATCTATGCCCGCCCGAACCAGACGGTGGAGGAGTGGGACCGGGAGTTGAAGGAAGCCGTGTCCTATGCGGTCGACCACCTCTCGCTCTACCAGCTCACCATCGAGGAAGGCACGCCCTTCTACGGCCTGCACAAGGCCGGCAAGCTGGTGGTGCCGGACGGCGAGCACTCCGCCGTGCTCTACGAGGCGACGCAGGAGATCACCGAGCGCGAGGGCATGCCGGCCTACGAGGTCTCCAACCATGCAAGGCCCGGTTCGGAAAGCCGCCACAACCTGACCTACTGGCGCTATGGCGACTATGTCGGCATCGGCCCCGGCGCCCATGGCCGCCTGACGACGGGCGGCGCGAAGATCGCCACCGCGACGGAGCGCAAGCCCGAGGGCTGGCTGGCGCTTGTCGAGGCCGAGGGCCATGGCATGGTCGAACAGGAACTGCTGGAGCGTGAGGCGCAGGCGGACGAATTGCTGCTTATGGGGTTGCGCCTGAAGGAAGGCATCGATCTTGCCCGCTGGCAGACCCTTTCCGGACGCGACCCGGATCCGGACCGCGAGCAGTTCCTCATCGAGCACGGCTTCATCGAGCGGCTCGGCAATTCGCGCCTGCGCTGCACGCCCGCCGGCATGCTGATCCTCGACGCCGTCGTCGCCGACCTCGCCTGCTGAAGACGAAAGGGGACTTTAGGCCCCTTCAGACTGCTGACAAAGCGTAAGAACCTTTCTTTCGTCATGCTCGGGCCTGCCCCGAGCATCTGCGGCGCTTCGATTTTTCAATGCACCAGCAGATCCTCGGGACAGGCCGGAGGATGACGACAGTGGCGAGAGCGAGATTCTTCAACAAGCTGAAGGGGCCTTATGGCCCCTTCTTTATTCGTTGATCAGCCGTTTCAAGAGCTCGATCTCGTGGCTGAGCTTGGTGTCACCCGAGATCAACTCCTCGATCTTGCGCACGGCATGCAGCACGGTCGTGTGGTCGCGTCCGCCGAAGCGGCGGCCGATTTCCGGGAAGGAGCGCGGCGTCAAGGTCTTCGACAGGTACATGGCGATCTGGCGCGGCTTGACGATGACGCGCGTGCGGCGGTTCGAGACCAGCTCCTGGCGCGAAACGTTGTAGTGCTTGGCGACGACGCGCTGGATGTCCTCGATGCGCACGCGGCGCGGCTCGCCGGCGGCGACCAGATGGCCGAGCAGTTCGTCGACGCGCTCGATCGTCAGGTTCGGCTCGAAGGAGCGGCGGAAGAGCAACTGGTTGAAGGCCCCCTCCAGCTCGCGGCCGCTTGCCGTGATGTTGCGGGCGACATGGCTGAGAATCTCGACCGGAATGTCGAGCGAGGCGTCTTCCTGCTGCGCGACCGCAAGGCGGCGCTTCAGGATCTCGAGGCGCATCTCGTAGTCCGGCGCCTCCATCTCGATGGCGACACCGCCCTGCAGACGCGAGCGGACGCGCGGATCGAGCGATTCCAGCTCCCAGGGTGCGCGGTCGGCGGCGACCACGACCTGCCGTGCGGAATCGAGCAGCATGTTCAGCAGGTGGCAGAACTCGTTCTGGATCGAGTTGCCCTGCAGGAACTGCATGTCGTCGATGATCAGGAGATCGATGTTGCGCAGCGTTTCCTTGAGGGAGAGCGCATCGTTGTCGCGGATCGCGGTGGCGAAGCGCCACATGAAATATTCCGCCGTCAGGTAGACGACGCGCGGGTTGCGGGCGCTCGAAAGGGCACCGAGCGCGATCGCCTGGAGAAGATGCGTCTTGCCGAGCCCGACGCTGGAATGGACGAAGAGCGGGTTGAAGCGCACGGCACCGGCACCCGCTTCCGCGATGGTGCGGGCGGCGGCAAGGGCGACGCGGTTCGACGTGCCCTCGACGAAGGCATCGAACGTGTAGCGCTGGTCGAGCGGCGAGCCGAAGAGCGGGCCGGAATGCTGGGCGCGCGGCTGGGCCGAGGCGGCAACCGATGCGGCGGCACTGGCCACGGGCTGCGGACCGGCGGAGGCGCGGCGCGGCTGGGCCTGCGGGGCGGGCTGCTCGGCGACGGCGGCTTCGTCGGCGGCGCCGGCGCGAACGCCCCGGGTGGCGGTGCGCACCAGGATCTCCACCTTGAGGATCTCGGGATCCTCCTGCTGGAAGAGATTGGTGATGAGATCGAGATAACGGTTGTTGATCCAGGATTTCAGGAAGGTCGTGGGCACCGAAAGGCGCACGACGCTCTTGGAGACCGAGTGGACCTTCAGGCGACCGAACCAGCTCGCGAAGACGTCCGGACCGACCTGCGCCTTCAGGCGCGCACTGACCCGTTCGAAAAGCGCGTCATGCTTCATATCGGATGGAACCCCCGCCGCCTCTTGTGCCCCTTCTTGCGGGAGCGCCTGTCTTGTATTTTCCCCATTTGCGAATGCACCAGCCGTCCTGGCCGTATTCATCTGCATCTTGCCGCCTTTCATGCTCAATTCGCCACGCCGGCATCGCTGCCGGCGCCTTCCATGTTTGCCATCACCCGGCCGCGCCGAGCCATAGCCCGGTCCGGGATCTGGTGCCCCAAACGGCGCCGGCCCCCACTTCCGGCACTGTTCCTGTTCTCCAAACACAAGTCGGGTCCAAACGATCGGGCGTCATGCCCTGCCGGATAGTCCCGTTTGTGGCCGCGCCGCCCGCTCCCTCGTCGAGCGTCCGGCGGGCATGCTCCCCATCATCCGGCCGCCCTCACGGCCCCGCAACCGGCGCAACCGATGGTCGCAAAAACTCTTGCCAGTGTGCCGCTGGGCACCTGGGGCAAGCGTTGCCGATTGGATGATTTTACGAAGCGGAGCCGCTCCGTCACAGAGGACAAACAACCGCCGCTGCCTCGTGAGACAGTCTTGCCGACGATCGCTTCAAGGCTGTGTCCGTGCCCCCTGTGGAAAGCATTTAGGCAGGATCAGGCAGCAAGATCAATCACGAATTTTACGCAATATTAAGGGGCAGCCGTTGACTCGGAGGGGCGTTTTTGACTCGGAATCGCCGCCTCCCGGAGAATCCATTAGGAATCAATGGCTTTGTTTTCGGGTGCCTTTCGGGAGGGCCGCAAAACGAAAAAAATAAAAATTCGCTTGACTCAAATTGCTGTCAAACTCTGTCCACGAAAGGGTGGCCCAGGGATGACAACCTCCCGCAAGTAACTGAATTTAAACGATTTTTGTCGTCACGCTTTTGCCATGATCGAGCCTTGCGGTTTAGCAATAGCAGGGGCGGAAAAGCAAAGAAAAAGCCCGGTGCAAGCACCGGGCCTTACTCAAATTGCATAGCTCTTTCGGGCTAATCAGGCCGTCATCGCCTTGACGCGGCCGGCAAGGCGCGAAACCTTGCGGGAAGCCGTGTTGGAATGAAGGACGCCCTTGGTGGCGGCACGCATCAGTTCCGGCTGGGCGGCCTTCAGGGCCGCGGCTGCGACAGCCTGATCGCCCGAGGCGATCGCCTCTTCGACCTTGCGGATGAAGTTGCGGACGCGCGAACGGCGCGACTTGTTGACTGCGGTGCGCGCGGCGATCTTGCGGGTCGCCTTCTTAGCCGAGGTTGTATTGGCCATGTATGCCTCTCTTCAGAAATCTGACACAAACTCCACCCTCGCCGTGCCGGGTCACTGCGACCTGTCATCAAAGCAATTCGGGAGCAATATCGGAAAACCTTGGAGTGCGGCTTTCCAAACTGTGGGCGGCGTATAGCCGGAAACCGCGATGGCGTCAACGCGGATTCTGCAAGAAACGCCGCGCGAAAGCGTGTCGCGACCCTTCGGATCGGCCGGCCACGCCTTCGCACTCCGATTCCCGCATGCCGCCCGGCGAAAGCGCCCCGCCTAGCGATGGCGGAAGGCGGGCTTGCGCTTCTCGATGAAGGCCGCCATGCCCTCCTTCTGGTCTTCCGTGGCGAAGAGCGCGTGGAACAGCCGGCGCTCGGCGCGCATGCCTTCCGACAGCACCGTCTCGTAGGCGCGGTTCACCGCCTCCTTGGCCATGATGGTCGAAGGCAGGGAGAAGCCGGCGATCTTCTCGGCCGCCGCCAGCGCCTCCTCCAGCAGTTTTTCCGGCGCCACCACACGGGCGACGAGGCCGGACCGCTCGGCCTCCGCCGCGTCCATCATGCGGCCGGTGAGGATGAGGTCCATCGCCTTCGACTTGCCGATCGCCCGCGTCAGGCGCTGGGTGCCGCCCATGCCGGGAATGACGCCGAGCGTGATCTCCGGCTGGCCGAACTTCGCCGTCTCGGAGGCGATGATGAAATCGCACATCATGGCGACCTCGCAGCCGCCGCCGAGCGCAAAGCCGCTGACGGCCGCGATCATCGGCTTGCGGAAGGCGGCCACCTGGTCCCAGCCGGCGGCAAGGTCCTCGACCATGGCGTCGGCGAAGCCGTAGGGCTGCATCTCCTTGATGTCGGCCCCGGCGGCGAAGGCCTTCTCCGAGCCGGTGAGGACGACCGCGCCGATGCCGGCATCGGCCTCGAAGCCGGCGAGCACGCCCCTCAGCTCGTCGAGAAGCTGGCGGTTCAGCGCGTTCAGCGCCTGCGGCCGGTTGAGCGTGATGAGGCCGACGCGTCCGCGCGTCTCGACCAGCAGGGTTTCATGGGCCATGTTTCTCTCTCCTCTCAATTACTTCTGGCAGGCGGCGCAGTGGAAGGTCGACCGGCCGCCCTGCACGATGCGGCCGATTGTGCCCGTGCAGCCCGGCGTGCGGCAAGGCTCCTTCTCGCGGTCGTAGACGGAAAAGGAGTGCTGGAAATAGCCGAGCGAGCCATCGGCGCGGATATGGTCGCGCAGGGTCGAGCCGCCGGCCTCGATGGCATCGGCGATGACCTGGCGGATCGCCTCGGTCAGGAGGACGAGTTCCTTCTTCGGCTTGCCGGCCGCCGTCACCAGTGTTCCGGCCAGCCGCTCCGGCGAAAGATGGGCGCGCCACAGCGCCTCGCAGACATAGATATTGCCGAGGCCGGCAATATTCTTCTGGTCGAGCAACGCCGCCTTCAGCGGCGTCTGGCGGCCGCGGAACTTTGCCGCGATGTAATCGGCATCGAGCGTGTTGCCGGTCGGCTCCTCGCCGAGATCGCGGAAGAAGGGGTGGGCGGCCAGATCCTCGCGGCGGGCGAGGTCCATGAAGCCGAAGCGGCGCGGGTCGTTGTAGACGACGCGGCGCTCGCCGTCCGCCGTCTCCAGATGGAAGACGACATGGTCGTGGCGCGTGTCCTTGCTGCGCGGCATATGGAAGTCGCCGGGCGTCTCCTCCTCAAGCGCGCCCTCCACCCGGAACGAGCCGGACATGCCGAGATGGGCGATGACGACGTCGCCGCCTTCAAGATCGATCAGCAGATATTTCGCACGGCGGCCGAGCGAGACGACGCGGCGGCCTTGAAGCGCTTCGGAGAAGGCCGGCGGGAAGGGAAAGCGCAGGTCCGGGCGGCGCAGCTCGGCGCGGCGGATGCGCGCTCCCTCCATGACGGGCGCAAGGCCGCGCCTGACCGTTTCCACTTCCGGCAATTCCGGCATCCCGTTCTCCTTGAAGACGATTTAACCTTGAGCGCATTTGCCGCGGTCCGGCATTTCCCTCCCGGCCATCAATGTCCTATATACCCGGCGAAGCGTTCAGATAGCGCGGCCAAAGCCAATTCGCTATGGTCTTGGCAGCATTACGGCTGCGACAGACCGGCCCATGGAGACGACGATGACCGAACAGCGCACATCCGCAGACGGCGGCATGGAAACCTCCTACGGCTTCCGCGAGGTTTCGCAGGGCGAAAAGCAGGCGCTCGTCAACGACGTGTTCCACAAGGTCGCCAAGCGCTACGACATCATGAACGACGTCATGTCCGCCGGCCTCCACCGGGCCTGGAAGGACGCGATGATCGCGAGCCTCAACCCGCGCAAGGACGCATCCTACAAGGTGCTGGACGTCGCCGGCGGCACGGGCGACATCGCCTTCCGCATCGTGGAAGCCTCCGACCGCCTCGCCCATGCGACCGTGCTCGACATCAACGGCTCGATGCTCGGCGTCGGGGCGGACCGGGCGGCGAAGAAGGGGCTTTCGGCCAATCTCGACTTCGTCGAGGCCAATGCCGAGGAACTGCCCTTCGAGGCCGGCACCTTCGACGCCTATACGATCGCCTTCGGCATCCGCAACGTGCCGCGCATCGACGTGGCGCTGTCCGAAGCCTACCGGGTGCTGAAGCGCGGCGGGCGGCTGCTCGTGCTGGAATTCTCCGAGGTGGAGATGCCGCTTCTCGACAGGTTTTATGACACCTGGTCGTTCAAGGCGATCCCGCAGTTTGGCAAGATGATCACGGGCGATGCCGAGCCCTACCAGTATCTCGTGGAATCGATCCGCAAGTTCCCCAACCAGGAGGACTTCGCGGCGATGATCCGCAAGGCCGGCTTCTCGCGCGTGTCCTACACCAATTATACCGGCGGCATCGCGGCGCTGCATTCGGGCTGGAAGCTCTGAGCATGATCCTCTTCCCGGCCAAGAACGGCCTTTCCGCATGAGCGTCATCGGCGCCTATCTTCGCCTCGCCCGCGTGGGCTGGGTCCTCGTGCGCGAGGGCGTCGTTTCCGCGCTGCCAACCGAGGGCATGCCGACGCTTGCCCGCACCGCCCATGCCTTTGCCGGTCTTTTCGAGCGGCGCAAGGCCGCAAAGGGCGGGCGCGGCGACAACCTTGCCCGGGCCATCGAGCGGCTCGGCCCCTCCTATGTGAAGATGGGCCAGTTCCTGGCGACCCGTCCCGACGTCGTCGGCGCGGAAATCGCCGTCGAGCTTTCGGCCCTGCAGGATCGCATGGCAACCTTCCCGAAGGAAGCGGCCGTCGCCACGGTGGAAGGTTCGCTCGGCCGGCCGCTTGACGATCTCTATGTGAGCTTCGGCGATCCGATCGCCGCCGCCTCCATCGCCCAGGTCCATCCCGCGACGGTGCGCGACGCGAATGGCGAGCGGAAGGTCGCGGTGAAGGTCATCCGTCCCGGCGTGCGCCAGCGTTTCGCCCATGACCTCGAAGCCATGTATGCGGCCTCGCGCCTGCAGGAAAAGATCCTGCCCAACACGCGACGGCTCAAGCCCGTCGAGGTGACGCGGACGCTGGAGCAGACGACCAAGGTCGAGATGGACCTCCGGCTGGAGGCCGCCGCCCTTTCCGAACTCGGCGAGAACACCAAGGACGATCCGGGCTTCCGCGTGCCGACGGTCGACTGGGAGCGCACCGGCCGCGACGTCGTCACCATGGAATGGATCGACGGCATCAAGATGTCCGACGTCGAGGGGCTGCACGCCGCCGGCCACGACCTCGACAGGCTGGCGGACACGCTGATCCAGTCCTTCCTGCGCCACACGCTGCGCGACGGCTTCTTCCATGCCGACATGCACCAGGGCAATCTCTTCGTCGATCCGCAAGGCGTCATCGTCGCTGTCGACATGGGCATCGTCGGGCGGCTCGGCGGGAAGGAGCGCCGCTTCCTCGCGGAAATCCTCTACGGCTTCATCACGCGCGACTACCAGCGCGTCGCCGACGTGCATTTCGAGGCGGGCTACGTGCCCGCGCATCACGACACGGCGAGCTTCGCGCAGGCGATCCGCGCCATCGGCGAGCCGATCCACGGCCAGCCGGCCGAAACCATTTCCATGGCCAAGCTCCTGACGCTGCTCTTCGAGGTGACGGAACTCTTCGACATGGAGACCCGCACCGAGCTGGTCATGCTGCAGAAGACCATGGTGGTGGTGGAAGGCGTGTCGCGCACGCTCAACCCTCGCTTCAACATGTGGAAGGCTTCCGAGGGGGTCGTCGGCGACTGGATCCGCGACAATCTCGGCCCCAAGCGCCTGCTGGCGGACCTGCGCGAAGGCGCACACGCGGCCCTCAGGCTGGCGGAAGCGGCGCCCGAGATCGCCGCCAAGGCGGAGAAGTTCTCGCAGGACCTCACCGCCATGGCCGAGAAGGGCCTGCGCTTCGACGCGGAGACGGCGGAGGCCATCGGCCGCTCCGAGGCGCGGCACAGCCGCTCCGGCCGTCTCGCGCTCTGGGTGATCGCCGCCACGCTGATCTACATCGCCTGGAAGCTCAGCTAATCCAAGCCGGCGCAATTGCGGACGCGAAACCGCTTCGCACTTGCGCTGGAATTGCGCGCCGCTTGACCGGCGCCGGGCCGGCGCTAGTCTCTCCTCCATGACAGACGAGCCGCTGAGCGCCACCGAACCGCGACCCTTCATCGAAAGGCTGCGCCGGCAGTTGCGCGGGCTCTATTTCGGGCGCGACCGCGAGGCGATCCGCTTCCAGGTGGCGATGCTGCTCATCGATATCGCCATCCTCGCCTTCTTCGTGGCCGGCCCCTACCTTCGCACCGGCCCGGCCTATGTCATCGTCGACTATTTCATCGCGGCGATCATCGCCTTCGAACTCTCGGCACGGGCGCTGATCGCGCCGAACCTGCGCTACTGGCTGCTGCGGCCGATGACCTGGGTGGATATCGTCATCCTCGGCACGCTGCTCGTTCCGAGCCACCTCCACAATTTCGCGTTCCTGCGCGTCCTGCGCATCTGGGCGATCAGCCAGAGCAAGCTGGTGACGCTGATGCTGTACCGCACGGGCAACGGCGACAAGGAGGACATCATCCAGGCCTGCGCCAATTTCCTCGTCTTCCTCTTCCTCGTCGCCGGCTTCGTCTACAGCAACTTCTTCTACGGCGCGGAGGGCTTCGCCGGCTTCGTCGATGCGCTCTATTTCACGGTGGCGACCGTCACCACCACCGGCTTCGGCGATATCGTGCTGCCCGGCACGCTCGGCAAGCTCACCGCCATCGTCACCATGATCATCGGCATCTCGCTCTTCGTGCGGCTCGCGCAGGCGATCGTCAGGCCCTACAAGGTGACCTTCCCCTGCCCGCAATGCGGCCTTTCCCGCCACGATGCGGATGCCGTGCACTGCAAGGCCTGCGGCCATGTCCTCAACATTCCCGACGAAGGTGCCTGAGCCGAAACGGCTTGGAAAAGCGCTTTCAAAGGGATAGGAGGATTTGACGGCCTTCGGGCCTGCCATGCGCCTCACGAGGATCCGCCATGTCGCTTGCAGGAAAACGCATCCTCCTCGCCATCTCCGGCGGCATCGCCGCCTACAAGAGCCTCGACCTCATTCGGCGCCTGCGCGAACGCGGGGCGGAGGTGCGGCCGGTCATGACGGCGGGCGCGCGCGAATTCGTGACGCCGCTCGCCGTCGGCGCGCTCTCCTCGGGCCATGTCTACACCGACCTCTTCTCCCGCGAGGACGAGCAGGATGTCGGCCATATCCGCCTTGCGCGCGACTGCGACCTCATCGTCGTCGCGCCGGCGACCGCCGACCTGATGGCGAAGATGGCGAACGGCCTTGCCGACGACCTCGCCTCGACCGTGCTGCTCGCCACCGACCGGCCCGTCCTCGTCGCGCCCGCGATGAACCCGAAGATGTGGTCCCATGCCGCCACGCGCCGCAATGTCGAGACGTTGCGCCGTGACGGCCTCTCCTTCGTCGGCCCCAATGCCGGCGAGATGGCGGAAGGCGGCGAGGCGGGCCTCGGCCGCATGGCCGAGCCGCTGGAAATCGTCGCCGCGGCGGAAGACCTGCTCGACGGCGGCGGGAAGCCGCTCGCCGGCCGCAGGGCCGTGGTCACATCAGGCCCGACGCATGAGCCCATCGACCCGGTGCGCTACATCGCCAACCGCTCCTCCGGCCGGCAGGGCCACGCCATCGCCGCCGCTCTTGCGAAGCTCGGCGCCGACGTGACGCTCGTTTCCGGCCCCGTGACGCAGCCCGATCCGCGCGGTGTGAAGGTGATCAGGGTCGAGCGGGCGGAGGAGATGCTTGCAGCCGTTCTCGGCGCGCTGCCGGCCGATATCGCCGTCATGGTCGCCGCCGTCGCGGACTGGCGGGTGGCGACGGAGAATACCGAGAAGATCAAGAAGACGCCGGGCGAAGGCCCGCCGCCGCTGATGCTGGCGGAGAACCCGGATATCCTGAAGACCATCGGCCACCACGCACATCGGCCGAAGGTCGTCGTCGGTTTTGCCGCCGAGACGCAGGATGTCGAGAACAACGGAAGGGTGAAGCTCCGGAAGAAGGGCGCGGACCTTATCGTCGCCAACGACGTCTCGCCCGAGACGGGCATCATGGGCGGCACGCGCAACAGCGTGAAGCTGATCACCGCGGCCGGCATCGAGGAATGGCCCGACCTTTCCAAGGACGAGGTCGCCGGGCGCCTTGCCGGCTGGATCGCCGAACGGCTCAGCTGACGAGGGCGAGCCCCGCATCCATCGTGCTTGCCGGCCGGCCGGCGGGCGAGAAGATGCGCACGTCCACCCCGTTTTCCCCCAGCACGACGGCGCTGCCATCGGGGATTTCCACCCAGGCTTCCGTGTCGTCGTTCAGCGGCTCGGAAACGAGGCAGTAGCCGCCCGTCTCGCCCATCGGCGCGGCATAGAGCGTGGGGGCCGCATAGTCCGTCGCGTAGCGCACGGCATAGAGCTGCCTGCCGTCGGAAAAGGCCGCCGTGAAGCGCACCAGCACCTTGCGCTCCAGATGCGCGGCCAGGCGCTCGACGAAGGCGATGGCCTCGGCCATGGCGCCGAGCGGATCGCGCTCCAGGCCGAATTGCAGCGCCAGCAGGAACAGCAGCTCGGAATCCGTCGAGCCGGTGCGGGCATTGTAGAGGTCGTTGTCCAGCATGGTTTCGAGCGGGCGGCGCAGGTGCTCGAAATCGGCGATCTGGCCATTGTGCATGAAGGACCAGATGCCGTGGACGAAGGGATGGCAATTGTCGCGCCGCGTGCCGCCGCCGGTCGAGGCGCGCACATGGGCGAGGAAGAGCGGCGAGCGGACCTGCCGGGCGATGCTGCGAAGGTTGCAATCCGACCAAGCAGGCAGGATATCGCGGTAGCGGCCGGGCTCCGGGCGGTCGCCGTACCAGGCGATGCCGAAGCCGTCGCCGTTGGTGGCCGTCTTGGCGCGGGTGGCGCAGTGGGATTGCTCGATCAGCGAATGGGCGGGCGAGGACACCAGTTCCTCGAGAAAAAGCGGCTCTCCGCGATAGGCTGCCCAACGGCACATGATGCTATTCCCGCTCTAAGAGGACCGGCGCGACCCGCTGCCGGACACGATGCATTAACCATGGCATGGGCCGGATTCTCGGTGAAAATGGGTAAAAATGCGTTAACGAATGTAAACGAGTGAAGCGCATTGACGCGGGGCGGCAGGCCTCTATCCTTTCGCCGATGTCTCGCGGCGGGAGGAAATCCATGCGGATCGACGGGCAATGCCATTGCGGCTTCGTGACCTATGAGGCGGAGATCGACCCGGGCGAGATCCTGATCTGCCATTGCACGGATTGCCAGCGGCTGACCGGCTCGCCCTATCGCGTTACCGCCATCGTGCCCGAAACGGCCGTGCGGCTCACCGGCAACCCGCCGAAGCTCTACACCAAGACCGCCGGGAACGGCCGCCTGCGGCTGCAATATTTCTGCCCGGAATGCGGCTCGCCGCTCTTCACAACCGGCACCGGCGAGGACGCGAAGACCTGGGGCATCCGCTGGGGAAGCATCAACCAGCGCGCCGGGCTGAAGCCGACACGGCAGTTCTGGTGCAGGTCCGCCGCGGATTGGGTCGGCGGGACCGCGGCGCTTCCCGGCGTGCCGGGGGACTGAGCCGTGGCGGCCGGACGCTTCCAGCTTTTCAGCACAAGCATTGCCGGCATCGAGGCCGTCTTCGCCGACAGCCGGCATTCCTTCGCCCGCCACAGCCATGACGCCTATGGCGTCGGCGTCATCGAGCGGGGCGCGCAGAGATCGGCGAGCGGGCGCGGCATGGTCGAGGCCGGCGCCGGCAACACGATCACCGTCAATCCCGGCGAGGTGCATGACGGGGCGCCGATCGGCGATGCGCCGCGCGCCTGGCGCATGCTCTACATGCAGCCCGCCGTCGTCGCGGCCGCGGCGCGGGACATTTTCGAAGGCCGCCCGCGCGAGGAATTCCACGCGCCGGTGCTGGCGGACGAGCGGATCGCCGGGCTCGTCTCGGCAACGCTCGCCGCGCTGATCTATCGCGCCGCCGCACCGCTTGCGGCGGAAGAGCGGCTTTTCCTGCTGCTCGCCGCGCTCCTGCGGGAGGAGACGCCGCGGCGCGACGGCATGGCCCTGCCGGCCGTGGCCCGCGCCCGCGAAAGGCTCGACAGCGACCCGGCGGCCGCCGTCAGCCTCGAAACGCTTGCCGCCGGATGCGGCATCGGGCGCTTCCGGCTGGTGCGCGATTTTGCCCGCGCCACGGGCCTGACGCCCCACGCCTACCAGCTCCAGCGGCGCACGGAGCTTGCCCGCCGGCTGGTCACCGCCGGCACGCCGCTTGCCGAGGCGGCCATGGAAGCGGGCTTTGCCGACCAGAGCCACATGACGCGCAACTTCACGCGGCGCTACGGCTATACGCCGGGCGCCCTGCGCGCCGCCCGCGCCTGACCGCCCGCAATTTCGTTCAAGACCGGGACCCGGCTTCCGGTGTCTCCTGCCGTTCCCAAGCCGCATGGAGCCCGTCATGACCGTTGAATTCCTGATCACCTCGCTCGTCGTCATCCTGCTTCCGGGCACGGGGGTGATCTATACGCTGGCGCTCGGCATCAGCGGCGGCCTGCGCGCCGGCCTTCTCGCCGCCTTCGGCTGCACGCTCGGCATCGTGCCGCATATCCTCGCCAGCGTCGCCGGCCTTGCCGCCTTGCTGCATGCGAGCGCCCTCGCCTTCGAGGTGCTGCGCACTATCGGCGTCGCCTACCTGCTCTTCATCGCCTGGAGCCTGCTGAAGGAAAGCGGGACGCTCGATCCCGGAACGGAGCCGGTGGAAAAGGCCCTGCGCATCGTGCGCAAGGCCATTCTCACGAACATCCTCAATCCGAAGCTCTCGCTGTTCTTTCTCGCCTTCCTGCCGCAGTTCGTTCCCGCGAATGCGGCCGGCGCCACCGCGCGGATGCTCTTGCTCGGCGGCGTCTTCATGGGGCTGACCTTCCTCGTCTTCGCCGTCTATGCGGCGCTTGCGGCCGGCCTGCGCGAGCAGGTGCTGAGCCGGCCGAGGATCATGGCCTGGACGCAGCGGGGCTTTGCCGCCGCCCTCGGCGTGATGGGCCTCAGGCTCGCGCTGGCGGAACGCTGAGGATCAGGTCCAGAGCGCATGGAAATGATGGAGCGGCCCGTGGCCGGCGCCGACAGACAGCGCATCCGAAGACCGCACCGCGCCGGCGATGAAGCTCTTCGCCGCCGCGACTGCATCGGCAAGCGGCCTGCCCTTGCCGAGTTCGGCGGCGATGGCACTCGACAATGAGCAGCCGGTGCCGTGGGTGTTGCGCGTCAGCACCCGCACGCCCTCGTACCAACGCAGCCCGCCCGGCGTCGCCAGCACGTCCGGGCTTTCGCCGCCCGGCAGGTGCCCGCCCTTCAGCAGCACCGCTTTCGGGCCGAGCGCAAGCAGGCGCGTCGCCTGCCCTTCCATGGCGGCCCGGTCGGCGGCCTCGGGCTCCCCGAGGAGCGCTGCCGCCTCCGGCAGGTTCGGCGTCAGCACCGTCGCGAGCGGCAGGAGGCGGCGGATCAGCGAGTCGACGGCCGCCTCGGCCAGCAAGGACGCCCCGCCCTTGGCGACCATGACCGGATCGAGCACGACGGGCGTGCCGCGATGGGGGAGAAGCGCATCCGCCACCGCCCCGGCGATCTCCGCCGAGCCGATCATGCCGATCTTCACGGCATCGACACGGACATCGCCGAACACATCTGCAATCTGCGCCGCGACGAAGGCGGGCGGCACGAGATGCACGCCGGAGACGCCCTGCGTGTTCTGCGCCGTCAGCGCGGTCAGCACGGCCATGCCGTAGGTGCCGCGGGCGGCGAAGGTCTTGAGATCGGCCTGGATGCCGGCCCCGCCCGACGGGTCGGAGCCCGCGATCGAGAGAATGTTTGCGATGGCCATTTCGCCTCCTTGGGGCGAAGGCGGTCTTCGGGCAGCGGAATTGAGGCCCGTTCGACTCCCTCCGCCGGCATGATCCGGTTCAGGTTCAAAGGGTGCTTCTCAGCCCGCCTTCCGGCGGACGCCCCTGTCTCGGGATGGTTTTCGCAAATGAGGAGGCGCGTGTCACGTCGAAAGTGAGGGAGAGCGACCCTCCTCATCCTCAACCTCTCCACGCAAGTGGCAGGGCTATTGTATATGGAACTCGACGTTACCGCTCTTCCCTTCTCCCCTCGGGGACAAGGTGGCCCGAAGGATCGGATGAGGGCGGTGGCACAGGGAGCCTTTTCTTTCTGCCGTCGGCGGCATCCCCCTCATCCGCCTGCCGGCACCTTCTCCCCGCTGGGGAGAAGGGGAACGCGGCAACGGTTTCCTTCCACATGCGATGGTGACCCCGCCTGCGGGGAGAAGGTGGCCGGCAGGTCGGATGAGGGGCTGCCCCGCCCGTCACGCCTTGGTGACGTGATACTCCTTGATGGCGACCATCCTGATCGCCGGATAGCGCTCCGCCTCGTAGCGCAGCGAGAAGGCGTCCTGCGCCAGGAACACCGGGTCGCCGTCGAGGTCGCGGGCGATATCGCCGCGGCGCTGGGTGACGAACTTGTCGAGCTCCGCCGCGCTGTCGGACGAGATCCAGCGGCAGACTGAGAAGCGCGACATCTCGAAGGAGACCGGCAGGCCGTATTCCGCCGAAAGCCGCTCCTTCAGCACGTCGAGCTGAAGCGCGCCGACGACGCCGACGATGGCGGGCGAGCCGTCCTCCGGCGAGAAGAGCTGCACGACGCCTTCTTCCGCCATCTGCTGGAGCGCTTCCTTCAGCTTCTTGGCCTTCATGGCGTCTTCCAGCCGCACGCGGCGCAGGATTTCCGGCGCGAAGTTCGGCACGCCCTCGAAGACCAGCGCCTCGCCTTCCGTCAGCGTATCGCCGATGCGCAGCGTGCCGTGGTTGGGGATGCCCACCACGTCGCCGGCATAGGCCGTGTCGGCAAGCTGCCGCTGCGAGGCGAAGAAGAACTGCGGGGCCGAGAGGCCGATGGTCTTGCCCGTGCGGGCAAGGCGCACCTTCATGCCGCGCTCCAGCATGCCGGAGCAGACGCGGGCAAAGGCGATGCGGTCGCGATGATTGGGGTCCATGTTGGCCTGGATCTTGAAGACGAAGGCCGTCATCCTGTCCTCGGAGGCGTGGACCTTGCGCACGTCCGCCACCTGGTCGCGCGGCGGCGGCGCGAAGGCGCCGAGCGCGTTGATGAGGTCGCGCACGCCGAAATTGCGGAGCGCCGAGCCGAAGAAGACCGGCGTCAGGTGCCCTTCGAGGAAGGCCTCGCGGTCGAACGGGCGGCAGGCCTCGCGGGCAAGCTCCATCTCCTCGATGAAGGCGTCCCGCTCGTTTTCCGGCAGGTGCTTCGCCACCTCGGCGGCGTCGTCCATCTTCACCGGCTGGACCTGCGTGTCCGAGCCGCGGAAGGTGCGGTCGGCGAGGTGATAGGAGCCGCAGAAGGTCTTCGAGCGGCCGACCGGCCAGGTGACCGGGGCGGTGTCGAGCGCCAGCTTCTCCTCCACCTCGTCGAGGATCTCGAACGGGTCGCGGCTCTCGCGGTCCATCTTGTTGACGAAGGTGATGATCGGGATGTCGCGCAGGCGGCAGACCTCGAAGAGCTTCAGCGTGCGCGGCTCGATGCCCTTGGCGGCGTCGATGACCATGACGGCCGCGTCCACCGCCGTCAGCGTGCGGTAGGTATCGTCCGCGAAGTCCTCGTGGCCGGGCGTGTCGAGGATGTTGAAGACGTTGCCGTCATATTCGAAGGTCATGACCGAGGTCACGACCGAGATGCCGCGCTCGCGCTCGATCTTCATCCAGTCCGAGCGGGTCTGGATGCGGTCCTTCTTCGCCTTCACCTCGCCGGCGAGCTGGATGGCGCCGCCGAAGAGAAGCAGTTTTTCGGTAAGGGTGGTTTTACCGGCGTCCGGGTGCGCGATGATCGCGAAGGTGCGGCGGCGGGAGACCGCCTCGGCAAGGGTTTCGGCCATTTTCTGCAATATCCTGTGAGTTGCCGGGGTCTTTACAGGCTCCGCCGAAAAAGCGCAATTGACGAGGCGCGCGGCGCGCCGGCTTATGGGCGCATGAACGCGCACACTCCCTCCCAGCCCATGCTTTCCCTCGTCCGCCTGCCCCATGGCGACGGCATCGAGCTACCCGCCTACGAGACTTCAGGCGCCGCCGGCATGGACCTTCGCGCCGCCGTGGCGGCGGACGGCCCGCTCACGCTTGCGCCCGGAAAACGCGCGCTGGTGCCGACCGGCTTCGTCTTCGAGATCCCGCATGGCTGCGAGGGCCAGATCCGGCCGCGCTCCGGCCTTGCCTTCAAGCACGGCATCACCTGCCTCAACACGCCCGGCACCGTCGACAGCGACTATCGCGGCGAGGTGAAGGTGCTGCTCGTCAATCTCGGCGAGGAGGCCTTCGTCATCGAGCGCGGCATGCGCATCGCCCAGATGGTGATCGCCCCCGTGACGCAGGTCGCGGTGCGCGAGGCGAGCGAAGCGAGCGAGACCACGCGCGGCGCGGGCGGCTTCGGCTCGACCGGCGTTCGCTGAGGCGATGCCCGGCCGTCGAGGTCTTTCCTTCCGTTCCGGCCCCGTCGCCAACCCAGTCACATGGCGCGCGGTCGCCGGCCTGCTGGAAGACGTCTTCGAAATCGACGCGACCGTGCTCGACCAGTTCGGCGGGCCGGATCCAACCGGCGTTTCTTTCGCCTGGTTCGACGCGGCAGGCACCTGCATCGCCAATATCAGCGCCTTCGACCTGCCGCTCGTCATGGACGGCGCCGTAGTGCATGCGGCGGGCCTGCAATCGGGCGCCGTGCGGCCGTCCCATCGCGGCCGGGGGCTTTATCGCGACGTCATGGAGGCGGCGCTGGCGCATTGCGACGCGGAAGGGTTCGAGGCGGTCGTCCTGCTGACCGATACGCCCGAACTCTATGCGCGCTACCGGTTCGAGCCGCTGGCGCAGCACCGTTTTGCCGGAGCCGCACCGACCGGCGGACGGGCGCTGCCGGTCCGGCGGCTGGAGGTCGGGCGCAAGGCCGATGCCGCGCTGCTGCGCCGGCTGCTCGACGGCCGCCGGCCGGTATCCGATCGTTTCGCCCCGCTCCGGCAGACGGAGATGTTTCTCTTCAATGCCTTGCTGATGCCGGACCTGCGGCTCGACCTGATGGACGAAGACACCGTCATCGCCTGGCAGGCCGGGCAGGATGGCGGCTTCGATCTGCTGGACATCGTCGGCGGGGAGATCCCCGATCTGGCGGATATTCTGGCCAGCCTTCGCATCGCCCCTGCGCGGGTTCTCGTCCATTTCGCGCCGGACCGCCTGGCGTGGGCGGGCAAGGCCGTCGCCGGGACGGGCGACATGGTCCTCATGCTTCGGACGAAACGCGGCCTCAGGCCCGCGAAGCCCTTCGCGCTGCCGCCCACGGCCGAGTTCTGATCAGGGACGCGCTTGCGTCGCCATGCGCAGGGCGAGGCCGGCGAGCACCGTGCCCATCAGCCAGCGCTGCACGAGCAGCCAGCGCGGCCGGGCGGCGAGCAGCGTCGCGATGGAGCCCGCCGACACGGCGACCAGCGCGTTGACGCTGACGCTGATGGCGATCTGGACACCGCCGAGCACAAGCGACTGGAGGAAGACGCCGCCCCTGGCGGGATCGATGAACTGCGGCAGGAGCGACAGGTAGAGCACCGCGACCTTGGGGTTCAGGAGGTTGGTCAGCAAGCCCATCGTGAACAGCCTGCGCAGGCTGTCGCGCGGCAGCGCCCTCACCTCGAAGGCCGAGCGGCCGCCGGGACGCAACGCCTGCCAGGCGAGCCAGCCGAGATAGAGCGCGCCGGCAAGGCGAAGCGCATCATAGGCATAGGGAACGGCCATCAGCAGCGCGGTGATGCCGAGCGCGGCGGAAAGCATGTAGAAGACGAAGCCGAGCGCCACGCCGCCGAGCGAGACGAGACCGGCTGCCGCCCCCTGGCAGATCGAGCGGGAGACGAGATAGACCATGTTCGGCCCGGGCGTCAGCACCATGCCGAGCGCGATGAGGGCGAAGGCGGCGAGGCCGGCCGGATCGGGCATGGCGCTCCATCTCCTGATTTTTCGGTGCCCGCGGCCGCAAGGCCGCTTCGCGCCCGTACCGGAATCGCTCCGGCGGATGCCAAGCACTATCCGGCGTCCGCTCCCGCGGCAAGACGGCGACCCTACCGGCAACTGCCGGCGGCGGTAGAAGATGCCGAATTCCCGGAGTTTTCATCACCCTTGGCGTCCCTCTCGCCGGCTCGCTCTCATCGCCGCTGTCATTCCCGGGTCGCAGCATCACGGCGATTGTCGCGCGCTCGGCTCGCGGTTCGGCCCGACCTTCTTCATGGGGCCCGGCCTAATCCTCGGCGATATGCTCTACCCGACACCGGTCATCCCCGGCCTTGCCTTCATCGCGCGGGCCTTCACCTGACCTCATGCCGTTCGATATCACCGGCGCGCGCTATCTCGGCCAGATCGCCTGGAAGCGCTGGACGACCGACCTCCTGCCGCAGGACATCGGGGCGCGGCGCTCGACCGGCAGGGGCATGTCCGGACTGCCGGTGACGCCCGGCAAATCGAAGACCGAGCGCCCGTGCCAATGCTGATCGACCCCAACGCCATCGACCCGACGGACTACGGCCTGCTGCTCGCCGCGGCCTTCGTGGTGCTCGAAGGCGTGCTCATCCCCCATATGGCGCTCGCCTCGCACGCGGCTGCTTCTCAGGCAACCGATGCCTTGAAGCGGCTCAACCGCGGCGCGGCGGGTATTCTTGCGGGAACGGCGGCCTGGATCGCGACGCACGCGGTTCGACCGGGCCGGCTTTTGCCGGTTCGCCAGCCGAATATTCCCCTTTGAGGGCTTTTACCGCGAAATCCGGACTCGTCTCCGGCTGCATTCCCTCCTACATTCTCGTTCAACGTGAATCGAGGGAGCCCCCAATGACCGAACCCCGCAAGCCCGGCCGCGGCCGCATCTATGCCTCCATCACCGAGACCGTCGGCGATACGCCCATCGTGCGGCTCGACAAGTTCGCGAAGGAAAAGGGCGTGAAGGCCAATCTTCTTGCCAAGCTGGAATTCTTCAACCCGATCGCCTCCGTCAAGGACCGCATCGGCGTGGCGATGATCGAGGCGCTGGAAGCGCAGGGCCGGATCAAGCCCGGCGAATCGACGCTCGTCGAACCCACCTCCGGCAACACGGGCATTGCGCTCGCCTTTGCGGCGGCGGCCAAGGGGTATCGGCTGATCCTCACCATGCCGGAGACCATGTCGATCGAGCGGCGCAAGATGCTGGCGCTGCTCGGCGCCGAACTGGTGCTGACCGAGGGGCCGAAGGGCATGAAGGGCGCGATCGCCAAGGCGGAGGAACTGGCGGGCACCATTCCCGGCGCCGTGATCCCCCAGCAGTTCGAGAACCCGGCCAACCCGGAAATCCACCGCAAGACGACCGCCGAGGAAATCTGGAACGACACCGAGGGCGCGGTCGACATCCTCGTCTCCGGCATCGGCACCGGCGGCACGATCACCGGCGCGGGGCAGGTGCTGAAGGCGAAGAAGCCCGGCGTGAAGGTGGTCGCCGTGGAGCCGGCCGACAGCCCGGTCCTGTCCGGCGGCAATCCCGGCCCGCACAAGATCCAGGGCATCGGCGCGGGCTTTGCGCCGGCAATCCTCGACACCGCGATCTACGACGAGGTCGTGACCGTGACCAATGACGAAGCCTTCGAAACCGCCCGCCTCGTCGCGCGGCTCGAGGGCGTGCCGGTCGGCATCTCCTCCGGCGCCGCACTGGCCGCCGCCGCCAGGGTCGGCAGCCGCCCGGAAAACGCCGGCAAGACCATCGTCGTCATCATCCCCTCCTTCGCCGAGCGCTACCTTTCCACCGCACTCTTCGAGGGCCTCGGCGGCTGAACAAGCACCCGTCGCGCAGGCCCGCCTGCGCGACGGGCTCCCGCCAAGGAGACCCGGCACGGCCCATGCTCCACCACCTCTCCCTCGGCGTCCGCGACATCGCGCGCACGGCGGCCTTCTACGACGCAGCCCTCGCGCCGCTCGGCTATGGTCGTGTCTGGTCGGATATCCGGCCGGGCGAGCCGGGCCAGGCCATCGGCTATGGGCCGCCCGGCGGCGGCGACAAGCTCGCCCTCAAGCAGCACGGCGATGCCGCAGCGCCCGGCCCCGGCTTTCACATCGCCTTCGCCGCGCCGAACCGCCAGGCGGTCGACGCCTTCCACAAGGCCGCACTTGCGGCTGGCGGGCGCGATAACGGCCCGCCGGGCCTGCGACACGACTACGGCCCGACCTATTATGCCGCCTTCGTCATCGATCCGGACGGACACCGGCTGGAAGCCGTGTTCAAGGGCCCGGCCTGAGGCGGCGCCCCGTCGTCACGGCAACGTTTCCAGCGCTGGCCATCCGCAAGCCCCACCGACCGGGACGGCCGCACGCCTGTCTTCCACACGCACCCCTTCGCCCCTCGACCACCGGTGCTCAGGCCGCGGCGACCAGCCGGTCGCCGGCGATGCGGTAGGAGATCGCTTCGGCAAGATGGATGCGGCCGACGATGGACGCCTCGTCGAGATCGGCGAGCGTGCGGGCGACCTTGAGGATGCGATGATAGCCGCGGGCGGAGAAGCGCATCTTCTCGGCGGCGTCGCGCAGGAGCTGGAGGCCGCCGGGATCGGGTTCGGCAACCTTCTCGACGAGGGCGGTCGAGGCCCGGGCATTGCTCGTCACGGATGCCATGCCGAGGCGGGCGAAGCGGTCGACCTGCAATGCGCGGGCCCGGGCGACACGGCGGGCGACGGTTTCGCTGGCTTCGGCCGCCATGGGGCGGATGAGGTCCGTCGCCGAGACGGCCGGCACGTCGATGCGGATGTCGATGCGGTCCATCAGCGGGCCGGAGACGCGGGCCTGGTACTCGCTGACGCAGCGCAGGCCGCGCGCGCAGGTGTGGCCCGGCTCGCCCGCCATGCCGCAGCGGCAGGGGTTCATCGCCGCCACGAGCTGGAGGGCGGCGGGGTAGCTGACGCGGTGATTGGCGCGGGCGATGATGCATTCGCCGGTCTCGAGCGGCTGGCGCAGCGCATCGAGCGCCTGCGGGGAAAACTCCGGCAGTTCATCGAGGAAGAGCACGCCGTTGTGGGCGAGCGAGACTTCGCCGGGCCTTGCCCGCGATCCGCCGCCGACGAGGGCCGCCATGGTGGCGGAGTGGTGCGGCGTGCGGAAGGGCCGGCGGTCCGACAGGCGCCCGCCGGAAAGCTGGCCGGCGATGGAGTGGATCATCGACACTTCGAGGAGTTCGGCCGGGGAAAGCGGCGGCAGGATGGCGGCGAGGCGCGCGGCGAGCATGGACTTTCCCGATCCGGGCGGGCCAACCATCAGGAGGTTATGGTTGCCGGCCGCCGCCACCTCCAGCGCCCGCTTGGCGCTTTCCTGGCCGCGTATATCGGCAAGGTCCGGCAGGCCGGCGGCGGGGGCGCGGATGGCGGGCGTCGGCCGCGACAGGACCTGCGTGCCCTTGAAGTGATTGGCGAGCGCGATGAGGCTGCGCGGGGCGAGGATATCGAGGCCGCTGCCCGCCCAGGCCGCTTCCGCCCCGTTCTCGGCCGGGCAGACGAGGCCCTTGCCGAGCGCGTTCGCACCCATGGCGGCGGGGAGCGCCCCCGCAACCGGGGCAATCGTGCCGTCGAGGTTGAGCTCGCCGATGACGAGGTAATCGTCCAGCGCATCGCCCGGCACGGCACCGAGCGCCATCATCAGGCCGAGCGCGATGGCGAGGTCGTAGTGGCTGCCTTCCTTCGGCAGGTCGGCGGGCGCCAGATTGACCGTCACGCGCTTGGGCGGCAGCGAGAGGCCGGAGGCGTGGAGGGCCGCCTGCACCCGCTCACGGCTCTCTGCCACCGCCTTGTCCGCCAGGCCGACGATCTGCATGCCCACCTTGCCGGGCGCGACCATGACCTGGACGTCCACCGGGACGCCCTCGATACCCTGAAACGCAATCGTACCGACCCGTGCCACCATGACCGCCCCACCCGCTCCACGGCATCATGCGTCGCTCATGGCGCACAGGACACCGAAACACTTTTTCGCCGAAGACGGCCTCTGCCGCCGCCTCTGGGTTGCAGCCGCAAATCTGGCACGGAATACGGAATGAAACAAGAACAATCATAGAACTTGCGAGGGAATTTTCCGCGCGACGGTTGCACCCGGTTGCATTCGCGGAACGAAGGCGGGCCGTTCGCGAACGGACGGCCCGCCAGGCGCCGTCAGCGCTTCTTCTCGATGGCGTCCCACAGGAGAGCGGCGATGTCGGCACCGCCGAATTTCCTGACCTCGCGGATACCGGTCGGGGAAGTCACGTTGATCTCCGTCATGTAATCGCCGATGACGTCGATACCGACGAGGAGGAAGCCGCGCTCGCGCAGCGCCGGGCCGATGCGGGCGCAGATTTCCCTTTCGCGCGCCGTCAGGTCCGTGGCCTCCGCGCGGCCGCCGACATGCATGTTGGAGCGGCTGTCGTGCTCGGCGGGCACGCGGTTGATCGCGCCCACCGGCTCGCCGTCGACGAGGAGGATGCGCTTGTCGCCCTTGCGCACGTCCGGCAGGTACTGCTGGGCGATGAAGGGCTCGCGGAACATCTGGCCGAACATTTCGAGCAGGGACGAGAGGTTGCGGTCGTCCTTCGTGGAATGGAAGACGCCCGCCCCGCCATTGCCGTAGAGCGGCTTGAGGATCATGTCGCCCATCTCGTCGCGGAAGCGGCGGATCTCGGCGGGATCGCGAGTGATGAGGGTGGCCGGCATAAGGTCGGCGAATTCGGTGACGAAGATCTTTTCCGGCGAGTTGCGCACCCAGGCCGGATCGTTGACGACGAGCGTCTTCGGATGGATGCGCTCGAGCAGGTGCGTCGAGGTGATGTAGGCCATGTCGAAGGGCGGGTCCTGGCGCAGCAGCACCACGTCCATGGTGGACAGATCGACACGCTCGGGCGCGCCGAGCGTGTAGTGATCGCCCTTGACGTCGCGCAGCTCCATCGGCTCGACGGTGGCGTAGACCTTGCCGTCGCGCAGGCTCAGGCGGTCCGGCGTGTAGTGGAAGAGCCGGTAGCCGCGGCTCTGCGCCTCGAAACTCATGGCGAAGGTGGAATCGCCCGCGATGTTGATGGTCGACACATGGTCCATCTGGACCGCGACGTTCTTGATCTCAGCCATGAAAAATCCCCTGGGAGTGCCCGACACATTTAGGATGCGGCGGGCACGAAGGCAACGGGCCGGAGAAAGACGGGCGCGCGGCCGTCAGGGCTGCGGGCCGAGGAAGCGGAAGGGCTCGGCCGGCACGAGGGCCGCCGTCGCATCGCCGGAATAGGTGTGATCCTGGTCCTTGCCGAGATCGAGCTTCATCGTCTTTCCCGTTTCGGGCGAGAAATCGATCTTCTTCAGGTCCAGCCAGAAGGTGTTGGGCGTCAGCGCGGATTCGAAGAAGTAGAGGCCGCGCTTGTGGTCGGCCACCGTGCGCCAGCGGGTCGAGGAGATGTTCGGCTCGTCCGGCGTGGTGATGCCGAAGGGAACGGAGACGTTGCGGATGACGCTGAAGACGCTGGCGAGCGCCCGGTTCGGGTCCTCTGCCTTCGGAATGGCGTTCACATAGAAGGAGGCGCGGGCGAAGCGGTCGGAGGCGCGGTTCGTGCCCGGCAGCATGACCGTCCCGCGGATCTGCTTCCAATAGGCGTTGAGGGCCAGCTGCTGGTCGAAGACCGGCGAATTCGTCATCACCTGATAGGATCGGTCGTGGTGGATGACCTGCCTGCCGCCGATATATTCGACGATGGCGCTGTCGCCGGAGGCATCCGAAAGGGAAAGGTGCAGGGTCGTCAGCCGGGTTTCGCCGGGCACGCTGTCCGTCACGATGGTGAAGGGCTCCTCCTCCAGCGCGCGCACCGCCTCGTCGACGGTCGCGTAGCTGTCGAGCACGTACTGCGCCCAGGCGGCGATCGTCAGGCCCGGTTTCTTCCGGTCGAATTGCGGATAGTCCGATTCCACCAGCCAGAGCACATTGGCCACGAGGCCGCGCTCGTTCATGCCGTCGGTGGTCGACACATCATAGCCGGTGGCGATGACGCTGCCGTATTTCGAGGTCCACTTGAAAGAGTTCTCGCCGGCCTCGCCGTTGCGCTCCATGCCGCGCGGAAAGGCCCACAGATTGGTCGCCACGTCCAGCTTCCAGTCCATGGAGCGCGCGGTGACGATGTTGCCGTCCGCACCGTGATAGACGAGGCGGGTGCAGGCCTGCGCAACCGGCGCCAGCGCCATGCAGCCCGCCGCGAGCGCGAGGAGGACCGCTCCTGCTTTCTGTACTGTCTTGCGTGGCATGGTGCTCTCCTTCTTTTCCTTCCCGCAGCCTTGGAAACGTACGGACAGGCCGCTGACCGGCCCGTGCTGCCCGACATTCCTGCGGAAGGTGTTGCGGGTAAAGTCGTCGCCCTCGCGGTCCGGCGAGAGCATGCGGTCGCTGGCCCGGAAGATGGCCGGCAGCCTGCCGAGATAGGCCGGGGCGTCGACGCTGAGCTTGGAGCGGGCACCGAAGCCGCCGACATCGGCTTCGGCATCGGGAATCCAGCGGTCGTTCAGGCCGGCGTTCATGCGCAGGCCGGCGACGGACCGGTCCAGTCGGCGCGCTTCGTCGTGCGCAAGACGCCGGCATCGAGCATCGCCTTGAGGCGAGTCCAGCGGGCACTGAGGGCGCCCACGACGACCGGCAGGAGGATCGCCGTGAGAAAGAGCCGTCGCAACGCCATTCTTCACCTCTCACAGTTGCATCTGCACGCTACAACATGGCGGGAAATTCGCAACAAGCAAGTTTCAGCAGGGCTTTCCGGCAAATCGTCCCGCTTCGATACCACCCTGGATTTCAGGCGATGGCGGTGCGGTCTTGCGCGTTCTGACCGGCGCGTTGAAGGCCCGCAGGCTGCTCGCCCGGGTAGAAGGCGGCGATGCCGGAAGCGAAAGCTGGTGCCTTGGGAAGCCGGCGTGACGGAGCGCGCCGGCTGTGCAGCATTGCCACCCCTAGCGGCTTCCTCGCTATCGCCATTACAGCCAACCGCAAGCCGGAAGCAGCGAGCGTAAGACCTGCACGCGAAAGCAGCGCGGACACTGGATGCACCAAGGGGCGTCAATGACGGGCGCGCTGCGCTTCCGGTCTTGCGACATCTGATCAGAACGCATCCGCAAGATGCTTCGGAAGCCGCCAGGGCAGGACCGCGACGATATCATACCGCAAGGAAAGACGATGGGCGTCCGGCTGGCGGGAGAGCCAGATCCCGCTGGCCGCGCGGATGCGCTGCTGCGCCGTTCCGGTGACGGCGAAGACGGCGCTGTCGACATCGCGGCGGGCCTTCACCTCGACGCAGATGACGAGATCGCCGCGCCGGGCGATGATGTCGATTTCGCCCAGTTTCGTGCGATAGCGGATGGCGCGGATGCGGTAACCCTTGGCAAGGAGGTAGAGCGCGGCGAGATACTCGGAGACATGGCCCCGGCGGAAGGCTTTCAGCCGGTTGGCATCCGCCGGCCTATTCTTCATCGGCATCCTTCAGGGCGAGGAGGCGCTGGTAGAGGTCCTTGCGCGGCAGGCCCGTCTGGCGCGCCGCCTCGGTCGCCGCCTTGCCGGTCGACATGTCCTTCGCGAGCATCGCCAGCAACCGGTCGACGTCCTCCGCCTCGGGCGCGGCCGCCGCGCCGGGCGGGCCGATGACGAAGACGATCTCGCCCTTCACCGTCGCCCCGTCGCCGTAATGGGCCGCGAGCTCGCCGAGCGTGCCGCGGCGGAATTCCTCGAAGGTCTTCGTCAGTTCCCGGCAGACGCAGGCCGCGCGTCCCTCGCCCAGCACGTCGGCGGCGGCGGCGAGCGTCGCGGCGATGCGGTGCGGCGATTCAAAGAAGAGGAGCGTCGCCGAAACGCCGGCGAGTTCCGCGAGACGGTCGCGGCGGGCCTTGTCCTTCGACGGCAGGAAGCCGGCAAAGAGGAAGGCATCGTTCGGCAGGCCCGAGCCGACGAGGGCGGCGAGCGGGGCCGAGGCGCCGGGGATGGGCACGACGCGGTGGCCGGCGGCGATGGCGAGCAGGGCTAGGCGATAGCCGGGGTCGGAAACGAGCGGCGTGCCGGCATCGGAGACGAGGGCGACCGATTTTCCGGCTTCGAGGGCGGCAATGAGGCGCGGACCGGCCTCGTCCGCATTGTGCTCGTGATAGGCATAGGGCCGGTTCACGATACCGTAGCGGTCGAGCAGCACGCGGGTGACGCGGGTGTCCTCGCAGGCGAGCACGTCGGCGCCGGCCAGCGTTTCCAGCGCCCGCAGCGTGATGTCGGAGAGGTTGCCGATGGGCGTGGCGACGAGATAGAGCGCCGGCTCCAGCGGGCGGGCGGGGATCACGGCATTGTGGAGGCGGAAGCTTTTCGCGCCGTCCCCTGCCCTGCCTGCCGCAGTCTCGTCCCGCATCGTCAGTCCCTTTTCAGCCGCGCATGCCCGCGCTTTTCTCCCCTTATGGGCGAGCGCGGATGCCCCCGCAAGGTCCGGCGGTTGACTATCGCGCATCCCGTACCGTTAGCACTTGCAATCCTGCTGGAACTTCTGCCATTTTGCCCCTCCACATCTTCCGGCATCCGCCGGACCTTCAAGGCAATGCCGCGCCGGGCTCCGGCGTGCTAGCGGTCGAAAGCGGTACAGTTCATGCGCATTACTCTCGAGCGGTCCAACCTTCTGAAGTCGCTGAACCACGTCCATCGCGTGGTCGAACGGCGCAACACGATCCCGATCCTCTCGAACGTGCTCCTGCGCGCCGACGGCGCGAGCCTCGACATGAAGGCGACCGACCTCGACCTCGAGATCACCGAGGCGACGCCCGCGCAGGTCGAGCAGGCCGGCGCGACGACCGTTCCGGCCCATCTGCTCTACGACATCGTGCGCAAGCTGCCCGACGGTTCGGAAGTGCTGCTGGCCACCAGCGCCGACGGCGCATCGATGACGGTCGCCTCGGGCCGCTCGAAATTCTCGCTGCAATGCCTGCCGCAGTCCGACTTCCCGGACCTCACCGCCGGCAGCTTTTCGCACACGTTCCGCCTCAAGGCGACCGACCTCAAGATGCTGATCGATCGCACCCAGTTCGCGATCTCGACGGAAGAGACCCGCTACTACCTCAACGGTATCTTCATCCACACGATCGAGAGCAAGGACGAACTGAAACTGCGCGCCGTCGCCACCGACGGCCATCGCCTCGCACGCGCCGACGTGGATGCCCCTTCGGGCTCCGAGGGCATGCCGGGCATCATCATCCCGCGCAAGACGGTCGGCGAACTCCAGAAGCTGGTCGACAATCCGGAGCTCACCGTCACCGTCGAAGTCTCGGATGCCAAGATCCGCTTCACCATCGGCTCGATCGTGCTGACCTCCAAGCTGATCGACGGCACGTTCCCGGATTACCAGCGCGTGATCCCGACCAACAACGACAAGGAACTGAAGATCGACTGCCAGTCCTTCGCGCAGGCCGTCGACCGCGTTTCCACCATTTCCTCCGAGCGCGGCCGCGCCGTGAAGCTGGCGCTGACCGACGGCCAGCTCACGCTGACGGTCAACAACCCGGATTCGGGCAGCGCGACGGAAGAGCTGGCGGTCGGCTACGACAACGACCCGCTCGAAATCGGCTTCAACGCGAAATACCTGCTCGACATCACCGCGCAGCTTTCCGGCTCGGAAGCCGTCTTCATGCTGGCCGATCCCGGTTCGCCGACGCTGGTGCGCGACCTTGCGGGCGACGACGCCCTTTACGTCCTGATGCCGATGCGCGTGTAGGCGTCGTTCCACGGCGCCGGGAGACGCTCAGGAACCCGCCGGCCGCCGGCGGGTTTTGTCTATGCGGTTTCGCCGCCTGCCCGTCGTTTTCGTCAGGCAGCGGCGCAATCAGACTTGTTTTTGACGCAAACCGCGTCACATATTCGCCAAGGTCGAAACAAGCGGACGGGACGATGCCCGCTGCCGGCCTCAGGCGACCACAAAGGGGGACGGCATGACGTTGCGCGTGAAGGTGAAGGAACGGCTCGGCAAGAAATTCGATGACGAGATCCGCTTCTTCAAGGGCTGGGTGAGCAACACCAAGGCGGTCGGCGCCATCATCCCGACATCCTCCGTCACCGCGCGGCGCATGGCGAGCATCGTCGATCCCGCCTCCGGCCTTCCCGTCCTAGAGCTCGGCCCGGGCACCGGCGTCATCACCAAGGCGATCCTCAAGGCCGGCATCGCACCCGAGAAACTGACGTCGGTGGAATTCTCGACGGACTTCTTCAATCATCTCGTCGAGCGCTTCGAGGGCGTCAACTTCATCAACGGCGACGCCTTCGACCTCGACAGGACGCTCGGCGACCTGCGCGATGCGACCTTCGACAGCGTCATCTCCGCCGTGCCGCTGCTCAACTTCCCCATGCACCGGCGCGTCGCGCTGATCGAGGACCTTCTTTCGCGCGTGCCCGTCGGTCGACCGGTGGTGCAGATCTCCTACGGTCCCCTCTCGCCCGTCGTCGCCATGCCGGACCGCTACCAGATCAGCCATCTCGACTTCGTCGTGCGCAACATCCCGCCGGCGCAGCTCTGGACCTACCGCCGCACGCACTGAGCGGCGGCGGTGTTCGCGCTTTACATCACCCACCCCGAGGTCGCCATCGACCCCGCCGTGCCGGTGCCCGACTGGGGCCTTTCCGGGCGCGGGCGGGAGCGTGCCGCGCTGGCGGCCGCCGCGCCGTGGGCGGGGCGGATCGGCCGCATCGTCGCGAGCACCGAGCGCAAGGCGATCGAGACGGCGGAGATCCTCGCCGCCGGACGCCTTCCCGTCGAGACCGACCATGCCATGGGCGAGAACGACCGCTCGGCCACCGGCTTCCTGCCGCCCGACGCCTTCGAGGCGGCAGCGAACGAATTCTTCGCTCATCCGCAGGACAGCTTTTACGGCTGGGAGCGGGCGGTGGATGCGCAGGCACGCATCGTCGCGGCCGTCGAGCGGGTGCTCGCGGCCCATGACCCCGCCGTTCCCATCGCCTTCGTCGGCCATGGCGGCGTCGGCACGCTGCTGAAGTGCCACCTTGCGGGCACGCCCATCCGCCGCGACGGCGACCAGCCGGCGGGCGGCGGCAATCTTTTCGCTTTCCGTCTTGCGGACCGAAGCGTCACATGCGACTGGACGGCAATGGAATCCTGGAAGGAGCTGTGACCATGCCCGCGCGCGACCGCCTGATCGTTGGCCTCGATGTCCCGACCATCGCGGAGGCGGAAAAGGTGGTCCGGACGCTTGGCAGCACCGCCCTCTTCTACAAGATCGGCTATCAGCTCGTCTTTGCCGGCGGCCTTGAATTCGCCCGCGACCTTGCCAGGGACGGCAAGAAGGTCTTTCTCGACATGAAGCTGCTCGACATCGACAACACGGTGGCCAAGGGCGTCGAGAACATCGTCAAGATGGGCATGTCGATGCTGACGCTGCATGCCTATCCGAAGGCGATGGCCGCCGCCGTCTCGGCCGCGAAGGGCTCGGACCTCTGCCTCCTCGGCGTCACGGTGCTGACCTCCATGGACGCCAAGGACGTCATCGATGCCGGCTATGAATACGATCCGCACACGCTGGTGCTGCGCCGCGCCGAACAGGCGCGCATCGCCGGCATGGGGGGCGTGGTCTGCTCGGCGGAGGAGGCGAACGCCGTGCGCAAGATCGTCGGTGCCGACATGGCCATCGTCACGCCCGGCATCCGCCCCGCCGGCGCCGAGCCCGGCGACCAGAAGCGCGTGATGACACCGGCCGATGCGCTGAGGGCCGGCTCCAGTCACCTCGTCGTCGCCCGCCCCATCGTCAAGGCCGCCGATCCGCTCGCCGCCGCAAAGGCGATCCTCGCCGAGATGGACGGCGCGCTGGCGGCGTGAAATAACAACCGTTGCGGGACACCCCCTCATCCGACCCTTCGGAGGAAGGGAAACGGATGCCGGCGATCTTGCCCTTCTCTCCACAGGCGGGAAGGTGCCGGCAGGCGGATGAGGGTGAGAATCCCGACGGCAACGCTGGAAAAAATGGGAGACAGAGATGCCCAAGGGTTACTGGATTGCACAGGTCGATGTGCGCGATCCCGAGCGCTACAAGGACTATGTGGCCGCCGCCAGGCCCGCCTTCGAGAAATACGGCGCGAACTTCATCGCCCGCGGCGGTGCCTTCGCGCAGCTGGAAGGCCGCGTGCGCGCCCGCAACGTGATCATCGAGTTCCCCTCGTTGCAGGCCGCCGTCGACTGTTACAACTCGCCGGAATACCAGATCGCCGCCGCCATCCGCCAGGAAGTCGCGGACGCGGAAATGGTGGTCGTCGAGGGTCTTTGACCGGCAAGGCCGCAGCCCTTTCAAAACCGGCATGAGAGACGCTTCGCCGCGCTTCACCTTGCCGGTCGTTTCGGCTATGTAGGCCTCACCCACCTATCCTATCCTTCAGGAGCAGCCTCATGACCTTGTCCAACCTTCCGCCGCTCGTCACCGTCTTCGGCGGCTCGGGCTTCGTCGGGCGTCATGTGGTGCGCGCGCTGGCGCGGCGCGGCTACCGCATCCGCGTCGCCGTGCGGCGTCCCGACCTTGCCGGCTTCCTGCAGCCGATCGGCGGCGTCGGCCAGATCTCCTTCGTCCAGGCGAACCTGCGCTACCGCCAGTCCGTCGACCGCGCGGTCGAAGGCTCCGACCATGTCATCAACTGCGTCGGCGTGCTCTTCGAGGCCGGCCGCAACACCTTCGACGCGGTCCAGGATTTCGGCGCGCGCGCGGTGGCGGAAGCCGCCCGTGCGGTCGGCGCGAAGCTGACCCACATCTCGGCCATCGGCGCGGACGAGAATGCCGCCTCGACCTATGCCCGCACCAAGGGGCGGGGCGAAGCCGCCGTGCTGCGGACCCTCCCGGATGCCGTCATCCTGCGGCCGTCCATCGTCTTCGGCCCGGAAGACGGCTTCTTCAACAAGTTCGCCACCATGGCCCGCTATGCGCCGGCCCTGCCGCTGATCGGCGGCGGCCATACGAAGCTGCAGCCGGTCTATGTCGCCGACGTCGCCGAAGCCGTCGCGCGCTGCGTGGACGGCACGGTCGAGCGCGGCCGGATCTATGAGCTCGGCGGGCCGGAGGTGTTGACCTTCCGCCAGTGTCTGGAGACGATGCTGCGCATCGTCGACCGCAAGAACCCGCTCGTCTCGCTGCCCTTCGCCATCGCCTCGCTGATCGGCTCCGTCGCCTCGCTCATCCCCTTCGTCAAGCCGCCGCTGACGGCCGACCAGGTGACGCTGCTGCGCTCGGACAACGTGGTTTCCGAGGCCGCCCGCAAGGAAGGCCGCACGCTCGAAGGCCTCGGTATCGAGCCGATCCTCGCCGAGGCGATCCTGCCGAGCTATCTCGTGCGCTACCGCCCGCAGGGCCAGTTCACGAAGATCGACCGCGCGGCCTGATCGCCTTTTCCGGATAGGGAACCGGCCGCCGCGGGAGGCTTTCCGCGGCGGCCGGTTCGTTTTTCCAGAGGCGCTTCGGGCCCGCTGTTGCACTTATGCAGCGGTTAAAAAAAGCATTGCGGCATTTACGCGCGATTCAGCATGTCGCGATATTGATTGTCGCGGGACCTGCGAATAAACACCGCCCCCGCCGCGTCATATTCGAAGAGACAGAAGCGGCGCATTTCAGCACTTTGAGAGGCTTCCGGCGCAAATGGGCAAGGCAATTGCAATCTTCTTCGGATTTTCGGCTCTGATCATCGTGGCCGGGTCCTTTGCCGCGCCCTCGACGGTCTCCGCCAGCAAGCACGGCTGCTCGCCGGCCTACGGCGTCGATCCCTGCACGACCGCTTCGGCCAAGTAAGCACGGCCAGCCCGGCGGGCCGGCCGTTCCGGGTCTTTCAACCCCAGATCAGAAGCGCCGCAAGGCCCAGCACGCCGACGACGATCCGCCAGATCGCGAACAGCGTGAAGCCGCGGCGCGAGACGAAGTCGAGCAGCGAGCGCACGACGAAGAGGCCGGCCACGAAGGCGGCGGCAAAGCCGACGCCGATCAGCAGCAGGTCGTCGGACGACAGCGCGTCGCGGTTCTTGTAGAGATCGAGCGTGAAGGCGCCGACCATGGTCGGCATGGCGAGAAAGAACGAGAATTCCGCCGCCGAGCGCTTGTCGGTGCCCATCAGAAGCGCGCCGGCGATGGTCGCGCCCGAGCGGGACGTGCCGGGGATCATGGCGAGGCACTGGCAGAGGCCGATCTTGAAGGCGAGCGAGGGCGGATACTTCATCGCGTCGGTATAGCGCGGCTTCAGCGGCATGCGGTCGATCGCGTAGAGGATGGCGCCGCCGACGATCAGCACGACGCAGATCAGAATCGGCGTCTCGAAGAGCACCGTCTTGATGAAATCGTGCGCCAGCGCGCCGATGACAGCGGCGGGCAGGAAGGCGACGAGGATGCTGACGACGAAGCGGCGCGCCTCCGGGCTCGACGGCAGCGCGAAGGCGATGCGCAGCAGCTTGGCCGCATAGACGGAGAGGATAGCCAGGATGGCGCCGAGCTGGATCAGCACCGCGAAGGTGTTGCCCGGCGACTTGAAGCCGAGGAAATGCCCGGCCAGCAGGATATGGGCGGTGGAGGACACCGGGATGAACTCGGTCAGGCCCTCGATGAGGCCGAGGACGAGGGCGCTGACGATGGACTGGTCTGCCATGGGGGTTCCTTGGGAGAGGGAAAGAAAAGCACGAAACGAAAGCGGGCATACGGCAAAACGCCCGATTCGCTTGTGTTTGTACCACCAAATTTCTATAGGTTCGTCAAATCGGCCGTGACCAAATCAGTTCCGCATGAAGCGGCAGGCACGGCGCAGCCCCTTCCGCACGACCAGTAAGGCAGCGTTCATGCCCACACTCTATCATCACCCGATGTCCTCTGCTTCCCGCTTCGTCCGGCTGATTCTCGCGGAATACGGGTTCCAGACGGAGCTTGCCGAGGAGCAGCCCTGGGAGAACCGGCGCGATTTCCTGGCGCTCAACCCGGCCGGCACGTTGCCCGTCTATGTCGACGACAGCATGCGGGCGCTCTGCGGCGCGAGCGTGATCTCGGAATATCTCGACGAGACGCACGGCGTCCTCAAGCGCGACCGGCGGCTGCTCGCCGAGGATCCGTTCCAGCGCGCCGAGATCCGCCGCCTTACCGAATGGTTCCTGCAGAAGATGGAGCAGGACGTCACGCGGCCGCTGGTGCGCGAGCGCATCTTCAAGCTGCAGATGACCTCCGACCAGGGCGGCGGGCCGCCGGACAGCAAGATCCTGCGCAATTCGCGCGCCAATATCCGCCAGCACATGAAGTATCTCTCCTGGCTGGCCGGCTCGCGCACCTATCTTGCCGGCGACCGGCTCAGCTATGCCGACCTTGCCGCCGCCGCCGCCGTCTCCGTCCTCGATTATATGGGCGAGATCAACTGGACGGACGCGCCGCAGGCCAAGGACTGGTACCAGCGGCTGAAATCCCGTCCCTCCTTCCGCCCGCTGCTCGCCGAGCGCGTGCGCGGCGTGACCCCGGTCTCGCATTACGCGGACCTCGACTTCTGAGGATGACGCCATGTCGGGCGACGACAGGCTCCGGCGCCGCCTGACCGATTTCGTCAAGGCGGAGGCGGCGGACAAGGGCTTCGACCTCTGTCGAATCACCGGTCCGGATTCTATTCCCCAGGCGCCGGCACGGCTCGCCGACTTCCTTTCCGCCGGCTACCACGGCACGATGGACTGGATGGCGGAGACCGAGGCGCGCCGGGCCGATCCGCGCGTCCTTTGGAGCGACGTGCGTTCCGTCATTCTCTTCGGCATGAACTACGGGCCGGAGCACGACCCGCGCGCCGTGCTCGCCATGCCCGACCGGGCGGCGATCTCCGTCTATGCGCAGAACCGCGACTATCACGACATCATCAAGGGCCGGCTGAAGGAAGTGGCGACGCGCTTTGCCGCCCGCGGCGGGGCGGACGTGAAGGTCTTCGTCGATACCGCGCCCGTGATGGAAAAGCCGCTTGCCGCCGCCGCCGGTCTCGGCTGGCAGGGCAAGCACACCAACCTCGTCAGCCGCACGCACGGCTCCTGGCTCTTCCTAGGCAGCCTCTTCACCACCGCCGATCTCCTGCGCGACGAGCCGGAGCGCGACCATTGCGGCTCGTGCCGGGCCTGCCTCGACGCCTGCCCGACCGATGCCTTCCCGGCGCCCTACAAACTCGATGCGCGGCGCTGCATCTCCTACCTCACCATCGAGCACAAGGGGCCGATCGAACCCGCGTTCCGCGAGCAGATCGGCAACCGCATCTATGGCTGCGACGATTGCCTTGCCGCCTGTCCCTGGAACAAGTTCGCCGCCGCCGCCTCCGAGATCAAGCTCGTCGCCCGCCAGGAGCTGAAGGCGCCGCGCCTTGCCGATCTCCTGGCGCTCGACGACCCGACCTTCCGCACGCATTTCTCCGGCTCGCCCGTCAAGCGCATCGGCCGCGACCGCTTCGTGCGCAACGTGCTGATCGCCGCGGGCAATTCCGGCGACCGCAGCCTGATCGACCCATGCATCCGCCTTGCCGACGACGCCGCGCCCGTGGTGCGCGGCATGGCCGCATGGGCGCTTTCCCGCCTGATGACGGCTTCCGAATTTACGGAATTTGCGGCAGGAAGGGCGGACGACGCGGACGAGGGCGTGCGCGCGGAATATGCAAGAGCGAAGGCAGAGCGATGACGAAGCACCTCCTGATCCTCGGCGCCGGCTTTTCCGGCAGGGCCATCGGCGATGTTTTCAGGCAGGCCGGTTTGACGGTCTCCGGCACGACGCGTTCCGAGGACAAGGCGGGGGCGCTGCGCCGGCGCGGCATCGAACCGATCGTCTATGACGGCGGCACCATTTCAGGAGCGCTCGCCGCAGACATGGCGCGCACCACCCATCTCGTGCAGTCCATCGCACCCGGCCGGGACGGCGACCCGCTGTTCCGCGCCGGGATGCCCGCCATCCCGGCGCTCATGCCGCGGCTCGAATGGGCCGGCTATCTCTCCACCGTCGGGGTCTATGGCGACCACAAGGGCGGCTGGGTGGACGAGGAAACGGTGCTGAACCCTGTTTCGGCCCGCTCCGTCGAGCGGGTGGAGGCGGAGGGCTGCTGGCTCGGCCTTGGAAAGGCCTCCGGCGTGCCCGTGGCCGTGCTGCGCCTCGCGGGCATCTACGGGCCGGGACGCAACGCGCTGCGCAACATGGAGGAAGGTACCGCCCGCCGCCTGATCAAGAAGGACCAGGTGTTCAACCGCATCCGCGTCGAGGATATCGGCCGCTCGGCCCTCTTCCTTGCCGAACGGCATCTTGGCGGCGTCTGGAACATCACCGACGACGAGCCCGGCCCGCCGCAGGACGTGGTGGGCGAGGCCGCCCGCCTGATGGGCCTGCCGTGCCCGCCCGACATTCCTTTCGAGACGGCGGAACTTTCTCCCATGGCCCGGTCTTTCTATGGCGAGAACAAGCGCGTCTCGAACGCGAAACTGAAGGCTGCGGGCTTCGAATTCCGCTTCCCGAACTACCGCCTTTCGCTGGCCGAGCTGCATGGCTCAGGCCGCTGGAAGGGCTGACGGACGGGGCCGGAAAATCCGGCTTTTGCGATTTTCTACAACCTTGAATTCATCTGCCACATTTTTGCCGCCGAATTCCTGCGCAGCAATTGCTAATATTGAAAGTTTTTTCCGAAAATTTGCAGGAATGTCGAACGACTATTCCTGCTTTCAAGTCGATCCAGTTTAGCAACTGATTCGCAAGCATTTTTCCAGGCTCATTAACGAAGGTTAAAGATGCATCGCTGGCGATGAACTGTATATACGCGACCGCCTTGCCAGCAATTGCGGCCGGTTGAGGCACGTTTTCGCCATTTTTGCTTCCTCATAGGGCGACCATCACAGCGGAAGTTCACAACTTGCCCGGAAGGTCACCCGATACATGACGCCCAAGCTTTCCAGCCTAGCCCTTGCCTCGCTTCTCGCGGCCGCCTCCACCATCGTTACTTTCTCCGACGCACAGGCCTCCGGCTGCGGACGCGCTTCCTGGTATGCGCTGCACTCGCGCACGGCCTCCGGCGAACGCATGAACCCGAACATGCTGACGGCCGCGCACCGGAGTCTGCGCTTCGGCACCAAGGTGAAGGTCACCAATGCCAACAACGGCAAGAGCGTGGTGGTCCGCATCAACGATCGCGGTCCGTTCGTGCGGGGCCGGGTGCTCGACCTCTCGAAGGCTGCCGCTTCGAATATCGGCATGATCGGCGCCGGCCACGCGAAGATCTGTTACCAGATCGTCAGCTGACGCCTTTCCGGAATCTGCGGCTCCCGGCTTGCCCTTCGCGCATTCCACCGCTACCACGACGCAAAACGGAGTAAACGGATGCGATTGGGTGGGCGGCTCTCGGGGGCCATCGAGGTTCTGGCGGATATCGAGACGCGGCGGCGCCCCGTCGCCGATGCGCTCAAGGACTGGGGCCTCTCCCACCGCTTCGCCGGCTCCGGCGACCGTGCCGCGATCGGCAATATCGTCTACGACGCGCTGCGCATGAAACTGTCGCACGCCTTCCTGATGGACGACGACAGCCCCACCGCCCTCGGCCATGCCGTGCTGCTGCGCCAGTGGGGACTTGCCCCCGAGGCGCTGGCCGCCGAGTTCGAGGGCGACCGCTTCGCCCCGCAGCCGCTTTCGCAGGACGCGCTCGCTGCCTTCCACGCCCGCGACCTCGCAACGGCCCCGCTCCATGTGCAGGGCGACATTCCCGAATGGATCCAGCCTTCCTTCGAGGCGAACTTCGCCGGCGACTGGCTGGCGGAAGCAAAGGCGCTCGCCGGCCGGCCGACGCTGGATCTCAGGGCCAACACGCTCAAGGCCGGCCGCGACAAGGTGCTGAAGGCGCTGGAGCGCAACGGTGCGCTCGCCTCCGCCATCGCAAGGCAGGGCATCCGCATTCCGGCCGGCGAAGGCCCGGCGCGCCTTCCCAACGTCACCGCGGACCTCGCCTTCCAGAAGGGCTGGTTCGAGGTGCAGGACGAGGGCTCGCAGATCGTCGCCGACCTCGTCGTGCCCGGGGAGGGCGAGCAGGTGCTCGACTTCTGCGCCGGCGGCGGCGGCAAGACGCTCGCCATGGCGGCCGCCATGCACAACAAGGGCCAGGTCCACGCCTACGACACCGACCGCAAGCGCCTCGCCCCGATCATCGAGCGGCTGAAGCGCGCCGGCACGCGCAATGTCCAGGTCCACGAGGACATTTCCAGCCTCGCACCGCTGAAGGACCGTTTCGACCGCGTGCTGGTCGACGCTCCCTGCACCGGCACCGGCACCTGGCGCCGGCGGCCGGACACCAAATGGCGCCTCACCGAGAAGAATCTGGAGGAACGCCTCACCCAGCAGCAGGAAGCCCTTGCCAATGCCAGCGCCTTCGTGCGGCCCGGCGGCGCGCTGTTCTACGTCACCTGTTCCATCCTGCCGCAGGAGAACGAGGAACAGGTGCACGCTTTCTGCAAGGCCAATCCGCAATTCGAGATCCTTGACGCCACGGACACCTGGCAGAAACTGTTCGGCGCGGACACGCCGCAGCCGCGCTCGCGCGACGGCAAGACCGTGACGCTGACGCCCGCCACCACCGACACGGACGGTTTCTTCTTCTGCGCCATGCGCCGCAAGGCCTGAATCCCTTGCGTTCCGTCAAAACGGGCACAACAGCTTGAAATCGTTCTAAACTATACACTTTGACACAAGTTTTCATTTGGTCCATGACAGGAGCGCCTGAATAACCCGAGCCCGGCGGCCTGCCGGGCGGTCCGGGCGGCGGCCTGCCTGTAGCGAGCCGCGGCATCGGCGCCGGGGGGACTCGCCAAACAGGACACCAGGAGACGTCATGAAAACTTCCTTCCTTCGCGCGGCTGCCTTTGCGCTCGCTGCCGCGGCGTCAAGCCTTGCGATCGGTTCCGCCCATGCGGCCGCCGATCCGGCTGCGATCGTCAAGCACTATACGGACATCGCCCACGCCAAGTATTCCGATGCGCTCGACGCCGCCAAGGCACTCGACGCGGCAATCGACGCCCTCATCGCCAAGCCGGGCGACGACACGCTGAAGGCGGCGCGCGAGGCGTGGCTCAAGTCCCGCATCCCCTACCAGGAGACGGAAGCCTACCGCTTCGGCAATCCGATCGTCGACGAGTGGGAAGGCAAGGTGAACGCCTGGCCGCTCGACGAAGGCCTGATCGACTATGTCGACCCGAGCTACGGCACGGAAAGCGACGAGAACGCCCTCTTCGTCGCCAATGTCATCGCCAATCCGAAGCTGGAGGTCGCCGGCAAGGAAGTCGACGCCACGACGATCACGCCCGAAGTGCTGCAGGAACTGCACGAAGCCGGCGGCGTCGAAGCCAATGTCGCGACCGGCTACCACGCCATCGAATTCCTGCTGTGGGGCCAGGACCTCAACGGCACGGGTCCCGGCGCCGGCAACCGCCCGGCGACGGACTACGACACGGCCAATTGCACCAATGGCAATTGCGACCGCCGCGCCGCCTACCTGAAGGCCGCCTCCACCCTGCTCGTCTCCGACCTCCAGGACATGGTCACGGCCTGGTCGCCGGACGGCGACGCCACCAAGAACGTGACGTCCGACCCGAAGGCCGGCATCACCGCCATGCTGACCGGCATGGGCTCGCTCTCCTATGGCGAGCTTGCCGGCGAGCGCATGAAGCTCGGCCTCCTGCTGCACGATCCGGAAGAAGAGCACGATTGCTTCTCCGACAACACGCACAACTCGCACTACTACGACGTCGTCGGCATCCAGACCGTCTATACGGGTGAATATACCCGCCCGGACGGCTCCAAGCTGACCGGCCCGTCGCTGCACGACCTCGTCGCCGAGAAGGACGCCGCGCTCGACAAGGAGATGACGGCCAAGCTCGATGCCAGCCATGCCGCCTTCAAGGCGCTGGTGGACCGCGCGGAAGGCGGCGAAGCCTACGACCAGATGATCGGCGAAGGCAATGCGGAGGGCAACAAGGTCGTCCAGACCGCCATCGACAGCCTGATCGACCAGACGAAGACGATCGAGCGCGTCATCACGGCGCTCGACCTCGGCAAGATCGAGCTTGAAGGCTCCGACAGCCTGGACAATCCTGGCGCGGTCTTCAAATAAGAAGGAAGGCGGGCCGTCGGCATGAACGGCGGCCCGATCCAGCAATGACAGAACGCCCCGCCCGTCGCCTGCTCGCGGTTTCCGCCGCGTTCACCGTCGCGGCGGGCGTTTTCGTCATCGGCAGCGCCTATTCGGCCAGCCGGGAACGCGACGACCTCTCCGCGAAGGACCTGAAGCGCGTCGCCGCCGTGACGGCACCGGCGACGGATTTCTCAAAGGCCGAGCAATACGAGGCCATGTCCGCCGGCGCCGCCACCTCGCTTGCGAGCGTGGATGCGAAGAGTTTCTCGCATTTCTCCGAGAACATCACCTTCGAGGAGCGCGAGACCTTCAAGCTCGGCAACGCGCTCTTCCAGAAACTCTGGGTCTCCTCTCCCTCCTCCACGCAGGCCTCCGACGGGCTCGGCCCGCTCTACAACGCGCGCTCCTGCCAGTCCTGTCACATCAAGGATGGGCGCGGCCATCCGCCGGAGGGCGCGGCGGACGCGACCTCGATGTTCCTGCGCCTTGCCCGACCCGCAGCGACGGCGGAGGAAGAGGCGGCGCTGAAGAGCTTCCATGCGATGAGCCTGCCGGACCCGATCTACGGCCGCCAGCTTCAGGACCAGGCCATTCCCGGCCTCAAGGCCGAGGGCCGCATGGCCATCGACTATAGGGAAGAGCCGGTGACGCTTGCCGGCGGCGAGGTCGTGAGGCTGCGCCGCCCCACCTATTCCATTACCGACCTTGCCTATGGCGATCTCGATCCGGCGACGACGCTCTCGCCGCGCGTCACCCAGCCGATGCTCGGTCTCGGCCTCGTCCAGGCGATCCACGAGGCCGATATCCTGGCGCTGGCCGACCCCGACGATACGGACGGCGACGGCATCGGCGGCAAGGCCGCCGTCGCCATCGACCCGAAGACCGGCGGAAAGACGCTCGGCCGGTTCGGCTGGAAGGCGCAAGCCGCCACCGTGCGCCAGCAGAGCGCCGAGGCCTTCGCCCTGGACATCGGCATATCGACGCCGGAGGTTCCCCTCCCCGACGGCGACTGCACGCCGGCCCAGACCGCCTGCCTCGAACGGCCCAACGGCGTGCAGAAGCGCCTTGGCGATGCCGAGGCGCCGCCGCCGGTCATGGACCTCGTCACCTTCTATGCCGAAAACCTCGCCGTGCCGGCGCGGCGCAAGGCGAGCTTCCCCGAAACGCTCGCCGGCAAGCGGGTCTTCTACGAGACCGGCTGCGTCTCCTGCCACCGCCCGAAATTCGTGACCCGCCGCGATGCCGGCAACAAGGCCCATGCCTTCCAGCTCATCTGGCCCTATTCCGATTTCCTGCTGCACGACATGGGCGAAGGCCTTGCGGACGGGCAGCAGGTGGGCGTTGCGACCGGACGGGAGTGGCGCACGCCGCCGCTCTGGGGTATCGGCCTTACAAAAACCGTCAACGGCCATACGTTCTTCCTGCACGACGGGCGCGCCCGCAACCTCACCGAGGCCATTCTCTGGCACGGCGGGGAGGCACAGGCGGCGCGCGACCGCTTCGCCGCGCTGGAAAAGCAGGACCGAGACGCCCTTCTGACCTTCCTGGAGAGCCTGTAGATGCCGATGCTGCGTTCAACCCTCCTGCGTTTCGCCGCCCTTGCCGGGGCAAGCCTGATGCTTTCCGCCGCCCTTCCGGCCATGGCGCAGGAAGAGGCGACGGCCGCGCCGCCCGAGCTCACCGACGAGAGCGTCGTGGGCGTCATGACCCATGCCGTCGACGACGTCATCCGCCCCGGCTACCGGGCCTTCGAGGCATCCGCCGGCAAGCTGGCCGAGGCGACCGCCGCCTTCTGCAAGGCGCCCTCGGACGATTCGCGCAAGGCGGTGGACGACGCCTTCCGGCAGGCCGTCGCGGACTGGGGCCGCATCGAGATGGTGCGCATCGGCCCCGTTCTTGACGACAACCGCTTCGAGCGCATCCTCTTCTACCCCGACCGCAAGAGCACCGGCCTCAAGCAGGTGCAGGCGCTGCTCCAGAAGGCGGACGAGGCGGACACGAAGGCCGCGGCGATGGGAGGCAAGAGCGTCGCCATCCAGGGGTTCGGCGCGCTCGAATTCGCGCTCTACGGCACAGGCTCCGAAGACCTCGCGAAGACGCCGGAAAGCTTCCGCTGCCGCTACGCCGCCGCCGTCGCCAGCCATATCGAGACGACGGCCGGGCAGCTCACAGCGGCCTGGGACGCGCCCGACGGCGTCCAGCAGCACTGGAAGCATCCGGGACCGCAGAACCCCGTCTTCCGCACCGGCCGGGAGGCAATGACCGCCCTGCTCGGCATTCTCGTGCACGGGACGGAAGCGGTGCGCGACCAGCGCATCGAGACCTTCTACCGCAAGGGCGGCACGCCGCGGCCGAAATCGGCGGTCTTCTGGCGCTCCGGCAACACCTGGGTCTCGATCGACGCCAATCTCGAAGGCCTGCAGACGCTGTTCGACCGGTCCGGCATCGCCGAATTCGTCGATCCCGGCCGCACGTCGCTCAGCGGCAATGTCGATTTCGCGCTGAAGGCACTCAGGAGCGTCGCGCAGACCGTCGATCCCGACATCGAAAAGGCCGTCTCCACGCCGGCGGAAGAGAAGAAGATCGGCTTCCTCCTCACCAATACCCGCGACCTGATCCTGGCGCTCAACGGCGATTTCGGCGGCGCGATCGGCCTCGGCGCCGGCTTCTCCTTCGCGGACGGCGACTGATGGAAGCTATGGGCCTGCCCAGCGCCGCGCTCGACCGCCGTGCCTTCCTGCGCATGGCGGGCACGGCCTTCGCGGCATCGCTCGGCGCCGGCCCGGCCTTCGCCCTCGCGCGCACCGACGCGGTCTTCGCCTCCGGCTACATGGACCGCGACGGCCGCTTCGGCATCGCGGTGCTGGCCGAGGACGGGACGGTGATCGACCGCACGGCGCTTCCCGCCCGCAGCCACGGCATGGCTTTTTCGCCCGCGACGAACCATCTTGTCGCCTTCGCCCGCCGTCCCGGCACCTTCGCGCTCGTCATCGACCGGAGCGGCCGGGCCGAGCCGCGCACCATCGCCGCCGCGCAGGAGCGCCATTTCTTCGGCCATGGCTGCTTCTCGCCGGACGGCAGGCTGCTCTATGCCAGCGAGAACGACTTCGACGCCAATCGCGGCGTCATCGGCCTCTACGACGCCCGCGACGGCTACCGACGCATCGGCGAATATTCCACCTACGGCATCGGCACGCACGACCTTTCCGTCAGCGATGACGGCCGGTTCCTGATCGCGGCAAACGGCGGCATCGAGACCCATCCGGATTTCGGCCGCACCAAGCTCAATCTCGACCATATGGAACCCTCGCTCGCCCTGATCGACGCGGCGACCGGGGCGCTTGTCGAGCGCCACGCGCTGCCGGAGAAGCTGCGCCGGCTCTCCACGCGCCATATCGATCTCGACGACAGGGGCCGCATCTGGTTCGCCTGCCAGTACGAGGGGCCGCGCAACGACCTGCCGCCGCTCGTCGGCCATTTCGGCAGGGGCGAGGACCTCGCCTTCATCGACCTTCCCGCGGAAACCACGATCGGCCTTGCCAACTATGTCGGCGCCATCGCCGTCAACCGGCGCGAGGGGCTCGTCGGCCTCACCTCGCCGAATGGTGGGCGCTTCGTCGTGCTGGACGCCAAGACCGGCCACGTCGTCAGGGACGAGGCGATCGCGGACGCCGCCGGCATCGCCGCCGCGCCGCACGGCTTCGCGGTGTCGTCCTATGACGGGCGCTTCGCCGGCCGCCGGGAGGATGTCGCCTGGGACCAGCACATCGCCGGGTTGTCGCCGCAGCGTTGAGAGCCCTCTGGACGACGGCGCGGGCCGCACTATTTCGCAGGCCATGAGCAACAAGCCCCTCACCTATCTCGCCTTCATCATCCTCGTTCTCGGCGGCGGTCTCCTGATCGGCGCCAACACCATGCCGGGCGACTGGTATCAGTCGCTGGCAAAGCCGGCCTTCAACCCGCCGAACTGGGTTTTCGCGCCGGTCTGGAGCATCCTCTACGTCCTCATCGGCGTTGTCGGCGCCCGCACCTGGCTCGCCTTCCGCCGCTCGATGGCGATGCGGCTGTGGTTTGCCCAACTGGTCCTCAACTTCGCCTGGTCGCCCCTCTTCTTCGGCCTTCGCGATCCGATGTCGGCGATGATCGTCATTCTCGGCCTGCTGGTCAGCATCATCGGCTTCATCGCGGCCTCCTGGCGCCAGGACCGTACGGCGGCCCTTCTGTTCCTGCCCTACCTTGCCTGGATCGCCTTCGCGTCGGCGCTCAATGCGGCGATTCTCGTGCTGAACTGAGGCTTGCCAGAAACGACGCTTGCAGTGCAGCATACGTCGTGCAAACGTCGGCCACTTCTTCAAGGCCGGCGTGCCGGCAGACATGTGTGCACCATGACAAGCTTTCCCCCGTCGGGCTTTGCCGATCGCATCGCCAGGAGTTTCGAACGGCAGGCCGCAATGCGGCTGATCGGCGCCGAGCTGACCCGCGTTTCCCACGGCACGGTGGAAATCGAGCTGCCCTTCGACGAGAAGCTGACGCAGCAGCACGGCTTCCTGCATGCCGGTGTCATTTCCGCCGCGCTCGACACGGCCTGCGGCTATGCCGCCTATTCCGTGATCGACGCGGACGCCTCGGTGCTCACCATCGAGTTCAAGGTCAATCTCCTGTCGCCGGGGCGGGGCGAGCGCTTCCTGTTCCGCGGCGAGGTCACCAAGCCCGGCAGCAACATCATCGTCGCCGACGGGCGCGGCTATGCCATTTCGGACGGCCCGGCCAAGCTGATCGCCTCCATGACGGCCACGATGATGGTGGTGCGCGGGCGGGAGGACGTCGCCGAATGAGCTTCGTCGTCAAGACCGCCGGCCGCTACCGCATCCTTTATGTCATGGCCGTCGACGCCGAATACGGCCCGCATCTTGCGGCCCGCATGACGCCGCTGATGACGGGCGTCGGACCCGTCGAGGCCGCCGTGCAGCTGACGCTCGCCCTCTGCCACCTGGAGGCGGAGGGGAACCTGCCCGACCTCGTCGTCTCGCTCGGCTCGGCCGGCTCGGCAGTGCTGGAGCAGACCGGCGTCTACCAGGCGACCTCCGTTTCCTACCGCGACATGGACGCCTCGCCGATCGGCTTCACCCGCGGCGCGACGCCCTTCCTCGACCTGCCGGCGGAGGTGCCGCTGACCGTGCATGTGCCGGGCCTGCCGGAAGCCCGGCTCTCGACGGGCGCCAACGTGGTTTCCGGCCCCGCCTATGCCGCCATCGACGCGGACATGGTGGAAATGGAGACCTATGCGGAGCTGCGCGCCTGCCAGGCCTTCGGCGTCCGGCTCGTCGCGCTTCGCGGCATTTCCGACGGCAAGGCCGAGCTCACCCATATCGGCGACTGGACGGAATACCTGCACGTGATCGACGAAAGGCTCGCCGCCGCCGTCGACAGGCTGGAAACCGCTGCCGCCGACGGAACGCTCGTGCTCAAAGGCTGAGAATCCGGCTTTTTCCCCGTTGCACGCCGCAAGGATATTCTTTAAAGGCTCGCCATGACCCAGACAGCCCATCCCGACAGCGTTCTCATCATCGATTTCGGCAGCCAGGTGACCCAGCTCATCGGCCGGCGCGTGCGCGAAGCAGGCGTCTATTGCGAGATCATCCCCTTCCAGTCGGCGGAGGAAGCCTTCCACCGCATGAAGCCGAAGGCGGTCATCTTCTCCGGCGGCCCCGCTTCCGTTCTCGACCAGGGCAGCCCGCGCGCACCGCAGGTCGTCTTCGATTCCGGCCTGCCGATCCTCGGCATCTGCTACGGCCAGCAGACGCTCGCCACCCAGCTCGGCGGCACCGTCGAGGGTGGCCATGCCCGCGAATTCGGCCGCGCCGACGTGGAGATCCTCAAGGCCAGCCCGCTCTTCGAAGGCTTCTGGGACGTCGGCAAGAAATATCCGGTCTGGATGAGCCACGGCGACCGCGTCACCGTCGCCCCTGAAGGTTTCGAGATCATCGGCGTTTCGGAAAACGCTCCCTTCGCCATCTGCGTCAACGAGGCGAAGCGCTACTACACGACCATGTTCCACCCGGAAGTGGTGCACACGCCGGACGGCGCCAAGCTGCTCTCCAACTTCGTGCACAAGATCGCCAGCATCAAGGGCGACTGGTCGATGTCCGCCTACCGCGCCCGCGCGGTGGAAGCGATCCGCGAGCAGGTCGGCGACAAGCGCGTCATCTGCGCCCTTTCGGGCGGCGTCGACAGTTCCGTCGCGGCCCTCCTCATCCATGAGGCGGTCGGCGCACAGCTCACCTGCATCCTCGTCGACCACGGCCTGATGCGCAAGAACGAGGCGGCCGACGTCGTCGCCATGTTCCGCGAGCACTACAACCTGCACCTGATCCATGTCGACGCCGTCGACCGCTTCGTCGGCGAGCTGGAAGGCGTCTCCGACCCGGAGACCAAGCGCAAGATCATCGGCCGCCTTTTCATCGAGGTCTTCGAGGAAGAGGCGAAAAAGCTCGGCGGCGCGGAATTCCTCGCCCAGGGCACGCTCTACCCCGACGTCATCGAAAGCGTCTCCTTCACCGGCGGCCCCTCGGTGACGATCAAGTCGCACCACAATGTCGGCGGCCTGCCCGAGCGCATGAACATGAAGCTCGTCGAGCCGCTGCGCGAGCTGTTCAAGGACGAGGTGCGCGTGCTCGGCCGCGAGCTCGGCCTGCCCGACTCGTTCATCGGCCGCCATCCCTTCCCGGGACCGGGCCTCGCCATCCGCTGCCCGGGCGGCATCACCCGCGACAAGCTGGAGATCCTGCGCGAGGCCGACGCGATCTATCTCGACGAGATCCGCAAGGCAGGCCTCTACGACAAGATCTGGCAGGCCTTCGCCGTGCTGCTTCCCGTCCAGACCGTCGGCGTCATGGGCGACGGACGCACCTACGAATTCGTCTGCGCGCTGCGCGCCGTCACCTCCGTCGACGGCATGACCGCCGACTTCTACCACTACGACATGAACTTCCTCGGCCGCGCCGCCACCCGCATCATCAACGAGGTCCGCGGTATCAACCGCGTCGTCTACGACGTGACGTCGAAGCCGCCGGGCACGATCGAGTGGGAGTAGGGGAATCGGCGGTGATCGGCGGCTTTAGTGTAGATTTTCGTAGGAAAATCAGCGGTTTAAGTTGGTTGCAATTTACTATCGTCTCTCGATCATCAATTGACTGCCTATCACTCATAACGAGTTGATTTAATAAAGTTTCTTTGGTTTTTCATGGTCACCCTTTAGGGAGTAGCGTCAAAATTTGACGGTATATTTGACGGTGCCGAGTGGTCGCCTGTACGAACGAAATTCATATACCGTCAGGCCAAAACATGCGCTGACGGTATAATTTTTCTAGCTAAGATATTGATTTAGAAGGACTGTATGAATTTCGGCGTGGGCTGTTTTTGCCTGACGGTATGCACTAAAAAAATTATCATCCAAATATCCGCTAAACTACGATTTTTAAAAGGAAATTCTCGACCTCAAGCATGGCCTCATGTTGCTGCTAGCGGGGGGCGGCCGAAACCTTGGCTTATTCGTGCTGTCGCGTTGGCACTCCCATCATCGCCGATTGCGCGAACGGGTGCTTTTAACCTGCGCCGCGCGTTGTTCGCTCTTGGCCGTGGATTTGTCGGGTAAGTTATTTTCGCCGGGCGTGGTGTAAAGAGGACCGCCGAACATTTCGTCGAGAACGTCGCCGAACCATCGCTCGAAAACTTGAACTTCGGCAAGCGTGACCGGCACTCGTTCGGGCCAATCGTCAATAACCCGCAAATTGTCGTGCCATTTAGGCGACTTGCGACGAGGCGGCCGGGCATTAGATGCGGGCTCGTCAGGGTGGTCAGCTTTGTCGGGAAGCCCCCCCAAGGGCGGTTGCATGGCTTTTCCCTTGCGAGGATATAAACGCTTGTTGGCCATGGAGTCCTCCGAGCCGCATCGCATGAGACTTCTGGCATGGAGAGACGTCAGTATTTAGGCAAACGCTGAAGACAAATGACGATTGGCCCTATTGTCTGTCTGCAAACGGTCGTCGCAGCCCGGCGGGCCGTATTGCAAAATGCGCTACAAAATGCCATATGGGTTGCAGGAGAAACCGCCATGCCTCGACCCGCCGAACGTAAGGACCATCCGCTGTCGATGCGGCTGCCCGACGCCGACATCGCCATCATCGACCGCGCCGCGACCCTGCGCGGGCGTTCGCGCACCGACTTCGTGCGCGAGGCGGCCGTGCGTGCTGCCGAGGAGGTGCTGATGGAGTCGCTGCCTGTCCGCATGAGTCCCGAGGGCTTCAACGCTTTCCTGAACGCTCTGTCCGCGCCCGCCCGTCCTGTTCCTGAAATGGTGGAACTGCTGAGGCGCTCTGCGCCGTGGGAGAGCGACGCCGCGCCGGCCCGGAGCTGAGACTTGGTGGTTTCCGCTCCCGAGCCGATCACTGCCGCCCATGACGTGTCGGAGTTTTCCTGCGGCAAGCCGACGTTGGACCGCTGGTTGAGGTCGCGAGCCTTGTCCAATCAGGAAAAGGGCTTCACGGCGGTCATGGTCGTTCATGTGGATCGTCGGGTGATCGGCTATTACGGGCTTGCGCCCACGGCGATTGTGCCGGGCCTCCTGCCGCGTTCCATCCGCACCGGCCAGCCGCCCGATCCTGTTCCGTGCTTGCTCCTGGGACAGCTTGCGACCGACCAGCAATGGGTCGGTCAAGGCATCGGGACGAGCCTAGTCAAGCACGCGCTCGCGCGCTGTGTCGAGGCGGCTTCGCTGATCGGCGGGCGGGCGCTCGTCGTCAACGCGGTCGATGAAGAAGCGGCGGTGTTCTGGCGGCGGCGTGGCTTCCTTGCCTCCCATGACGATCCGCTTGTCCTGTTCCGTTCGATTGGGGACATCGCGGCGTCCATCGGCACCGCCGCGTCCTGAAAGGCGCTGGCGCGGGTCAGCGGGCCGAGCCGGGCTTTCTGAAACTCGCGATCCGCGTCGATCCAGACACCATGCAGATAGCCGTTGTTGTAGGCTGCAAGCAGGCAACATAGATGCGGGGATTGCTGTCGGTTACGCTGGTCATGTCTCTGTTCCTTTGGGTTTGGGGTTCAGAGCAGCGAAGCGCCGCTCCTGAACCCTTGCCCGTCGGCGAGACCGGGGTAGTAAGGTGCCAGAAAACTGTTTGGCACCGTGGAATAAATGGAGGGGACCCGCTTGCGGGGAGCGGGCCGTTTATGCCGCGAAAGGCCAAAGAGTTTTCTTGCGCCGCGCGAGGGCAGCGCCCTTCAGCTATCTCCTTCATAACGATCCGATGAAACGCGGCGGCCCGAAGGGAACGTTGCCTACTGGTTCGCCCTTGTGGCGAAACGAATTTGCAGTAATTATCCTTCATCTGCCGGAGTATATCGAGACACCATTTCTCATGCGCCTTGAGACTATAAAAATCAGAAATTTTCGATTGCTGCGCCGGCTGTCGGTTGACCTTGCCAAAGGAAAAACGACCACTGTTTTTGTCGGTCCAAACAATAGCGGTAAGACATCCGTGATGGACGCGCTCCGACTATTCGTAGGCGTTGGAGCAGAAAGCCCAAGGATTTCGTTTCATGACCTGTCCCAGCTACGGCACCGAGACCTGAAGCGGATCGAGGCTCTGCTCGAAGCCAGCCCGGACCCGGTAGTTAAAATTGCGATCTTGAGACGTTTCGCACCGCGCATGCGTGTGGATCTAACGTTTTCCTATGATGACGAACCCGCCGATTTGGTGGCCGCCACGCAACTCTTGATGGACCTGACCCCTGGCACCAATAAGGTGCGGCTGCGGATTGAATACGCGCTGGAGAATGCCAAGAAGCTGCTGGATGATTTTGCAGCTCGGCCGCGTAAAGGTCAGAGTCTTTGCGAGTTCCTGCGGGACAGCTTCCGCGAATATTTCAAGAGGTCTTTTTACAAGGTCTCTCAAAACGGTGCGGAAATCGAGGGTTTGGAGGATGGAGGGCTGCTCAAGGCCCTTCTGCGCATCGACATCGTGCCTGCGCAACGTCACGTCGATGATGACGAAGGTAGCCGGTCGGCGAAGCTTTCGAAGCTTTTGCACGATCATTATGAGCGATTCTACAAGGTAGATGATGCCGTAGGCTATCAGGCAATTGAAGACGCACTGATAAAAAGTGCGAGTGATCTCACTGATAAATACGGTTTAGCCTTCGGTCGCCTCACGAAACGCCTACAAAACTTCGGATACCCGCCTGGCCAAACGGCACCCGATCTCCGCGTGCGAGCAGAAATGAGCGCCGAAACTATCTATCGAGACAACGCACGTATCTTTTACGCTAGCGAGCACGCCGGTAAGGAAGGCGTGATGGAGGAATTCGAGCTTCCCGAGAAATATAATGGGCTCGGCTACAAGAACCTCATCTATATCGTGCTTCAACTTGAATCTTTCCGGGCCGCGCTCGATGCGACGATAGGTGACAAGCCTCGTGTTCATATCATCGCGGTTGAGGAACCCGAGGCCCATCTGCATCCCCAGATGCAAACAGTCTTCATCAGCGAAATTTCAAAGGCGCTGGAAACCGATGGCGGCACGACGGCCCAGGTTCTGCTTTCTACGCATTCATCACAAATGATTGCCCATTCCGGTTTCGAGCCCATTCGGTATTTCCGCCGAATTGGGCGTGAGGTTGTTATGCGGGACCTGTCGAAGCTCCCACTGCCAGATGATGATCCCGATCTCCTTGGATTTCTGCGACGATATATCCGTCTGACGCACTGCGACCTGTTCTTTGCAGACAAGGCGATCTTCGTCGAAGGCCAAGTTGAGCGGCTGCTTTTGCCGATGATGATTGAGGAGCGCGCTAAGGCGGAAGGCTGCGAAACCCTAGCGAGCCAATATATCAGCATATCTGAGGTGGGGGGCGGTCATGCTCACAAGTTCAAGCCGATCATTGATTTTCTTGGCATTCCGAGCCTGATTATCACCGACTTTGACTCTGTTGACCAAGATGGAAAGAAATGTCGGGTAGCGAACGGCAAAGGAACCAGTAACGCTTGCCTACGCAAATGGATTCCTGGAAAGGAAACGGTCGATGAGCTGAATGCTTGTGAAGAGGCTGCTAAAATCCAAGGGAGTATCCGGGTCGCCTATCAAGTTCCTCAGGATGGAAACTGCGGCCGATCATTCGAAGAGGCATTCATCTATGCTAATATCGCTTGGCTGACGACCAACCACGCCAAGCTCGGCACTACAAAGACTGCCATTAAGAAGGCCGTGGATAGCGGGCTTGCAGCCGAGGCATGGGAGCTAAGCAGTAAACTCGGTAAGGTGGATTTTGCTCTCGATCTAATGGGCCAGCCCGGTTGGAATATTCCCCTCTATATCGAGCAAGGACTTATCTGGCTCGCAAAGCACCCGTCAAAATGATGACCGAGGCGGACGCAAAAATCCTGGAATGTCTGAAGGAGCGACGTAGTTTTCTGGTCGATGCTGGCGCGGGATCGGGAAAAACGTCGTCCCTCATTCGTGCCTTAGATTACATTCGAGGTCCCGACCGCTCCAAGGTTGTCACCGATGGTCAGCGAGTTGCATGTATAACTTTCACGAATGTCGCGAAGAATGAGATTATCGAGCGAACTGAGCACGACCCGTTGTTTGTCGTCTCTACCATCCACGATTTTCTTTGGGCCGCAATCAAGCCATTTCAGAAGGAGTTGAAACCAGCACTGCTGTCCTTTAATGCCAGCTTACCCGGCAGCAGCCGCCGAAAGCAGGATCAGGCAGAATTAGAATCGGCCCTTAAAGGCGTTTCATCCATCAGCTATTCTGATCGCGGCGCGAATTTCATGGAAGGCCGCATATTTCACGACGATCTTCTTGGCGTCGCGCATATCATGTTCAAAGATCATCCGATGCTTTCTAAACTAGTGGCAGCGCGGTTTCCCTTCATATTTGTAGATGAATATCAAGACACCGATCCTTTGGTCATTTCAGTTCTGCTCGACCATGTGTTCAAAACGAATCTTCCGCTGCTGCTCGGCTTTTTCGGCGATAAGATGCAAAGCATCTACACGGGTGGGGTGGGCGAGTTATCTGCCGACCATCAGGCCATGCTCGTTCAAATTAAGAAGGAAGAGAACTACCGCTGCTCTAAGGCAGTGATTAACCTGCTGAATAATGTGCGCACCGACATCAAACAGGAACCTGCCGGCAACAACCTTCCCGGTGCGGCGGTGTATGTTAGCTTGGCTGGTATCGACCCGGCCGCCGACCTAACAGCACTAACTGTTCAGAAAGCGCAGGAAAAGTTCGGCTGGGAGTTGGACGGCGAACTGAAAGTGCTCTTCCTCACCCACCGGCTTATTGCGAGGAAGGCCGGATACGAAGCGCTGTGGACCGCCTACAACGAACGGGGCGGTTTTGCGCGGGACCGATTCCAAAGTGGCGAAGATACAATTGCCGCCTTTTTCGTCGACCGGATTGAGCCCGTCGTAGAATCTTGGCGGTCAGGAAAGGTCGGCCGCACCATCAGCTTGATTAGCGATCGACCGAAGCCGATTGCAGGGCAGGAAGAAAAGGCGCGCGTTAAGGCCGCGCTGGATGGCTTAATTGCATTGATTGACAGCGGCTCAACCGTTGAGGCGGTTCTCAAACATGTTCAGACTACGGAATTAATCCCGCTAATGGATGACCTCGAAATTGGAATTTCGGGAACGGCGATTCTCGCGGAAGCCGGAACGCCCGAAGCTGAGCATCAGGCGTTCATGGCCAAGCTACTGGCGATCCCATACGTCGAGGTCAGCCACTATCGTGCCGTGCTCCAGAACAATCTGCCATATTCTACCAAGCACGGTGTGAAGGGGGACGAATTTCAGAACGTGTTGGTCATCCTCGATGATGCAGGAGCAAATTGGAATCAATATTCCTTCAGCAAGCTCCTGGCAGGGACAGATACCAGCGAAAGCCGTGTCAAGCGGTCGCGTAATCTCTTTTATGTGTGCTGTTCGCGAGCAAAGGACAGGTTAATCGTAGCGGACCTCGGCGCGACCGCGCAGGCTAAGGTCGAAGCGCTTTTTGGCGCCGAAGCCGTAGCGATATAGGCGCTACTCCGGTTCTATAGGGCGAACTATGGAATGGATGTCGTTCCATCGGATTCCTGCACCGCCCACCACGGCCAGACGGGGACATGTACCGTACACGGGAGCGATTCGAACCCATTTTATTGGAGGGCCGCCAGTGACAAAGCCCCGGCGCTTCGCGCCGGCTCTCCTTTCGTATTGACAATGTGGATACAGGCGTCCATATTCCGGCCATGGCTAAAACTCGTCTCGCCACTTCCGAATCCTCCCGTTCCGCCGCTGTCGCGGCACGAGCCTCTGCGGCTGACACCAAGGGCAGCATAAACCTGCGTATCGAAAGCGGCACTCGCCAACTCATCGACGACGCAGCAGCGGTCCTCGGCAAGACACGCACCGAGTTCATGGTTGAAAGCGCGCGGCGGCAGGCGGTGGATGTGCTGCTCGACCAGCGCCTGTTTACGCTCGATCCCGAGCGTTACGATGCCTTCATGCAGGCGCTCGACAATCCGCCCGCTCCGGGACCGAAGCTCAAGGCGCTGCTACGCCGGACCCCGGCATGGCAGAAATAGGCGACACGCCGAAGCATTCTGAACCGCGGCTGTCCGCTCCCGTTCCTCTGAAGGCGGAGCATGACCTGTCGGCGTTCGACTGCGGCGAGCCGGCGCTGAACGACTGGCTGCGCCAGCGGGCCTTGAAGAACGAAAGCCGGTTCTCGCGCACCTATGTTGTGTGCGCGGGCAATCGGGTCGTCGGGTATTTCTGCATTTCGGCAGGATCGGTTGAACGTTCGGCTGCTCCCGGCAAGGTGCGGCGTAACGCGCCCGACCTGATTCCGGTTTCGATAATTGGGCGGCTCGCTGTCAGCCTCGACCATGCGGGCAGGGGCCTCGGCGCGGACCTGTTGTCGGACGCGCTGCGGCGGATTGCGCTGGCCTCGCAAAGCATCGGCATCGGGGCCGTGATGGTCCAGGCGAAGGATGAAGCGGCAAAACGCTTCTATCTGCGCTGTGCGGAGTTCATCGAGTATCCAGAGGACAGCCGGACGCTGTTTCTACCCATCGAAACCGTTGTGGCTGGATTCGGTTAGATCGCGGACTTTTAGACTGGAGCGGCCGACTTTGGTGCCTGACTATGAAGATGGCCAACCAGTGACGGTGACGGTATAATCTAGTTTCATCGAGCACACTTGCCGATTCGATGCCGACATGCTGGCAATTGCCGTCACCGGCGATAGATGGCGAAATGTCGAGGTTCGTCGTCAGAGCAAAAAACCCAATAATTTCAAAATCGAACTTTTTTGACGGTTAGCGTGACGGTATTTCGATATGCAAAAAAATATTTTCGCATTATTTTTCAACGCACTAGGCGGTAGTGACGATTTAAGGAATTGGGATTCCCAATGAGGAGCAAATCAGATTCAACGCTGATTTTTGGAGATCGGCGATGGACTGTGATGCGCTTCGGGACGACCAGTGGGAACGGATCAAGGGCTTTGTGCCGGGCGGCACGAAGGGCAGGCGCGGCCCGCGCACGGATAACCGCAAGTTTCTGGACGCGCTGCTGTGGATGGCGCGTTCGGGAGGGCGCTGGCGGGACCTGCCGGAGCGGCTTGGCGATTACCGTTCGGTGAAGCGGCGCTACTACCGCTGGATCGAGATGGGCGTGTTGGACGCCATGCTGACAACCTTGGCCCGCGAAGCCGACCTGGAATGGCTGATGATCGACTCGACCATCGTGCGCGCCCACCAGCACGCCGCCGGCGCCCGCAAGGTCAAAGGGGGGCGGATGCCCAGGGCCTGGGCCGGTCTCGCGGCGGCCTGAGCACCAAGATCCACGCCGCAACCGAAGCTCTCGGCCTTCCCGTCCGCCTGATCGGCTCGCCCGGCCAGCGCAACGACATCGCCTTCGCTCACGACCTGATCGACGGCATCGACGCCGACAGCGCCATCGCCGACAAGGGATATGACGCCGACCACCTCGCCGGCAGGATCGCCCAAAGCGGCGCCGACGTCGTCATCCCGCCCAAGCGCAACCGAAAGGTTCAGCGCACATACGACGTCGACCTATACAAGGAGCGCAACCGCATCGAGCGCTTCTTCAACAAGCTCAAGCAGTTCCGACGGGTCGCAACCCGATACGACAAGCTGCTCGTCAACTTCATGGGCTTCGTCAAACTCGCCGCTATCGCAATATGGCTCAGATAGTTAAATCGTCACTACAGCCTAGGTCGGCCGTTAATAATCGAGTGGGAGTGAGGACGCATCCCTCTCCATGACGGAAATCCCAAAAGCACCGGTGTTCGCGCCGGGGCTTTTGCTTTCCGGTAAAAAATTCGAAGTTCCATGTCACATCCGGCATTCCTGCCTCGTCATGGCGGTACAGGATTGAAAAGGAGACTGGAATGTCCGCTCGCATGACCGATTATCTCACACGCGCCGAGCCCGCCTTCAAGGCGATGCTGGCCCTCGAAGCCGCCGTCAAGGCAGGCCCGCTGGACGGGATGCTTCTTCACCTCATCAAGGTGCGCGCCTCGCAGATCAACGGCTGCGCCTACTGCATCCATATGCATGTCGGCGAAGCGCTGAAGGACGGCGAGGATCCCATGCGCCTCCACCTCCTCGCCGGCTGGCGCGATTCCCCGCTCTATAGCGAACGGGAACGGGCCGCACTTGCCTGGACGGAGGCGCTGACGCTGGTGGCGGAAACGGGCGCGCCCGATGCGGACTGGGAGACCGTCAAGGCCGTCTTCACGCCGGACGAGCAGGCATGGCTGCCCTTTGCGATCGGCGCGATCAATGTCTGGAACCGCGTGCAGGTCGGCTTTCGCGCCGAGCACCCGGTCGACCGGCGCCATGCGGCTTGATCCCGCCACTGATGTCTTCGAGGCGCAGCGGCCCCGGCTGCTGCGCCTTGCCTATCGCATGCTCGGCTCGCATGCGGAGGCGGAGGATATCGTGCAGGATGCCTGGCTGCGCTGGCACCGCAGCGACCGCGCGGCGGTGGCCGAGCCCGCCGCCTGGCTCACCCGCATCGTCTCGCGCCTCTGCCTCGACGCGATGAAATCCGCCCGCGCGCGGCGCGAGACCTATCCCGGCACCTGGCTTCCCGAACCGCTGATCGAGCCGGCGGACGAGGAGATGCGCGCCGACAACATCACCCTCACGCTCATGGTGGCGCTGGAACGGCTTTCGCCGCTGGAGCGCGCGGCCTTCCTGCTGCACGACGTCTTCGACCAGCCGCTCGACGACGTGGCGGCGACGCTGAAGCGCAGCCCGGCGGCCACCCGGCAGCTTGCCGCGCGGGCGCGCGCCCATGTGCGGATCGACCAGCCGCGCTACGAGATCGCCCGCGAGGATGGCGAGGCTTTGACGCGCGCCTTCTTCGAGGCCTGCCGCGCCGGCGATGCGGCGGCGCTCGGCGCCATGCTGGCGGCGGATGTGACGCTGCGCTCGGACGGCGGCGGCAAGGTGCTCGCCTTCCCCAACGCCATCCATGGCGTCGACCGGCTGATCCGGCTCTATCTCGGCCTCTCGCGCAAGCTCGGCCCACGGATGGAATTCCTCGGCCATGCGATGATCGACGGCCTGCCGGGTTTCCTCAGCCGCGTTGACGGCCACCTGCAGACCACGGCGGTGGAAATCGTCGACGGCCGCATCGCCGCCATCTACATCACCCGCAACCCGGACAAGCTGACGAGCCTCGCGCTGCCGAACTAGAACCCGAACGTCTGCTGCGCCGGTTCCGGCGGCGCGAGGGAAATGCCCTCCAGCGCCAGCATCTTCAATTTGGAGGACGCGCCGCCGGGGGCCGAAAAGCCGCCGACCTTGCCGCCGGCGGCCAGCACCCGGTGGCAGGGAATGATGAGGGCGACGGGGTTCTTCGCCATGGCCTGGCCGACCTCGCGCGCGCCTTCGGGGCCTGCGCCGAGATCGCGGGCGATCGTGCCGTAGGTCGTCGTCTCGCCCCAGCGCACGCGCCGCGCCGCATCGTAGATCGCCCGGAAGAAATCGGTCTGGCCGGCAAGGTCGAGCGGCACGTCGGTGAAATCGGCTTCCTCGCCGGCGAAATAGCGCTGCGCGGCTTCGATGGCCCGGGCGACGGCCGGCGGCGGCTCGGCAGGCTCGGCGGCCTCAGCATTTTCGAGACGGCGCAGCAGCAGGCGGCGCGTCGTTGCGGCATCCTCGCCGGGCAGCTGGAAGCGTACGACGCCCGCCGCCGTCCAGGCGATGCCGCAGGGGCCGCCCGCCGTTTCGAAGATCCGATACTGGGTCTTGCCGGTCATTTTCGGCTCCCGTTCCCGTTTTGTCACAAGATCGGGCTTTGCCCGGCCGGTTTCAACCCGTTTCTTGCCGGGGCTTGCGCCATGCGCAGCCAATTCGCATAACGCGGCAAACGATTTGAGGAGAAACGGCGTGGAGCGTTCCGAGATCATCATCGGCGGGGATACGGCAGGCATCGAATGGCGCGTGCCGGTCTTCCGCTTCAAGGGCAGCGACGCGGCGGCGCCCTCCGTCTATATACAGGCAGCGCTGCATGCCAACGAGCTGCCCGGCACGGCGCTCCTCCACTTCCTGCTGGAACGCCTGCGGACGGCGGAGGCGGACGGTGCGATCCGCGGCGACATCACCGTCGTGCCGCAGGCCAACCCGATCGGCCTTGCGCAGTACCATTTCGGCGAGATGGAAGGCCGCTTCGATCTCGGCTCGCGCACCAATTTCAACCGCGACTTTCCGCTGGTGGCGCTCGCCGGGCGGGACACGCTGCTCGAAAAGCTCGAAAGCCGCAGCGCCGCCGACCGGCTGAAGCGGACGCTGCTGCACACGGCGCTCGGCGCCGACTTCGTCCTCGACCTCCACTGCGACGACGAATCCCTGCAATATGCCTATATCGACGAGGCCTTCTGGCCGGAGGCGGCGGACCTGGCATCGGCGCTCGACATGGAGGCGGTGTTCCTCTCGGACGGCGAAAGCACCGCCTTCGAGGAGGCCGTCGGCCATGCATTCAAGCACCAGGGCGGCGGCAAACTCAAGAGCGTGCCGGGCAGGCTTGCCGTCACCGTGGAGCTGCGCGGCCGGCGTGACGTCTATCCCGACATGGCCAAGCGCGATGCGGGCGGCCTCTGGGCCTTCCTCGCCGGGCGCGGCATCGTCGCCGACCCGGCGCACAAGGCGAAGCCCTATGCGGGACCTGCCGTACCGCTCGACAATATCGAGATGGTAAAGGCGCCCGAGCCCGGCACCGTGCTCTTCCACCGCGACATCGGCGAGACGGTGAAGGCCGGCGACCTGCTCGCGACCCTCATCACCCGGCCGGGCGAGACGGACGGCACGATCGTGGTCAGGGCCGGCCATGACGGGCTGATCGCCACCCGCGCGTCCGCCCGCTATGCGCGACGCGGCGAGGACCTGATGAAACTTGCCTGCCATGAGGCGACGCGCAGGGATCGCAAGCCCGGCACGCTGGAAGACTGAGGCGGGGCCGGCAGAAAATCTTTCGCGAAGAGGGACTATCATCCCTCTCGCATTCGTATCATCCAGAGCAATATATAGAAGCAGCAAAAGAGCTTGCCGCCTTGGGATGATCCGCACGCATCATGTTTGAGACGCTCTCCGCCTATTGGCCGCATATCTTCGTCGCCCTGTCGATCGCCCTCGGCGTGCCGGCCGCCATCCATGCGACCATGACGAAGGAAGAGGTGCGCGCGGCCATCGGCTGGGTCGGCGTCATCGTGCTGTCGCCTGTCGTCGGCGCGCTCATCTATGCCGTGGGGGGCGTGAACCGCATCCGCCGCAAGACGCTGAACCTCAGCCGCGAGGGGCTGCTCGCCGCCGGCTGGCACCACATGGCGGAATACGACGTCTCGAACGAGCACATGAAGGTGGCCTATGGCGGGGCGCTCGCCGCCATGCAGCGCGTCGGCGATGCCGTCGCCCGCTGCAGGCTCACCTCCGGCAACCGCATCGAGTTGCTTTCGACCGGCGACGAGGCCTATGCGGCCATGCTGGCCTCCATTAACGGCGCTGAACGCTCCATCCTGCTGGAGACCTACATCTTCGACCGGGACAGGGCGGGAAAGCGCTTTGTCGCGGCGCTTTCGGCCGCCGTCGCGCGGGGCGTCGAGGTGCGGGTGCTGATCGACGCGGTGGGGGCGCGCTATTCCATTCCCTCGATCGTTTCAGAGCTGCGGCGGGCCAGCGTGCCGACGGACGTGTTCAACGGCAACATCGTCATGGGGCTGCGCCTGCCCTATGCGAACCTGCGTACCCACCGCAAGATCGTCATCGTCGACGGAACGGTCGCCTTCACCGGCGGGCTCAACATCCGTGCCGGCTTCTGCGCCGAGTTCTCCGGCGAGGCGGCGTCGCTGGACACCCATTTCCGTCTCACCGGGCCGGTTGTCAGCGACCTCTTCCGCATCGCCTATGAAGACTGGCGCTTTTCCGGCGGCGACGATCTTGCCGGCGAGGCCTGGCAGATCACCGCGCCTGCGGACGCGCCCGGCAGCGGCATGCTGGCGCGCGTCGTGCCCTCGGGACCGGACAAGAGCCTGGAGTCCAACCAGCGCATGCTGATGGGCGCCCTTTCCATCGCCAGGAAGCATATCCGCATCATGTCGCCCTATTTCCTGCCGGACCGCGAGCTGATCAGCGCGATCGTCACGGCGGCGCGGCGCGGGGTGGAGATCGACATCGTCGTGCCCTCGGCCAACAACCTCAAGCTGGTCGACCTCGCCATGACCGCGCAGTTCGACCAGCTTCTCAAATACGGCTGCCGCATCTGGCGCGCATCGGGCGCCTTCAACCATTCCAAGCTGACGGTCATCGACGGGGTCTGGTGCTATATCGGCTCCTCGAACATGGATCCGCGCTCGCTGCGGCTGAACTTCGAGGTGGATATCGAGGTGGTGGATGCCCACTTCGCCGACCTCATCGAGAACCGCATCGCGACCGCGCTGTCGGAGGCGGAGCAGGTCAACCTCGCGGCGCTCCAAGCGCGGCCCTTCGTCCAGCGCCTCGTCGAGCGCGTCACATGGCTCGGCTCACCCTATCTGTAGACCGCTCCCAGACGACCTTGAGGTCGATATGCGCCTTGATCGGCAGGTGATCGGACGCAAGGCGCGCAAGCGGCGAATCATGCACCTCCACCGAGGTGACGAGATCGTGCGGATGGCCGAGCGCCCGGTCGAGCGCCAGCATCGGAAAGCGCGACGGGAAGCTCGGCACGGCGCCGGAGGCGGGATCGAATGTCGGCTGGAGACGGGCAAGCGATGACCGCCGGCCGACGCGCCATTCGTTGAGGTCGCCGACGAGAAGGGTCGGCATTTCCTCCTCCTCGGCGACGGAGGCGAGGATCGCCATCGCCTGCTGCTCGCGCGAGCGCTTCAGCAGGCCGAAATGGGCGGCGACGAGCCGCAGCTTGCCCAAAGGCAGATCGAGCGTCACGACCAGCGCGCCGCGCGGCTCGATGCCGGGCAGCTTCAGCTGCCGCACGCCGCCGACCGCGCCCTTGCGCATCATGATCATGTTGCCGTGCCAGCCGTGGCCGGTGGAGGACAGCGCGGTGATCGGCACGGGCACGAGGCCGCAGTCGCGCTCCAGCATGCCGAGATCGAGCAGCCCCGAGCGTTCGCCGAAGCGCTTGTCCGCTTCCTGGATGGCGATGATGTCGGCATCGATCTCGGCGATGACGCTTGCCGTGCGCTCCGGGTCGAAGCGTCGGTCGACGCCCACGCATTTGTGCACGTTGTACGACGCGATGACGGTGTCGCCCGGGCGATTGTTTTCCGGCGGCCTGTGGCCGCGGCGATTGCGAATGGCCGAAAGCAGCGCGGCCGACGTGATCTTGCCTTTCCTCTCCAACGGACCTTCCTCGTGGCATTCCCCCATCATATGGGGGCGGGCTTCCTTCCCGCAACCGTTCCGCGACGGGAAGGTTCCGGAAAAATCAGGGCAGAGCGCTCACCTGCATCTTCGGGCTGTCGAGAAGGATGGTCGAGCGCAGCGCCTTGATCTCGCCGATGCGCTCGAACTCGCTCCACAGCAGCCGCCGGTAGTCGGCGACGTCCTTGACCGCGATCTTCAGGAGAAAATCGAAATCGCCCGCGACGGTGTGGCACTCCACGACCTCCGGCATGCGCCGCACGAGGTCGATGAAACGCTCGCCGACACGGGGCGCCGTGCGCTCCAGCGTCACCTCCAGGAAAGCCTGGAAGCCGATGCCCGCCGCGCGCGGATCGACGATCACCGTATGGCGGATGACGCCGCTCGATTCCAGCCGCGCCAGCCGGCGCGAGAGCGGGGCGGGCGAGAGGCCGACCTTCTCGGCGAGCTGGTTGTTGGAAAGGCCGGCGTCCTCGACGAGCAGGCGGATGATGCGCCGGTCGGTCTGGTCCAGCACGATGTCGTCGCCGGCTTTCTTCTCCATCTCCGCCCCTCGCGCAAAAACCTGCATTAATCTAGCGGGTACCGGCAAGAATACAAAAGCTTCTTGCGCTTGCTCCGCAATATCATGGTCGATTTTGCGGGCGCTTTTTCCTAAATCCGTTTCACGCTCCACCCATACAGGAACCCGGCCATGTTCGATGCCCTCACCCGCCAGCCCGACGATCCGTTGCTTGCCCTCATCGGCCTTTTCCGGGCGGACGAACGCGCCGGCAAGGTGGACCTCGGCGTCGGCGTCTACCGCGACGAGACCGGCGTGACGCGCGTCTTCCGCGCGGTCAAGGAGGCCGAGCGCCGCCTGGTCGAGACCCAGCAGACCAAGGCCTATGTCGGGCCGGAGGGTGATCCCGTCTTCCTCGAACGCCTGTGGGCGCTGACGACGGGCGAGGCCGGCCGCGGCCGCGCCACCGCCGCGCTGCAGACGCCGGGCGGCTCCGGCGCGCTCCGCCTTGCCGCCGACCTGATGGCGCGCATGGGCACCAAGGGCGTCTGGCTCGGCCTGCCGACCTGGCCGAACCACGCCAGCATCTTCAAGGCCGCCGGCCTGGAGGTGATCACCTATCCCTTCTTCGACGTCCCCGCGCAGGCCGTTCTCTTCGACCGGATGATAGAGGCCCTTTCGGGCGCCGCGCCGGGCGATGCCGTGCTGCTGCATGCGAGCTGCCATAATCCGACCGGAGCCAATCTCAACGCCGAACAGTGGCGCGCCATCTCCGCCCTCGTCGCCGAGCGCGGCCTGCTGCCGGTCGTCGATATCGCCTACCAGGGCTACGGCCGCGGCCTCGACGAGGACGCGGCGGGCTTGCGCACGCTGCTTGCCGCCGTGCCGGAAGCGCTCGTCGCCGTCTCCTGCTCGAAGTCCTTCGGCCTCTACCGCGAGCGCACCGGCGCGATCTACGCCGTCTGCGGCAGCGCCGACACGGCGCTTTCGGTGCGCACCAACCTCGCCGCGCTCGCCCGCACCAGCTACTCGATGCCGCCGGACCACGGTGCCGCCGTCGTCGGTATGATCCTCGGCGACGAGGCGCTGACGGCGGACTGGAAGGCCGAGCTCGAATCCATGCGGCTGCGCATCGCCTCGATCCGCGAGCGGCTCGCCGCCGGCCTTTCGAAGCGCTGGCAGGTGTTGACCGCCATCCGCGACCAGGAAGGCATGTTCTCGCTGCTGCCGCTGGAAGAAGCCGACGTGCTGAAACTGCGCGCCGAGCATGCCATCTACATGCCGACCTCCGGCCGCATCAACATTGCCGGCCTCAAGACGGCGGAAGTCGATGCCGTGATCGAGAAATTCCTGAGCCTGTGAGGACGCCATGCCGGCCGGCACCGCAGCGCAACCCGCGCGCCACTCCGCCTACGAGGACCTGATCGCCATCGTCGTCGGCACGATGTTCGTTGCGCTTGGCGTGGCGATCTACACCAAGGCCGTGCTGCTTGCCGGCAGCACGGCGGGCCTTGCGCTGCTCCTGCAATATGCGAGCGGCATCGGCTTCTGGTGGCTGTTCTTCGTCATCAACCTGCCGTTCTACGTGCTCGCCGTGAAGAAGCTCGGCTGGGCCTTCACGCTGCGCACCTTCGCCGCCGTGACGCTCGTCTCGGTCCTTACCCGGCTCACGTCCGGGCTCGTATCCTTCTCCCATCTCGATCCGCTTTACGCGGCCGTGATGGGCGGGGCGCTCTCCGGCACGGGCCTGCTCATCCTCTTCCGCCACCGCACGGGGCTCGGCGGCATCAATGTGCTGGCGATCTACCTGCAGGACCGCTTCGGCCTGCGCGCCGGCTATTTCCAGCTCGCGGTCGACCTTGCCATCCTCTCGGCCGCCTTTTTCGTCATTCCGCTCGACCGTCTCGCCCTCTCCGTGCTCGGCGCCGTCGTCGTCAACATGACGCTCGCCATCAATCACCGCCCCGGACGCTATCTCGGGGTGACGTGACGGGCACGGCGCTTTATGAAAGCCGGAAACGGCATGAGGAGGAAGACGTGACCGTCACGATCTACGGCATCAAGACCTGCGACACGATGAAGAAGGCGCGGAACTGGCTCGATGCCCGCGGCATCGCCTACCGCTTCCACGACTACAAGGCCGAAGGCATCGACGCGGCGAGCCTGAAGCGCTGGGTCGACGCCCTCGGCTGGGAAACCGTGCTCAACCGCGCCGGCACCACCTTCCGCGCCCTGCCCGACGCCGACAAGCAGGATCTCGATGCCGAAAAGGCGATCGCGCTGATGCTCGCGCAGCCCTCGATGATCAAGCGCCCCCTCCTCGACCGCGACGGGCAGTTTACCGCCGGCTTCAAGCCGGACGTCTACGAGACGCTGTTTTAAACCGGCCGGCGATAGCCCGTCGGCTGCTGGTAGAGATAGCCGGTGCGCTCGATGGCGGCGGCGAGCGGCTCGCGGGCGACGCTCATCGTATGGCCGTTGGCGTGGATGATGGTCGCCTCGTCCTCCATGATCGCCACATGCCCCTTCCAGAAGACGAGATCGCCGCGCCGCAACGCGCCGTGTTCGATGGGCGTGCCGAGGCCGGCGGCCTGCATGTCGGAATCGCGCGGCACGCTGCGGCCGGCCATCATCATCGAAAGCTGCACGAGCGCCGAGCAATCGAGGCCGAAGCCCGAGCGGCCGCCCCACAGATAGGGCGTTTCGAGGAAGCGGCCGGCAATGGCCACGTAATCGTCACCGGCCGTCTCGCCGGCCGGCAGGCAATGGCCGGCGACGACCGACTGCCCGCCTTCCAGGGTGAAATAGCGCGTCCCGCGCGTCTCGCTCTCGCCGACGACCGTCAGCCGGCTTCCGATGGAAAGGGCGAAGGCGGCGGGGGTTCTGAGATCCGCCCCGCAATAGGCGAAGGTGCGGGGCACGGCGACGACATGGGTGGCGGGCGTGACGGCCATGTCCAGCGCCGTCTCCGGCAGGTAGCCGACATAAGAGTCGAAATCCGACTTCACCCAGGCCCAGCCGTCCGCACGGTCGAGCACGCGCACGCGCTCGCCGAACAGCACCTGCGTATCGATGCCCGCGGACTCGTCCGGCCGCGGCCGGAGCGCGGCGACGGGCGCGGCCACGCGCGCGGGCGTGCCGGTGACGTAGCGCTCCGCCGTGACGGCGCCTTCGAGGGTCGCTTCGGCAAGGTCGGGGCGGTAGGCGTTGAGGCGGCGGTCCGGCAGTGCGTTCATCGGTTTCTCATGAAGTTTGGGCGCGTCCCCGGGCGATTATAAGGTCGCCGAGGCGTTCGAGATAGAGGGCGCCGTCCACGGTGCGCTTGATGACGACGTTGCGGCGGTCGCGTTCGTCGCGCATGCGGGTGACGAGGCCCTGCTCGCCCATCGTGTCGAGCGCGCGGGTGATCACCGGCTTGGTGACGCCGAGCTTGGCCGCGAGCCCCCGCACGGTATGCGGCGGCGGCACGAGGTAGATTTCGAGCAGGATGGCGAGCTGGCGGAGCGTCAGGTCCCGCCCGTCCTGGTGCACCTGCTGCAAGGTCACCTCGTGCCAGAGGCTGAGCGCCTGCGATGGGGTCAGATCTACCGGCACGGCCGCCTCCGGGTGTTCCCTTGCATTTCGTTACGCTACCGTATCGTTCATGCGAAGGAAAGCGTCCCTCAGGCCGCCACGCCGCGCAGGTGATGGTAGAGCGCGCGGATCGCCTGCGCCTCGCCGCCGACCGGCGAATGCGGCCGCTCGGCCTGCGCCCAGGCATAGATGTCGAAATGCGCCCAATGCCGGTTGCGCGTGACGAAGCGCTTGAGGAACAGCGCCGCGGTGATCGAGCCGGCCATGCCGCCGGAGGGCGCATTGGTGAGGTCGGCGATGCGGGCGGAGACATCCCTGTCGTAGCCCATGTAGAGCGGCATGCGCCACATCGGGTCATCGACCGCAAGGCTCGCCTCGGTGAGGTCGTGGGCAAGGTCGTCGTCGTCGGTGAAGAAGGGCGGCAGGTCCGGGCCGAGCGCGACGCGGGCGGCGCCCGTCAGCGTCGCCATGTCGATGACGAGGTCGGCGTCCTCCTCGTCCGCATAGGCGAGCGCGTCGGCAAGGATCAGCCGGCCCTCCGCATCCGTATTGTCGATCTGGACCGTCAGGCCCTTGCGGCTCCTGTAGATGTCGCCGGGGCGGAAGGCATTGGCCGAGATCGAGTTCTCGACGACGGGCACGAGCACGCGCAGGTCGACCTTCAGCTTCGCGTCCATGATCATCAATGCGAGGCCCATGACGTTCGCCGCGCCGCCCATGTCCTTCTTCATCAGGAGCATGGAGGCGGCCGGCTTGATGTCGAGGCCGCCGGTATCGAAGCACACGCCCTTGCCGACGAGCGTCACGCGCGCGTGACCCTTCCTGCCCCAGCGCAGTTCGAGAAGGCGCGGCGCCTGCTGCGAGGCGCGGCCGACCGTGTGGATGAGCGGGAAGTTCTCCTTGAGGAGATCCTCGCCGGCGATGACGGACACCTTCGCCTTGTAGTGCTCGCCGAGCGCGCGGAAGGCATCCTCCAGCGCGTCCGGGCCCATGTCGTTGGTCGGCGTGTTGATGAGGTCGCGTGCAAGGAAGACGCCGGCGAGCTGGCGCTTGATGTCGGCCGCGTCGGCGTCCGTCGGGATGAGCAGCGTCGGGGCTTCGGAGGCGGACGCCTTGTAGCGCTCGAAGCGGTAGCTGCCGAGGCCGTAGCCGAGCGCGAGGCGGTTGGCCGTCAGCGGCGCGGTCTCGACATGCCAGTCGCCGGCCGGAAGGCTGCGCGCCAGCTTGCCCGTCAGGAAGGGCGCGTCGGACGGGTTCCTGCCGAGGCCGAACAGCGCGCCGCCGAGATGGCCGTCCGCCGTCGGCACGAGGAGGAGCGCGCCGGACTCGGCCTTGAAGCCGGCCTTCCTCGCCCAGTCGAGCGCGATCGGGTCGATCGTCCCGGTCTCGATATGGGCCGGCGTGATCGCGAAGATCGGCAGCGTCCTGCCGCCTTTCGTGCTGAAGGGAGAGGGCCGGTCGATGAACTGGAAGGGGGCCATGGCGGAACCTTTGAAGCGAGTCTCGGAATCAGGCGAATTAACACTCTGTTAGGGTTAACAGATTATTGCTGGAGTGGAGATTGCGGCGTGATTCTTGACCGCCGCGGGGATGCGGAAATCGCTTCGGGGACTGATCATGGCCGCTTGCGTTACGTCACTTCGCCCGGCGCTCCTGAGGGGTGCGGCACTGGTTGTCATCGCCCTTGCAATGGCGGGCTGCGCCGCAAAGAGCAACCTCACCACCGGCTCCATCGCCAGGACGTCGAAGCCGGTCGGCGAGATGAACGCGACGGAACTGCGTAACGCCGCCGACAGCATCGGCAAGGCCTATGAGAAGAACCCGCGGGACCCGCAGACCGGCATGAACTATGCCAGCGTGCTGCGCATGAACGGGCGCAACGACCAGGCGCTCGCCGTCATGCAGCAGGTCGCCATCAGCAATCCGAACAACCGCGAGGTGCTCGCCGCCTACGGCAAGGCGCAGGCCGCCGCCGGCCAGCTCCAGCAGGCGCTCGACACGATCCTGCGCGCCCAGACGCCGGACCGGCCGGACTGGAGGCTGAAATCGGCCGAAGGCGCCATCCTCGACCAGCTCGGCCGCTCGGGAGAGGCGCGCCAGCGCTACCGCGAGGCGCTGGACATCCAGCCGAACGAGCCCTCCGTGCTTTCCAATCTCGGCATGTCCTATGTGCTGGCCCGCGACCTGAAGACAGCCGAGACCTATCTGCGCTCGGCCGCTTCCCAGCCCGGCGCCGACAGCAGCGTGCGGCAGAACCTCGCCCTTGCCGTCGGCCTGCAGGGCCGCTTCCAGGAGGCGGAGGCCATCGCGCGGCAGGAACTGACCGCCGCGCAGGCCGAGGCCAACGTCACCTATCTGCGCGCCATGCTGACCCAGCAGAACGCCTGGAAGAAGCTCGCGGCCAACGACAGCGGCAACACCAACTGAACCCAGCGTCCTCCCAAGACGCCAACGCCCCGGCAGGTTATCCCGGCCGGGGCGTTTCCTTGTGCGTCTTGCCGCAATCAGAACGTATCGGCGACCTGGATGCCGGCCGGACCGAGAATGACGGCGACCAGCACCGGCAGGAAGAACAGGATCATCGGCACCGTCAGCTTGGGCGGCAGCGCGGCGGCCTTCTTCTCGGCCTCGTTCATGCGCTGGTCGCGGCATTCCTGCGCCAGCACGCGCAGCGCCTGGGCGAGCGGCGTGCCGTAGCGCTCGGCCTGGATCAGCGCCTGCGTCACCGACTTGACCGTATCGAGGCCGATGCGGATGCCGAGGTTCTCGTAGGCGACGCGCCGTTCCTGCAGGAAGGAGAGCTCGGCCGTGGTGAGCACCAGCTCCTCGGCCAGTTCCGGCGAGGACATGGCGATCTCGTCCGCCACGCGCTTGAACGCGACCTCGATGGAGATGCCCGATTCCACGCAGATCAGCATGAGGTCGAGGGCATCCGGCCAGGCCCGGCGGATCGATTTCTGGCGCTTGCCCACCTTGTTGGAGACGAAGATGTTGGGCGCGTAGAAGCCGATATAGCCGATGACGACGGTGGCGAGGATGCGGATCGGCAGCGGCTTTTCGCCGAGAAAACCGAGGTAGAAGATGTAGAAGGCCGCCAGCGCCAGGAACACGAAGGGCAGGACGAAACGGGCGAAGAGGAAGATGTTGAGCGCGTTCTGCGACCGGTAGCCGGCCTGGCGCAGCCGGTTCATCGTGTTGGCGTCGACCAGCGCCTCGCGCAGGTTCAGCCGCTCGACGACCTGGCGCACGGAGGTGTTGTGCTGGGCGCGCAGCGAAGCCTTGCTCTGCGCAGCCTCGGCGCTGAGGCGCGCGCGCTCGCGCGCCCGCATCTGCTCGCGCTCCAGCGCCACCGCCTTCATGCGCTTGTCGAGATCGCCGCGCTCGAAATAGGGCGCCGCCAGCGTATAGAAGGTGGCCAGCACCGCGATCATCACGAAGGCCGGCAGCAGGATGGCGGGGTCGGTAAGCGTGGCGACCATGGTTCGTGCCCTAGATGTCGAAGTTGATCATGTTGCGCATCATGAGGATGCCGATGGACATCCACACGCCGGAAAGACCGAGGATGAGGTGGCCGCGCGGATCGCGGAACAGGACCATGATGTAGTCCGGCGAGGTCAGGTAGACGAGGAGGGCGACGATGAACGGCAGGGCACCGATGATGGCGGCCGAGGCCTTGGCCTCCATCGACAGTGCGTTGACCTTGGCGCGCATCTTGCGGCGCTCGCGCAGCACGCGGGAAAGGTTGCCCAGCGCTTCGGAGAGGTTGCCGCCCGCCTGGCTCTGGATGGCGATGACGATCGAGAAGAAATTGACTTCCTGCAACGGGATGCTGGTGAACATGCGCGCGCAGGCATCCGGCACGCTGAGGCCGACCTGCTGGGATTCGACGACCTTGCGGAACTCGGTCCTCACCGGCTCCTGGCCTTCGGCCGCGATGAGCCGCAGCGCGTCCGTCAGCGGCAGGCCCGACTTGATGGAGCGCACCATGACGTCGAGCGAGTTGGGGAACTCCTCGAGGAACTTGTTCAGCCGGCGCTTGACGAGGAAGCCGACGAACCAGCGCGGCGCCCCGGCGCCCGCGATGAAGGCGGCGCCGAGTGCGACCAGCGGCCCGGCACCGGAGATAAGCGTCACCACGAAGACGAAGAGGCCGAAGATCGCGCTGAAGACGTAGAACTTCGCCGGGGTGATCGAAAGGCCCGCCTGCACGAGCCTCGCCTTCAGCGTGGTGGCGACGCGCCTGGTCTGCTCCTGCTGCTTCTTCTCGAGGTCCTTGAGGGATTCCTGCACCGACTTGCGGCGCTTGGACAGCTCCTGCATGCGGTCGCGTGCCGCCTTCGCCTTGCCCTGGTCGGTCTCGGCGGCCTGCACGCGGCGGACACGGCTTTCCGCCTTCTTCTGGGTCTCGATGCGCGAGAAAAGCACGCCATAGGCAAGGCCGGCGGTGGAGAGCGCCGCCAGCGCGAAGATCGCCACGATGGTGATATCCATTCCGAACATCCTTGCCCCCGCCCTGCCTTACGGCTTCTCCATGGCGTCAAGCGTTGCCGCCAGGCGCTGTTCCTCGTTGAAATAGCGGGCGCGATCCCAGAAATGCGGCTTGCCGATGCCCGTGCCCGTGTGCTTGCCGATGATGCGGCCGTTGGCATCCTCGCCCTGGATGTCGAAGCGCATCAGGTCCTGGGTGACGATGACGTCGCCTTCCATGCCGATCACCTCGGTGATGTGGGTGATGCGGCGCGAGCCGTCGCGCAGGCGCGAGGCCTGGATGATGATGTCGACCGAGCCGGCGATGATCTCGCGCACGGTTTTCGCCGGCAGCGTGTAGCCGCCCATGGCGATCATCGATTCCATGCGGGAGAGGCACTCGCGCGGCGTGTTGGCGTGGATGGTACCCATCGAGCCGTCATGGCCGGTGTTCATCGCCTGCAGGAGGTCGAAGACCTCCGGTCCGCGCACTTCGCCGACGATGATGCGTTCGGGACGCATGCGCAGGCAGTTCTTGATGAGATCGCGCATGGTGATCTCGCCCTCGCCCTCGATGTTCGGCGGGCGGGTTTCGAGGCGCACCACATGCGGCTGCTGGAGCTGGAGTTCGGCCGAGTCCTCGCAGGTGATGACCCGCTCGTCCCTGTCGATATAGTTGGTGAGGCAGTTGAGAAGCGTCGTCTTGCCCGAGCCCGTGCCGCCGGAAATGACGAGGTTGCAGCGCACGCGGCCGATGATCTGCAGCAGCGTCGCGCCCTCGGGGGTGATGGAGCCGAACCGGACGAGCTGGTCGAGCGTCAGCTTGTCCTTCTTGAACTTGCGGATGGTCAGCGCAGTGCCGTCGATGGCGAGCGGCGGGGCGATGACGTTGACGCGCGAGCCGTCGGGAAGGCGCGCATCGCAGATCGGGCTCGATTCGTCGACGCGGCGGCCGACCTGGCTGACGATGCGCTGGCAGATCGAGAGAAGCTGGGCATTGTCGCGGAAGCGGATTTCCGATTCCTGCACCTTGCCGCCCACTTCGATATAGGTCTTGCCGGCGCCGTTGACCATGATGTCGGCGATGTCGTCGCGGGCCAGCAGCGGCTCCAGCGGGCCGTAGCCGAGGACGTCGTTGCAGATGTCGTCGAGCAGCTCCTCCTGCTCCGAGATCGACATCGCGAAGTTCTTGATCGTGATGATGTCGTTGACGATGTCGCGGATTTCCTCGCGCGCGCTTTCCGTGTCGAGCTTGGCGAGCTGCGACAGGTCGATCGTGTCGATGAGCGCGGAGAAGACCTGGCTTTTCGTGTCGTAGTAGTCCTCGGTGCGGGCCACGCGGCGACGCGCGGCGGGTGCCGGGGCGGCGGCCGGCGGAGGCGCCGGCTCGAAGACGGGCTGCGGCGCAGGCGCGGGCGGGCGCTCGGCGGTCACCGTCGCGGCGGCCGCAGGCACGGCATGGGACGCCTGGCCCGTCGTGCCGCTCTTGCCGAAACCCTCATTGCCACGTTTGCCGAACATGCCACGTCATCCAGTCTGTTGCACCGCCCTTTCGGGCCTACTTGCGTCCGATGAGGCCGAGCATCTTGCCGAGCCCGGCCTTCTTGGGTTTCTTCACCGTCGCGCGGCCCGTCACGAGATGGGCGATCTGCGAGAAGGTCTCCGCGGTCGGCGACTTGCGATCCATCTCGGCGATCATGCGCCCGCTGTTGGCGGCGGTGCCGAAGAGCTGGGCGTCGAAGGGAATGATCGCGGCGGGCTCGATGCCGAGCGGGTCGCAGAAGTCGGCGGGCGCGATTTCCGGCCGCTTCGGCATCCCGACCTGGTTGAGGATCAGGTGCGGCGGCTTGTCGTTGGGCCGCAGCTTCTTCAGCGCGTCGAGCATGTTCTTGGCGTTGCGCAGGTTCGCAAGATCCGGCACGGCGGTGATGATCAGCTCGTCCACCTCGGAAAGCAGCGTGCGCGTCCATTCCGACCAGGCGTGTGGCACGTCGAGGACCGTCACCGGCGCGCTGCGCTGGAGCACTTCGAGGACCGGCTGGAACGAGCCGCGCTCGAGATCGTAGGCGCGGTCGAGCATGGAGGGTGCCGCGAGCAGCGAAAGGTGCTCGGAGCACTTCGTCAGCAGGCGGTCGAGGAAGACCTCGTCGAGACGCTCCGGCGCGTAGATCGCCTCGGAGATGCCCTGCGGCGGGTCCTGGTCGAAGTCGATATTGGCTGTGCCGTAGGGCAGGTCGAGATCGGCGAGGATCACCTCGGTCTGGAAGAGGTTGGAGATGTCGAAGGCGCAATTGTGCGCGACGGTCGAGGAGCCCGAGCCGCCCTTGGCGCCGATGAACGCAATGGAGCGGCCGAGCGGCTCGGCTTCCGGATCGATGAAGATCGCCGCCATGGCGTTCAGCACCTCGGCCATGCCGACGGGGCCGACCATGTATTCGGAAATGCCGTTGCGGATCAGCTCGCGATAGAGCGAGATGTCGTTGTAGCGTCCGACGACGATGACCTTGGTGGACGGATCGCACACCTCGGCGAGCGGGGCGAGCTCGTCCATGATGGCGCTCGGCTCCGTCGAGGTTTCCAGGATCAGGAGGTTCGGCGTCGGGGCGCTGGCGAACATGTTGGCCGCCGCCGCGACGCTCGCGCTCGAAATGCGCAGGCTCACCTTCGCCATGCGGCGGTCCTGGCCGCACCGCTCCATCGCGTGCACCATTTCCTCGCTCTCGCAGAAGGCGTGCACGGAGATGCGCGGCAGCGGGCGCACGGCCTCGAGGTCCGCCGGCCGGACCGCCTCGTCCGCCGGCCCGCGCGCGGTCTCGTTCGTGAAGGTGTAGTCGACCGTGCTCATGGCTTTACCCGGCTTTGGCTGGAGGAAAGGTGGGGCATCGTCAGATGTTGTCCTTCAGTTCGGTATAGGCGCCGCGATAGCGCTCGAGCGCCTCGCCGCGCTGGGTGGCGTCCGCCGGCGTCATGCGGCGCGGGCCGAGAAGATCGTTCGGATCGGCGATCTGGGCGGCGAGGTTGTTCTGCGTGGCGCAGCCGAAATTGTAGTAGTTCTTGTTCTCGAAGGTGTTGAGCGCGAGATCCTCCGGCCACTGGCCGCAGGCCTGCGTCGAAGCCGTGATGGCGAAGTAGCTGAGGCGGATCGGCGCGGCCTCGGCCGGATCGCCCGCCGAATAATTCTCGATCATCACCTTGCGCGCGGGAATGCCGTGGCGCGCGAGCAGCTTGCGGATCTGCCGGCCGGCGAGCGAGGTCGCCGCGTCGTTGCGCGCGCCGCGCGGCAGGATGATGCGGAACATGCCCGACGATTCGGCCGAGTAGCCGGAGGCGAAACCCGCGATCACCTCGCTCTGGCCGCGCGTCAACTCGCTTGCGCCGGTGGCGATCGGGATGTCGATGGTGCGCTCCTGCTCGCCGACGACGATCGGATGGCGCGTGCGGTAGTCGTCGGGCAGGGAGCCCGTCGCCCTGCGGTCGGCGCAGCCCGCAAGCGCCACGGTCAGCGCCGCCATGGCGGCAAGGGCGAGGATGCGGCCGTTCTTTGCGCGGGTGGTGTGCTTTTCGTTTGCCATTGGCTGGGTCCGTCCCTTCGTCACGTCGCACCCGATCACTTGTAGATGAACCCGACGCTGCCTTCGTAGCGCTGGGCGGGCAGTGCGTTCTTGCTGCCGTAAATCTGGTTGACCTGGCCAAGGAAGACGCTGGCGGCATCGTTGACCGGGTTGAAATTGTCGTCAGGCCGCGCCAGCGCGTTCCGGCTCACCGGCTTGACCAGATAGGGCGTGGCGATGATCACCAGTTCCGTCTCGTTGCGCTTGATGGTCTTCTGGCGGAAGAGTGCGCCGAGGACCGGCACCTTGGAGGCGACCGGCGTGCCGGACATGGTCTGTTCCACGTCGTCGTTGATGAGACCCGCCAGCGCGATCGAGCCGCCCGAGGGAAGTTCGACGACGGTTTCGGCGGCGCGACGGCGATATTCCGTCCCGGTCGTCGACGTCACGGGTTCGGAAACCTTCGTCTGGATGCGCAGGCCGATGCGGCCCGAGGAAAGCACGGTCGGCGTGAAGCCGAGCGAAATGCCGTATTGGTAGGTTTCGATCCGGACACCGCCGTTGCCGTCGGGAACGGAATAGAGCCGCTCGCCGCCCGAGTTGAACGTCGCCGACTGGCCGGATACGGCCGTCAGCGTCGGCTCTGCGAGGGTGCGGATCGCCTTTGCCTGTTCGAGCGCGCTCAGCGCAGCCCGGATGCCGAACTTCCCGACATTTCCCGCGACCGTGCCGGACAGACCATCCTCGGCGGCGTTGAAGATCAGGGTGTCGAGGTTCGAGCCTGATTTGTTGACGCGGCTGAACGTGTTGTCGAAGCCGAGCTGCTTGAGAACCTCGCGGCGGATTTCCGCGACGGTCACCTTGAGCGTGACCTGGTCCTCGCCCTCGATCTTCAGCATGTTGACGACCTGGGAGCTCTGGCGCCCTTCGCCGAAGATCGCCGCATCGCCGTTGTTGCCCTGCGACACGACGGTGCGTGTCGTCGCCTCGCCGCCCTTGAGGAATATCTGTGCAAGGTTCACCGCCTGGGTGGCGTCCTGCGGGGTGCGCACCGAGCCGCTGAGCACGATGTTGTCCGAGATGATCTCGACCTGGATGTCGGATTCGGGGATGAAGCGGCGCAGGTTCGCCTCCAGCCCGCTGACGTCGCGTTCGACGTTGAGGTCGATCGAGACGATCTCCTCGCCGTTGGGGCCGAAGACGAAGATGTTGGTCTGGCCGACCTCCTTGCCGAAGAGATAGATCCGGCGCGAGGTGCGGGTGACGGCATCCGCCTTGACGGGATCGGCCACCAGGATATCGTGCGCGTCGGCGGGCAGGTCCACGACGAGCGCCTTGTTGAGGCCGAGCCGCACCGTCTTGCGCGCGCCGGGGCCGCTTTCCTGGATGCGGAGGATCGACGAGGTCGCCGCCTCTGCAGCAGCGCCGGTGACGGCGGCGACGGGCAGGCCGGAAACCGCCAGGCAGAAGCTCAGCCCGCCGGCGACAGAAGCCCGAAAAGTCCTTGCGATTCCAATCACGGTCAGCTCCTGGTCACTGCTTTGCTGCGGCGGCGGTCGTGCCGTTGACGATTGCGCCCGTCTTGATCACCTGCACCTGCGGCCGGCCGTCTCCGCCGCTGAGCAGGTAGTCGGCCGCGCCGGTGTCGGGCTCCTGGGCATCGGCGATGCTGCGCAGCGCTAGCGACAGGCGCTCGGCCATCTGCTGGGCGACGGCGATCACCTTGGTCTGGTCGGGGGTCAGCTCGAGCGTCGCGGTGGTGCCGACGACCGCCTTGGAGCCATCGGGATTTTCCTGGATCTGCTGGTCGATGGCGAGAACGCGGACGTTCGACAGGATCGTCTCGGTGAGGTAGGCGCCCGCATCGCCCTTGCGCACCATGTTGACGTCGACGCGGTCGTTCGGCAGGATGAAGCCGCCGGCGCCGGTCGCGACCGAAATCTCCGTCGCGACGGCGCGTTTGCCCGAAGGCAGCAGCGACGACATGATGCGGTTCGACGAATCGGCGATCTTTTCCTGCCGGATCGGCTCGCCGTTGAAGATGGGCATGCGGGCGATGGCGCCGTTCAGGGTCTCCACCGCGTCCGGCCGGTTCTTGTCGGTGATGAACCCCTCGACGATGGATCCTTCCGGCCAGGCCGCCCAGGCGACCGAGTCGGACGTAAGCCGCGCGCCGACCGGCAGGCTTTCCTTCGCGACGAGCACGTTGGTGGTGGGCTCGCGCTCGACGACGGTCTGGGTCTCGACCACCGAGCCGCCGCGGGCGACCTGCAGGGCAAGGACGCCCGCGACGCCCGCCGAAACGACGGCCACTGCCAGAATGATGATTCGCGCCGGTTTCATGTGGTTTCCCTGAGCTGCGGAGTCTCCTATCAGCCCACATTGACCGGCAATGGTATAATTATGGTTAACAGCCGCCTTACGGGTATGGTTAACGCCCGGTTGACGGCGCCGTCAGCCGCCGAGCGCGGCCAGCATCAGCGGGGAGGACGGGTAGGCCATGAAGGCCGCAACACCGATGGCGATGCCATAGGGCACCTTCTTGGCCATGACGAGGGAGTCCGGCACCGGCAGGCCGCTGGCAAGGATCGTGTCCGTGTGCGCGCGCAACGAGATGATCGCCAAAGTCATGACGCCGCCAAGGAACGACACGTAGACCAGGAACTCGAAGAGCGAAAATGTCAGCCCGAACCACACGGCGCTGGCGGTCAGAAGCTTGGCATCTCCCCCTCCCATAAGGTTGAAGGCGAAGAGCGCAAAGCAGACCGAGAAGACGATGAGGCCGGCGGCGAGATGCGAAGCGATCTCCGGCAATCCCAGGCCTGCAAGAGGCGCGACGACGATGAAGGACGCAAGCAGAATCGCCGAAACCCGATTGGGGATCGTCATCGTGAGGAAGTCAGAGCAAGCAGCAATGGCGAGGCAGAGGGGAAAAACCACGAAAACGATGGCGTCTGTCATCACAAAAATCCTGTTCTGAAGCAAACCTAGCTGCTGGCATTTAAGGAATTGCAAAGGTGAAAATGAAAAACCGCCTCGCTAGAGAGGCGGTTCGTCAAATCAGGTATCCGTAAGGATCTGACTAAGGATTGGGATTAGCCGCCCGTGCCGCCCGTGCCGGTGCCGCCAGCCGTCGTCTTCTTGAAGTCGAGCGTCTTGGAAAGTTCGTTGAACTGGTTGTTCAGCGAGCCGCCGAGAGCGGTGGCACCGGTGATGAGGGCGACGGAAATCAGGGCTGCGATCAGGCCGTATTCGATGGCGGTTGCGCCAGACTCGTCCTTCATAAGGCGAGCGAAAATCTTGGTCATGGTATTCTCCTAGCTCCACGATGTTGGTTCAGCACGTCCGCCAACTGTTTCCGTTGTTCGGATGACTGCAACCTACAGGCAGGCCATTTCCATCGGCTTAAGAAGTTAAGTTAACGAAGCCCTAACGGCACACTCCCGGATTTACGGTTACCCGGGCATGAATTTGCCCGTATCGCCGCCTGATCCCGGCCTTTCGCACGCTTTTGCCCTGCACACCCGCAATGAGCGCCAGGGTTGAAATGAGAATGTCCGCGGCCGCCTTAAACCTTCATTCACCATTCGCGGCGATGCTATCGGTACTTTCTTGTCGGGATGACTGTTTATGGGACGCGACCGGACCTTCGCTGCGACGGCAGCAACGCTTGCAACGACCGCCCTCGTCTTGCTGACGGCCACCGCTGCCGTCGCGGAGGAGCAGTTCCTGCGCGTCTATATGGACCATGCCCGCGTGCTGCGGCTCGACCGGCCCGTCAGCAAGGTAATCCTCGGCAATGCCGAAGTCGCCGATGCGACTGTCGCCGACGCACAGACGATCGTCCTGACCGGCCGCAACTTCGGAACGACCAATCTCGTCCTGCTCGATGCCGACGGCAATGCCATCGTCGACGAGCGCATTCTGGTGTCGATCGACGAAGGCAACACGGTGCGCGTCTTCCGCCAGACCGACCGGTCGGTGCTTTCCTGCACGCCGAACTGCGAGCAGCACGCCTCCAAGGCCGGCAACGGCGATTGATGCGGCCTTGCCTCTCTTCCGTCTTGATGCGGGAAACCCTTTAAATCTTCGCGGTCCCGCATACGAAATATAAACGGTCTGTCGCCTAATCTGTCCGTCTCAAGGACTTGGGAACGGATCGCGATGTCGCTCGATCATGACGCAACTACCCGCCGACGGCCTATGAAGGGCCTGTTCGGGCGCTTTTTCGCTCGCCGCGACGGCGCGACGGCCATCGAATTCGCCATTCTCGCAATTCCCTTCTTCGTCATCCTCTTCGCCTCCCTCGAGACCTTCGCGGCCTTCATGGGTGATCAGTTGCTGGCCAGCGCCACGGACACGATGGCGCGCAAGATCCGCACCGGCGAAATCCGCCCTGGCCTCGCCGAGAAGGATTTCCGCAAGGCGTTCTGCGAGGAGATCAAGATCCTGATGCCGTGCTCGGCGGCCGAGATCATAACGCCGAACAAGCTGCTGCTCGACGTGCGCCATTTCAACAAATATGCGGACATCCCGCAAACCGTTCCGCTTGTCGACGGCGATCTCAGCACGAAGGACTTCAAGTTCGATCCCGGCGGCAATAAAACGATCAACATCGTGCGCGCCTATTATCGCTGGGACATCATAACCGACCTCGTGCGCCCGCTGCTCTCCAACATCCGCTCGGCCGACGGCTCCCGCCAGAACTACCTGATGGTGGCGACCGTCATCATGCAGAACGAGGACTATCCGTGATGCGGGGACACGCTTCGTCTGCGACGGCCGGAAAGGACGCAACCTTGCGGGGCAACGGGGTGCTATTGCGGCTGCGCCGTTTCGTCGAGGATCGCCGCGGCGTCGGCGCCATCGAATTCGCCATCGTCGCGCCGCTCTTGATCATGACCTATATCGGCGCCTTCGAGATCACCGTCGCGGTCACCATGTCGCGCAAGATCGGCCGGGCCTCAAGCACCGTCTCCGATCTCCTGACGCGCAACGAGACGACGAACACGGCGACGCTGGATTCGATGAAGGACGTGACCAAGAACATCATCGCGCCCTTCTCGCAGGACGGCTACACGCTGAAGGTCACCGGCATCGCCATCGATGCCGCCGGCAAGGCGACCATCGCCTGGTCGCGCGACCAGAAGGCGGCCACGCCCTACACCAAGGGAAATTCCGTAACCCTGCCCTCGGACATGGATGCCAAGAGCACGTTCATCGTGCGCACGGAGCTCACCGTACCCCATACGATCCTGCTGATGGCGCCGGGGCTGACCTCGAACCTCAACAAGCTCGACCTCTCCAAGACGAGCTATTTCCGCCTGCGCAGCGGCACGGCGGTCACCTGCAGCGATTGCTGATACGGCGGCGCGATTTTTCTTGAACGCCTCGCGGCGCCCGTGTCATGTCAGACAGTCAAGCCGTCCCGCTTGCCGGGGCGGACGCGACCAGACGACAGGTGATCCATGGCGCGAGCCTTTCTCTTCGTTCTCGATTCCTTCGGCATCGGCGGCGGCCCGGATGCGAAAGCCTTCGGCGATCTCGGCGCGAACACGCTCGGCCACATCGCCGAATTCTGTGCGGCGGGCGCCGCCGACCGGGCGGGCCTGAGGCAGGGGCCGCTGAGGCTTCCCAACATGTCGGCGCTCGGCCTTCTGCATGCCGCCCGCGCGGCGACCGGCGCCTTTCCGCCGGGCATGGAGGTGCCGCAGCGCGTCTTCGGCTATCACGGCGCGGCGAGCGAAGTGTCGAACGGCAAGGACACGCCGTCCGGCCACTGGGAGATCGCCGGCACGCCCGTCACCTTCGACTGGGGCTATTTTCCTTCCGATGGCGATGCCTTCGAGCCTGATCTGGTGGAGGCGATATGCTCGGCCGGCAAGGTGCCCGGCATCCTCGGCAACTGCCATGCCTCCGGCACCGACATCATCGCCCGGCACGGCCTGGAGCACATGCGCAGCGGCAAGCCCATCTGCTACACCTCGTCCGATTCCGTCTTCCAGGTCGCCGCGCACGAAGGCGCCTTCGGCCTCGACCGGCTGCTCGCCTTCTGCGAGACCGTCCGCAAGATCCTCGACGAGCGGCCGGGCGGGCGCATCGGCCGGGTCATCGCGCGCCCCTTCACCGGCGAAACGCCGGAGACCTTCGAGCGCACCGGCAACCGGCGCGACTATTCCGTGCCGCCGCCCGAGCCCACCCTGCTCGACCGGCTGACGGATGCCGGCCGCACCGTGCACGCCGTCGGCAAGATCGGCGACATCTTCGCCCACCGGGGCATCGGCACGCTCACCAAGGCCAACGGCAACATGGCCCTTTTCGACGCGACGCTGCGGGTGATGGACGACGCCCGGGACGGCGACCTCGTCTTCACCAATTTCGTCGACTTCGACATGCTCTACGGCCACCGCCGCGACGTGCCCGGCTATGCGGCGGCGCTCGAGACCTTCGACCGGCGCCTGCCGGAGGTGGACCGCAAGCTCAAGCCCGGCGACATCGTCCTCCTGACCGCCGATCACGGCTGCGACCCGACCTGGCGCGGCACCGACCATACCCGCGAGCGCGTGCCGATCATGAGCTTCGGTCCCGGCATCCGCTCGCGCCGCATCGAGACGCGAACGACCTTCGCCGACATCGGCGAGAGCATCGCCCGCCATCTCGGCATTCCCCCCGGCCCACACGGAAGGAGTTTCCTGTGACAGGACGCATGCCCAAGGCGGAGCTCCACTGCCATATCGAAGGCGCGACGCCCCCTGCCCTGGCGCTTGCCCAGGCAAAGCGCTACGGCATCGATACGTCCGGCTTCATCCGTGAGGGGCAATACGCCTGGGAGGATTTCACCAGCTTCGTCGAGAGCTATGATGCGACCGCCAACCTCTTCCGCACGGAGGAGGATTATGCGCTGCTCGCCGAGACCTACCTCACCGGGATCGCGCAGGCCGGCGCGATCTACAGCGAGCTGATCGTCTCGCCGGACCAGGGCGATGCCGTCGGCATCGGCGCGGATGCCTATATCAGCGGCCTTGCGGAGGGTGCGCAGCGGGCCAGGGCGAAGACCGGCATCGAAACGCGGTTCCTCGTCGTCGGCATCCGGCATTTCGGGCCGGAGCGGGTGGTGAAGGCGGCCGAATATGCCGCGCGCCGCCCGCACCCGCTGGTCACGGGCTTCAACCTTGCCGGCGAGGAGCGCATGCACCGCGTCGCCGACTTCGCGCGGGCCTTCGACATCGCCCGCGATGCCGGCCTCGGCATCACCATCCATGCCGGCGAGCTTTCGGGCGCCTTCAGCGTGCGCGACGCGCTCGACCATGTCCGCCCCTCGCGCATCAGCCACGGCGTGCGCGCCATCGAGGATCGCGACCTCGTGAAGCGGCTGGCGGACGAGGGCGTGGTGCTGGAGGCCTGCCCCGGCTCGAATGTCGCGCTGAAGGTCTTCCCGGATTTGCAAAGCCATCCGCTGCGGGCGCTCCACGCGGCCGGCGTGCGCGTCACGCTCAATTCGGACGACCCGCCCTTCTTCCACACTTCGCTCGCGCGTGAATACGAGGTCGCCGCGTCGATCATGGGCTTCAGCGACGCGGAGATCCTCGGCATGACGCGAACCGCCATCGAGGCGGCCTTCGTCGATGCGCCGACGCGGCAGAGGCTGCTTTCCACCCTCTGAGGCCAAAGCCGGCTGGGGATGTCGCCTCCGGCCGCCTGTCTTCTCTTGCGGGCTTCTGCCGTTCCGTGGAAAAAGAAACGTTCGGTTATTTTTCGGAAGGTTGGCCATGGACGGCGTTACAGTCATCGATCACCCGCTCGTGCAGCACAAGCTGACCATCATGCGCAAGAAGGAAACGTCGACCGGCAGCTTCCGCCGCCTGCTGCGCGAGATCTCCACGCTCCTGTGCTACGAGGTCACGCGCGACCTGGAGCTGACCACCGAGCGCATCGAGACGCCGCTGGAGGTCATCGACGCGCCGGTCCTGGAAGGCAAGAAGCTGGTCTTCGCCTCGATCCTGCGCGCCGGCAACGGCCTTCTCGAAGGTATGCTGGAGCTGGTGCCCTCGGCCCGCGTCTCGCATATCGGCGTCTACCGCGACCATGAGACGCTGGAAGCCGTGGAATATTTCTTCAAGGCGCCCGACAGCATCGACGAGCGCCTCGTCATCGTCGTCGATCCCATGCTGGCGACCGGAAACTCGGCCATCGCCGCCATCGACACGCTGAAGGAACGCGGCGCGAAGAACATCCGCTTCCTCTGCCTGCTGGCGGCGCCCGAGGGCATCAGGAGCTTCCGCGCGCATCACCCGGACGTGCCGGTCTATACCGCCTCCATCGACCGCCAGCTCAACGAGAAGGGCTATATCGTGCCCGGCCTCGGCGATGCCGGCGACCGTATGTACGGCACGAAGTAGCGGGCAGGGCTTAACGCCTTCTTTACCAAGCCGAGCGAAGATCGTGGAGGGGCGCGCCGTCGAGCGCCCCTTTTGCCGTTCGTTAGCCGGACGCGTGCTATTTCGGGACAAATCCTTCCGGAGACCTGTCCCATGTTCGTTCGCAGCCTCGTTCTTCTCGTCGGTTCGGCCATCGCCGCGGCCACCTTCGTGCCGGGCCTTGCAACCCGCTATCTCGAGCACGCCGGCGCCGCGCCGCAGGCGAAGGTCGAGAAGGCATCGGCACCGGCGGCGCAGGATGCCGCGCGCTATACGGGCAACCGCAGCGCCGTGATCGGCGCCGATGCGAACGGCCATTTCACCGGCCTCTTCTCCATCAACGGCCGCAAGGAAGAAGGCATGGTCGACACGGGCGCCAGCATGGTCGCCCTCAACGTCTCGACGGCCCAGCGCATCGGCATCGACAAGGCCGGCCTCGACTTCCGCTATGCCGTCGAAACCGCGAACGGCAAGGCGCGCGCCGCCTATATCCGCCTGGACCGGATCGAGATCGGGCCGGTGAAGATCGAGAATGTCGGCGCCATGGTGCTCGACGACGCGGCGCTTTCCGGCACCCTGATCGGCATGAGCTTCCTGAAGGGACTTTCCTCCTACAAGGTCGAGGAGGGGCGCCTGCACCTCACGCGCTGATGCGCGCGCGTATTTCCGGCGCCGCCGCCGGTGCTTCCGGCGTGATCCGGTAGAGGCCGGAGAGCCGCTCCGCGGCGCGTGCCGCATCGGCCTGCCCGGCCGCGTGCACACGGCCGATCTCCTCGCCCTTCTCCACCTTCGTTCCGAGCGGCCGGAGCCGGTCGAAACCGACGCGGTGGTCGATCCCGTCGCCGGGCCGGCTGCGCCCGCCGCCAAGCTCGATGACCGCAAGGCCGACGCCGCGCGTGTCGCAGGCGGAGAGATAGCCGGCTGCGGAGGCAAGGACCGGCCGGACGACCGGGGCCGGCGCCAGATAGGCGTCCGCCATCTCCACGAAATCAGCGGGCCCACCGAGCGCATGCACCATGCGCCCGAAGGTTTCCGCCGCCGCGCCGCTGGAAAGCGCCCTACCCGCCTTCGCCTGCGCAGCCGCAAGGTCCGTTTCGAGCCCCGACAGCACCAGCATCTCCGCCGCGAAGGCGAGCACGATGCGCTGCAGGCGCGTCCCGGCCTTCTCGCCCTTCAGGAAGGCGATGCAGTTCGCGACCTCGACCGCGTTTCCGGCGGCATCCGCCAGCGGCTGGTTCATGTCGGTGATGAGCGCGGCGGTCTTCACGCCCGCCCCGTTCGCAACCTCGACCAGCGAGCGGGCAAGCGTTTCGGCTTCCGGTGCCTCCGTCATGAAGGCGCCGTTGCCGACCTTCACGTCCAGCACGAGCGAACGGAGACCGGCGGCGAGCTTCTTGGAAAGGATCGAGGCGGTGATCAGCGGCACGGAATCCACCGTCGCCGTGACGTCGCGGATGGCGTAGATGCGCTTGTCGGCCGGGGCGAGATCGGCGGTCTGGCCGATGATCGCGCAGCCGATGTCCCTGACGGTGCGGCGGAAGAGGTCCGCCGGCGGCATGATCGCGTAGCCCGGGATCGATTCCAGCTTGTCCAGCGTGCCGCCGGTATGACCGAGGCCGCGGCCGGAGATCATCGGCACGGCAAGCCCGCAGGCGGCCGCGATCGGCGCCAGCATCAGGGACACGTTGTCGCCGACGCCGCCGGTGGAGTGCTTGTCGGCGGTCGGCCGGTCGATGCCGGACCAGTCGAGCACGTCGCCCGAATCGCGCATGGCCAGCGTCAGCGCGACGGTCTCCTCGCGCGCCATGCCCCTGAACCAGACGGCCATGGCGAAGGCGGCGACCTGCCCTTCGGAGACGCTGCCATCCGTGATGCCGGCGACGAAACGGGCGATCTCCTCCGGTGCGAGAGGCTCGCCGGCGCGCTTGCGGCGGATCGTCTCCTGCGGCAGCATCTCAGTAGCCCGCGGTCGCCGGAGAGGCGGGCTGGTCGGCGAGCACGGAAAGGACGTCTCCCAGCAGGGCGGAGGCGCCGAAGCGGAACGTCCGCGGCGTCGCCCAGCCTTCGCCGAGGATCGAGGCGGCAAGGGCGAGGTATTCGCCCGCATCGACCACGGTCCGCACGCCGCCCGCGGGCTTGAAGCCGACCGGCCTGCCGCTTTCCCCGATCGCGGCCAGCATGATCCGGGCGGCAGGAAGCGTGGCGTTGACGGCGGCCTTGCCGGTGGAGGTCTTGAGGAAGTCGCTGCCGGCGGCGATGGCGAGGTCGGAGGCCTCGCGGATCAGCGCGGGGTCCTTGAGCTCGCCGGTCTCCAGGATGGCCTTCAGGATGACCGGCGGCGTGCAGGCGGCCTTCACCGCCGTCACCATCTCCGTCACGGCCGCTTCGTCGCCTCTGATGAAGGCGCGGTAGGGAATGACGAGGTCGATCTCGTCCGCGCCGTCGGCAATCGCCTGCCGTGTCTCGGCAACGACGTCGGCAACCGGCAGGTCGCCCGCGGGAAAGTTGACGACGGTTGCGATCTTCACCGCATGACCCTTGCCGAGAAGTCCGCGCGCCTGCGCGACGAAACGCGGCCAGATGCAGATGGCCGCCACGGTGCCGAAGGGTGTCCTGGCCTCTTCGCAAAGCCTTTCGATGGCCGCGGCGTCGCAGGTCTCGCCAAGGTCGGTCAGGTCGAGCAGGGAGAGCGCCTTCCTCGCCGTCTCCTTCGCGCCACGCTCATGCATGGTCCCTGCCCTCGCCCGCGATCACCTCGGAGAGGATGGCGGCGAGCCGCTTTCCGCCGATCGGGGCCATGTCCTTGGTTTCGTGATGGCTGAGTTCGGCGCCCGTCATGCCGGCGCCGAAATTGGTGATGACCGAGGCGGCCGCGACCCTGAGGCCGAGATGCCGGGCGATCAGCACCTCCGGCACGGTCGACATGCCGACGGCATCGGCGCCGAGGACGCGCGCCATGCGGATCTCCGCCGGCGTCTCGAAGCTCGGCCCGGAGAACCACATGTAGACGCCGCTCGAAAGCGGGATGTCGAGCCTTGCCGCCGCAGCCTCCATGCGCGCGGCAAGGTCGCCGTCATAGGCATTGGTCATGCCGACGAAGCGGTCGTCGCTTTCGAGGCCGATCAGCGGGTTGGTGCCGGAGAAGTTGATGTGGTCGGCAATGCGCATCACCGAGCCGGGCGGCATGTCCTCGCGCAGCGAGCCGGCCGAATTGGTGAGGATCAGCGCGGTGACACCGAGTCCCTTCAGCACCTCGATCGGCGTGCGCATGGCATTGGCATCGCCCCGCTCATAATAGTGCACGCGGCCGGAGAGCATGACGACCGGGACGGCGCCGAGGAAGCCGATGACCATTTCGCCGGCATGGCCCGAGACGCTGCTCTGCGGAAAGCTCGGCAGGTCGGAATAGGGAATGCGCAGCGGATCGCGCACGGCCTCCACCAGCGTGCCGAGGCCGGAGCCGAGCACGATGCCGTAGCGCGGCGCGACGCCGCCGAGGCGGGAGATCAGGAGGTCGGTGGTTGTCGTGCTCATCCGATCGTGTCCGTCGCAAAGCTGCTTGGCAGCAATTCTTCCATGGTCATGGTCTTCTTCACGCCGGTCTCGTCGCACAGATAGATCGGCGTCTTCGCCGCGGCGAATTCCGCGATCTTCTGCCGGCAGCCGCCGCAGGGCGGGCAGAGCGGCAGCTTTTCCGCGATGACGGCCATCTCGACGATCCTCTTCGCCCCGCCCATGATCATCTGGCTGATCGCGGTCGGCTCGGCGCACCAGCCCTGCGGGAAGGAGATGTTCTCGATATTGGCGCCGGCATAGATCTTCCCGTCCTCGGCGCGGATCGCCGCGCCGACCGGGAACTTGGAATAGGGCGCATAGGCGAGGCGCATGGCCGCGCGCGCCGCCTCGAAGAGGTCGTGGGACATTTCATCGCTCCTTGACGTAGGGCACGCCGCCGGCCTTGGGCGGAATGGCCTTGCCGATGAAACCTGCGAGCAGGATCACGGTCAGGATATAGGGCAGCGCCTGCATCAATTGTACCGGCACCTTGCCGATCAGCGGGAAGGCGTAGCCCTGGTAGCGGATGGCGAAAGCATCGAGGAAGCCGAAGAGCAGGCACGCGAAGAGAATGTTCTTCGGCCGCCACTTGGCGAAGATCAGCGCGGCGAGCGCGATATAGCCCTTGCCCGCCGTCATGCCCTTGGTGAAGCCGGCATTGGCGGCGAGCGACAGATAGGCCCCGGCGACGCCGCACAGGATGCCGCAGCAGATGACCGCGCGGTAGCGCAGCCAGATCACCGAGATGCCGGCGGTGTCGACCGCGCCAGGATTCTCGCCGACGGCGCGCAGGCGAAGGCCGAAGCGCGTGCGGTAGAGGATCCACCAGCTTACCGGCACCATCAGGAAGGCGAGATAGGTGAGCGGCGAATGGCCGGAAAGAAGGCCGGAATAGAACGGCCCGAGGAACGGCACCTCGCGCAGCGCATCGGCGAAGGGCAGCTTGATCGTGCCGAAGCGGCCGTCCGCCGAAAGCGCCGGCGTGCGCCCGCCCTGGCGGAACCACGCCTCGCCGAGGATGACGGTGGAGCCGGCGACGACGAAATTGATGGCGACGCCCGAGACGATCTGGCTGCCGCGCTGGGTGATCGAGGCATAGCCGTGCACCAGCGAGAGCAGCACGGAGACGAGCACGGCGGCGAGCAGGCCCATATAGACGGACTGGGTGATGTAGGCGACGGAGCCGGCGGCAAAGGCCGCGCCCAGCATCTTGCCTTCGAGGCCGATGTCGAAGACGCCGGCCCGCTCGGTGAAGAGGCCGGCAAGGGCGGCGAGGATCAGCGGCGTCGAGACGCGGACGGTCGACTGCGCCAGCTCGATGAAGACCTGAAAGAATTCCATGGCGATCAGGCTCCCTTGGTGGCGGCGACGTCGCGCGCCTTCGGCGAAAGGCCGAGGACGATGCGCGTGATGGCCGGGCGGAACATGTGCTCCAGCGCGCCGGCAAACAGGATCACGAGCCCCTGGATGATGACGATCATGTCGCGGGAGATCGACGGCATCTCGAACGAGATCTCCGCCCCGCCCTGGTAGAGCATGCCGAAGAGAAGGGCGGCGGGAATGATGCCGGCCGGATGCGAGCGGCCCATCAGCGCCACGGCGATGCCGACGAAGCCGGCGCCCTGCACGAAATCGAGCTGCATGCGGAACTGCTCGCCCATGATCGGGTTCAGCGCCATCATGCCGGCAAGCCCGCCCGAGATCATCATGGTGATGATGATGATCCGCGACTCCTTGATGCCGGCATAGCGCGCGGCGGCGGGGCTGTGGCCCATGGTGCGCATCTCGTAGCCGAGCTTCGTGCGCCAGATCAGCACCCAGACGCCGAAGGCGGCAAGGAGCGCCAGCAGGAAGGAGATGTTGAACGGCGCCGAGCCGACGGAAAGGCCGAAGATCGACATCAGCCAGTCGAGCTTGGGCAACTGCCCGCCCGTGTCAAAGGTGCGGGTTTCCAGCGACATGGAGCCGAGCGGCTTGAACACCTTGTTGAGCAGGTAGTTCATCAGGCTGGCGGCGATGAAGTTGAACATGATCGTCGTGATGACGATGTGGCTGCCGCGCCTGGCCTGCAACCAGCCGGGGATGAGCGCCCAGAGCGCGCCGAAGAAGGCGGCGCCGGCAATCGCGATGGGGAAGACGAGATACCAGGGCAGCGTTCGGTCGAAGGCAAGGCAGGCGAGCGCCACGCCGATGCCGCCGACATAGGCCTGCCCCTCGCCGCCGATGTTGAAGAGGCCGCAATGGAAGGCGACCGCCACGGCAAGGCCGGTGAAGATGAAGGTCGTCGTGTAGTAGAGCGTGAAGCCGATATATTCGCCGCGCCCGAAGGCGCCGTTGATCATGTGATAGGCGGCCTCCAGCGGGCTTTCGCCGACGATCAGCACGACGAGGCCGGAAATCAGGAAGGCGACGGCGAGGTTGACCAGCGGGATCAGGCCGTATTCCGCCCAGGCCGGCAGTTTCGCGTGAGGGACACTCATTCCGCGGCCTCCTTCGGGCCTTCCACACCGGCCATCAGCAGGCCGAGTTCTCCTTCGGTGGCATCGGGCGTGCGCTCGCCCACCACGCGGCCGGCGAACATCACGAGGATGCGGTCGGACAGCGCGCGGATCTCGTCGAGCTCGACCGAGACGAGCAGCACCGCCTTGCCCTGGTCGCGCATCTCGATGATGCGCTTGTGAATGAATTCGATGGCACCGACATCGACGCCGCGCGTCGGCTGGCCGATGATCAGCACGTCGGGGCCGCGCTCCATCTCGCGCGCCAGCACGATCTTCTGCTGGTTGCCGCCGGAAAAGTTCGCCGTCTTCAGCCGCGGGTTCGGCGGGCGGATGTCGTAGGCGGCGATCTTCTCCTCCGCGTCGGCGCGGATGGCGTCGATGTCGAGCAGCAGGCCCTTCCGGTACTTCGGATCGTCGTGATAGCCGAGGATGGCGTTCTCGCTTTCCTCGAATTTCAGGACGAGGCCGACATGGTGCCGATCTTCAGGCACATGGGCGAGGCCGCGCTTGCGCAGTTCGGCCGGATCGGCATTGCCGGTCACGTCGACGGGGCTGCCGTTCAGCATCACGGTGCCGGATGCGGCGCGGCGGATGCCGGAGATCGCCTCCAGCAGCTCCGACTGGCCGTTGCCGGCAACACCGGCGATGCCGACGATCTCGCCGGCGCGGATATCGAAGGAGACGTCGTCGACCATGGTGACGCCGCGGCTGTCGCGCACGGTGAGGTTCTTCACCGAGAGCTTGACGTCGGCGGGCCTGGCCTCGCCCTTCTCGACGCGCAGGAGGACGCGGCGGCCAACCATCAGCTCGGCCAGCTCCTCGACGGACGTCTCCTTTGTCGTGCGCGTCGCCACCATCTCGCCACGGCGCATGACCGAGACCTCGTCGGTGATCGCCATGATCTCGCGCAGCTTGTGGGTGATGAGGAGGACGGTCTTCCCCTCCTCCTTCAACTGCCGGAGGATGCGGAACAGATGGTCGGCCTCGGCCGGCGTCAGCACGCCCGTCGGCTCGTCGAGGATGAGGATGTCGGCCTTGCGGTAGAGGGCTTTCAGGATTTCCACGCGCTGCTGGATGCCGACCGGCAGTTCCTCGATCACGGCGTCGGGATCGACCTCCAGCGCATATTCCTTCTCCAGGCGCTTCAGCTCGGCGCGCGCCTTAGTGATGCCGGCATTGAGGATCTGGCTCTCCTCGGCGCCCAGCATGATGTTCTCGAGCACGGTGAAGTTCTCCACCAGCATGAAGTGCTGGTGCACCATGCCGATGCCGGCGGCGATGGCCGCGTTCGGATCGCGGATGTCGACCTTGCGCCCGTCGATCACGATGTCGCCGCGGTCGGCCTGGTAGAAGCCGTAGAGGATCGACATGAGGGTGGACTTGCCGGCGCCGTTTTCGCCGATGATGCCGTGAATGGTGCCCTTGCGGACCTTCAGGTCGATGTTCCGGTTGGCGTGGACGAGGCCGAAGCTCTTGTCGATGCCCTTCAGTTCGATTGCCAGTTCGTTCATGACGATCCACTCTTACGGGGATTTGCGGCCTGCCGGTCCCAGTCTTGTTGCTTCCGGAGCGCTTGTCCAGTCCGATTGCGGGCCACGGCGCCAGCCGCTATAGCTCGTCCCCGGCTGATCGAAGAGGAGAGCCAGACCATGTCCGACCTTCCCGAAGCGGCCCGGCGCATCGCCCGGCTGGAAGAGCACGTCGCCCACCAAGCCCAGACGATCGAGGAACTCTCCGACCAGCTTGCCGAGCAGTGGCGCGTCGTCGAGCAGCTCCGCTCGAAGCTCGACCGGCTGACGGAACGTTTCCTAGTGCTGGAAGAGGGGTCTCTCGAGGCCCCTGCCGTTACCCGTCCCCCGCACTACTGACGCGCCGGGACGGAATCGGCCCGCCTGCCATGGCAGACGGGCCGCCCGACGCCCTTAGTAGGGGCAGGTCTCGTCGGACATGTAGTCGTGCACCTTGACCGCGCCGGAGATGATGTCGGCGCGCGCCTTGTCGACGGCGGCCTTCATTTCCGGGGTGATGAGCGGCGCATTGTTCTCGTCCATGGCGACGTCGACGCCGTTCTCCTTGAGGCCGAAGACGTTGACGCCGGGCTCGAACTTGTCGTCCTTGGCCGACATGAAGGCATCGTAGACGGCGACGTCGACGCGCTTGACCATAGAGGTCAGCACCTTGCCGGGATGCAGGCCGTTCTGGTTGGAATCGACGCCGATGCCGAGCTTGCCGGCATCGACCGCGGCCTGGAGAACGCCGACGCCCGTGCCGCCGGCGGCGTGGTAGACCACGTCGGAGCCCTGGTCGAACTGGGACTTGGCTATCTCGCCGCCTTTGACCGGGTCGTTCCAGGCGTCCGGCGTCGTGCCCGTATAGGCTTCGAGGACCTTGTAGTCCGGGCCGAGCGACTTGGCGCCGCCGATATAGCCGCAGGCGAACTTGTGGATCAGCGGGATATCCATGCCGCCGACGAAGCTGACCGTCTTGGTCTTGGAGGCCATGCCCGCCAGGATGCCGGCGAGCCAGCCGCCCTCTTCTTCCTTGAAGACGACCGAGCGGACATTCGGCTTGTCGAGGACCATGTCGATGATGGCGAACTTGGTGTCCGGATATTCCGCGGCGACCTTCTCAAGCGCTGCGGACCAGGAGAAGCCGGCCATGACGATCGGGTTGTTGCCGTCGCCGGCGAAGCGGCGGAGCGCCTGTTCGCGCTGCGCGTCGTTGGCGATCTCGAAGTCGCGGTATTCGATCCCGGTCTCGTTCTTGAACTTCTCCGCGCCGTTGAAGGCCGCTTCGTTGAACGACTTGTCGAACTTGCCGCCGAGGTCGTAGATGATCGCCGGCTTGATGTCTGCGGCGAACGCGCTCGCGGACATCGCGGCCGTGGCAAGGAGAGTGAGAAGGGTTTTTTTCATTGTGCAGCCCTGTTCGCTATTGATCTTATAGGGACCTTCCGCGTGGGCGCCCGGAGAAGGCGCGCGCCGGAGCCACCGACCCTTTCCCTTGGGTCAGGCTGGCGGCATCCTTACATGCCTCCGGGAAAAATTCACCAGAAATTTTTCAGTTGGTAAAAAATATGAACCGCCGCGATCGACGGTGGAGAACCTCGTTCGCGGCGGCCCCAGCCTGCTTTAAAACAGGGCGGCGATCAGCCGATGGCGCAGGCGACGCCCGTGCCGCGCAGGCCGCAATAGCCGCCCGGATTCTTGGCGAGATACTGCTGGTGCACCTCCTCGGCGAAGTAGAACGGCCCCGCCGCGGCGATCTCGGTGGTGATGCGGTCGGTGCGGCCGGCCGCATGGAGCGCGGCCTGATAGACGTCGCGCGCGCGGCGCGCCGTTTCGAGGTCGGCCTCGTCGCCGAGGTAGATCGCCGAGCGGTAGGTCGTGCCGATGTCGTTGCCCTGGCGCATGCCCTGGGTCGGGTCGTGCGCCTCGAAGAAGGCCTTCAGCAGGGTTTCCAGCGAGACCGCGGCGGGATCGTAGACGACCAGCACCACTTCCGTGTGGCCCGTCAGCCCGGTCGTCGTCTCGTGGTAGGTCGGGTTCGGGGTGAAGCCGCCGGCATAGCCGGCCGCCGTCATCCATACGCCGGGGATCTGCCAGAGCAGGCGCTCGGCGCCCCAGAAGCAGCCCATGCCGAGCAGCACGGTCCTGAACCCCTCCGGATACGGCCCCTTCAAGGGCCTGCCGTTGACGAAATGGGTCGCGGATGTGGGGACGGGCTCGTCGCGGCCGGGCAAGGCCGCTTCGGGCGCGGGCATGGCAGTCTTCTTGTTGAACATGTCGATCAGGAACATCGTGGCCTCCGGGCCGGAACGGTAAAAGGAATCAGGCGGTGAAGCGGCCCGCGACGGGCGGGCGCTTGTAGGCGAGCGTCCAGAACAGCAGCGAGACGGCGAGCAGCACCGCGAAGGCGGGCTGCGAGAGCACCCACATGGCCGCCGGGTCCCAGGCATAGGGGAAGTTGCGCATGATGCCGTCGGCGACGAGGGCGATCGTGCCCGGGCTTGCCGTGCTCCAGGCGACGGCGAGCGGCGTCAGCACCGGCTCGGACGCCGAGACCGACTGGATCGCATCGATCGCGCCCGCCATCACGGCGACCACGAGGGCGAAAAGACTGAGGGTCCTCAGGACGAACCGTATCATCGCACCCTCCCGGTGCCGCCTGCGCGAGCCGAAATCCGCTCCGCTTCATTGCTGCCTTAAGATAGGAAGACGGCCCGCCCTGCGCAATCCTTCGCGCCGCCGCGGAACATCCTTTAAAAATCTGTCAGAAAGCGGTTGATCCTGCGGCAAACCTCGGTATATATCGCGCCGTCTCGCCGGAATGGAAACAGGAAAGCGACCCGCGCCGGACTGACCACCGGCAGCGAGCGGACGGACAGGTGGCCGAGTGGTTGAAGGCGCACGCCTGGAACGCGTGTATAGGGGAAACTCTATCGAGGGTTCGAATCCCTCTCTGTCCGCCATAACCTTTGATTCATTGCAATTTTTTGACGCTTTAACAGTTGCCGTATCCTGGAAAACCGCACGCCCCATGGTGAGGGCGAGCGGTTGAGCACGACGTGCGGCAAAGGGTTGCGACCGGACGGTGCTCATGCACGTCTCAAGCGCCGACGGCTGGCCCTTGTGCCTTACCAGGACTGACGGCCGTACCAGTCGTCGATGTCCTTCTTCGTCTGGTCCTTTGCGTAACCGTAGCGCTCCTGGATCTTGCCCTCGAGCTGGTCGCGCTTGCCGTCGATCACATCAAGATCGTCGTCAGTGAGCTTACCCCACTGCTCCTTGATCTTGCCTTTGACCTGCTTCCAGTTACCTTCCACGCGGTTCCAATCCATTGAAATATCTCCTGATTGTCTAGCGCAAAGATAACGTCGGGCACAGAGGATGGTTCCAGGTGGATCGGAAACGGGTCAGGCGTCCGCTTTTGCCCTTGCCCCACATGGCCATCGCTATAACTTTACCGGAGGTCTCAGAAAGAGGCCCAAACGAGAAGGACGCACCATGGGTATTTTCAGCTCCATCAAGGAAAAGCTTTTCGGCAAAGCCGCCGAACCGGCTTCGGTCGAAACCGCATCGGCAAAGACGATCGGGAGTGCCGGCGTGGCGCCGGCAACCGCCGACGTGTCAGGCACTCCTTCTTTGAAGGATGAAGCCAACGCTACGCTCGCGGGAACGCCTGCAGCGACGCCGCAGCCGGCCCCGGCAGGCAATGTCGACGTGGCCGCCATTCTCGACGCCGCCGTCAAGAAGAACGGCCAGAAGCTCGATTGGCGCAAGTCCATCGTGGATATGATGAAGGCGCTCGGCATGGACGCCAGTCTTCAGGAGCGCAAGGAACTGGCCGACGAACTTGGCTATACCGGCGACAAGAATGATTCCGCTGCAATGAATATCTGGCTGCACAAGGCGCTGATGAAGGCTCTTGCCGATAACGGCGGCAAGGTTCCGCCCGAATTGCTGACCTGATCCCCGCCATCTGGCTGTAATCATCCCCGGCTATACCCCGCGGCACGGACCGGAAGCCGCGATTCGGCTTCCGGTCCGGCAGGATCAACGCGCGTCGACGGGGTCGCCATGGTCAATATCGCGGTTGCCGGCATCGGTTATGTCGGGCTTTCCAATGCGGTGCTGCTGGCCCAGCACAACGGGGTGACCGCCTATGACATCGCCCCCCAACGGGTCGATGCGCTGAATGCCGGCATCTCCCCCATCGCGGATGCCGAAATCGAGGACTACCTGCGCGAAAAGCCGCTGCGCCTGCGCGCGACGACGGACAAGGCCGAAGCCTTCGCACACGCCGATTTCGTCGTCGTCGCAACGCCCACCAACTACGACCCGGAATACAACCATTTCGACACGAGCAGCGTCGAGGCCGTGGTGGAGGATGTGCGGCAGGTCAATGCGAGCGCCACGATCGTCGTCAAGTCGACGATCCCCGTCGGCTATACGGCGTGGCTGCGGGCGGCGCGGGGCGACGAGCGCATTGTCTTCTCGCCGGAATTCCTGCGCGAGGGCAAGGCGCTCTACGACAACCTCCATCCCTCCCGCATCGTCATGGGGGCGGATACGCCGGAGGCGCGGCAATTCGCGGGGCTCTTGCAGCAGGGCGCGGTGAAGGAAGACGTGCCCGTGCTCTTCACCGGCTCGGGCGAGGCGGAGGCGATCAAGCTTTTCGCCAATACCTATCTCGCCATGCGCGTCGCCTATTTCAACGAGCTCGACAGCTACGCGATGACCCATGGCATCGATACGCGCCAGGTCATCGAGGGCGTGGGGCTCGATCCGCGAATCGGCGGGCACTACAACAATCCGTCCTTCGGCTATGGCGGCTATTGCCTGCCGAAGGATACGCGCCAGCTTCTCTCCAACTTCAGCGACGTGCCGCAAAACCTCATCCGTGCCATCGTCGATGCCAATACGACGCGCAAGGATTTCTTGGCCGCCGACATCGTCGGGCGCGATCCTGACGTCGTCGGCGTCTACCGGCTCGCCATGAAGAAGGACTCGGACAATTTTCGCGAGTCCTCCATCCAGGGCATCATGAAGCGCATCAAGGCGAAGGGCATTCCGGTCATCATCTACGAGCCGGATTTCGGGGAGGAGACGTTCTTCCGCTCCGAGATCGTCCGCGACCTTCAGGACTTCAAGCGCCGCGCAGACGTCATCCTCACCAACCGGCATGCCGAAGAACTCGATGACGTTGCGGACAAGGTCTATACGCGCGACGTCTTCGGAAGGGACTGATCAGGAAAGCCAGGCCGGCAGGCGCGGCGGCACGCGGCCGGTCAGCGCCGCCTCGATGCAATCGGCAAGATTGCCGAAGCGCACGCTGCGGCCGGAAAGGCCCGGGCCGTAATGGGCATACTTGCCGGAATTGGTGATGAGCGTGCGCGTCTTCGGCGGGAAGACCGGCTCGGAGATCGAGCACCAGCAGAGATCCGGCAGGACCTCGACGCCGCTTTCCCTTAGCCGACTAAGCACATCGCCAGCCCCCGCCATGACGTCGCGGCCCGCCGTGACGATCACGGAAATGCTTTCGTGCCGCTTGCGCCCGCCGAGCGCGTCGGCCAGCGCCCGGCATTCGGAGGCCGAGGCATGCGGGCTGCCGATGGCGACGAGTTCCACCTCGGCCGGGCCGTCGTTGAACATCGTCCAGACCTCGACCATGTCGGCGCGGGTGATGGACACCTTGTCGGCGTCAGTGGCGGCCGCATCGTCCGCCTCGGGGGTGACGCCCTCGATATGCAGCATCGGTGCGGCGGAGGTCGTGCCGAAGGCGGCGCAGAGGGCCTTCAGGTCGTCGCGCGTCGGCCTTGCGGCGGCAAGGCCGGTGAGCAGCGGAATGCGGTCGGGCGCGGCGCGGCCGGCGAGATAGCCGACGAGCGGCCAGAAGGCGTCGTCCACATTCTCCGGCAGTTCGACGTCGATGATGCGCTTTGCCTTGCGGTGCTTTTCGAGATAGACGCCGGACAGCGGCGTGCGGCCGGTCAGCGCGATGCAGAGGTCGAGGAAATCCGGGTGCTTGGCCGTGCGCGCGCCAAGCACGGTATTGGCGAAGATCACGGCATTGGATTCCGCCCAGGCGATGGCCTCGCCGGTTTTTGGCGCGCTTTCCAGAAGGTAGGGGGAACAGGTGAAGGTCGGGCGGCAGCCCATGCGCACATAGGCGTCGGCAAGACGGGCGGCCGGATCGCCGAAATCGTGCGGCACGCCCTGCTTTTCCCAGTTCGCCCGGTCGACGGAAATGGCGTTCATCGTGGTCGGCACGCGCACCTTCGCGCCCATGTCGGCCATCTTCTCCGCGAAGGTGAGGTTGGCGGGGCTGGCATAGATGCAGCCGTCGATATGGCCCTGCACCACGTCGACCAGTCTCGTCGCGCCCTGCTGCGCGGCCATGGCGGCGGTGATGCGCAAGGCGAGCTGCACGGCGATGCCGTCGCGGCCGTCCAGCATGGCGCGGTCGTCCTCGGTGAGGTCGAGCGCGGCGGTGGCCGGCGGTGCGACGGGGATGGTGAGGCCGTCCGCCTCGATGCTCGTCTCGCCGATCCTTGCCGTCTTCGCGCGACAGAGCGCGTCGAAGGCGTCATGCGACAGGCGCAGCACCGGCAGCGAGTTGCCGAACATTTCCGCGGCGATCAGCGCGCCGAGCGTCAGCACGTCCTCGGCCTCGCTGAAGACCAGCGCTGCGGGCGCGCGGCCGGTCAGCGCGAGGTCCAGCAGCACGCCGGAGCCGGTGCAGGAACCGCGGCTCGACGGCATCATCAGGATGCCGCCGGTGATCGTCACGCCATGCAGCGGGTGGTGCACGTCGATGACGCGGCCGGTCGCCGGATCGACGCCGCCCCAGAAGCTCAGCGCCTCCCCGGCGGCGATGATCGGGCCGGAGGCTGTTCCGGCGAGGATGCTGCGGGCGGAGAGGTCGGCCATGGCGTTGTCCCTAGGGGTTGTCAGGGAAAAGGGGAATCCGGTTTTCCCGAAAAGACAACCGAAAACAGAGATCCAGAGTCTGGCCGGTCCATCTTGAACCGGACAGATTCTAGAAGCGTTGCGGCGAGAAGGGGGCGATGTCGATCGCCGTCCTGCCGTCGGTGAGGAGTTCGGCGACGAGGCGGGCCGTGCCGGCCGACTGGGTAAGGCCGAGATGGCCGTGGCCGAAGGCGTAGACGACGCGCGGCGTCGCGCGGGCGCGGCCGATGGCCGGCAGGCTGTCCGGCAGCGAGGGGCGGAAGCCCATCCACTGCACGCCGCCCTCGGGCTTGAGACCCGGCAGGAAGGCGCGGGCCCTTTCCAGCATGGCTTCCGACCGGCGGAAGTTCGGCGGTAGCTTCAGTCCGCCGAGCTCCACCGCGCCGCCAACGCGGATGCCGGTCGAAAGCCGGGTGACGACGAAGCCATGGCCGCCGAAGGTGACCTGCGTGCGCAGGTCGAAGGCGTCGGCCGGCAGCGTCGTGTTGTAGCCGCGCTCGGTTTCGAGCGGGATGTTTTCGCCGAGCGAACGGGCGACCCGATGCGAGAAGGCTCCGGCCGCGAGCACGACCTTCTGCGCCCGCAGCGTGCGACCGTCCGTCGTGCGGATTTCGACGCCGCCCTCGATGGGATGAAGGCTGGAGACCTCGGCGCGCTCGATCCGACCGCCCCTGACGCGGAAATGATTGGCCAGCGCCAGCGTGTAGAGCTTGGGATCGGCGATGGAATACCAGCCGGGCGTGAAGGTGCCGTGGGTGAAGCGCGGCGCAAGGCCGGGCTGGATCGTCGCCATCTCGGCGGCGTCCATGTGGCGGAATTCGATGCCGTGTTCGGCGCGCGCGGTCCAGCCGGGCAGCGAGGCGTCGAGCTCGGCCTGGCTTTCATAGACCTGGAGATTGCCTTCCTTGCGCAGCATGGCCGCCGTGCCGGTCCCGGCGAGGAACGGCTCCAGCTCGGCCCTGGAAAGGTCCATCAGCGCGGTCTGCGCGGCGGTGGAATGGGCGACGCGGCTTGCCGAGCAGGCGCGCCAGAAGCGGAACATCCACGGCGCGATCTGCAAGGCATAGGAAGGCGGCACGGAGAGCGGCCCGAGCGGATCGAGCAGCCATTTCGGCGCCTTCCTCAGGATGCCGGGCGAGGCGAGCGGCAGGATGTCGGTGAAGGCGAAGGCGCCGGCATTGCCGGCGGACGCGCCGGCGGCGGGTTCTTCGCGTTCGAGGACGGTGACGGCGAGGCCGCGGGCCTGCGCCGCGATGGCGGCGGAAAGGCCGACCACGCCGGCGCCGATGACGACGACGCCGGGCTCGATTTCAGTCTGCATCTTTGCCTCAGTGGGTGGCGGCGAGGAACGCCTGCAATTCCGGGTTCTTGGGTGCGCCGAACAGTTCCTCCGGCGGAGCGATCTCGGCCATCACGCCCTTGTGGAAGAAGGCGACGCGGTCGGAGACCTCGCGGGCGAACTTCATCTCGTGCGTGACGCAGATCATCGTCATGCCTTCGGAGGCGAGCATGCGCAGCGTGTCGAGCACTTCGCCGACGAGCTGCGGGTCGAGCGCCGAGGTCACTTCGTCGAACAGCATGTAGGCCGGCGACATGGCGAGCGCGCGGGCAATCGCCATGCGCTGCTGCTGGCCGCCGGACATGCGGCTCGGATAGACCTTGAGCTTGTCGCCGAGGCCGACATGGGTGAGCTGCTTGACGGCCATCGCCTCGGCTTCCGCCTTCGACTGGCCGAGCACCTTCACCGGCGCCAGCATGACGTTCTCCAGCACCGTCAGGTGCGGGAAGGCGTTGAACTGCTGGAAGACGATCCCGAGCTTGCGGCGCAGCTTGTTGAGGTCCGTGCCCTTGGCATGGACATCCGTGCCGTCGACGACGATGCGGCCGGCGTCGATGGTCTCCAGACCGTTGATGCAGGTCAGCAGCGTCGACTTGCCGGAGCCCGAACCACCGATGATGGTCAGCACCTCGCCCTTTTCCACGGTGAGGTTGATCCCCTTCAGGACCTCGAGCTGGCCGAAGGATTTGCGGACGTTTTCGATCTCAATCATTGGACCACCGTCTTTCGAGATACCCGCCCAGCCGGGCGATGGGGAAGGAGATGAGGAAGTAGATGGCGCCGCAGATGAGCAGGATGAACAGCGGTTCCTGCAGGCGCGTGACGAGGATCTGCGAGGCGCGCAGCAGCTCGATCAGGCCGAGCCAGAGCACGAGCGCGGAATCCTTCATGACGCCGAGCGTCAGGCCGATCCAGGCGGGCAGCGAGACGCGCGTGGCGAGCGGGGCAACAATGTAGCGCATGTCCTGCCACCAGGTCATGCCGAGCGAGCGGGCGGCGCGGCGCGTCGTCGGCGGAACGGAGGAGATGCCGCCGCGCACGATCTCGGTGCAATAGGCCGCGGTATAGAGCGACAGCACCACGCAGGAGGTAGTGAAGGGCGCCCAGCCGAGCTTCATGATCGACTGCGCCGCATTGCCGAGCACGAGCTGGATGAGCAGCGGCACGGAGCGGAAGATGTCGAGCAGGAAGGTGAGCGGCATCGACCAGTAGGGGCCGGCCTGGTTGCGGATGACGCCGAAGACGATGCCGAGCACGGTTCCGGCGAGGACGGAGACGGCGGTGACGGCGAGCGTCATCGCCGCGCCCTGCGCAAGGAAGGCGAGATCGGCCCAGGAGAGAGCGGTATCGAACATGGTTTACCCTCTCAGTAGCGGAACATGCGCGCGGCGGCGAGGCGCGCGGCCAGGGTCACGATCTTGGCGATGACGTAGTAGATCACCGCCGCGAGGGCGAAGAACTCGAAGGTGCGGAAGGAGACCGCATTCAGTGCCTGCGTGACGCCGGCAAGGTCGGTGTTCATGCCGACGGTGACGCCGAGCGAGGTCATCAGGATCGCCCAGACCATCTGGTTGGTCACCGGCAGGAAGGCGATGCGCAGCATCTGCGGCAGCACGACGTAGCGGAAGGCCTGCAGCGGGGTCATGCCGAGCGAGCGGGCGGCGCGCGCCTGCGTCTCCGGGATCGCCTTCAGCGCGCCGCGGAAGTTCTCCGCGAGGTAGCCGGCATTGTTGAAGGCGATGCCGATCAGCAGCGCCGTATAGGGGCTGAGGTGGATGCCGAAATTGCCGAGGCCGAAATGGGCCATGTAGATCTGGAAGAGCGCCGGCGTGTTGCGCGCGATCTCCACCCAGGCCGTGGCGAAGCCGCCGAGAATGCGGTTGCCGGACAGGCGGAAGAGCGTCAGCGCGAGCGCGACCGCGACGCCGATGACCATCGACAGGATGGCGATCTGCAGCGTGACCAGCGCGCCGTCCAGCATCTGCGGCAGGGCCTTGAACGCCTGGTTCCAATGAAAGGAGTAACTGAACATTGCCGTCTCACCCTTTGAAACGACCGGCGGCGCGGAACGGGATGTTCCGCGCCGCCGGGCAAGCGGCAGATTAGCGATAAACGCCGTTCACGGACAGGTCCGGCAAGTCGCCGCCGACCCACTTCTCGTAGAGTTCCTTGTAGCGGCCGGTGCGAACCTGCTGGTTGATGAAGAGGTTCAGGTAGTTGATCAGGCCGTATTCTTCGCGGTTGGTGAAGAGCGCGACATAGTCGATGTCGTAGGGCGCCTTGCCGACGACCGAGATGCCGGCGAACTTGCCGCTCTTGACGTTGGACTGGGCGACCGTCGAGGTGGAGACCGTCGCGTCGATCTGGCCCTGGCTGAGCGCGAGGAAGACGTCGGCCTGGGTCTGGTAGGGACGGAACTCGCCGGTGCCCCATTCCTTGACCGACTTTTCGAGCGCGATGGCCTCGAACGTGCCGGCGGTGGCGCCGACCGTCTTGCCCTTCATGTCCTCGAAGGACTTGACGCCCGACTTGTCATTGGCCGTGACGGCCATTTCGAAGGCGAAGTAGGGGATCGTCATGCCGACGGTCTTGGCGCGCTCAAGCGTGTCGGAGGTCGAGGCGACGCCGACGTCGACGCGGCCGGACATCAGCGCCGGGATGCGTTCCGGGAAGGGCGTCTCGACGATCTCGGCCGTGACGCCGAGCGCCTTGGCGAGGTCGTTGCAGTAATCGACGTCGAAGCCGATCGGGTTGTTGCTCTCGTCGCGCGCGCCCATCGGCGGGAAGTCGAGGACGACGGCGCAGCGCAGCGTGCCGGACGAGATGATGTCGTCCAGCTTGTCGGCCTTGGCCGGGCTGGTCAGAGCGGTGGCGGCAACGAGGCCGAAGGCGAGGACCGAGGTCTTCTTCATAACTCTCTCCCTGGATTGGTCTGGCAGTTCACGCGGGCGAAGGCCGTCCTTCGCCCGAGGCGCAAACCGGGCCACAAAATACAATTAATATACAAAAAGTATATACCCGAAAGGAGAAAAAAGCAGAGGCCGGGCTCTCCTTGCGGAAAACCCGGCCCCTGTCCACCTGATGGATTGAATCAGTTGAGGAAATCGTCCGGGAGCAGGCCTTCCGGCATGTTCTGGTAGCTGACGGGACGCAGAAAACGGCGGATCGACATGGTGCCGACGCTCGTCGCGCCGAAATTCGTCGAGGCCGGGTACGGGCCGCCATGCACCATGGAATCGACCACTTCCACGCCGGTCGGGAAGCCGTTGACCAGCACGCGGCCGGCCTTGCGCTCGAGGATCGGGCGCAGGCGCTTCGCATCGTCGAGGTCGCCTTCATCCATGTGGATGGTCGTCGTGAGTTGGCCCTCAAAGTTGCGGGCGAGTTGCTCCATCTCACCGACGGAACCGACGCGCACGACGAGGCCGAGCGGGCCGAAGACCTCCTCGGAGAGCGCATGGTCGGCAAGGAACTGCTCGCCGGAGATCTCGAAGAGGTTCGGCAGCGCGTTGCGGCCGGTGGATTCGGTGGTGAAGAGCGGCTTGACGGTGTTGCGGCTTGCAAAGCGCGCCTGTCCGTCCTGATAGGCCTTGGCGATGCCGTCGGTCAGCATGGTCTGCGCGCCGACCTTGCCGAGGGCTTCGACGGCGGCGGCCGTGAAGCGGTCGGCATCCGGGCCGTCGGCAACGATGGCGATGCCCGGATTGGTGCAGAACTGGCCGGCGCCCATGGTGAGCGAGCCCGCCCAGCCCTGGCCGAGGCCCTCGGCGCGGGCCTTCATGGCCTGCGGCAGCAGGAACATCGGGTTGACCGAGCCGAGTTCGCCGAAGAACGGGATCGGTTCGGGGCGGGCGGCGCAGAGGTTGAAGAGCGCGCGGCCGCCGGCAAGCGAGCCGGTGAAACCGACGGCCTTGATCAGCGGATGCTGCACGACGGCCTCGCCGACCTTTCGGTTGCCGCCCTGGATGAGCGAGAAGACGCCCGGATGCACGCCGGTCTTCTTGATGGCGGCAAGGACAGCCTCGGCGATGATCTCGCCGGTGCCCGGATGGGCCGAATGGCCCTTGACGACGACCGGGCAGCCGGCGGCGAGCGCGGCGGCGGTGTCGCCGCCGGCCGTCGAGAAGGCGAGCGGGAAGTTGGAGGCGCCGAACACGGCGACCGGGCCGAGCGGCCGCTGGATCAGGCGGATTTCCGGGCGCGGCAGGGGCTGGCGATCCGGCAGGGCGGCATCGCGGCGGCGGTCGAGATAGTCGCCCTTCTCGATATGGTCGGCGAAGAGGCGGAGCTGGCCGGTGGTGCGGCCGCGCTCGCCCTGGAGGCGGGCGACGGGCAGGCCGGTCTCCTCGGTACCGATCTCGGTGATGGCATCCGCACGGGCCTCGATCTCGTCGGCGATGGCGCGCAGGAACGCGGCCCGTTCGGCGCGTGAGGCATAGCCGTAGCTGAGGAAGGCGTCTTCCGCGGCCTCTGCGGCCTTGTTCACCAGCTCGACCGTGCCGACGGCGAAGTCGTGCGCCGGGCCATGCGCCGGCGAGGAGGCGAACGTGCCGTTGCCGTCCAGCCATTCGCCTGCGACGAGGTGTTTACCGTTCGGGGTGAAAGCCATTTGACGTCCCTTTCTTGCGGAATGATGCTCGCCCGATATAGGAAACGGCGGGGCGAATTGCACTCGTGGAAATCTTGTATACTCTATGTATGCAAATGTTCAATCGCCAACCTGCCCCGGGGTCGGCACCAGCCTTTGAAGAGACGAAAGATGACGCAAACCACCACTCTGTCGATTGCCGCGCTTCAGGAGCGGGTCGAAGCCATCTTCCTCAAGGCCGGCCTCAACGCCGTGCAGGCCGGCGCGCTTGCCCGCGTCATCGTCGCCGGCGAGCGGGATGCCTGCAAGTCGCACGGCATCTACCGCATCGAGGGCGCGTTGCGCACCGTCAAGGCCGGCAAGGTCAAGCCGGACGCCGTGCCGGAACTCGACGCCAACGAGGGCTCGGCCATCGTCAAGGTCAATGCGAAGGGCGGCTTTGCCAATCCCGCCTTCGAGCTCGGCGTCCCCGCCCTTGCCGACCGCGCCCGCAAGCTCGGTATCGCCGCGCTGGTCATCAACGACTGCACCCATTTCTCGGCGCTCTGGCCGGAGGTCGAGGCCGTGACGAAGGAGGGCCTTGCCGGCCTCGTCATGTGCCCGAGCTATGCGACGGTCGCGCCGACCGGCGGCAACAAGCCGCTGCTCGGCACCAATCCCTTCGCCTTCGGCTGGCCGCGCCCGAACGGCGCGCCTTATGTCTTCGACTTCGCCACATCCGTCGCCGCCCGCGGCGAGATCGAGCTGCACCGCCGCGCCGGCAAGCAGCTCCCGGAAGGCTGGGCGATCGACGCCGACGGCAACCCGACGACCGATCCGGAAGCGGCGCTTGCCGGCGCCATGCTGCCCTTCGGCGGCCACAAGGGCTCGGCCATCGGCACGATGATCGAGCTCCTCGCCGGCATCATGATCGGCGACCTGACGAGCCCGGAAGTGCTCGATTATCTCGGCACGACGACCCTCGCCCCCTTCCACGGCGAGCTCATCATCGCCATGTCGCCGGAAGCCTTCGCCAAGGGCCGCCCGGGCGATCCCTTCGCCCGCGCCGAAACCCTCTTCGAGGCCATCGTCGGCCAGGGCGCGCGCCTGCCCTCCCAGCGCCGCTTCGTCGCCCGCACGAAGTCCGAGGCGGAAGGAGTCACGCTGACGACCGCCGAGGTGGAACAGCTCGACCGCCTGCTGGACAAGGGGCTGGACGCGATTTCCTGAGCGCGCCCTGCCTTCGCCTGCCACCAAAAGAAAAGGCCCTCCTCGCGGAGGGTCTTTCAGTTTTCCGGCATGCCGCGCCCCACCCGCTGTCGTCATCCTCGGCCTTGTGCCGAGGATCTGCCAACGCATTGAAAGAATGGAGACGTTGCAGATGCTCGGGACAGGCCCGAGCATGACGGAGGAGAGGTTCCGACACCTATGCCAGGAATCAAGAAGGCCCTCCTTGCGGAGGGCCTTTCTCGCATTTGGGAAGGCGTGAAGCTCAGACCTTGTATTTCTGCACGGCGCCCGGCAGCTTGCTCCATTCGGCATACCAGGTGTCGAAGAGCTTGAGCTGGGATTCGACGTAGCCGCGCTGGCTGTCGGAGAGGGCGTCGGTCTCGTAGAAGTGCAGCGTGTATTCCTTGTCGCCCTTCAGCACCATCATGTGCTTGAAGTAGAGGACGAGGTCCGGGCCTTCGTCGAAGGACGAGAGGACGGCAAGCGCCGATTCCAGTTCCAGCGCGCGGGCGCGGGCGTCCGCGTCGCCCTTGGCGGCAGCCTGGGCGAGGGCGCACATGTGCAGCACTTCCTTCGGCAGCACGCAGCCGATGCCGGTGATCGCGCCGACGGCGCCGCAATCGACGAAGCCGGTGAAGACGCAGGTGTCGACGCCGATCATCAGCGAGACGTCATCGTCGCGGCTGGTGATGTTCTCGGCCGCATAGCGCATGTCGGCGGCGCCGCCGAATTCCTTGAAGCCTACGAGGTTCTTGTGGTCCTGGCGCAGGGCGAAGAACAGGTCGGCGCGGGTGGCGAAGCCGTAATAGGGGCTGTTGTAGATGACGGCCGGCAGGTCCGGGGCGGCCGACAGGATGGCCTTGAAGTGGTTCTTCTGGGCGGCGACGACGGAGCCGCGGGACAGAACGCGCGGGATGACCATGAGGCCCTGCGCGCCGACCTTCTGGGCATGGGCGGCATGCGCGACGGCCGAGGCGGTGTTGACGGCGCCGGTGCCGACGATGACCGGGATGCCGGCTTTGACGAGGCGCTCGACGCCTTCCATGCGCTGCTCGTCGGTCAGAAGCGGCCAGTCACCCATGGAGCCGCAATAGACGACGGCGGACATGCCCTTCTCGATGAGTTCCTTGCCCTTGCGGACCAGCTGGTCGAAGTCCGGCGTGCGGTCTTCCTTGCAGGGGGTCATCAGGGCGGGAATGACACCGGAAAAAATCTTGGCCTTCATGTCGATCTCCTATGGACGGTTCGGGCGGTCGGCCGGCGCGGATGTCCTCAGCCTCCCCTCCCGGCAACGTATAGCAACTTGTATTTTATTTGTCGACAAGAAAAATACAACGCATCACAGCGGGATGTCCAGCCGGTCGTCGCGGCTGAAGAGCTTCTGCACCTGCGTGACGATCTGCTCGGCATGGGCCTTGCCGAGGCGGTCGGCCTCCTCGATGTCGCGCGCCTCGATCGCCGCGACGATCGCCGCGTGCTCGTCCACGAAGCGCCGCGGGAACTGCTCCTGATAGGACTGGTAGTAGAGGCGCAGGATGCGTCGCGCCTCGTCGAGCAGCCGGCGGAAGAGGCTCGTGAAATACGGGTTGCGGCCGGCCTCGGAGATGGCCGCATGGAAGGCCGCATTGGTCGCGATCATCGCCAGCATGTCGCGCGCCTCGACGGCCTTGGCATAATCCTCGTGAAAACCGCGGATGACGGCGAGGTCCTCCGCGCGATGGTTCTGTGCGGCGAGGCGCGTCGTCACGCGATACATCAGAACCAGCGCGTCGAATAGGGTGTGGAGGTTGAGGAAATCGATGTTCGACACCATGGTCGAGCGGTTCGGCAGCGTCTCGATCAGCCCCTCGCCGGCGAGCCGGACCAGCGCCTCGCGGATCGGCGTTCGCGACATCTTGAACCGCTCGGCAAGCTGCACCTCGTCGACCGGGCTGCCGGGGGCGAGCTTGAGGTCGAGGATCTCGTCGCGCAGAAGGTCGTAGACCATTTTGACGCCGGAGCCGCGCTTGCGTTCGGGCAGGATACTGGAATCGGTACCGGTCATCGGAAATCCTCTTGTCGACAAAAGAAATACAATTGTATGCCTGCACTATCAATCGCTTAAAGTGGGCATTTTGACGAAAGCGCCGTCAAGCCGTCCCGGGCGCCGATCGAAAAGAAAGGGCGGGAAAACCCGCCCTTCTCATGTCCGCTGCTGCCGGAGGAACGTCATCAGCGATTGCCCGGCGTCGAGGACATGATCGCGGGTCAGTCGCGAGGCGAGGTCCGCATCGCCCTTCTCGCAGGCCGCAAGGATCGCCTCGTGCTCGCGGCCGGCCCGCGGCATGCCGTGGGTGAAGGTGAGCTGGGCGCGCAGGTAGCGGTCGATGCGGTCGAACGACAGGCCGACATTGTGCAGATGGTAGGGGCGGTGCGAGGCCTCGTAGAGCGTCGTGTGAAAATGCCGGTTGATCTCGCCCCAGCGGTGCGGGTCCGTTTCCCGGTCGAAGGCCTCGCAATAGCGCCGCGCGCGGTCCAGCGCCTCCCGGTCGAGATTGGGCACGGCAAGGCGCATGACCTCGGCCTCGATCAGCGCGCGGAACTCGAAGATCTCCGCGATCTCCTCGATGGAAAGGCCGGCGACGACGGCGCCCCTGTAGCGCCGGGTGGTGATGAGGCCGTGCTGCTCCAGCCGGGACAGCGCCTCGCGCACCGGGATACGGCTGGTATTGAACATCCGCGCGATCTCTTCCTGCCTGAGGCTCTCGCCCTCGGCAATGTCGCCCTCGATGATCGCCTTGCGCAGGGACTCGTAGACGATGTCGGCCGCGGAAGCGGCCTGCCTGACATCGACGGCGGCAAATCTCATCACGTCCAACCCCTGATAATGCAGGCCATGGTCATAGGTCGAAACCGCAAACGGGGCAACCGAGCGGCTCTGCCGCGTGCGAAAGCCGTATTGTATATTGGATCCAATCTTTCTATGAAAGGGCCACTTCGCCAGCGGTGAAGCAGCCAGAAACCGGAGAGAAAGCCATGCGCAGCAGCAAGGTCATCCACATCGTCTCCTGCCACGCCGAGGGCGAGGTGGGCGACGTCATCGTCGGCGGGGTCGCGCCGCCGCCCGGCAAGACGCTTTGGGAGCAGCGCAATTTCATCGCCGAGGACAAGACGCTGCGCAACTTCGTGCTGAACGAGCCGCGCGGCGGCGTCTTCCGCCATATCAACCTGCTCGTCCCGCCGAAGGACCCGCGCGCCACGATGGGCTTCATCATCATGGAGCCGGAGGATACGCCGCCGATGTCCGGCTCCAACTCGATCTGCGTTTCCACCGTGCTGCTCGACAGCGGCATCGTGCCGATGGTCGAGCCGGAGACCCATATGGTGCTGGAAGCGCCGGGTGGCCTCGTCGATGTCGTCGCCGCCTGCCGCAACGGCAAGGCCGAGCGCATCACCGTGACGAACGTCCCGTCCTTCGCCGACAGGCTGGATGCGACGCTGGAAGTGGAAGGCCTCGGCACGCTGACCGTCGATACCGCCTATGGCGGCGACAGCTTCGTCCTTGCCGATGCGCGCGCGCTCGGTTTCGCCGTGACGCCGGACGAGGCGCGGGAGCTGGCCGAGACCGGCATCCGCATCACGAAGGCGGCCAACGAGCAGCTCGGCTTCACCCATCCGGAAAACCCGGAATGGAACCACATCTCCTTCTGCCAGCTCACGCTGCCGGTCGAGGAACGCGACGGCGCGCTGCACGGCCGCAACACGGTGGTCATCCAGCCGGCCAAGCTCGACCGCTCGCCCACCGGCACCGGCTGCTCGGCCCGCATGGCCGTGCTGCACGCCCGCGGCCAGATCAAGGTCGGGCAACCCTTCTCCGGCTATTCGATCATCGATTCGCGCTTCGACTGCCGCATCGTCGGCGAGACCATCGTCAGCGGCCGCCCGGCCATCGTGCCGGAGATCTCCGGCCGCGCATGGATCACCGGCACCAGCCAGGTGATGCTCGATCCCGACGATCCGTGGCCGGCCGGCTACCGCCTCGCCGATACCTGGCCGCGCAAGCAGTAACGGCCGATGCGGCCGGCCGGAAAATAAATCCGGCGCCGCTCCTCCCGTCCATGCCCGGAGCTATCGCCTATGGAGCCCGACGTGGCCGCACTTCCTTCTCCCCGCGGGGAGAAAGTGCCGGCAGGCGGATGAGGGGGATGCCAAAGGCGGGAAAAATAAACGGTTTCATTCGGGATGCCCCTCATCCGACCCTTCGGGCCGCCTTCTCCTCGCGGGGGAAAGGGAAGAGCGGCAACGCCCAATCCCATAGGCGGCCGCTCTGCATTCATGGTGGACGGTCCATCGCTTAGCAAAGGAAACCATTGCCCACCCTTCAGGGGGGAGGGAAACTTCGGAACAGGCAGAATGGCTTTGACCTTTCCGCACAATCACGATAATCACCAAGTCATCAGATGACCTGGTGATTATCCATGCAATCCCTCAGCAAGACCAATCTAGCCGACACGGCGGCCGAGGCGATCCGTGCCGAAATCCTCGGCAGCCGCTGGGCCGTCGGCGACAAGCTGCCGAACGAGGCGACGCTTTCGGTGATGCTCTCCGTCAGCCGCGGCACCGTGCGCGAGGCGGTACGCGTCCTCGTTTCGCAGGGCATCCTGGAAACCCGGCAGGGCTCCGGAACCTATGTGCTCTCCGCGGCCGACACCACCCGTCCGCTCACCATGGCCCGCCGCGCGGGCCTGCGCGACCAGTTCGAGGCGCGTCTCGCGCTCGATGCGGAGGCGGCGCGGCTTGCCGCTCTCCGCCGGACACCGGCCGTGATCGCCGGACTGCGCGCGCGCCTTGCCGAACGCGGCAACTACGAGGGCGGCGACAAGGCGGCCTTCATCGCCCGCGACCTCGCCTTCCACCAGGCCGTGATCGCCGCCTCGCAGAACGCGGTGCTGGCCGGCATGTACGATTTCTTCTCCGCGCTGATCTCCGAAACCATCGAGGCGAGCCTTCGCGCAGACCTTCCCGAACCCGACATGGCGGCCCACGCCGCCATCGTCGACGCCATCGAAAGCGGCGATCCCGACGCGGCGGATGCCGCCGTGCGCCGCTTCATGGCCCCCGTCCTTTCCGCTCTCGACCGGTTGCTGCTCTCATGACCCATCCCCTCCCCGACGATCCCGGCTCCATCGACCTGATCGACGCCGAAGCCGACAGCGTGCCCGCACCGGAACCGCATCGCCCGCCCGGCACGGCGGCGCGCATCCTGCTCGGCGCCAGCCTCGTGCTGATTGCCTTCAACCTGCGGCCGGTCTTTTCCAGCGCCTCGGCGCTGCTGCCGGAGATCCGCGCCTTGCTCGGCCTTTCGCCGACCGGCGCCAGCCTGCTGACGACGCTGCCCGTCGTCTGCCTTGGCCTGTTCTCGCCGCTCGCCCCGCGCCTTGCCCAGCGCTACGGCACGGAGCGCACCCTGCTCGGCGTCGTGCTCATCCTCGCGCTCGGCACGGCGCTGCGCGGCCTTTCCTCCATTCCGCTGCTCTTTCTCGGCACGGCGCTGGCCGGCGGCTGCATCGCCGTCGGCAACGTGCTGCTGCCGGGCCTCGTCAAGCGCGACTTCCCGGACCGGGCGGCGCTGATGACGGGCTGCTACACGATGGCGCTCTGCGCGGGCGCGGCGAGCGCCGCGGGGCTGACGCTGCCGGTGGAGCACCTGCTCGGCGGCTCGCTCGGCGGGGCCTTGGCGATCTGGGCGCTGCCGGCGCTGCTGGTGGCGCTGCTCTGGCTGCCGCAGGTCCTTGCCAGCCGTCGGCAGGTCAAGCGCACCGGCTTTCGCGTGGAGGGCCTGTGGCGCGACCGGCTCGCCTGGCACGTCACGCTCTTCATGGGCCTGCAATCGGCGCTCGCCTATTGCGTCTTCGGCTGGCTGGTGCCGATCCTGCGCGAGCGGGGGCTGGACGGCGTGACCGCCGGGGCCATCGTCTCCGTCTCCGTCATGGTGCAGGCGGCCGCCTGCCTCGTCGCGCCGCATCTTGCCGTGCGCGGCAAGGACCAGCGGGTGATCAACGTCACGCTCTGCGCCCTCGCCGTCGTCGCGCTTCTCGGCCTGCTCTTCGCGCCGCTCTCCACCGTCTGGTTCTGGGCCGTGCTGCAGGGCATCGGCCAGGGCGGGCTGATCGCGGTGGCGATGACCGTGATCGTGCTGCGCACGCGCGATCCGCACATGGCGGCACATCTTTCCGGCATGGCGCAATGCGTCGGCTACCTGCTTGCCGCCATCGGTCCGCTGATCGTCGGCCTCATCCGCGGCTGGACGGGCAGTTTCGGCTGGAGCGCGGTGCTCATCGTGCTGCTCGGCATCGGCGCGGCGATCAACGGATGGTTCGCCGGAAAGGCGCTCTACGTCAATGCGCGCACCGTGGAAACGTCTCCCTGACGGCGGACGGTCCCGGTCTCCGTCACGATCAGGTCCATCGGGATGTCGTGCATCTGCGGATAGATCGTCGGGACCCGCGCCGCGCTGTAGCCGATGCCGATGACGCGGGGCCGCGCCGGCATGGCGGCAAGCGTGCGGTCGAAGAAGCCGCCGCCATAGCCGAGCCGGTAGCCGGCCGGATCGTAGCCGACGACGGGCGCGATCACGATGTCGGGCAGGCACGGCCGGCTCTCCGCCGGAACCGGGATGTTCCAGACGCCGCGCGACAGCGGCTCGCCCGCCTGCCAGAGATGGAACTCCAGCGGTTGCCCCTTGCCGGTCACGACCGGCAGCGCGGTTCGGCCGCCGCATGCGGCGATCTCCTCCATGAAGGGGCGGAAATCCGGCTCGCCGCGAAACGGCCAGTAGGCGCTGACGATGCGTCCCGCGACATCGCCGATTTCCGCGAGAACACCCGCCGCGATGGCCTCCGTCCAGCCCGCTCGCACCTCTGCCGGCACGGCAAGGCGCCCGGCGATCAGCCGTTCCCGCTCGGCCTTGCGCCAACGGTTCACATCCGTCCATGCCTGCAGGTCGAGCGGTCCGGGCAGGCCGGAATAGGCCGGATCGACCTCGTGCAGGAAACAGGCCGGCGAGGCGAAGGTGGCGGGAATGTCGTCGTCGGCCATTGCATCCCTTCCTGGTTGCTCAGCAGGCCGAAAGCCCCGCCTCGAGCCCGGCCAGCAGATCATCGACATGCTCGAGCCCGACGGAAAGCCGCAGCAGCCCGTCGCTTATGCCGGCCCGGGCGCGGGCGTCGGCGCCCATGTCGACATGGGTCATGGTCGCCGGATGCGCCACGAGGCTTTCGACCCCGCCGAGCGACTCGGCGAGCGTGAATATCCTGACCGCCCGCACGAAGCGCCGCACCGCAGGCTCGCCGCCGGCAAGCTCGAAGCTCATCATGGCACCGAAACCCTGCTGCTGTCTTGCGGCAAGCGCGTGATCGGGATGGCCGGCAAGGCCGGGATAGTGCACGCGGGCGACGGCCGGGTGCACGGCAAGCCGCTCCGCGATCGCCATCGCGCTCCGCTCCTGCCCCGCCATGCGGGCGAAAAGGGTGCGAAGGCCGCGCAGGGTCAGCCATGAATCGAAGGGCGCGGCGATGGCGCCGGTGACATTGGCCCAGTGGCGTAGCGCCCGGACCTCCCCAGCATCCGCGGCGATCACCGCGCCGGCGATGACGTCGGAATGGCCGTTGAGGAACTTCGTCGTCGAATGCAGCACGTAATCCGCGCCGAGCGACAGCGGCTTCTGAAGGGCCGGCGACAGGAAGGTGTTGTCGACGGCGACGCGCGCGCCCGCCGCCCTGGCGAAGGCGGAAAGGGCCGCGATATCCACGACGCGCATCAACGGATTGCTCGGCGTCTCGATCAGCACCAGCGCCGGATGGTCCCAGAGCCGCGTCCTGAAGGCTTCCCTATCCGACTGGTCCACCAGCCGCAGCCGGATCTGGCCGAGCCCGGCGCGCGCCTTCAGGAGCCGCATCGTGCCGCCGTAGCAATCGTGCGGCGCCAGCACCAGGCTGCCGACGGGAAGCCGCCCCACCAGGAGATCGACGGCGGCCATGCCGCTCGGCGTCAGCACCGCGCCGGCCCCGCCCTCCAGCTTCGCGATCGCCTCGGCCAGCAGATCCCGCGTCGGGTTGCCGACGCGGCCATAGTCATAGGCGCGCGGCGTGTCGAAATCGGCGAACTGGTAGGTGCTGGAGAGATAGAGCGGCGGCGCGATGGCACCGAAGGCCGTATCGTCGGCCACGCCATGGGCCGCGGCGACGGTCTGCGGTTGAACCTCGTTCGCCGTCCGCTCGGGCATCGATGCTGCTCCTCTTTCACAATCGTGAAAATGGCGGCGATACGTACTTGTGACAAATGAATTCTATTGCGGTTTGACTACAAGATTCTTGCAGTCAACCGAAAAGCGCTGTGTCGGCTTCGCCAGGAAGTCGGCAAGCACGGCGGCGTGGTTGTATTGCCGGTCGCGCGAACCGTAGAGCAGCGTGACCGTTCCCGCGGCGACCCGCTCGCGCAGCGCTTCCACCGCAGGGTTTTCCCGCAGCTCCTCGCAGTAGCGCTTGCGGAATTCCACCCAGCGTTCGGGCCTGTGGTCGAACCATTTGCGCAGGGCGGGCGTCGGCGCGATGTCCTTCATCCAGTCATCGAGCGCCGCCTTCTCCTTCGAGATGCCGCGCGGCCAGAGGCGGTCGACGAGGATGCGCTGACCGTCGTCAGGCCCCGGTTCGTCATAGACACGCTTGATCCGCACGGCCATGGCTCAGCCCTTCCGCCTGCCGCTCACCGTGCATTGAAGATCGGAAAGCAGGCCGTCCTTCAGGCCGTAGACCCAGCCGTGGATCGAAACGTCGCGGCCCGCCTGCCAGGCCGTCTGCAGGGTCGGGGTGCGGGCGAGGCGCTCGACCTGCGCGGCGATCGAGGCCTCGCAGAGCCGGTCGAGGTCGGCATCGCTCCACCCCTCGCATTCGCGGCATTCGAAGCGGCGGTCCGCCACGTCGCGCACCGGCTGCAGCCAATGGTCGATCAGCCCGAAGCGCTCGCCGCTGACCGCCGCGCGGATGCCGCCGCAGCCATAGTGCCCGCAGATGATGATGTGCTTCACGCCGAGCTGGTGGACGGCATATTCCACCACGGAGAGCATGTTGAGATCGGCCGGATGGATGAGGTTGGCGACATTGCGATGGACGAAGACCTCGCCCGGCTCCAGCCCGGCGATCACATTGGCCGGCACGCGGCTGTCGGAACAGCCGATCCACAGATAGTCCGGCTGCTGCAATTGCGTCAGGCGCTCGAAATAATCCGCCCTCTCCGCCTTGCGCTCGGCGGACCACGCCTTGTTCCTGGCAAGAAGGTCTTCGATCATCGCGGGGCCTCGCTCGTTCGGGATCGGCGAGCTATCCGCGCCTATCTGGCTTCTGTCAAATCGACACGGCGTCGCACGGGGCGTTCGGCCGCATCGGCGCCGGGCGACTTGACTTTCCCCGCCCCCTCGCCCCATCATAGGGGCATGATGACGACGCACGACCTTGCCCGATTTCTGAAACGGTTGTTTCCTCTCGCAGGATACTAGCCCCCGGCTTGGTCGCGTCGCGCCCCGGCCGTGGGGCGATAGCGGTTCCGTGAAAAAACGAGAACCGCGCCAGACCAGCGCGACATGATCCCCACATTTCCATTTTCCGCGTGCCCTCCGGGCCGCAAGACCTATGTCGCGAGAGTGCCATGACCACCAAGACCAAGGCCGTTCGCCTGCCCGCCATCACGATCGCCCGTTCCGAATACGCGCGCCTTTCCAACCTTGCCGACATGCTGGCCGAGCGCGATCCGCATGCCGCCGAGCAGCTTGCCACCGAGCTCGACCGGGCGAAGGTCGTCGATGACGCCCGCATGGCGCCGGGCGTCATGCGCATCGGCGCCACCGCCGAATTCCAGATCGACGACGAGGCGCCGCAGACCGCCGAGCTCGTCTTCCCCGGCGATGCCGACATCTCGCGCCAGCGCATTTCCGTGCTGACGCCGGTCGGCGCGGCGCTCCTCGGCCTTTCGGCCGGCCAGTCGATCGAATGGGCCGCGCGCGACGGGCGGGTGCGGCGCCTCAGCGTCATCGCCGTTCACGCCGGCGCGCCGGATGCCGCCCGCGCCTCCTGAGGGCCGCGTGATGAAATTCCTGTCCTTCTCCCAGTCCGGGCGCATCGGGGGCTGCCTCGTCGCAGGATCGTGACCCCCTGCGCCGCACGCGCGGCCAGGGGGCCTCTCCACCACGAACCTTGCAAGCCCCGCCCGAAACGGCGGGCAGGATGGAGAATGACGATGAGACGGGATCCCGGGATTCTCACGGCGCGCGACAGCTACGTGCTGGAGAAGCTGCTGAACGGCTGGCCGCCGCTGACGGAGGAATGGCTGGCGCTTCTCAGGCGCAAGCTTTCGACGGCACGCCTGCCGCTCGGCGCGCCGATACCGGCTGGGCTGGCGACGGTCGATGCGCGCGTCGCCTTCCGCTGCGCGAGCGGGCTGACCGACAGCCGCACCCTCTGCCTTCCCGGCACCTACGCGCCCGGCAGCGCCTTCCTGCCGGTCACGACGTTCTACGGCCTCGCCCTGCTGGGGCTGCGCGAGGGCGAATCGCTGCGCTTCGACCGGCCGGAGGGACGGAGCGACTGGATCGTCCTGGAAAAGGTGCTGTTCCAGCCGGCCGCGGCGCAGGCCGCGACGGAAGAACCGGCATCGGAAATCCGGCCGGCGTTCCGGCTGGTGGCCGGCGGCCTCGACGGGCGGGCCTTCGTCGCGGCCAACGAGAACGGCCCCGGACCGGGTCCGGGGCCGTCGGCGGCCTGAAGCGAAAGGACGATCAGATCACGCCCTGGGCGCGCATCGCCTCCGCCACGCGGATGAAGCCGGCAATGTTGGCGCCGAGCACGTAGTTGCCCTTGGCGCCGTATTCCTCGGCCGTCCCGGCGCAACGGTCATGGATGCCCGCCATGATCTGGCCGAGGCGCTCGCGGGTCTGCTCGAAGCTCCAGCTATCGCGGCTGGCGTTCTGCTGCATTTCCAGCGCGGAGGTGGCGACGCCGCCGGCATTGGCCGCCTTGCCGGGGCCGAAAAGCACGCCCGTCTCCTGGAAGGCGCGCACGGCTTCGGGCGTCGAGGGCATGTTGGCGCCCTCGGCGACGGCGATGACGCCGTTCTTGATCAGCGTGCGGGCATCCTTGCCGGTAAGCTCGTTCTGCGTGGCGCAGGGCAGCGCGACGTCGCAGGGCACGTCCCAGATCGACCCCTTGCCGGTGGCAATGAAATGCGAGCCCTTCTTCGCGCGGGCATATTCGGACAAGCGTTCGCGGCGCACTTCCTTGATCTCCTTGACGAGATCGAGGTCGATGCCCTCCTCGTCGAGGATGTAGCCGCTGCTGTCCGAGCAGGCGACGACCCTGGCGCCATAGGCGATCGCCTGTTCCATGGCGTAGATCGCCACATTGCCCGAGCCGGAGACGGTGACGCGCTTGCCGGAGAAATCCGTGCCATTCGTGGAGAGCATGGCTTGGGTGAAGTAGACCGCGCCGTAGCCGGTCGCTTCCTTGCGCACCAGCGAGCCGCCGTAGCTGAGGCCCTTGCCGGTGAAGACGCCGGCTTCGAAGCGGTTGGTCAGGCGCTTGTACTGGCCGAACATCCAGCCGATCTCGCGGCCGCTGACACCGATGTCGCCGGCGGGCACGTCGGTGTACTCGCCGAGGTGGCGGTGCAGCTCGGTCATGAAGGACTGGCAGAAGCGCATGATCTCGAGGTCGGACTTCCCCTTCGGGTCGAAGTCCGAGCCGCCCTTGCCGCCGCCGATCGGCAGGCCCGTCAGCGCGTTCTTGAAGATCTGCTCGAAGCCGAGGAACTTGATGATGCCGAGATTGACGGAGGGATGGAAGCGAAGGCCGCCCTTGTAGGGACCGAGCGCCGAGTTGAACTGCACGCGGAAGCCGCGGTTGATCTGCACCTGGCCCTTGTCGTCGACCCACGGCACGCGGAAGATGATCTGGCGTTCCGGCTCACAGATGCGCTCGATCAGCGCGTCCGCCAGGTAGCCGGGATGCTTGGAGACGACCTGCCCGAGGCTTTCCAGCACCTCGCGCACCGCCTGGTGGAACTCCGGCTCGGCCGGGTTGCGCTGCAGCACCTGGGCAAGGATGGGTTCAAGCTTCTCGTCGACAGTCGCCATGGCGACACTCCTTTCGTCTCTCGGTCTCACATTTCCTGGATGGGGCGGCCGGTCTGGCGCCGGCCGGCCGGATGACATCGTCCGGGCATTTTCAGATACCCTGCCCGTGGCCGCCCATCAGGCCGGCCATACCGGTCCGGGAAAGGCTTCGTGCGAGCGTGGCCAGAAGATCGGTCTGGGAGATGATGCCGGCGACGCGGTTCGCCTCGTCGAGCACCACCACGGCATGGATCGTGCCGTCCGTCAGGCGCGGCAGGAGACCGATCGCCGGGTCGGCGGGCCGCACGGTCGCCGCCTCGGAAACGGGAAGGGGGGCGGACGGCGCCATGGCGGCAAGCTCGCGCAGGCCCACCGTGCCCAGCAGCCTCTCGCCGTCGAGCACCGGCAGCGTGCGGATATCGTGGCCGAGCAGCAGCGCCCGCGCCTCGTCCGCGCTTGCACCAAGCTGGATCGTCACGACGTCGCGCGACATGATGTCGGCGCAGGTGAGATCCCCGCGTTCGCGCAGCAGCGCCTGGAGCTCGACCTGCCGAAGCAGCGTGTCGAGGTCGGCGCGGCTGATGTCGAGCGTCTCGTTGAGGCTTTCGATGGCCGCGTCGATGTCCTGCGTGTTGAAGCCGACGCGGAAGGCGGGCGGCGGGTCGGCCGTGTTGTGCGCATTGACCGGGGCGACCGACTGCAGGTGCGGATACTGCCGGCCGGCGAGCCGATGGAACAGCATGCCGACGCCGACGAGGATGAGCGAATTGATCGCGACCGGCACGAGCGGGAACCAGAAGCCGGCGCGCGTGACGGCGGCCCCGCCGATGACGGCGGTGAGCGCGGCGGCGCCGCCCGGCGGATGCAGCGAGCGTGTGAGCGACATGGCGAGGATGGCAAGCGCCACGGCAAGGCCGATGGCGATGGCGGGATCGCGCACGAGCGTCAGCACCGCGACGCCGACGAAGGCGGAGATCGTGTTGCCGCCGACGATCGACCAGGGCTGGGCGAGCGGGCTTGCCGGCACCGCGAAGAGCAGGACGGCCGAGGCGCCGATGGGCGCGACGATCAGCGGAAGATGCGCATCGTTGCCCATGACGAGGCCGCAGACGAGGCCGGTGATGCAGATGCCGATGAGGGCCCCGAGGCAGCCGATCAGGCGCTCCTTGAGCGTGGCGCCGGCCAGAATGGGGGTAAACAGCCGAAATTTGGACAGAATGCCCGTTTTCCGGGCATCGTGCTGCGATGGGGCCACGATAATCCTGATAAGAAGAAGGCAGATGATTATTTTCTAGGCTTATGTGCCGATCGCGCCGATCACGCAAGGGCGCAGCCGGAAGATTCTGTCTTGCCGGAAAAGAAGCGGGGTGACGCTGTCCGCGGGCAACAAAAAAGCCCGGCAAGGCCGGGCTTTTTTGACATGTTCCGGAAAGTCCGGAACGGGAATTTGGTGCCCAGAAGAGGACTCGAACCTCCACACCCTTTCGAGTACCAGCACCTGAAGCTGGCGCGTCTACCAATTCCGCCATCTGGGCGACGGAGAGGCATGTAGAAGGAGCGCCCGCCGGTGTCAACAGGCTTTTTGAAGTTTTCGCAACAGCTTGGCGAAAAGCGCATGGCGGGCGAAAGTGCGCGGCGGCGGCAGACGCCCCAATGCGGCCGTCAGCGGCTCATCGCCCATTCGCGAATGCGTTCGAGGCCGGCGTCCAGCAGCTGCGCGGCGGCGGCCTCGTCGTCGGCCTCCACGTAGCAGCGCATTTCCGGCGCGTTGCCGGAGGGGCGGAAATGGATGACGCTCCCGTCTTCCAGCGTCACGCGCAGCCCGTCGACATCGCTCGTCTTCTGCGGCACGCCGATGGGCGCGAGGAAGGCGGCCAGGCGGCCGGCGCCCGAGCGCAGTTCGGCCATCAGCGCGGCGCTCGTCTCGACCGGGAAGTTCTCCAGCCGGTCGCTCGCGGCGGCCGGAAGGGAGAAGTCCGCGACGACCTGCGAGAGCGGCCACTCCGCCGCCGCCAGCGCCAGCACGGCCAGCACCGGCATCAGGCTGTCGCGGGTCGGCAGCGGCGCGAGCGCCGCACCGTTCACCGTGAAGCGTGTCGCCGTCAGCGTGCCGCCGTTCGCCTCGAAGCCCGCGACGGCCGTTTCGCCGGCGGCGACGGCCTCGTTCATCGCGGCGATGACATAGGGCGAGCCGACCCTGGTGCGCAGCACCCTGCCGGCGACCGCCGCCTCGATGCCGGAATTGGACGTGACGGGCGTCGCGACGGCCGTCGCGCCGAGGAAGCGGCTGGCGACGAGGCCGACGAGATCGCCGCGGATCGGCGTGCCGGTCTCGTCGGTGATGAGCGGCCGGTCGCCGTCGCCGTCGGCCGAGACGATGGCGTGCAGGCCGTGCTGGACGGCCCAACCCTGCAGCAGCGCGACGGTCTCGGGCGAGACGGCTTCCGTGTCCACGGGGATGAAGGTCTGCGAGCGGCCGAGCGCGACCACGTCCGCGCCGTAATGGGCGAGCACCGAGACGAAGAGGTCGCGCGCCACCGTCGAATGCTGGTAGACGCCGATCCGCAGGCCGGAAAGGCTGCCCGCCGGCAGGAGCGCGCGGTTGCGCTCGCCGTAGAGTGCCATGGCCGCTTCGTGGAGATTGTCCGCCTCCTCCTGCGCGCCGTCAAAGACCACGCCCTCGGCGCCGAGCGCAGCGGCGGCGGCTGTGATGGCGGCTTCGTCCGCCTTGTCGATCTCGCCGTCCGGGCGGTAGAACTTGATGCCGTTGCGGTCGGCGGGAATGTGCGAGCCCGTCACCATCAGGCAGGCGGCCTTGCGGCGGAGGCCGAGCAGCGCAAGCGCCGGGGTGGGCAGTTCGCCGCAATCGCGCGGGGCAAGGTCCGCCTTGCGCAGCGCGGCGATGGCGATGGCCGAGATCGCGGGGCTCGAGGCGCGGAAGTCGCGGCCGATCAGGATCTCGTCGCCCGGCTGCGCGAGGCCCGCCGAAAGGAGATGGCGCGCGAAGGCCGTGGCATAGAGCGCGCTCGCCGGCCCCTCCAGATCCACCGAAAGGCCGCGCAGGCCGCTGGTTCCGAATTTCAGGCTCATGCTGTCCCCTCATGCCTCTTGCGGATCGAGAATCCGGCGCTACATCCCGCCCAGGCGCGGTTGCGACCATCAATAAAACAAAATGCGTGAACGTAATGCAAAGCAGGGACGTGTCAGGGAAATATCCCGCCAGGAACAGTGAGGATCACATGTCGAAGATTCGTAATCTCGTTTTTGGGTGCGCGATGGGCATCGCCTCCGCAGTCGCGCCCCTGGGGGCGGCCCAGGCCGTCCCGCTCGCCGTGCCGGACATGAAGCTTCAGACGAGGAGCGACGTCACCAAGGCGCAGGTGGATTTCTGCATCGGCTATGACTGCGGCTGGGACCGCCCCTACTACCAGCGGCGCCACTACCGGCCGTATTACGGCTACGAGCGCCGCTACTATCGTCCACGCTACGTGCAGCCACGCTATGAGCATCCGCGCTATGAGCAGCCGCGCTACTATGGCGGCGGGCGGAGCGCGCATGTGCGCTGGTGCCTCAACCGCTACCGCACCTACGATCCCGGCACGAACCGCTACCATGCCGGCGGCGGCATCTACCGGCTCTGCTACTCGCCCTACCGATAGGCCGGGCGACCTTACGGCCATCATGGCGGCGGCGGGCTTGCCCGCCGTTCGCGTCTCAGCCGGCAGGTTCGCCCGCCCTGTCGGTATGGCCGAGATCGCGGCCGGGCTCGATTATGTCGCGCACCCGCTGCTTCAACTCCTTGGGACCGGGAAAACCGCCATCGCGCTTGCGCTCCCACACGAGCGCCTCGCCGACGCGGATCTCGAAATTGCCGCCGGTGCCGGGAATGAGCGCCACTTCCCCGAGCGCATCGGAAAAGGTCGACAAAAGCTCCTGCGCCATCCAGCCGGCGCGGAGCAGCCAGTTGCACTGCGTGCAGTAGAGAATGGAAACGCGCGGCTTTTGCCCGGGCATGGCGACCTCCCTTGTCGAGGCGAAAGCATATAGCAGGCGCCGCGGTTTGGCACGCGCCGGATCGCGGCCGGCTCACGGAAATGTCAACTCATTTCATCATGTTTTGTCGCCGGATGCCTTGCGGCCTCCCGATTCCTGAAACACAGGAGACGGAACGCAACATTCCGACAGGAGCATCGATGACCGAGCTTGCCCCCAACCGTCCCCGCCTGATCATTCCCTCGCTGGGCGGCCTCTATTCGGCGCTGCATGAAAGCGCGGAAACGATCCTGCGCGTCGTGACCGGCCTGCTTCTCGTCAGCCACGGCTACGGCAAGATCCTCGACCCCTTCGGCGCCAGCGGCATGGTCGAGAGCCTCGGCTTCTATCCCGGTGCCTTCTGGTCGCCGCTGCTTGCCGCCACCGAATTCTTCGGCGGCATCCTGATCGCGATCGGCCTCTTCACCCGCCCGGCCGCCTTCGCGGCGACGATCGTGCTCGCCGTCACCGTCTATTTCCACGGCATCGTGCAGGGCGAGGGCGTGATGGGCGCGGAGAAGTCCATCCTCTGGATGCTCATCCTCTTCTTCTTCGCGGTCCGCGGCGCCAACAGCCACTCCATCGACGCCAGGCTCGGCCGTCAGTTCTGACCGGCCTGCCCGGGCGGCGTCGGGCCGCGCCGCAACCTTTGCTTCACGAGGGCGACCAGCGTCTCGCCCTCGTAGGGCTTCGTGACGACCGGTATGATCTCGAACCCCTCAACACCGTCGCGGTGGACTTCGCAGACGGTGGTGAAAAGCAGGGGCACGCGCTCGGCGATCAGCCGCGCGATCCGCGGGGCGATCTCGGCCAGGCCGAGCGGCACGTCGAGCAGGCACAGATCGACATCCGCCAGCGCGGCCGCATCCCACAGGTCCACCTGCTCGGGCCGCAGCAGCGTAATGCGGCATTCCAATGCCGACTTGATCAGATATTCCGCATCGAGCGCGATCAGGAACTCGCGCTCGGCAATCAAGATGTGCGGAATAGAAGGTTCCATGGTGCCGCACTCCTCATCCATGTGAAATCGCCGCAAAGGACGATTCGGGAGGCGGGACTGTGAGGCCGGGGCCGGCAGGCGTCATTTAAAAAAGACATAGTGCGAACGCGCGGGGAACAATTGCGGATGCGGCGCATTGTCCACGCCAGCCAAGCCAGCCGGTCCTGGCCGAAGACACGGAGGTCAGATGGCGAGCGGCACCACGGCCAACCAGCATTCGAAATGGCGCACGCCCTGCCAGCAATGTCCGTTGCGAAGCCTTTCCACGTTCCGGGACTTTTCCGCCAAGGAGCTCGAATTCGTCGCGCAGTTCAAGAGCGGCGAACTGTCGATCGAGCGCGGCGCGACAATCCTCGTCGAGGGGATGCACAGCGCCCATCTCTTCACCCTGCTTTCCGGCTGGGCCTTCCGCTACAAGCTGCTGCCGGACGGCCGCCGGCAGATCATGAACTACGTCCTGCCCGGCGATCTCGTCGGTCTCCAGGGCAGCCTGATGGACGAGATGGACCACTCGGTCGAAGCCCTGACGCCGGTGACGCTCTGCGTCTTCGAGCGATCGAAGCTGGAGAAGCTTTTCGAGCGCCATGCCTCGCTGGCCTACGACGTCACCTGGATCGCCGCGCATGAGGAACGCATCCTCGACGAGCACCTGCTCAGCGTCGGCCGGCGCACGGCGCTGGAGCGCACCGCCTACCTGCTCTCCTTCATCCACCAGCGCGCCCATTCGGTGGGCCTCAACGGCGGCCGGCGCGTCATTCCCATCACCCAGCAGCATGTCGCCGACACGCTCGGCCTCTCGCTCGTCCACACGAACAAGACGCTGCGCAAGCTCGCCGACCGCAAGTTGATGCGCTGGCACGACAGGGGCTGCGAGATCCTCGACGAGGACGGCCTGCTGGCGCTGGCCGACTGGGAAGGGCTGCGGGGCGGATTGCGGCCCTTCATCTGATCTTTCGGTGCCGTGCGTGGCGGCGACTTCTCAGGAGACGTCCCAGTGCAGCGGGAACATCGGGTCGAACACCGTCACCGGCCCCGCACCCGTCTCGATCTTCGCGGGGTAGGACACGGGCGCCTCCCGCCTGACGAGGCGGATCGTCTCCTCGTTTACCGGCAGACCGTACCAGGCCGGGCCGTTCAGCGAGGCGAAGGCTTCGAGCCTGTCGAGCGCGCCCTCCTCCTCGAAGACATGGGCAAGGCAGCTCATCGTGTTGATCGAGGTGTAGATGCCGGCGCAGCCGCAGGCGCATTCCTTTAGCGGATCGACATGCGGCGCGCTGTCCGTGCCGAGGAAGAAGCGCCTGTCGCCGGAGGTTGCGGCGGCGCGCAGCGCCAGCCGGTGCTCCTCGCGCTTGGCGACGGGCAGGCAGTAGTAATGCGGCTTGATGCCGCCGACGAGGATGGCGTTGCGGTTGATGATCAGGTGATGGGTGGTGATCGAGCCGGCGAGGTTGTCCTTCGCCGCCCTGATGTAGTCGATGCCGTTCCGCGTCGTCACATGCTCCATGGTGACGCGCAGCTCGGGCAGGCGTTTGCGCAGCGGGTCCAGCACCGTCTCGATGAACACGGCCTCGCGGTCGAAGATATCGACCTCGGGCGTCGTGACCTCGCCGTGCACGCAGAGCGTCAGGCCGATCTTCGCCATTCGCTCCAGCACCGGCATCGCCTTGTCCATGTCGCGCACGCCGCCGTGGGAATTGGTCGTCGCGCCGGCCGGATAGAGTTTTACCGCACGGATCAGGCCGCTTTTGTAGCCGGCTTCCACGTCGTCGGGATCGGTGTGCTCGGTGAGGTAGAGCGTCATCAGCGGCTCGAACCGGTCGCCCTTCGGCACGGCGGCGAGGATGCGGTCGCGGTAGGCGGCCGCGTCCGCCGTGGTGACGACCGGCGGCACGAGGTTCGGCATGATGATGGCGCGGGCGAAATGGCGGCTGGTGTCGGCGATCACGCCTTCCAGCATGGCCCCGTCGCGCAGGTGCAGGTGCCAGTCATCGGGCCGGCGGATGGTGAGTTCTGTGGTCATCGGCGTCTCTCCCGCGTCTTTGCGGCTGCGATAGCATCCGCGCGCCGCAAGGACAATCGCCTCAAAAGAGGTCGATATGGAGATCGGCGGGGCGGGAATTCTCCAGGATGCGCTTTCCGTTCGGCAGGTCGTTGCCGTAGAGCTTCCAGCCGATCTGGTCCTCCGGCAGCGCATAGCCCAGCCAGCGCTGGCGCAGCCGCGCCTCCAGCACAGGATAGGGCGGGCCGACGAAGATGGTGAAGTCGAAGACGCCGTCGAGCCTGTCCCACGGCGAATCCTTGAAGAGCAGGTAATTGCCCTCCGCGATGATGAAGCGCGTTTCCCCGGGAATGGCGCGCGCGGCATTGATGGCAAGCTCGCGCGCGCGGTCGAAGACCGGCACGAGCACCTCGCCGTCCGCCTTTTTCAGCGCGTGGACGATGTCGATGAAGCCGCGGCCGTCGAAGCTCTCCGGCACGCCCTTGCGCTGAAGCAGGCCGCGCGCCGCGAGGATGCCGTTGTCCATGTGGAAGCCGTCCATCGGCAGGATCTCGGCGCTCTCGCCGCGGGCGAGGAGGCCCTCGCGCAGAGCGTCCGCCAGCGTCGACTTGCCGGCCGCCGGCGGGCCGGCGAGGCCGACGAGGAAGCGGCGCGCGTCTCCCGCGCGCCGCAACACCGCATCCACGATCGTGGCAGGCGAGATCATGCGGCAATGGCCTCCGGCACCTTGGCCCCCGTCATGAAGGCGACGGCATCGGACATGGTGTAGTCCTTCGGGTTGATGACGGTCAATCGCCGGCCGAGGCGGTGGATATGGATGCGGTCCGCCACCTCGAAGACATGCGGCATGTTGTGCGAGATGAGCACGATGGGGATGCCGCGCCGGCGCACGTCGAGGATGAGCTCCAGCACGCGCCGGCTCTCCTTGACGCCGAGCGCCGCCGTCGGCTCGTCGAGGATGATGACCTTCGAGCCGAAGGCCGCCGCGCGGGCCACGGCCACGCCCTGGCGCTGGCCGCCCGAAAGCGTCTCCACCGCCTGGTTGATGTTCTGGATCGTCATCAGGCCGAGTTCGGAAAGCTTGTCGCGGGCGAATTTCTCCATCGCGCTCCGGTCGAGCTTGCGGAAGACGCTGCCCATGACGCCGGGCTTCCTGATCTCGCGGCCGAGGAACATGTTGTCGGCGATCGAGAGCGCCGGCGAGAGCGCGAGGTTCTGGTAGACGGTCTCGATACCGGCTTTCTGCGCGTCGATGGGCGAGCGGAAGCTGACCGGCTGGCCCTCCAGCCTGATCTCGCCCTCGTCCGGCGTGATGGCGCCGGAAATGGCCTTGATCATCGAGGACTTGCCCGCGCCGTTGTCGCCGATCACGGCGAGGATCTCGCCGGGATAGAGGTCGAAATCGGCATTGTCGAGGGCGGTGACGCGGCCGTATCGCTTGACCAGACCGCGTGCGGTGAGAATGGGTTCGAGAGCCATCAGCCTGCTACCTTTCTGATCCACTGGTCGATTGCGACGGCCGAGATGATGAGGACGCCGATCAGGAGATAGGTCCATTGCGGGTCCGTGCCGATGAGGCGAAGGCCGAGCGAGAAGACGCCGACGATGAGCGCGCCGAAGATCATGCCGAGGATCGAGCCGCGCCCGCCGAACAGCGAGAGGCCGCCGATCACCACCGCCGTTATCGATTCGATGTTGGCGAACTGGCCGGCGGTCGGCGAGACCGAGCCGATGCGGCCGATGAGCGCCCAGCCGGCGAGCGCGCAGATGAGGCCGGACAGCGTATAGACCGAGACCAGCATGCGCTTGACGTTGACGCCGGCCAGCTCCGCCGCATCAGGGTCGTCGCCGACCGCATAGACATGGCGGCCCCAGGCGGTGTGGTTCAGCACGTACCAGAGGACGGCGACGAGCAGCACCATGGCGATGACGCCATAGGTGAAGACGGCGCTGCCGAGCTTGAGATTGTTGCCGAAGAACTGCAGCAGCGGGGCCTGCGTGGCGATATCCTGCGAGCGGATCGTCTCGTTGGCCGAATAGAGGAAGTTCGAGGCGAGGATGACCTGCCACATGCCGAGCGTGACGATGAAGGGCGGCAGCTTCATGCGGGCGACGAGCAGGCCGTTGATATAGCCGCAGAGCGCGCCGCAGGCCAGGCCGCAGGCGACCGCCACAGCTGGCGGCAGGCCGTAGCGGAAGGTGAACTGGCCCATGACGACGGAGGAGAGCACCATGATCGCGCCGACCGAAAGGTCGATGCCCGCGGTCAGGATCACCAGCGTCTGCGCCGCGCCGACGATGCCGACGATCGCCACCTGCTGGAGGATGAGCGTCAGCGTGAAGGCGGAGAAGAACTTGCCACCGAGAACGGCGCCGAACACCGCCACCGAGAGCACCAGCACGATCAGCGGCACGGCCGATGGGCTGCCGTGCAGGAAGTGCTGGAACTTCTGGAGGGGCGTCTTGTCGTTGGTATCGAAGGATGCGACCTGCGTCGAGCTGCCCGATAGCACCTTCTCGAATTCCTGCGATGGCTGCGAGGCCGTCGTTGTCTCACTCATGATCCTGGTCCTCCCCTTCCGGTGCCGACCGTCGCGGCGTTTCCCGGATGAAATGGTGCACGGACGCATCGATAGGGCGCCTTGCGCACCTGCCGCCGTCTTCGGGCGGCCTCCTCCCGCAAGCGGTCCCGGCTGTCGCCGCCGCCTGTAGAAGAAAGGTGCCCATGTCTTTTCGCGATTGTCAAAGCAGCAGGGGTGCGCCTTGCGTCACCCGGTCCGTCCGTGGCGGATGGCCGGCCCGGTCAAGCCGGGCCGGCCGGGAGCTCTCAGCCCCAGCACTTTTCCTTGCCGGCCTTGGTGTCGATCGATTCGACGCCTGCGGCCGGCTTGTCGGTGACGAGGGCGACGCCCGTGTCGAAGAAGTCCTTGCCTTCGGTCGCCTTCGGCTTCTCGCCGGTGTCGGCGAAGGTCTTGATCGCCTCGATGCCGAGGGCGGCCATCATCAGCGGGTACTGCTGCGAGGTCGCGCCGATGACGCCGTCGATGACGTTCTGCACGCCCGGGCAACCGCCGTCGACCGAGACGATCAGCACGTCCTTTTCCTTGCCGACGGCCTTCAGCGCCTCATAGGCGCCGGCGGCGGCCGGTTCGTTGATCGTGTGCACGACGTTGATGGACGGATCCTTCTGCAGGAGGTTTTCCATGGCGGTGCGGCCGCCTTCCTCGTTGCCGTTGGTGATGTCGTGGCCGACGATGCGCGGATCGTCCTCGTCGCCGATCTTGTTGATGTCCTTCACGTCGATGCCAAAGCCCTTCATGAAGCCCTGGTCGCGCAGCACGTCGACCGACGGCTGGGAGGGCGTCAGGTCGAGGAAGGCGACCCTGGCATCCTTGGCGGCATCGCCGAGCGTGGCGGCGGCCCACTTGCCGATCAGCTCGCCGGCCAGCAGGTTGTCGGTGGCAAAGGTCATGTCGGCGGCATCGATCGGCTCGAGCGGCGTGTCGAGGGCGATGACGAGGAGGCCCGCGTCACGCGCCTTCTGCACGGAGGGAACGATGCCCTTGGTGTCGGAGGCGGTGATCAGGATGCCCTTGGCGCCATCGGCGATGCAGGTCTCGATGGCCGCGACCTGGCTTTCCGAGTCGCCGTCGATCTTGCCGGCGTAGGATTTCAGCGTGACGCCGAGTTCCTTGGCCTTCGCCTCGGCGCCTTCCTTCATCTTGACGAAGAAGGGATTGGTGTCGGTCTTGGTGATCAGGCAGGCGCCGACATCGGCGGCAGAGGCCGGCGCGGCAAAGGCGACGCCGAGCGCAAGCGCGCCGAGAGCGGCGGAAATCATCGTCTTCTTCATGGTATCCTCCCAAGGACGAAACGGGACGCGCCCCACTTGCGGGACCGTCCGGTCGCAGGGGCCGGGGGCTCCTCCGCCGGTCAACCTTGCTTCCGGCCATGATGAGAGCATCAAAGGAAATGCGTGTCAATAAATAAATCGAATTGAATTATTAATCCGATGTGGCATGCTCCGCAGGATCGGGCCAGAACCCGGCGGCATCGTTTCCGGTGGAAGAGCGGAGCGCCAGCCGATAAGAGGACCGGAAGGCCGATTTGCGCCCAACCGGCATGGGAGGAGACGATGACAAAGAACGCCGCGGCGGCATCCGCGTCGCCGGCCGAGATCCTCGACCCGTCCGGGGGCGCCAACCAGGTGCGCGTGCGCGCCTATAACGAGCGCCTGGTCATGTCGCTGGTGCGCCGGCACGGCAGCCTTTCCAAGGCGGAGATCGCCCGGCGCAGCGGGCTTTCCGCCCAGACCGTCACCGTCATCATGCGGGCGCTCGAGGCCGAGGGGCTGCTGATGCGCGGCACGCCGATGCGCGGCAAGGTCGGCCAACCCTCGGTGCCCATGCTGCTCAATCCCGACGCCGTCTATTCCTTCGGGCTGAAGATCGGCCGCCGCAGCGCCGACATCGTGATGATGGATTTCGTCGGCGGCATCCGCCGACGGGTGCGGCGCACCTTCGCCTATCCCATGCCCGGCCCGCTGCTCGCCTTCGTCGAGGAGGGGTTGGCCGAGCTGGAGGCGGCGATCACGCCGGAGGAGCGCGCCCGCATCGCCGGCTTCGGCGTCGCCACGCCCTTCGAGCTGTGGAGCTGGGCGAGCGAAGTGGGCGCGCCGCAGGCCGACATGGACCAGTGGCGCGGCGTCGACCTGGAGGCGGAGATCGCCCGGCGCGTGCCCTATCCCGTCGTGCTGCAGAACGATGCGACGAGCGCGTGCGCGGCCGAGCTCGTCTTCGGCCTCGGCCCGCAATATCCCGATTTCCTCTATCTCTTCATCGGCTCCTTCATCGGCGGCGGCGTGGTGCTGAACTCGGCGCTCTTCACCGGCCGCACCGGCACGGCCGGCGCGATCGGCCCGCTGCCCGTGCAGGGCCGCGACGGCGGGACGGTGCAGCTCCTGAAGATCGCCTCCATCTACCGGCTGGAAAACCTGCTGCGCGAACACGGGATCGACCCGGAGCCGCTCTGGTATTCGCCCGACGAGTGGGTCGATTTCGGCGCGCCGCTCGACATCTGGATCGAGGATACGGCCGCCGCCCTCGCCCAGGCGGTCGTCGCCTCGGCGTCCGTCATCGACTTTTCCGCCGTGATCATCGACGGCGGCTTTCCAGCCTGGATGCGCGAGCGGGTGGTCGCGGCGACGCAGGCCGCCGTCGCCCGGCTCGACCTCCAAGGCGTGACGCTGCCGGAAATCGTCGCGGGCGCCGTCGGCAGCCATGCCCGCTCGATCGGCGGGGCGAGCCTGCCGCTCTTCTCCCGCTATCTTCCCGACCAGAACGTCCTCTTCAAGGAGCTTGCCTGAAATGCTGAAAGGTATCGACCCCATCCTGAGCCCGGACCTGCTCGCGACGCTGCGCGCCATGGGCCACGGCGACGAGATCGCCCTCGTCGACGGCAACTATCCGGGTGTCGAACATGCCCGCCGGCTGGTCCGGCTCGACGGCGTGGCGCTCATTCCCGCGCTGGACGCCGTGCTTTCGGTGCTGCCCGTCGACGATTTCGTCGAGGAGGCGATCTTCCGCTCCACCTACCGGCAGGAGCGCGACCGGCTGGAACCCGTGCATCGCGAGATCATCGACTGCTGCGCCCGGCACGAGCCGGAACGCACCGTTGTGCCGCTCGTCGGCGCCGATTTCTACGACCGGGTGCGCGCCGCCCACACGCTCGTACAGACCGGCGAGCGGCGGCTTTATGCGAATGTCATCCTGCGCAAGGGCGTGATCCATCCCTGAGCGTTGCCGGGGCACTTGAACCGGGCGATGCGCCGTGGTTGTGTCGCGCGGTATTAGAAGCGGGAGTATCGCATGCGGGTTCTGGTGGTCGAGAACGACAAGGTGACGCTGCTCGGGCAGATCGGCGTCGCGCTCGAAGAGGCGGGCGCGGACCTCGACATCTGCCGGCCCCATGCCGGCGATGCCCTGCCCGCGGACGAGACGGGCCATGACGCGATCGTCGTCATGGGCGGGCCGCAGAACGCGCTGGACGACGAAAGCCATGGCTACCTGCCGGCGCTCGCCGCGCTGATGCGCCGCTTCGGCGATGCGGACAAGTCGGTGCTCGGCGTCTGTCTCGGCAGCCAGCTTCTGGCGCGGACCTATGGCGCCCGGAACCATATCGGCACCGCCCCCGAATTCGGCTGGTGCAGCGTGGCGCTGACGACGGAGGGCGCGAGCGATCCGGTGCTGTCGGCCGCCCCGGCCAGCTTCCCGATCTTCCAGTGGCACAGTGACACCTTCTCGCTGCCGGAGGGCGCGGTGCGGCTCGCCACCAACGGCACCGCGGAAAACCAGGCCTTCCGTATCGGCCGCGCCGTCTACGGCACGCAGTTCCATTTCGAGGCGAGCCGGCAGGTGGTCGACGAATGGGTGGCGACCTTCCCGGACCAGATCGCCGGCACGGCCCCCGAATGGTACGAGCGGCGCGCGGCCCTTGCCGCCGAGAACGGCCCGCGCGCCGACGCCACCGGCCTTGCGCTCGCCCGCGCCTGGGTGGCGACGATCCCGCAGACCTAGAGCATTTTGTTTTTATCGCATTATCCGGCGCCGAAGCGATCCCGCTCCGGCTGGAAATGCTCTAGCCGATGGCGGCCGCAAAGCGCGTCGCGGCCGCATGAAGGACCTCCGGCGGGAAGCCGGAAAAGCCGATCACAAGGCCCTGCCGGGGCGGGTTGGTGACGGCCATCGACGACAGGGCGCGCGCGCCGAGCCCGGCTTTGCGGGCGATCTCGACGGCCTCGACATCTTCCAGCCGCGCCGGCAGGCGGGCGACGAGGTGCAGGCCCTGATCGGGAACGTCGACCGAAAGGCCCGGTGCCGAGGCGAGCCCAGCAACCAGCGCGTCGCGCGCGGCCTGCGCCTTACGCCGGGCGCGGCGCAGATGGGCGGCGAAGTGACCCTCGCGGATGAGGTCGGTCAGCGCCGCCTCGGCCAGCGTCGGCGGGCTGCGGTCGCTGCGGCCGCGCAGCGCCACCACCGTCTCCAGGAGCGGATCGGGAATGACGGCATAGCCGAGCCTGAGGCCGGGAAAGAGCACCTTCGAGAAGGTGCCGAGGTAGATGACGCGGCTGCTGTCGTCCATGCCCTGCATGGCGGCGAGCGGCGGGCCGGCGAAGCGGAACTCGCTGTCGTAATCGTCCTCGATGATCCAGCCGCCCGTTTCCCGCGCCCAGTCGATGAGGGCGAGGCGGCGGCGCATGCTCATCGTCACGCCGAGCGGGAACTGGTGCGAGGGGGTCACGTAGACCGCGCGGGCGCCCGGCACCGCCAAGCCGATGTCGGCGCCCTCCGCATCGACCGCAAGGCCGGCAAGGTCGAGTCCGTTGCCGGCGAAGGCGGCGCGGGCGCTGGGATAGCACGGATCCTCCAGCATCACCCGCTCGCCCGGCGACAGCACGCTGCGGATGACGAGGTCGATGCCCTGCTGCGTGCCCGTCGTGATGACGATGGAGCGCGCCTCGCAGCGCACACCGCGCGCCTGCCGGAGATAGGCGGCGACGGCCTGGCGCAGCGCGGCCCCGCCGCGCGGATCGCCGTACTGGAAATGCTCCGGGCCGGGCCGGACGAGATGGCGCGAAAGCAGGGTGCGGAAGAGATTGAGCGTGCGCGCGTCGGCCATGGCGACACCGAGTGTCCCGGGAAGCGGCATTGCCGGTTCGGCCGCCGCCGTCTCCACGGGAGCGGCCGGCCGCATGTTCGGCACCCGGTCGGCGACGAAGGTGCCCGCGCCGGTGCGGGCAACCGCATAGCCCTCCGCGATCAGCATCTCGAAGGCGGCAACCACGCTGCCGCGCGCGGTCCGCAGACGCCGCGCCAGATCCCGCGAGGGCGGCAGCTTGCTGCCGGGCGCGATGTCGCCGGCCTCGATCAGCCGCCGCAGTTCCCGGTAGAGCGCCGGCGTGCGCCGACCTGTGGCCGGCAGGACGGGGACGAGCGCTGACCAGTCCGGCGGATTGGTCCGTGAATTTCCCTTCGAATTGGTGCTTTTTCGATCCAATGCCATGGCGCACCCTGACGCCCCGTTCCCCGAAAGGCAAGACCAGAATGACCGCCGAGACCGAAACAGCCTACCCCGTCACCCCGCGCAACCGCGTCAAGCGCATGCACGAGCGCGGCAGCTACGACCGCGCCGCCGTGCACGCCATCCTGGATGCGGCCATGCTGTGTCATGTCGCCTATGTCATCGACGGCCAGCCCTATGCGACGCCCACCCTGTTCTGGCGCAAGGGCGACACGCTCTACTGGCACGGCTCCTCCGCCAGCCGCATGTTGCGGCACCTGAAGGCCGGCACGCCCGCCTGTCTCACCGTCGCCCATCTCGACGGGCTGGTGCTCGCACGGTCCGGCTTCAACCACTCGGCCAACTACCGCTCGGCCATGTGCTTCGGCACGGCGCGGCTCGTCGAGGACCCGGACGAGAAGATCGAGGCGATGCGCGACGTCGTCGACCGTTTCTATCCGGGCCGCAGCGCGCTGCTGCGCCCCATTACCCCGCAGGAGGCGAAGGCCACGACGATCGTCGCCATGCCGATCGACGAGGCGGCCGCCAAGGTGCGCGCCAAGGGCGTCGGCGACGACGAGGAGGATTTCGCGCTGCCCATCTGGGCGGGCGTCATTCCCGTCACGACCGTGCTCGGCGCGGTGGAGCCCTGCCACCGGCTGGTGCCGGGCGTCGGCAGGCCGGAAACGCTGTCCCTCTTCCCCGAGGCCGGCCGGCTGGACGACGCGCTGCTGGCGGGGCAGCACCTTTACGACGCGGGCTGAACCGAGCCGGCGCCCTGTGCTATTCCGGTACGGGGCGGCCGGCCTGCCGTTCACGCAATCGAAAGGGCCGTGCTGTAGGAGACGGGGAGAACAACGGGGGCCTGCAATGCAGATAGCCGGCATCATGAACACCGCCCGCCAGGGCATGGCGAGCGAAACGGCACGCGTGGAGAAGGCGGCGCAGAGCATCGCCAATGCCTCCCCGACGGCGGGCCCGCCCGCGCCTGATATGCTCGACCTCGTTTCGGCGGGGATCGGCTTTCGCGCCAATGCCGCGGCGTTCGAAACGGGCGCGGACCTCTGGGAGGTCCTCGCCACGATCAGGCGGGACTGAGCCCCGCTTCCCTACCGGTTCGCCATCGAGGCCATGCGCTGCGAATAGCGCCCGCCCGCCACCCTTGCCGGCGACAGCAGATCGCCGAGCTGCGCGGCCTCCCCCGCCGTCAGGGCCACGCCGGCGGCAGCGACGTTCTGCTCCAGATGCGGCACCTTGCTGGCCCCGGGGATCGGCACGATGAAATCGCCCTGCGCCAGCACCCAGGCGAGCGCGAGCTGCGCCGGCGCCACGCCTTTTTGCTTCGCCATCTCCTCCAGGAGCGTCACGAGCGCCAGGTTGGCTTCGAAATTCCCGGCCTCGAAGCGCGGCAGCGAGCGGCGGAAATCGTCGGCCGAGAGGCCGTCGAGCGTCTTCAGCGCACCGGTGAGCGCGCCGCGGCCGAGCGGGCTGAACGGCACGAAGCCGATGGCGAGCTCCCGGCAGGTTTCGAGAACGCCGTTTTCCTCGGGATCGCGGGTCCACAGCGAATACTCGCTCTGCACGGCGGCGATCGGGTGCACGGCATGGGCCCTGCGGATCGTCTCGGCGCCGGCTTCCGACAGGCCGAGCGCCCTCACCTTGCCTGCGCGCACCAGCTCCGCCATGGCGCCCACCGTCTCCTCGATCGGCACGGCAGGATCGACGCGGTGCTGGTAGTAGAGGTCGATCACCTCGACCCCGAGCCGCTTCAGCGACGCCTCGGCGACGGCCCTGACGTTTTCCGGCCGGCTGTCCGTGCCCGTGATCATCTCGGCGGAGGGCTTCGTGTCGTCGATGCGGAAGCCGAACTTCGTGGCGATCACCACCTTGTCGCGCACCGGCTTCAGCGCCTTGCCGACGAGGATCTCGTTGCGGTAGGGGCCGTAGACCTCGGCCGTATCGAACAGGGTGACGCCGAGATCGACGGCGCGGTGCAATGTCCTGATCGCCGCGGCCTCGTCGCCCGAAGGGCCGTAGGCATGGCTCATGCCCATGCAGCCGAGGCCGAGGGCGGAGACGTCGAGGCTGCCGAGTTGTCTGTGTTTCATGGCGAAATCCTTTCTGAAGGCCGGGGCGATGGGCGTGCCGGCCGGCGGCCGCTTCGCCGTCATCCCCGGCAAGGAACACACTAGAATATCGCGCTTGGCCTGAAAATTACTGCAAAAGCCAACGGCTTGTTCTATCTGTTCGAACAATGAACCGCACCCAGCTCTCGCAACTCGCCGTGCTCGCCGTCGTCGCGGAGACGCGTTCCTTCCGCAAGGCCGCCGCCGAACTCGCCATCGCGCCGTCCGCCGTCAGCCATGCCGTCTCGGCGCTGGAGGCGAGCCTCGGCGTGCGGCTCCTCGCCCGCACCACCCGCTCCGTCGCGCCGACGGAAGAAGGCCGGCTGCTGCTCGACACGCTCGCCCCCGCGCTGTCCGACATCGGCAATGTCATGGAAACGCTTTCCGACCGGCAGGGCCGGCCCGCCGGGCCGCTGAGGGTCACCATGCCGCTGATCGCGGCGGAGGACATCGTGATGCCGCGGCTCGGCGCCTTCCTTCTCGCCTATCCCGACATAGAGCTGGAGCTTCGAACCGACGACCGCTTCGAGGACATCGTCGAGAAGGGCTTCGATGCGGGCCTGCGGCTCGGCGAACACCTGGAGGCGGACATGGTCGCGGTCCGCGTCAGCGGTCCCTGGCGGGGCCTCATCGTCGGCGCGCCCGCCTATTTCGAAAAGCACCCCAAGCCGCTCCAGCCGCGCGACCTCATGCAGCACCGCTGCATCCGCCGCCGCTTTTCCAGCGGTCGCCTCTATCGCTGGGAGCTGGAAAGGGACGGGCGCCAGGTGACCGTCGACGTCGACGGGCCGCTCATCGTCTCGGACCAGCGGCTGATGCGGGCGGCGGCGATGGATGGCGCGGGCCTCGCCTACATCTTCGACCAGCGCGTCGAGGAGGACATCGCGGCGGGCCGGCTCGTCCCGGTGCTGGAGGACTGGTGCCCGCCCTTCGACGGCTTTTCGATCTACTATCCCACGCGCCGGCAGATGCGCCCGGCGCTGCGCGCCTTCGTGGATTTCTTCCGTTACCGCGGTCAGGTCTGAAGCCGGTAGCGGATGTGCCCGTCGGTCTCGACATAGCTGTCGTAGAGTTTTCTCGCCCGCTCGTTGTCGTGGCTGGTGTGCCAGTAGATGCCGCGCCAGCCGTGGCGCTTCGAAATGGCGACCAGGTCGTCGATCAGCGCCCGCCCGACGCCCCTGCCGCGCGTCGCATCGTCGACGAAGAGGTCTTCGAGATAGCCTTCCGGCGCGATGCCCCAGGTGGAATCGTGATAGTGGTGGATGGCAAAGCCCAGCACCCTGCCATCCTCCTCAGCAACGCGCATCGAGACGCGCGAGCCGGGATCGAGCACGCGCGCCCAGGTGAAGGCCGTCACCTCCTCCGGCACCTCGGTCTCGTAGAAGGCGAGGTAGCCGGCCCAGAGCGTCCTCCAGGCCGCCTCGTCGCCTTCGACCGCATCGCGGATGACGAGGGCCACCGTCATGCCCCCGCTCTGTCGAGCAGCGCCATCTGCCCCGCGGAGAGCGAAAGGCCGGCGGCCTTCGTCAGGCTCTGGAGCTGGCCAAGGCTCGTGGCGCTGGCGATCGGCGCGGTGACGGCGGGCTTGGCCATCAGCCAGGCGAGCGCGATTTCCGCCGGCTTCGCGCCGGTCTCGGCAGCGACTTGGTCGAGCGCCGAGAGGATGCGCCGGCCCTTGTCGTCGAGATAGTGCGCGACGCCCTCGCCGCGCGCCCTGCCCTCGGTGTCGGCCTTCGAGCGGTACTTGCCGGTGAGGAAGCCGGAGGCAAGGCTGTAATAGGTGATGACGCCGATATCCTCCCTGCGGCAGAGATCGGCGAGCGCGCCCTCGAAGCTGCCGCGGTCATAGAGGTTGTATTCCGGCTGGAGCACGGCGTAGCGCGGCAGCCCCGCCTTGTCGGCGGCCTCGAAGGAGGCCTGCAACTGGCCCGCATCGAGGTTCGAGGCGCCGAAGGCGCGCACCTTGCCGGCCTTCACGAGGCCGGCATGGGCTTCCAGCGTCTCCTCGTAAGGCGTGTCGGCGTCCGGCCAATGGGAGAGATAGAGATCGATATGGTCGGTCTGCAGCCGCTTCAGGGAGGCCTCGACGGCCTCGACGATCCACGATTTGCGCAGGTCGCGCCGGCCCTGGCCCATGTCGGAGCCGACCTTGGTGACGATCACCACCTTGTCGCGGGCAATGGCGGAGCGCTTCAGCCACTTGCCGATGATCGTCTCGGACTCGCCGCCCTCGTTGCCCGGCACCCAGCGGGAATAGACGTCCGCCGTGTCGATGGCGTTGAAGCCGGCGCCGGTGAAGGCATCGAGGAGATCGAAGGAGGTCTTCTCGTCGGCCGTCCAGCCGAAGACGTTGCCGCCGAAAACGAGCGGAGCGATGGAAAGGCCGGTCTTGCCGAGAGAGCGAAACTGCATGGGATCCTCCAAGGGGTTCGTGCTGAAAAGGGTTTTCGCACCATAGGACGCGGCCCGGCTCTTTGCACGCGGTTCCCTTGGTTTTTTGCGGCGCCGTCGCTTGCGAGGGACGTACCTCGGGACTAGTCTTTCCGCGCAATCAGGGAGAGATCATCATGCTGCGTTTCGGAATCCTGTCGACGGCCAAGATCGGCCGCGAGCTTGTCGTGCCGGCCATCCAGGACGCCGAGAACTGTGTCGTCACCGCCGTTGCCAGCCGCGATCATGCCAAGGCCCGCGCCATGGCGGACCGCTTCTCCGCCCCGCACGCCTTCGGCTCCTACGAGGAGATGCTCGCCTCCGATACGATCGACGCGGTCTACATTCCGCTGCCAACCTCCCAGCATGTCGAATGGTCGATCAAGGCGGCGGATGCCGGCAAGCATGTGCTCTGCGAGAAGCCGATCGCGCTGAATGCCGGGGAGATCGCCGCGCTGATCACGGCGCGCGACCGCAACAAGGTGCTGATCTCCGAGGCCTACATGGTGACCTACAGCCCCGTGTGGCGGAAGGTGCGCGCGCTCCTTGCCGAGGGCGCGATCGGCAGGCTGCGCCATGTGCAGGGCGCCTTCACCTATTTCAACCGCGACCCCGGCAACATGCGCAACGTCCCGGAACTCGGCGGCGGCGGGCTGCCTGACATCGGCGTCTACCCGACGATCACCACGCGCTTTTCCACCGGCAAGGAGCCGGTCCGCGTGCAGGCCAGCACCGACCGCGACCCGGAGTTCGGCACCGATATCTATTCGAGCGTGCGCGCCGATTTCGGCGATTTCGAACTGTCCTTCTACATCTCCACCCAGCTCGCCCAGCGGCAGATCATGGTGTTCCACGGCGACAAGGGCTTCATCGAGGTGAAGTCGCCTTTCAATGCCGACCGCTACGGCGCGGAGGAGGTCGAGCTCACCAACCAGAACCACGGCGAGAGCCAGATCTTCCGTTTCCAGGACGCCCGGCAGTACCGGCGCGAGGTCGAGGCCTTCAGCCGGGCCGCGCGCGGCGAGAAGGAGGAGGTCGTGACGCTGGAAAGCTCGGTGAACAACCAGAAGGTCATCGACGCCATCTATCGCGCGAGCGAGAAGGACGGCTGGGAGGCGGTGTGACGCCTGCCGCGCCGGTACCTGCCGCGTGCATCCTCGGGTCAAGCCCGAGGATGGCGATGGGGAGGCGTGGTTTCCAATCCTGGCCGGCGGCGCGGCACGCGGTACCGGTAAATCGATCGCCAAACATTTCTCTTCGCATCATCCTCGAACATCGGCGCCGATCCGCTTGTAGAAGAGCGTCGTCGCGCAGAAGCGCCCGTCCGGATAGAGCGCGTAGTCGGGAATGACCCCGACGCGCTGCCAGCCGAGGCGTTCGTAGACCGTTTCGGCGGGGCTGCCGGTGGCGGTGTCGAGCACCAGCAGCGTCTTGCCGTGCCGGCCCGCCTCCGCTTCGGCGGCCGTCATCAGCGCGCGGGCAAGGCCCCGGCCGCGCTCGCTCTCCATGACGAGCAGCTTCTTCACATCCGCCCGGTGCGGCTGGTTCGGCATCTGGCAGATGCCGACCTGCACCGTGCCGACGATGCGGCCGCCGCGCTCGGCGGCAAAGAGCAGCGTCGCGCCGTCGCCGACGGCCGCCGCAACGCCCTCCCAGAAGGGCACCGCATCGGCCGGCCCATAGGGCGCCATGAAGCCGACGGAAGCGCCGCCCGTCACGCAGTCGGCCAGCACGTCCGCAAGTTCGCCGATACGGGCGCGCGCCCCGGCCTCATCGAGCAGCTTGATGTCGCCCATGCCATCCTCTTACATCAGGAACGGCCGCGGTCGAGAACCACGGCATAATGCGCCGGCTCGTCGCCGGGATTTTCGAAGACATGGCCCTCGGTGATGCTCATGTAGAGGCAGTCGCCGGGCCGGAGATCGTGCACGGTTCCGCCGACCGTCATGCGCAGCGCGCCGGAGAACAGCCAGACATGTTGCGTCATGCCGGTCCTGGCCGTTTCGGGCGGATAGGCGATGCGGGCGCCGGCGGGGAACTCCACCTCGATCACCTCGACGCGCGAGGCGGTGTCGGGCGCCGAGACGGCGCGGCGCTGGTAGCCGGTTTCCGGATCGCGCCAGACGGGCTGCGCCGCGCGCCGCGACAGCGGATCGCCCTTGCCGCCGGAAAAGGCGAAGAAGGCCGACAGCGTCAGGTCCAGCGCCGCGCAGAGGCGGGAGAGCAGTTGCGCGGTCGGACTGGCCTCCCCCCGCTCGATGCGCGAGATCATCGCCCGGCTGACGCCCGAGGCTCCGGCGAGATCGTCGAGCGTCTGGTTGCGCGCCGTCCTGAGCAGCCTCAACCGCTCGCCGATGGCGCTTTCCAGGGGATCCGCTTCGTTTTCCATTATTGTGGAATATCCATCTCTCATAGTAGAGTCAACCGGCATGACCTCATCCCAAAATAATTCCCGGCCATGCCGCTCCGGCGACAATGCGACATCGGGGAAATCGATATGGTGGCGCCGAGGCAGGTGGAGGGGCAGGCACATGAGGGATGAGACGCAGCGGGCATCGTCGCTCTTTTCCATCACGGCCATCGTCGTCTCGATGACCTTCGTCGCCATCGGCAACGGCATCATGCTCGCCTATGTGCCCTATGTGCTTTCGCGCGCCGATGCCCCGTCGTGGACGCCCGGCGCGGCCGTCACGGCCATCGCCTTCGGCGGGCTGATCGGCTGCGTCATCGCCGGCCCCGTCATCCGCCGCGTCGGCCATGCGCGCGCCTTCTCCTGCTCGCTGGCGCTCGTCATCATCGCCGCCTTCCTCGTCGCGCTCGGCATGCACCCGATCGTCTGGGTGCTGGCGCGCGGCATCTACGGCATCGCCGGCAACTGCAACTTCATCATCGCCCAGAGCTGGCTGAACCACGCGGCCGACAACCGCTGGCGCGGCAAGGCCATGTCGTTCTTCTACATGGCCTATGTGCTGGGGCTCGGCGTCGGCGCCTGGATCTTCGGCCGCATGCCGGCCGACGGCAACCTCGCCCCGCTCGTCACCATCTTCGTGACCACCGTCGCGCTGCTGCCGATCGGCCTCACCCGGCTGCCGACGCCGCCGGCGCCCGCGAGCGTCAGCCTCGACTTTTCCATGGCCTGGCGCAATTCGCCGGTCGCCCTCATCGGCGTCCTCGCCTCGGGCGGGCTCTCGATGGTCGTGCAGGGCTTCACGCCGATCTACGCCGCCACCAACAATGTCGGGCAGGCCGACGTGGCGCTCCTGATGTTCGTCATGCAGTTCGGCCTGATCTTCGTGCAGTATCCGCTCGGCACGCTCTCCGACCGGATCGACCGGCGCGTCGTGCTGGTCATCACCTGCCTGCTGATAACAGGCGCGGCCATCGCCGCGCTCTTCGTTTCCTTCTCCGCCTTCACCGTGCTGATGATCGTCTTCGCGCTGTGGGCCGGCGCGGTCGAAAGCGTCTATTCCATCGCCAACGCCCATGCCAACGACCGCACGGATCCGGAGGATTTCGTGCCGCTCGCCTCGACGCTGCTCGTCGCCTGGTCGACCTCGGCGACCCTCGTTCCGCTCGGCGTGACGGCGCTGACGCCCGTCTTCGGGCCGCAGACCTTCATCTATGCCGCGATGGGCGTCGCGCTCGCCTATGCCGCCTTCGTCGCCCACCGGCTGAGGCTGCGCGAGACCGTGCCGTCCGGCGCGCGGGAAACCTTCGAGCTGCTGAGCGCGCAGGTGCCCAATGCCGGTGCGCTGGTGGAAGGCGAGAAAGCCCCGGAATAGCGGCGCTTGCGGCGGAGAAACTCTTCATTTACCGCTTTGCGGGAATCTGCGCCGCTGCTATATGGCGCGCATGAGCACCAACAATTCGACGCCCCTCGACCATATCCGCAATTTCTCGATCGTCGCCCATATCGACCACGGCAAGTCGACGCTGGCCGACCGGCTGATCCAGTCGACCGGCGGCCTGGCCGACCGCGAGATGTCGGAACAGGTCCTCGACAACATGGACATCGAGCGCGAGCGCGGCATTACCATCAAGGCCCAGACCGTGCGCCTGCACTACAAGGCGAACGACGGCGAGACCTATGTGCTGAACCTCATCGACACGCCCGGCCATGTCGACTTCGCCTACGAGGTCTCGCGCTCGCTGTCGGCCTGCGAGGGCTCGCTGCTGGTCGTCGACGCCAGCCAGGGCGTGGAAGCCCAGACGCTCGCCAACGTCTACCAGGCGATCGACAACAACCACGAGCTCGTCACCGTCCTCAACAAGATCGACCTTCCCGCAGCCGAGCCCGACCGCATCAGGGAGCAGATCGAGGAGGTGATCGGCATCGACGCCTCCGACGCCGTGCTGATCTCGGCCAAGACGGGCCTCGGCATTCCCGACGTGCTGGAAGCCATCGTCAAGCGCCTGCCCGCGCCGAAGAGCGAGGGCGGCGAGAAGGCGCCGCTGAAGGCGCTGCTGGTCGATAGCTGGTACGACACCTATCTCGGCGTCATGGTTCTCGTGCGCGTCATCGAGGGCCGGCTCTCCAAGGGCCAGACCGTGCGCATGATGGGCACGGATGCGAAATACACCGTCGAGCGCGTCGGCGTGCTGACGCCGAAGATGGTGGCGATGGACAGCCTCGGCCCTGGCGAGATCGGCTTCATCACCGCCTCGATCAAGGAAGTCGCCGATACCCGCGTCGGAGACACCATCACCGAGGACAAACGCCCGACGGCAAAGGCCCTGCCGGGCTTCAAGCCGGCCCAGCCGGTCGTCTTCTGCGGCCTCTTCCCGGTCGATGCCGCCGATTTCGAGGACCTGCGCTCGGCCATGGGCAAGCTGCGCCTCAACGACGCCTCGTTCTCCTTCGAAATGGAAAGCTCCGCCGCCCTCGGCTTCGGCTTCCGCTGCGGCTTCCTCGGCCTCCTGCATCTGGAAATCATCCAGGAGCGCCTGGAGCGCGAATTCGACCTCGACCTGATCGCGACCGCGCCGTCGGTCGTCTACAAGCTCTTCATGACCGACGGCACGGAGCGCGAGCTGCACAACCCGGCCGACATGCCCGACGTCGTGAAGATCTCGGAAATCCACGAGCCCTGGATCCGCGCGACGATCCTGACGCCGGACGATTATCTCGGCGGCATCCTGAAGCTCTGCCAGGACCGGCGCGGCATCCAGGTGGAACTCACCTATGTCGGCACGCGCGCCATGCTGACCTACGACCTGCCGCTCAACGAAGTCGTCTTCGACTTCTACGATCGCCTGAAGTCGATCTCCAAGGGCTACGCCTCCTTCGACTACCAGATCACCGACCACAAGGAAGGGCATCTCGTAAAGATGTCGATCCTGGTGAACGGCGAGCCGGTCGATGCGCTCTCCATGATGGTGCACCGCATGGCCGCCGAAAAGCGCGGCCGCGACATGTGCGAGAAGCTCAAGGAGCTGATCCCCAAGCACATGTTCAAGATCCCGATCCAGGCCGCCATCGGCGGCAACGTGATCGCCCGCGAGACCATCTCGGCGCTGCGCAAGGACGTGACCGCCAAGTGCTACGGGGGCGACGCCACCCGCAAGCGCAAGCTGCTCGACAAGCAGAAGGCCGGCAAGAAGCGCATGCGCCAGTTCGGCAAGGTGGAGATCCCGCAGGAAGCCTTCATCGCGGCGCTCAAGATGGGCGATGAATAGGGGGGCTTCCCTGTTGCAGTTGACGAAGGCCGTGGAGCGATCCGCGGCCTTTTTGCTTTAAGGGTCGAATACCTCTCCTCCGTCATGCTCGGGCCTGTCCCGAGCATCTGCAACGGTTCAATTTTCCGCCGCGTTGGCAGATCCTCGGCACAAGGCCGAGGATGACGGCAGCGGGCGCGCAGGGTCATCAAAACACAAAGGCCGCGGATCGCTCCGCGGCCTTTTCATATCCGTGATGCGGCCCGCTTACTGGCCGACCGACGAGACCATGACGGCATCGCCGTTCTCGATCGAGACCCAGCGGCCGGCGTGGAAGGAGGCCTGGCGCTTCAGGTAGCGGTAGGGCGTCTCGGTCCACAGCTTCACGTCGTTGTTGAGATTGTCGAGGACGTAGTCGCCCTCGGTCGTGCGCAGCGTCAGCACGGCATGGCCCTCGCCGTCTGGCTTGCGTACGACGGTGATCAGGAGGTCGCCGGCGGCAAAGCCCTTCTCCATCAGCGTCCGGCGCTTCAGCAGCACGAAATCCTCGCAGTCGCCGGCGCCGTCCGGATAGGCCCAGACCTCGTCCTTGCCGTAGATTTCCTTGTCGGTCATCGGCGTGACGTCGTGGTTGATGCGCGCGTTGACCTGGCGCACCACCGACCAGCCGAACGCCGTCACCCTTGCGGGCGCGGTGCGCGCGCCGGGGCGGCATTCGGACTTGTGGGTCTGGCAGAACTCGTAGTGACCGATCGGCTGCGAGGTCACGCCGCCCGTCTTCATGGAGAGCGCCGATGCCGGTGCCGTGAAAGCCGAGGAAGAAGAAACGAGGAGTGCGAGAACCGCCGCAGCCCCAGCCTTCGCACCAATCATTCGTGCCATGAAACGTCCCCTAATCGTTAACAAAGAGTTAACGGTGAGAGGGCCGTCTCGTCAATCATCAGAATTGGCGATGCTGCATTATGGTTAAGATGTGCTCCGGCGGCCACGCCGGCCTCATTGCCCGCGGGCGAAGGCCTCCGCCGCCTCGAGGATCTTGGCGATGTCCTGCGGCCGCGAGAGCCGGTGATCGCCGTCGCGGATCATCGTCAGCACCACGTCGTCGCCGGAAAGATGCTCCATCAGGCGCACGGCGTGCGCATAGGGCACGTCCGGGTCGGCCATGCCTTGCAGGATATGCACCGGGCAGCCGGTCTCGATGACGCCGTCGAGCACGCGGTTCTGCCGTCCGTCCTCGATGAGCTTCAGCGTATAGATGTTCGGTTCGGGGCCATAGGGCGTCGGTTCCTCGAACCGGCCGCGCTCGGCAAGGGCCGTGCGTTCGGCCTCCGTCAGGTTCGGCTCGATCAGCTCCGAGGTGAAGTCCGGCGCGGGGGGCGATGAGGACGAGGCCGGCGACCTCGATGTCCCTGCGCGCGGCAAGCGCGGCGACGGCGCGCAGCGCGATCCAGCCACCCATGGAGGAACCGACGAGCACGAGGCGGCGCGAGCCGAGCGTCTTTACCGCATGGTCGATGACGGCGAGCGCCTCCTCCAGCCAGCGCGAGATCGTGCCGTCGGTGAAGGCGCCGCCCGAGGCGCCGTGGCCGGAATAGTCGAAACGCACGCAGGCCGTGCCGAGGCGGGCGGCGAGGCCGGCGAGCTCTACCGCCTTGGTGCCCGACATGTCGGAGCGGTAGCCGCCGAGCCAGACGAAGTGGGCGAGCGCATTGCCGGGTGCCGGCGGCTGGAGCGCCAGCGCGATCCGCCGCGCGTCGCCACCCTCGCCCACCTCGATGAAATCCGCCGCCGTGCCGTTGCCGTCCGTGGTCGCCATACCTATCTCCCGCGTAGCGCCCGGGCACGAAACCCGCCTGCCGCCCGTCCTTGCCGTGAGCTAGACCAGATTCGCGCGCGCAAGGACAGGTGGTGATTTTTTCCACGCGACATGCTATTGACTTCGCAAGCGTGATCAACACATTGCCGATAAATGCCGCATTTCCGGCAAAACGGCCCGATCGTCGCGCAGATTCAGACCAGTCGAAACAGTTCGAGGAGAACACGACCATTCGCAGACCCTTCAAAGCGGAAGCCCCCGTCAAAGACGGCCCGCGTTCCAACAAGGAAATCCGGATCCCCCGCATCCAGCTCATCGACGCCGAAGGCACCAACCACGGCATCGTTCCCACCGATCAGGCGCTCCGCATGGCTGAAGAAGCCGGCCTCGATCTCGTGGAGATTTCACCGAACTCCGAACCGCCCGTCTGCAAGATTCTTGACCTCGGCAAGCTGAAATACGCCAACCAGAAGAAGGCGGCCGAGGCGCGCAAGAAGCAGAAGATCGTCGAGATCAAGGAAATCAAGATGCGTCCGAACATCGACACCCATGACTATGAGGTGAAGATGAAGGCGATGAACCGGTTCTTCGACGAGGGCGACAAGGTCAAGGTGACCCTGAAGTTCCGCGGCCGCGAGATGGCCCACCAGGAACTCGGCATGAAGCTGCTCCAGCAGGTCAAGGAAGACACCGTGGCCATCGCCAAGGTCGAGGCCGAGCCGAAGCTCGAAGGCCGCCAGATGATGATGGTGCTCGCCCCGCGGTGAGCGCCGTGCCTGGCGATCCTGCGCCAAACGGATAAAGCCGCCTTCCGGGGCGGCTTTTCCATTTTCAGCCGGAATGCATGCGTTTGGCGGAATCCGGTTGCGCTTTTCGAGGACTTCGGTTACAAGCCGCCGTCCGAACGGTCCGGCAGGGCATGCCGTGGCCGTTCTTTACGCTGGAGACGCGCCTCGTCAGCCGTCTCGAATTCAACAAGAATGGAGTAGCAAAATGCCCAAGATGAAGACGAAGTCGTCTGCCAAGAAGCGGTTCAAGATCACCGCGACCGGCAAGGTCGTCGCTGCCGCTGCCGGCAAGCGCCACGGCATGATCAAGCGTACCAACAAGTTCATTCGCGACGCCCGCGGCACCATGGTGCTGGCCGAGCCCGATGGCAAGAAGGTCATCAAGAACTACCTGCCGAACGGTCTCTGAGACTTCTCGCGCAATTGATACGTTTAAGGAGATCATGACATGGCACGTGTAAAACGCGGCGTTACTTCCCACGCCAAGCACAAGAAGACGCTGAAGGCAGCCAAGGGCTTCTACGGCCGCCGCAAGAACACCATCCGCGCCGCCAAGGCAGCGGTTGATCGTTCCAAGCAGTTCGCCTACCGCGACCGCAAGGTCAACAAGCGCAACTTCCGCGCTCTGTGGATCCAGCGCATCAACGCTGCCGTCCGCGAGCACGGCCTGACCTATGGCCGTTTCATCGACGGCCTCAACAAGGCTGGCATCGAAGTCGACCGCAAGGTGCTTTCGGACATGGCGATCCATGAGACCGCAGCTTTCGGCGCGCTCGTCGCAGCCGCCAAGAAGGCTCTGGAATACCTCAAGGACGCCGGCACGAAGAACGAGTTTGAGACCGCCGTCAACTAACCGGCGCCCACAACAAATCTTCGCTTCGTTGTGAAACCCGCGCCGGGGAACCGGTGCGGGTTTTTGTTTGATTTCGGAACCAGGACCCATGGACGGCAGGCCGACCCAGATCGACACCATCCCGGATGCGACCGCCAAGGATATCGAGACGCTTCTCGTCGTCCTCGCCCGCGGCGCGCACCGCGTCGAGCGCGTGGAGATGTCTTTCGGCGCCGTCTGGATCAAGCGCTACGGCACGGAGCCGCCGATCGTCTGGACCCGGGCGCAGAACGTCTTCGCCCGCCTGCTCGGCCAGCCTTTCCTGCGCGCCTCGCCCCGGCTCGGCCGCGAGGCGATGATCGAGCGGGAGGTGCGACGCATGGCGGTTTTCCGCGAACACGGCGTCCCGGTGCCGCGCGTCCTCTACCAGTCGCAGGGTGCCGTGGTGCTTTCCGATGCCGGCGAGACCGTAAACGGGCGGCTTGCGCGGCTCCGGAACGACGACCCGGCCGCGCACGATGCGCTGCTCGTCACCTGCGCTGCCGATCTCGGCGCCCTCCACGCGAAGGGCCTCTGCCACGGACGGCCGCATCCGCGGGATTTCTTCCTTTCCGGGAACCGCATCGGCTTCATGGATTTCGAGGAGGAGCCGGAGGCCGCCATGCCGCTTCCCACCGCGCAGGCGCGCGACGTGCTGCTCCTCTTCCTCCAGCTCGTCGACCGCGCCGCCTTCGGCGAAGAAACCGCCGGGAGGGCCTATGCGGCCTGGCGCGCCGCCGCACCCGTTGCCGCCGAGACGGAGCTGAAGGCGATGCTCCGGTTCCTCGGCAAGTTTTTGTGGCTCACCCGATTGATCGGGCGCGTGCACATGAGTAGTGATCTGCGACGCTTCCTCGCCGCAACCCGCTATCTCTCCGGGGCTCTTCTGCCTCCCCGCCCGGCCGACGCAAGCAAAGCAGGTAAAGATGACTGAACTCGATACTTTGGAACAGCAGCTCCTTTCCGACGTTGCGGCGGCCTCCGACGAGGCGGCGATCGAAGCCGTGCGCGTCGGCGCGCTCGGCAAGAAGGGCTCCGTCTCGGAACTTTTGAAGACGCTCGGCACCATGTCGCCGGAAGAGCGCCAGACGCGCGGCGCGGCGATCAACGCGCTGAAGACACGCGTCACCGACGCCATCACCGAGCGCAAGAGCGCGCTGCGCGACGCCGCCATCGAGGCCCGCCTTGCGGCCGAGACCGTCGATGTCAGCCTGCCGGTGCGCTCCTCGCCCGCCGAGCGCGGCCGCATCCACCCGATCAGCCAGATCGTCGACGAGATCACGGCGATCTTCGGCGACATGGGCTTCTCGATTGCCGAGGGTCCTGACGTCGAGACGGACTACTACAACTTCACGGCGCTGAACTTCCCCGAGGGCCACCCGGCCCGCGAGATGCACGACACATTCTTCTTCCCCGCCGACGAGAACGGCGCGCGCAAGGTGCTGCGCACGCATACCTCGCCCGTGCAGGTGCGCACTATGGAGGCGCAGAAGCCGCCGATCCGCATCATCATTCCCGGCAAGACCTACCGGCAGGACTCGGACGCGACGCACTCGCCGATGTTCCACCAGGTCGAGGGCCTCGTGGTCGACAAGAAGGCCAATGTCGCCAACATGCGATGGGTGCTGGAAGAATTCTGCAAGGCCTTCTTCGAGGTGGACAGCGTCACCATGCGCTTCCGCCCGTCCTTCTTCCCCTTCACCGAGCCGTCCTTCGAGGTCGACATCCAGTGCGACCGCTCGTCGGGCCCGATCGTCAAGTTCGGCGAGGGAACGGACTGGATGGAGATCCTCGGCTGCGGCATGGTCCATCCGAACGTGCTGCGCGCCGGCGGTCTCGACCCGGACGAATACCAGGGCTTTGCCTGGGGCATGGGCCTCGACCGCATCGCCATGCTGAAATACGGCATGCCTGATCTGCGCGACTTCTTCAACGCCGACGTCCGCTGGCTCAGCCACTATGGCTTCCGCCCGCTCGACATGCCGACCCTGTTCGGCGGCCTCAGCGCATAACCGGCATCCAAGGAGAAATTTGTCATGAAATTCACGCTCTCCTGGCTGAAGGATCATCTCGACACCGACGCCTCGCTGGAGGAAATCTGCGCGAAGCTGACGGCGATCGGGCTTGAAGTGGAAGATGTCGACGACAAGGCGGCCTTCGGGCCCTTCGTCATCGCCAAGGTGGTTTCTGCCGAACAGCATCCGAACGCCGACAAGCTGCGCGTGCTGATGGTCGATACCGGCAAGGGCGAGCCGATCCAGGTCGTCTGCGGCGCGCCGAATGCACGCGCCGGCCTTGTCGGCGCGTTTGCCGCACCCGGCACCTATGTGCCCGGCATCGACGTGACGCTCGCCGTCGGCACCATCCGCGGCGTCGAGAGCCGCGGCATGATGTGCTCGGAGAAGGAACTGGAAATCTCCGACAACCACGACGGCATCATCGATCTGCCGGCCGACGCGCCGGTCGGCACGAGCTATGCCGCCTATGCCGGCCTCGACGATCCGGTCATCGAGATCAACCTGACGCCGAACCGTCCGGACTGCACGAGCATCTACGGCATCGCCCGCGATCTCGCCGCCTCCGGCCTCGGCACGCTGAAGACCCCGAAGGCACCCTCCTTCAAGGTAGAAGGCGAGACGCCGGTCAAGGTGAAGCTGGCGCTTGGCGGCGACGATCATCTCTGCCCCGGCTTTGCACTCCGCCTCGTGCGCGGCGTGAAGAACGGCCCGAGCCCGCGCTGGATGCAGCAGCGGCTTCTGGCCATCGGCCTTCGCCCGATCAACGCGCTCGTCGATATCACCAACTACATGACCTTCGACCAGGGCCGCCCGCTGCACGTCTTCGACGCGGCGAAGGTGAAGGGCGACCTCGTCGTGCGCCGCGCCGCCGAGGGCGAGACGGTGCTGGCGCTCGATACGCGCGAATACACGCTGAACCCGTCCAACGTCGTCATTTCCGACGACAACGGCGTCGAATCCATCGGCGGCATCATGGGCGGCGAGCATTCGGGCTGCGACGAAAACACCGTCGACGTGCTGATCGAATCGGCGCTGTGGGATCCGATGAACATCGCCAAGACCGGCCGCGCGCATGGCATCATCACCGATGCGCGCTACCGCTTCGAGCGCGGCGTGGACCCGGAATACATGGTGCCCGGCCTCGAGCGCGCGACTGAACTGGTGCTGGAACTCTGCGGCGGCGTGCCGGCGAAGACCGACGTCGTCGGCTACAAGGGTTTTTCCGCCAAGGTGGTCGATTTCCCGTTCTCGGAGGTCAAGCGCCTGACGGGCCTCGATGTCTCGGAAGCCGAAAGCGCCAATATCCTGACCCGCCTCGGCTTCACGGTCACGGGCTCGGGCGAGCGCGTCTCCGTCGCGGTTCCCTCCTGGCGGCCGGACGTGGACGGCAAGGCGGATCTCGTCGAGGAGATCATGCGCATCCACGGCGTCGACAACATCAAGCCCTCGCCGCTCGAAAGCCACGGCACCGTCAACGGCCGCATCCTCACCACGCTGCAGATCCGCACGCGCCTTGCCAAGCGCGCGCTCGCCGCACGCGGCATGATGGAGGCCGTCACCTGGTCCTTCATCCCCAAGGCGTATGCCGAACTGTTCGGCGGCGGCGCGGCCGCGCTGGCGCTGTCGAACCCGATCGCGGCCGACATGTCCGACATGCGCCCCTCGCTGCTGCCGGGCCTTCTCGCGGCTGCCCAGCGCAATGCCGACAAGGGCTATGGCGACGTCGCGCTCTTCGAAGTCTCCGGCACCTATGAGAACGACAGGCCGGAAGGCCAGCGCCGCGTTGCCGGCGGCGTTCGCCGCGGCACGGCCTCGCTTTCGGGCTCCGGCCGTCTCTGGTCGAACGCGGCCAAGGGCGGCGGCAAGCCGGTCGACGTCTATGACGCCAAGGCCGATGCGCTCGCCGTGATCGAGGCCTGCGGCCTGCCGATGGGCAATGTGCAGATAGAGCCGGGCGCACCCGGCTGGTACCATCCGGGCCGCTCCGGCACGATCAAGATGGGTCCGAAGATCGTTCTCGGCACGTTCGGCGAGTTCCATCCGAAGGCGCTCGGCGCGCTCGACGTGTCCGGCGCGCTTTGCGGCTTCGAGATCTTCGTCGACGCCATGCCGGAGCCGAAGAAGAAGGCGACCCGCACCAAGCCGGCGCTCGACCTCTCGCCCTTCCAGGCGGTCAAGCGCGACTTCGCCTTCGTGGTCGACAGGACGGTGGAAGCCGGCGCCATCGTGCGCGCGGCGAGCGGCGCCGACCGCAAGCTGATTGCGGCCGTCAACGTCTTCGACGTGTTCGAGGGCGCATCGGTCGGCGAGGGCAGGAAGTCCATCGCCATCGAGGTCGTCTTCCAGCCGACCGACAAGACGCTGACCGACGAGGACTTCGAGGCCCTGACGGCCAAGATCGTCGGCAATGTGGTGAAGACCACCGGCGGCACGCTGCGGGCGTGATGAAAGCGGGAACGGGGCGGTGACGCCCCGCCTCACTGCTACCAAACCACGACCTCTCCTCCGTCATGCTCGGGCTTGACCCGAGCATCCATCCACCGGCACGTCGCGGACGGTGGATCCTCGGGTCAAGCCCGAGAATGACGTCGGTGGGTGGAGTGAGGTCGTGCCTATGCCGGCGCGGGTACCACTCTCCCCGTTTTGTGAACGATTTGCCACCGTTTCCCGCATAGCAGATTGGTTGATGCGACCTTCATTCCCTCCTTGGGAGGATATCGAGGTCGAAATGGATGCTGCTGCCAAACTCCTGCCGGTCGCCTTCATGGGGTCGGCGTCTATGTCCTCTTCCGCCGGGTGGTGCGGGACATGAACCGTCCGACGCGGCGCTAGAACACCCATCCCTCACGCGTTGCCGATCAGCACCCCCGCCGCCAGAACGAGGCTGCCGCCGAGGACGACCTGCATCACGGCGCGGAAGAACGGCGTTTCCATGTAGCGGTTCTGGATGAAGGCGATGGCCCAGAGCTCGATGAAGACGACGACGACGGCAATGGTCGTCGCCAGCATGAAATTCGGGATGAGATAGGGCAGCGCGTGGCCGAGGCCGCCGAGCGCCGTCATGATGCCCGAGGCGAGGCCGCGTTTCACCGGCGAGCCGCGGCCGGAGAGCTTGCCGTCGTCATGGGCGGCTTCCGTGAAGCCCATGGAGATGCCCGCGCCCACCGATGCCGAGAGGCCGACGAGGAAGGTCTGCCAGGTATCCTGCGTGGCGAAGGCGGCGGCGAAGATCGGCGCGAGCGTCGAGACCGAGCCGTCCATCAGGCCGGCAAGGCCGGGCTGCACATAGGTCAGCACGAATTGCCGCCGCGCCGTCTGGTCCTCCTCCGCGCGCACGTCCTGCGGCGTGTGCTCCTCGCCGAGCCGGTGGGCGAGCGATTCGTGCGATTTCTCCGCCAACACAAGATCGCCCAGCAGCTTGCGCGTCTGGGCGTCCTGCGTGCGCGCGGCGGCCGTCAGGTAGAAGCGGTGCGCCGCCCCCTCCATGGCCTCGGCCTGCTCGCGGATCGCGTCGAGCGTCATGTTCTGGATCAGCCAGTCGGGCTTGCGCTCCGGGAAATCGCGCACATGTTCGCGCCGCACCAGCGGAATACGGTCGCCGAAACGCTCGATGTGCCGGTCGATCAGCATCTGGCGGTGATGGCTCTCTTCCGCCGCCATGTCCTCGAAGATGCGGGCGGAGTGGGGATAGGCATCGCGCAATGCATCGGCATAGGCGAGATAGATACGGCCGTCGTCCTCCTCGGAGGAGATGGCGAGGGCGAGGATTTCCTGCTCGCCGAGCGATTCGAGGCTGCGTTTGCCGGGGCGGATGAGGCGGGAGAACATCGGTGACGATCCAGTTTAGAATTATTCTAAATATAGGATGCGCCGCGTCTCGGTCAAGCTCGACAGGACGCGCGGCGTGAGGCTAGAGTGGCGCGACACGAGACTGCGAAGGACATGACGTGACCGCCGGACTGAAGCCGCTTTCCGCAAGCCGCGACACGCTGTTCGACCGCCTCGGCCGCCGCCTCGCCGACCGGCTGCAAAGCCAGACCTCCGGCTATGAGCCCTATACGCCGTCCGATCCGGAAACGCTGGCGCGCACGCTGCGCCCGGGCGACGTGCTGCTCGTCGAGGGCAACCAGAAGGTCTCGGCGGCGATCAAGTACCTGACGCAATCGACGTGGTCGCATGCGGCCCTCTTCGTCGGCGACGAGGTGCCGGTGACGCTGGACCAGGCGGCGCTGCCCGCCACGGAGCGGCCGCAGCTCATCGAGGTCAATCTGGGGGAAGGCTGCGTCGCGGTGCCGCTCACCAAGTACCGCACCTACAACACGCGCATCTGCCGCCCCGTCGGCCTGACGCCGGAGGACCGGGACGCGCTCGTCGTCTTCATGGTCTCGCGGCTCGGCCTGAAATATGACATGAAGAACATCACGGACATGCTGCGCTATTTCCTGCCGACGCCGCCCGTGCCGGTGCGCTGGCGCCGCCGGATGATCGCCTTCGGCTCGGGCGATCCGACGCGGGCGATCTGCTCGACGCTGATCGCGGAAGCCTTCGAGGCGATCCGCTACCCGATCCTGCCGGACGTGACGCGCGCGCCCGGCCACGCGGCGGCGACCTCGACCTATTCGCGGCAGGAGATCCTGCACATCCGCCACCATTCGCTCTACACGCCGCGCGACTTCGACCTCTCGCCCTATTTCGAGATCGTCAAGCCGACGCTCAAATACGGCTTCGACTACAAGCGGCTGGAATGGGCGCCGGACCGGGAAGGACCGTAGGACGGCCTGCAGACTGAAGGCAACTTCGCTTCGCCCGACGCCGTCATCCTCGGACTTGAGGAGAGGATGCATTTTCCTCGATAGCCCGGGGCACGCCCGAGCATGACGAAGGAGAGGTTTTCGGGACTTTGCCCGTCGTGCGAAGGGCCGCGGGACGGCCCTTCGGAGATTTGCAGCGATAAGGCCGGGGCTTAACCCTGGCGCAACGGCGAAATGGAGATCTCGACGCGGCGGTTCTGCGCGCGGCCGGCTTCCGAGGCATTGGAGGCGATCGGGCGCTCCAGGCCGTAGCCCATCGCCGACATGCGCCGCGGGTCGATGCCGCGCGAGGCGAGGTAGTTGGCGACCGAATTGGCGCGGCGCTCGGAAAGGTCCTGGTTGTAGCCGGCATTGCCGACCGAATCGGTGTGGCCGTCGACGTCGATCAGCGTCTTGTCGAACTTGCGCAGCACGATGGCGACGGAATCGAGCGTCGGGTAGAACGGCGGGATCACCCGGTCCTGGTCGGTCGCAAAGGTGATGTTCGAGGGCATGTTGAGGATGATGCGGTCGCCGTTGCGCGTGACGGAGACGCCGGTGCCCTGGAGCTGCGCGCGCAGTTCGGCTTCCTGGTTGTCCATGTAGTTGCCGATGGCGCCGCCGGCGAGCGCGCCGACGCCGGCGCCGATCAGGGCCGCGTTGCGGCGCTGGACGGGATTGTTGCCGATGAGGAGGCCGGCGACGGCGCCCATGCCCGCGCCGATGGCCGCGCCGCCGGCGGTGTTGGAGACCTTCTGCTCGCCCGTGTAGGGATCGGTCGTCGTGCAGGCGGAAAGAAAGGCCGCGGCAACCGCGACAATCACGCATTTCTTGTACATGTGGGTCCCCGGAGGTTTCGATGATTCTGCTTCAACCTAGCGATTGCGGCAGGAACATGAAAGAGGCTCCTCTTTCGCTCACGCCGGCCCGTTTGCGCTCGAGGTGACGCCCGCGCTCGCGGCAACCACCAGCCCGGTGCCGAGAATCTGGAACGGCGTCATCGGCTGGCCGAGCACCAGGAAGCCCGCAAGCGCACCGAGCGCCGGCTCGAGGCTCATCAGGATGCCGAAGGCGGACATGGGCATGCGGCGCAGCGCGATCATTTCCAGCGCATAGGGAAGGAGCGGCACGAGCACGGCAAGGCCGAGCATCATGCCGAGGCCCTCCGGGTTCAGCGCCTCCTGCGCCCGCGGCAGGCCGAACGGGGCGGCAACGGCGGCCGCCACGAGCAGCGACATGGAGAGGCCCTCCAGCCCGCGGAACATCGCGCCGGTCTTCTTCATGAGGACGATGTAGGTGCCCCAGCCGATGCCCGCGCCGCAGGCAAACAGCACGCCGGCGGGATCGCCGATCCACCCTTCGCCGTCATGGGACAGGAGCACGACGCCGACGAAGGCGGCAAGCGGCCAGACCAGCCGCCAGCCGCCGCCGAGCGACCAGGTGGCGACGGCGAGCGGGCCGAGGAACTCGATCGCCACGGCAAGCCCGAGGGGGATGCGGTCGATGGCCGCGAAGAAGCACAGCGTCATCACCGCCATGGTGGCGCCGAGTGCCAGCGCGCTCTTCCACTGCGCGCGGCTGTAGGAACGCACCGGCGGGCGTACGATGACCGCCAGCGCCGCCGCCGCCATGAGAAGGCGGAAGAAGGTGGTCGTGGACGGCCCGTAGGCGGAGATCGCCGTCGCGGAAAAGGCCGAGCCGAACTGGATGCTCGACATGGAGGCGAGGCACAGCAACACGCCCAAAGGGAGCCCCGCATTGCCGGTGCGCCCCGCTAACTGCCCATCTGCCATGAAAGACCCTCCCCAGACCCGGCGCCCGGACCTGTGTGCAAGGCCGAGCGGACGCCGCGACCGGTCTAGAGGAGGGCCGGGCGTCCCGCAAACGGATATTCGTGATACCTTGCTTCAGTAAAACTGATGCTGCCCTTCAGCCGGCGATGCCGCGCAGCGTGTTGGCGACGTTGAGGCCGATTTCCGGCACGCCGTAGCCGCCCTCCATGACGACGAGCACAGGCACGCCGCTCGCCGCGACCGCCCGTCCCATCGTCACGTAATCGGGCGAGGTCAGCTTGAAGAAGGAGATCGGGTCCTTCTCGAAGGTGTCGACGCCGAGCGACAGCACGATCACCTCCGCACCGAAGGCGGAGATGCGCTTCAGCGAATCGACAAGCGCCGCCTCCCAGACGGACCAGGGCGTGCCGGGCGGCATCGGATAGTTCTGGGTGGCGCCTTCGCCCGCGCCCTTGCCTGTCTCCTCGGCATAGCCGAGGAAATGCGGGAAGGCCTCGGCCGGATCGCCATGCAGCGAGGCGAAATAGACGTCGCCACGTTCGTAGAAGATATCCTGCGTGCCGTTGCCATGGTGGAAGTCGACGTCGAGGATGGCGACCTTCCTCGCCCCCCTGTCGAGGACGTGCTGGGCGGCGACGGCGGCGTTGTTGATGAAGCAATAGCCGCCGAAGCTGTCGATGCCGGCGTGATGGCCCGGCGGGCGGCAGAGCGCGAAGGCGGCCTTCGCCCCACCGGCGACGATATCGGCCGCCGTCAGCGCCGTCTGCATCGAGGAAAGCGCCGCCTCCCAGGTGCCGGGCGAGATCGCCGTCTCGGAGGCATTGCAGTAATAGCCGAGCAGGCCGTCAATCTGGGTCGGGATGCGCGGCGAGGTGCGGCGCACGGGAAAGGAGGTGGCGATCGCCTCGCCCTTGTAGCCGGCGGCCTTCCACTGCTCCCAGGCGGTCTCCAGGAACGAGAGATAGCCGGCATCGTGTACTTTCAGCGCGGTTTCGAGCCCGTGGTGCGCCGGCGCGGAAACATCGGTGAAGCCGGCGTCCTTTACCGCCGCGAGGATCCATTCCGCCCGGAACGGCGCCTCGAAGGGCGGCACCAGTTCCCCGCCGTAAAGCTCGCTGCGAGCGTTCCTGAGCTTGTGGTCCTCGGAAAAGATGACGCGCATGAAGGGCTCCCCGTTTTCATCCGGCGCGACGGTAGTGCATTTTTTCAACAAGGGGAATCTCTCCCGCGGGGTAGAAACAGCCTTCGCCTGCCGCTTTCGCGGCGAAGCGAAGGCCATGGCACGGCCGGGGCTCAGGCGACCATGGCGCGCTGCTGGCGGCCGAGGCCGATCTGCTTGAGAAGCAGGATGTCGGCCACCGCAACCGCGGCAATCGCAACGATGCCGATGCCGGCCGGCGTCAGCCCGCCGCGGGCAAGCAGGAGGACGGCAATGCTGCCGAAAACCCAGAGCGCGTCGCCGGCGGCCGCAAGGCGCACGGCGGCAGGCGACGGCCGCTGCTGTCGGCCGACGGCAAGGTGGAAGACACCCCACAGGAGGAAGAAGGCGGCAAAGCCGGTGACGAGGGCCGGCGTCGCGAGCGGCCCGACGAGGCTGCCGACCGGACCGGAGAAGGCGAGGAGGGCGAGGCCTGCGGCGAGGCAGAAGGCGCCGTCGGCGAGCATGACGGATTTCAGGAGGTTGCGGTTGAGGGCTGCGAACATGATGGGCTCCTTTCGTTGTCGATGGGCCGACCCTGCCGCGACGGGGGCGGCAAACCAATTACCTTGGAGGTAATGGAAATCATGCCGCCGCTCCTGTTTAGTGCGCGGGAGAACAACGGAGAACCACATGGAATTCGGCGAACATCTCCGGGAGTGGCGCAGCCACAGGCGTCTCAGCCAGTTGGAACTGGCGAGCGAGGCCGGCATTTCCGCCCGCCACCTTTCCTTTCTGGAGACCGGCCGCTCGCGTCCTTCGGAAGGCATGATCCTCCGGCTGTCAGCCGTGCTGGACATCCCGGCGCGCGACCAGGGCGCGCTCTTTTCCGCCGCCGGCTTCCGGCCGCGCTTCGCGACATCGCCGGCCGCGGGCCTTTGCGCCTTTCCGCCTGCGGTGGCGGAGGCGATCGGCCTCATCCTTGCCCGTCACGATCCCTATCCGGGCGTCGTCTTCGATCACGAATACAACGTCCTGACGGCGAACCAGGCCTTTCTCGGCCTTGCCGGCATGGCCGGCATCGCGGTTTCGCCGGGCGACAATTTCCTCGATGCCTTTCTCGGCCAGACGCCGCTGCGCTCCATTGTCGTCAACTGGGCGCAGTCGGCCGCGGACCTCGTGCACCGCATCCGCGCCGAGGCCTGGCTGCAGGGGCCGCGCAGCCCGCTCCTCAGGCGCATCGAGCGGCTGGCCGCGGAGGCGGACATGAGGGCCGCACTCGCGGCCTTCCCGGAGACCGACCGGCTGCCCGTCCTGCCCATCGAGATGAAGATCGGCACCAGGCGCTTCAACTGGATCACCACGCTCACCTCCTTCGGCTCGGCGCAGGATGCGCTGGTGCAGGGCGTGCTGATCGAGAGCTTCTTTCCGGCCGACGCCGAAACGCGGGCGCATTTCGAGGGCGCGGTCAGCCGTTGATGACGAACATGCCGCCGATGATGAGGGCGGCGCCGAGGGCGTAGCGCAGCGTCAGCGCCTCGCCGAGGAAGACGCTGGCCAGGACCGGCACGAAGCAGAAGGTCAGCGCCATGAAGGAGTAGCCGATCGTCAGCGGCACCGCTTTCAGCACGAAGATCCAGATGATCGTGCCCGCGCCGTATATGGCGAGCGCCGCCAGCAGCAGCGGGTTGAGCATCAGGGCGGCCAGGCCCTTGACGCCGAACTCGCCCGTCGTGCCGCTCGTCAGCTTGAAGAGCACCTGCCCCGCCGCGATCATGAGCGGCGTGCCGACGAGACCGGCCCAGATGGCGGGGCTGTAGCCGCCCGTGGTCACGCGTCCGGCTCCGACCGGTCTTCCATGTAGAAGATGTCGCGGCCGATATCGACGCACAGATGGTGCGCCGGCACCGGATGCACGGCCCGCAGGAAGGAATGCGTATAGGGGAAGAAGTTGAAGTGCGGGTTGAAGCTGTAGCGGTATTCCCGCTCGCGCGGCACGACGATGATCAGCCGGCGGCGCGCGATGCGGCGCAGCTCGGCGATCGCCTGGCGGTATTCCAGCACATGCTCGATGACATGGGTGCAGACGACCGTGTCGAACTCGCCGTCCGAAAAGGGCAGGGATTCGATCATCGCGGCGACATATTCGACGCCGTCGATGCCGGCCGCATCCTCCACGACGAAATCGACGCCCGTCAGCCGCTTCAGGCCGGGATTGCCCGCCTTGACGTGGCTCAGCAGCGCGCCGGTGCCGCAGCCGACGTCGCAGACGCTCTCGCCGGCGATGGAGGCGACGATCCGGTCGATGCAGGCCTGCGAATTGTCCGTGCCGGCGTGGACGCGCGGATGCTCGCGGTAAAGATCCTCGTATTCCCCGGCGGTGAGGAACGGCGCGCGCTCGCGGAACCTTGCCAGCTTGGTGATGTGCTTGCCCCAGACGAGGCTGGCGGCCTGCCTGAACAGTGCGGAATCGCGCAGGATCGGCGGCAACACGTCCTCGATCACGAAGCGGATGCGGTTGGTGGTTTCCCGGTTCATTTGGCTGTTCTCAACGATTGGGCTCAGGCAGCGAGGTGGCGTGCGGCCTTGTCCGCGGCCTTGCGGGCAGACCTGACGTGCCGGCCGGCGGGCAGGTTCATGTAGTGGATGCGCAACTGCTCGGCCCTGGCGCGGGCGAGCGAATCGAGGATGAGGCCGGCCGAGAAGACGAGGAACGAGATCATCATCAGCACGAGCGAGAAGACCCAGGTCGGCATGCGGTCGACGAGGCCGGTGCGGAAATATTCCCCCAGCACCGGCGCCATGAAGGTGAGGCTGAGGGCCATGAAGCCGCCGCTGATCGCGCCGAAGAAGGTGAACGGACGCGTCTCCTTCATCAGCATGGCGAACATCCAGAGGATCCTTGCGCCGTCGCGGAAGGTCGAGAGCTTGGAATGCGAGCCTTCCGGGCGACGGCCGTAGTCGAGCTCCAGTTCGGCGACCGGCAGGCGCAGCCGCGAGGCGTGCACCGACATTTCCGTCTCGATCTCGAAGCCGCCGGAAACGGCCGGAAAACTCTTGGCGAAGCGGCGCGAGAAGGCGCGGTAGCCGGAGAAGATATCGGAGAAATCGTTGCCGAAGAGCGAGCGGAACAGCGTGTTGAAGATGCGGTTGCCGAAGGCGTGGCCCTGCCGTCCCGCATCCGCGCGCACGCCGCGACGCGTGCCGACCACCATGTCGGCGCCCTCGGTGATGAGGGTGCGGATCAGTTCCGGCGCATCGGAGGCGGCATAGGTGCCGTCGCCGTCGGCCATGATGTAGATGTCCGCCTCGATGTCGGAGAACATGCGGCGCACCACATTGCCCTTGCCCTGGCGGCGCTCGCGCACGACGGTCGCACCGGCAAGCGCGGCGCGCAGCGCGGTCGAATCGGTGGAGTTGTTGTCGTAGACATAGACGCGGGCGGTTGGCAGGGCGGCGCGGAACCCGGTCACGACGTCGCCGATCGTCTGCGCCTCGTTGTAGCAGGGCAGCAGCACGGCGATGTCGAGGTCTTCCAGCAAGGCTTGCGTCATGGCAGCGCGGTCTCCAGGGCGAACCAGCCTCACGCGGCCGCCGGCTTTACTATTTCTTGAGAAGGTTAAGGCTAGGTTTCGGCTGGCTTCCAACGGCGGCGGAAAGGAACCTCCCGTGTCGAAATCCATGCCTGCGGCGCTGGCGCTCGCGCAACCGGAGAAACCGGCGCGCCGTCAGGGCATGACGCCCGGAGTCCTTGCCCTTTATTGCCTCGTCGCGATCGCGCTGCTGCTCGCCGTCTCGCTGCCCTTCGCCACCGACTATGTCGGGTCCGACAACGACGACACGATGCGGCTCGTCGTGGTGCGCGACCTGCTCGGCGGCCAGAGCTGGTTCGACACGACGCAGTACCGTCTCGGTCTCGACGGCGGCACGCTGATGCACTGGTCGCGCTTCATCGACCTGCCGATCGCCAACCTCATCAGCTTCTTCTCGCTGTTCACGCAAGAGCGGCAGGCCGAGGCGATCGCGCTTGGCGTCTGGCCGGCCCTCACGGTCGTGCCGGTGCTGGCAGGCATGGGACTTGCGGCCTGGCGGCTCGGCGGCAAGGCCGCCATGCATGCGACGCTGGTACTGACGACCGTCTTCGTCGTCGCGCTCAACCGCTTCCAGCCGGGCTCCATCGACCACCATAACGTCCAGCTCGCCATCATCGCCTGCATCGCGGCCATGCTGCTCGATCCCCGGATGCGCGCGCGCGACCACGCGGTGGCCGGCATGCTCGCAGGCCTTGCCATCGCCATCGGGGTGGAGACGACGCCGCTGATCGGCGCCGTCTGCCTTATCGTGGCGCTGCGCTGGGCATGGCACGGACGGGCGTTCCGCGACGCCGCGGCCGCCTTCGGCCTTGCGCTGGCATCGACGATCACGCTCGCCTTCTTTTCGACCGTCGCGCCCTCCCGCTACACGCAGGTGACCTGCGACAGCCTCTCCTACGGCTTCTATGCGCTCGCCACGCTCGGCGGCGGCACGCTGTTCCTCACCGCCTCGCTGGCGAGCGGCCGGTCTTTCGGCGGCCGGCTCCTGGCCCTTGCCGGCGCGGGCGCGGCGATCGCCGCATCGGTCCTCGTCATCGCGCCCGGCTGCCTTGCCAACCCGCTCGATGCGCTCGACCCGCTGCTGAAGGCCTTCTGGCTTGCCGGCGTCATCGAGGCGCAATCGGCCGTCGCGCAGTTCAAGCTCGATCCGGGGTCGGTCGGCAGCTTCTACGCGCCAAGCCTCCTCGCCATGCTCGCCTGCCTCTGGCGCATCCGCCGCGGGCAGGCGGCGGAGGGGCATCTCATCGTCCTCGGCCTGCTGGCGACCGCCTTTGCCGTCTCGCTCTTCCAGATCCGCGGCGCGATCTTCGCCAACATGCTCTCGGCCCTGCCGCTCGGCCTTGCCATCACCGATCTCAGGCGCAAGGCCAATGCCGACCCGAAGAACCTCGGCGCGGGCCTTGCCTTCATCGGCGTGACGCTCGCCTCGGTGCCCGCCACCTGGGCGCTCGCCGGCGCGCTTCTGCCGGGACGCTCGCAGGACACGCTGCGCACCGGGCTTTCCACCCCGCAGGTCGCACGCCCCTCCTGCACGGCCGCGGCTTCGATCGCGCCGCTTGCCGCCGAGCCCGCCGGCGTGGTGGCCGGGGCCTCCAATCTCGGCGCGGCGATCCTGCGCCATACCGGCCACCGCGTGCTTTCCGCGCCCTATCACCGCAACCAGGGCGGCATGCTGACGGAGCTGCATATCGGCCTTTCCAGTCCGCAGCAGTCGGAAGCCTTCCTGCGCGGCGCCCATGTCACGCTGCTCGCCTTCTGCAACGACGACGCACAGACCCGCGACATCGCAAAGGCCGAGCCCGGCGGCCTCTATGCCGATCTCCTCAAGGGCAAGGTGCCGGCCTATCTGGAACCCATCGCCGGCACGGAAGATGCCGTCCTCCGGCTCTACCGGGTGAAGCCGGAATAGGGCGAGCCGGCTGGGGATGCAGCCCGCCGCGCGCTGTCATCCGGGGCGAAACGCACTACAATTGCGAACATGAGCTTCTTTTCCGAGACTGATTCGCCCTCGAACCTTGCCGAATATTCGGTGTCGGAGCTTTCCGGCTCCATCAAGCGCACCGTCGAGCAGGCCTTCGACCAGGTTCGGGTGCGCGGCGAGATTTCCGGCTACCGCGGCACGCATTCCTCGGGGCACGCCTATTTCTCGCTGAAGGACGACCGGGCGCGCATCGACGCGGTGATCTGGAAGGGCAGCTTCTCGCGCCTGCGCTTCAAGCCGGAAGAGGGCATGGAGGTGATCGCCACCGGCAAGATCACCACCTTCCCCGGCTCCTCGAAATACCAGATCGTCATCGAGACGCTGGAGCCGGCCGGCGCCGGCGCGCTGATGGCGCTGCTGGAGGAGCGCCGCCGCAAGCTCGCCGCCGAAGGGCTGTTCGACGCGGAGCGCAAGAAGCCCCTGCCCTTCCTGCCGAGGGTCATCGGCGTCGTGACCTCGCCGACCGGCGCGGTCATCCGCGACATCCTCCACCGCATCGCCGACCGCTTTCCGGTCCATGTCGTCGTCTGGCCGGTGAAGGTGCAGGGCGAAGGCTCGGGGCAGGAGGTGGCGGCCGCCATCGAGGGCTTCAACACGCTGGACCCGTTCGGGCCGATCCGGCGGCCGGACGTGCTGATCGTCGCGCGCGGCGGGGGCAGCCTCGAGGATCTCTGGAGCTTCAACGACGAGATCGTCGTGCGCGCCGCCGCCGCCTCGCAGATCCCTCTGATCTCCGCCGTCGGCCACGAGACCGACTGGACGCTGATCGACCATGCGAGCGACCGCCGCGCCCCGACGCCGACGGGCGCGGCCGAAATGGCCGTGCCGGTCAAGGCCGACCTCGATGCGGAAGTCGCCTCGCTCGCCGCGCGCCTTCGCGGGGCGACGGCCCGCCAGATGGACAATCGCCGGCAAGGGATTCGCGCACTCGCCCGGGCGCTTCCCTCGCTCGACCAGCTTCTCGCCCTGCCGCGCCGCCGCTTCGACGAGGCCGCCGCCGGGCTCGGGCGGGGCCTCCAGATGAACACGGTGAACAAGCGCCGCGCCTTCGAGCGCACCGCCGCCCATCTTCGGCCCGACATGCTCCTCACCCGCATCGCCGAGCGCCGCCAGCGCGTCGCCGACCGCCTCATGAGGGCCGAGCGCATCGTCGAGCGCCGGCTCGACCAGCTTCGCGCCCGCCTTTCCGCCTTCGACGTGTCGCTGCGCGCGACACCCGCCCGCATCAAGGCGCGGACGGAGCGTTCCTCCGACCGGCTCAGGGGTCTTGTGCTGCGCGCCGAAAGCGCGCTCGTCGGGGATCTTGCCCGCCGCCGCGCGCTGCTTCAGGCCCAGGACCGCATGCTGCAATCGCTCTCCTACCGAAATGTCCTGAAACGCGGCTATGCGCTGGTGCGCGACGAGGAGGGTGCGCCGGTGAAGGGTGCCGCCAGCCTCGGGCTCGGGCGGTCCATCGCCATCGAATTCGCCGACGGCACGGTGGATGCCGTCACCGGATCGGGCGGCGGCCCGCCGCGCAGGAAGCCTGCGAAGGCGGAAGAGGAAAAGCCGGCGCCCCGCCAGGGCTCGCTGTTCTGAGGCCACCATGCGCATTCTCGTCGTGCTCGCCCATCCGCTGGAGGACAGCTTCGCCGCAAGCGTCGCCGAGACGGTGCGCGGAAAGCTGGCCGCGAACGGCCATGCGGTCGACCTGCTCGACCTCTACCGCGAGGGCTTCGATCCGCGGCTGACCCCGTCCGAACGGTCGCGCTATTTCGAGCCGTCCTACGATCCCTCGGACGCAGAGCCCTTCGTCTCCCGGCTGAAACAGGCGGACGGCCTGGTGCTCGTCTTTCCGCAATGGTGGTTCAATTTCCCGGCCATCCTGAAGGGCTTCTTCGACCGGGTCTTCGCGCCGGGCATCGCCTTCGAGAACGATCCGGACGGCGGGCGCATCCAGCCGCGGCTCGGCAACATCCGCCTCTTCTGGGCCTTCACCACGACGGGCTCGCCCTGGTGGGTGGTGCATCTCTACATGGGCAATCCCGTAAGGCGCCTCCTCAAGCGCGGCATCGCCGCCTTCTGCGCCAAGGGCCTCGATTTCAGGCTGGTCAATCTCTACGACATGGACCGCATCGGCGACAGGAAGCGCAAAGCCCATCTCCTGCGGGTCGAAAGGCTCGCTGGACGGATCTGAGCTCAAACGCACGCTTACGCGTCAGGCACCGCTGCCCTGCCCGGCATATCCCCCACAAGGGGGTATCGGCAAGATGAGAGCCTTGCTCTACCAGCGACGTCGAGGATGGGCAGAACACCACCCAATCCAATCTCCCGACCTGTCGGGGGGAGAGACGCCCGGCAGGGCAAGCGTGGGACGCTCCAGCAGCGTGTTACTCAAACTCTTTCAGAAATTTCCGCAACAGCCCATCCAGCGCCGCGCGCTCCTCCGGGCTCAACCCCGCAAGCAGCCGGTGCTGGTTCGCGACATGCGCGGTCACCGCCTCATCCACCAGCGCAAAGCCCTTCGGCGTCAACGCGATGATGACGCCGCGCCGGTCGTCCGGATTGTGCGCGCGCTCGATCAGATCCGCCTTCTCCAACTGGTCGAGCCGGTTGGTCATGGTGCCGGAGCTGACCATGGTGGTCGCGATGAGGTCGCCGGGCGAAAGCTTGCAGGGCGGACCGGCACGGCGCAGCGTCGCCAGGACGTCGAAGCTCGCCGAATTGAGCCCATGCGCCAGGAGCGTCCTTTCGACCTCGCGGGCAAGGTGGGTGCGCAGCCGCGCCAGGCGGCCGAGCAGGCCCATCGGCTCGACATCGAGGTCCGGCCGCTCGCGCCGCCACTGTTCGAGAATTCTGTCGACGTGATCCATGGTACGACTAAAGCAGAGATTATCTTGACGTCAAGATAAAACGATATATCTTGATTTCAAGATTCTTTTGATGGAGATAATTCGTGTCCCGCGCCTCCGACATCCTCCTGACCGCCGTCGCCCCTGCCATCTGGGGCAGCACCTATATCGTCACCACCGAGCTGCTGCCCGCCGGCTATCCGCTGACCGTCGCCATGCTGCGCGCCCTTCCCGCCGGGCTTCTCCTGCTGCTGCTCGTGCGCCGGCTGCCGGAGGGCGTCTGGTGGCCGCGCAGCTTCCTGCTCGGCGCGCTGAACTTCTCCGTCTTCTGGGCCATGCTTTTCGTTTCGGCCTACCGCCTGCCGGGCGGCGTCGCCGCGACGGTCGGGGCCATCCAGCCGCTGATCGTGCTCGGCCTGTCGCGCGCCATCATGGGCACGGCGGTGCGGCCGCTCCAGGTTCTCGCCGGCCTTGCCGGCATCGGCGGCGTCGCGCTGCTGGTGCTGACGCCCGCCGCGGCGCTGGATCCGATCGGCATCGCGGCGGGCCTTGCCGGTGCCGTCTCCATGGCCTTCGGCACAGTGCTCTCGCGCCACTGGCAGCCGCCGGTGCCGCCGCTGACCTTCACTGCCTGGCAGCTCACCGCCGGCGGCCTGCTGCTGGTGCCCGCCGCACTCTTCCTCGAACCGGCCCTGCCGGTGCCGACGACGCAGAACCTCGTCGGCTTCCTCTATCTCGGCGTGATCGGCGGAGCCCTCACCTATATCGTCTGGTTCCGCGGCCTTGCGCGGCTCGATCCGGCGACGGTCTCGCCGCTCGGCTTCCTCAGCCCCCTCGTCGCCGTCGTCCTGGGCTGGGCGCTGCTCCGGCAGGACCTCGGCCTGCTGCAGATCACCGGCATGGCGGTGGTGCTGGCCAGCGTCTGGCTCGGCCAGCGGGCACAGGCGGCAGCGGCGCGGCCTGCCGGCGGCGGGCAGGCGGTGTCGCCTGCCGCTCGCTGACGGCCCCTCCCCGAGCCGCAAGGCCGGACGGCCGAGGAGAAGGGGGTCGGCCTTGTCAGCGTTTCTCCAGCCGCCCTGGCTGAAAGATCACGCCCACTCGCCGGCGCGCATGACGGCGGCGCGGCTGCCATCGGCGCGGATGCCGTCGATGTCCACCTTGTTCGAGCCGATCATCCAGTCGATGTGAATGAGGCTTTCATTGCCACCCTGCGCGCGGATCTGCTCCGGTGAGAGGCTCGCGCCGTCGAGGAAGCACTTGGAATAGCACTGGCCGAGCGCGATGTGGCAGGAGGCGTTCTCGTCGAACAGCGTGTTGTAGAAGAGGATGCCGCTTGCCGAGATCGGCGAGGAATGCGGCACCAGCGCCACCTCGCCGAGCCGGCGCGCGCCCTCGTCCGTGTCCAGCACCTTGTTCAGCACCGCCTCGCCCTTCGAGGCCTTCGCCTCGACGATGCGGCCGCCCTCGAAACGCACCTGGATGTCGTCGATCAGCGTGCCCTGGTGGGAGAGCGGCTTGGTGGAGGAGACGTGGCCCTCGACGCGCAACGCATGAGGCGTGGTGAAGACCTCCTCGGTCGGGATGTTCGGGTTGCAGGTGATGCCGTTCTTCGCCATGGAGGCGCCGCCATGCCATTCGTGACCATCGGCAAGGCCGATCGTCAGGTCCGTGCCGGGTCCCTTGAAGTGCAGGGCGGAGAAACGCTCGCCGTTCAGCCAGGCCGAGCGGCGGGCGAGGTTGGCATTGTGCTCCGCCCAGGCGGCGACCGGATCGGCGGCATCGACGCGCGAGGCGGCGAAGATGGCGTTGGCGAGCTTTTCGACCGCCACGTTCTCCGGATCATCAGGGAAGACCTGCTTCGCCCAGGAGGGGTTCGGGTAGGAGACGATGTTCCAGTTGATGTCGAAATTGGCGATCTTCTCCAGCGCCGGCCTGTAGGCGGTGGAATTGGCCTTGTTGGCCCGGGCAACCCTGGCAGGGTCCTCGCCGGAGAGCAGCATCGGGTTGTCGCCCGCGATGGCAAGGCGCGCCGCGCCGTTGGCATAGGCCTTGGCCATGCCTTCGTAGAGCCAGTCCGTCGCGCGGTCGAAGCTTTCGTCCGGCGCGTGGCGGTAGCGGGCGAGCGTCGCTTCCTCGTCGGCATAGAAGGTGCTGACGAGGCCGGCGCCGGCAATATAAGCGTGCTTGGTGATGAGGCGGACGAGCGGCAGCGCGGCGATCGGCGCGGTCATCACGAGGTCCTGCCCCTTCTGGAGCTGGAGACCGACGCGCACGGCGACTTCGGCGAGTTTTTCGAGCTTTTGCGGATCGACGGGAGAGGCGGAACTGGCTGGAACGGTCATGGCATGCCTGTCTGGTTTGCGAAGCGGATAAGGGAAACTTAGTGCGCCAATGGGCCGATGAGAAGGCGCTTCAGGCGACAACCGGCACGACGATCGCCTTCAGCGCCGTCACCACGTCGCGCGGGGCAAGGCGCACCTGGAGGCCGCGCTGGCCGCCGTTCATGTAGACCGCCTCGTGCGCCAGCGCTTCCGCCTCGATGGCGGTCGGCACCTGCTTCTTCTGGCCGAAGGGGCTGATGCCGCCGACGACGAAGCCGGTCAGTCGCTCGGCATCGGCCGGCTTCATCATGCTGGCCGACTTGCCCTTGAAGGCGCTCGCCAGCTTCTTCATGCTGACTTCGCGGTCGGAAGGCACGATGACGCAGACCGGCTTGCCGTCCACCTCCGCCATCAGTGTCTTGAGGACGCGCGCCGGATCCTCCCCAAGCGCCTCGGCCGCCTGGATGCCGACGCGGTCGGCGGTCGGATCGTAATCATAGGTGTGGACGGTGAAGCAAACCCCCGCCCTAGCGAGGGCCTGGGTGGCGCGGGTGGTCCTGGACATGGCTCAATACCCCGCGCCGCGGTCCACCAGGTGCTCCAGCGGCTTGCCGCTTTCCAGCCGCCCGATCTGGTGGGCGACGTGGCGGAAGAGGGCGGCAACATCGGAGGCGGCGGCGGCATGGGGGGTCATGAAGACCTTGTCCATCGACCAGAAGGGGCTTTCGAGCGGCAGCGGCTCCTGCTGGAAGACGTCGAGCGAGGCGCCGTGGAGCGTGCCGTCGTTGACGGAGGCGACGATGTCGGCCTCCACCTGGCTGCCGCCGCGGCCGCCATTGATGAAGACCGGGGCGCCGAACGGGCCCTTGCGGCTGAGGCGGGTGAAGAGGCCGGTATTGTAGATATCGCGCGTATCCGGCGTCAGCGGCAGCAGGCCGACGAGGAAATCGGTCCTGCCGAGGAAGGCGTCGAGTCCCTTCTCGTCATAGGTCTCGAAGCCCTCGGCCTTGCGGCCGCTCTTCGACCAGCCGATGACGTTGAAGCCGAGGGCCTTCAGCTTCTGCGCCGAATCCTGACCGAGCACGCCGAAGCCCATGATGCCGACGGTGATGTCCTTCGCCTCGGGCTGGGGAAGCTCGCGCCAGATGCGCTTTTGCCGCAGCGCCTCATAGGCCTGGTGCTGGCGCAGGTGCATGAGGCACTGCATGACGATCCATTCGCTCATGCGGGTCGTCAGCGTGTCGTCGACGAAGCGGACGAGCGGCACGTCCGGCAGGCCGGGCAGCGTCAGGACGTGATCGACGCCGGCACCGCCGGAGAAGACGACCTTGAGATCCCTCGCCCGGGAGAAGAGATCGGCGCTTGGCCGCCAGACCACGGCGTAGTCGATGCCGGAAAGGTCGCGGTTGCGGTTTGCCGGATGCAGCAGGTTGATCACCTCGCGCTCGGGAAATGCGCCCTTGAGCGCGGCGGCGACCTCTTCCTGGTCGAATTTCAGATCGATGATGACCGGGCTTTTCGTCGACATGCTGCTTCCTGCTACTGGCTTATCGTCTCGCTGCGGACGGCTTCGAGGTTGAAGGCCGCGGCCATGAGGGCCTTGGTATAGGCCTCGCCCGGCCGCTCGATGATGTCCTTCGCCCTGCCCTTCTCCACCACGCGCCCGCCGCGCATGACGATGATGTCGTTGGCGAGCGCGCGCACGACCTTGAGGTCGTGGCTGATGAAGAGATAGGCGAGATTGTGCTTCGCCTGAAGATCGCGCAGGAGCTCGACCACCTGCGCCTGCACGCTCATGTCGAGCGCGGAGGTCGGCTCGTCCAGCATGACGAATTCGGGCTTCAGCACCATGGCGCGGGCGATCGCGATGCGCTGGCGCTGGCCGCCGGAAAATTCGTGCGGGTAGCGCCAGCGGGTCGAAGGATCGAGGCCGGTTTCCTCCAGCGCGGCGGCGACGCGATGGTCGCGCTCGGCCTCGGAAAGCGCGGGCTCGTGGATCTTCAGGCCCTCCGCGACGATATCGGCGACCGACATGCGCGGCGAGAGCGAGCCGTAGGGATCCTGGAAGACGATCTGCATGCGCCGGCGCAGTGGCCGCATCTCGGCGAAGGTATGGCCGGCGATGTCCTGCCCGACGAAGGCGATGCGGCCCTTGGACGAGATGAGGCGCGTCAGCGCGAGGCCGAGCGTCGTCTTGCCGGAGCCCGATTCGCCGACGACGCCGAGCGTGTGGCCGGCGCGCAGCGTCAGGTCGATGCCGTCGACGGCCTTCACGTAATCGACCACGCGGCGCATGAAGCCGGCCTTGATCGGGAACCAGACCTTGACGTCCTGCGCCTCCACGACGACCGGCTGGCTGTCGTCGGCCGGGCGCGGCTCGCCCCGCGGCTCGGAGGCGAGCAGGTGGCGGGTATAGGCGTGCTGCGGGTTGGAGAAGATCTCCTCGACCGGGCCGGTCTCGACGATCCTGCCCTTGGTCATCACACAGACCCGGTCGGCGAACTTGCGCACGATGCCGAGGTCGTGGGTGATGAAGAGCATGGACATGCCGTGCTCTTCCTTGAGGTTCTTCAGGAGTTCGAGGATCTGCGCCTGCACGGTGACGTCGAGCGCGGTGGTCGGCTCGTCGGCGATCAGGAGTTCCGGGCGGTTGGCGAGCGCCATGGCGATCATGACGCGCTGGCGCTGGCCGCCCGAGAGCTCGTGCGGATAGGCGGCGAGGCGCTTTTCCGGCTCGCGGATGCCGACCTGATTGAGGAGTTCGAGGATTTTCGCGCGCGCGGCGGGGCCTTCGATATCCTGGTGCAGCTTCAGGATCTCGCCGATCTGCCGCTCGATGGAATGCAGCGGATTGAGCGAGGTCATCGGCTCCTGGAAGATCATGGTGATGTCGTTGCCGCGCACCGCGCGCAGCGCCGCGTCCGACGCTTTGAGGAGGTCCTTGCCCTTGAAGACGATCTCACCCGACGGATGGCTCGCGGCGGGATAGGGCAGCAGCCTCAGGACCGAGTTCGCCGTCACCGACTTGCCGGAGCCCGATTCGCCGACGAGGGCGACGACCTCGCCGCGGTGGATCTCGAAGGAGACGCGGTCGACGGCGAGCGAGGTGTTGCCGCCCTGGTGGAAGGCCACCGACAGGTCGCGGACGGAAAGAATGGTTTCGGGAGCGCTCACCGGAAGGTCTTCCTCGGATCGAAGGCGTCGCGCGTCGCTTCGCCGACGAAGATCAGCAGCGACAGCATGACGGACATGACGACGAAGGCGGTGAGGCCGAGCCACGGCGCCTGAAGGTTCTCCTTGCCCTGCGCGATCAGCTCACCCAGCGAGGGCGAGCCCGGCGGCATGCCGAAGCCGAGGAAGTCGAGGGAGGTGAGCGTGGTGATCGAGCCGGAGAGGATGAAGGGCAGGAAGGTGAGCGTCGCGACCATCGCATTCGGCAGGAGGTGCCGCGCCATGATCGTCGCATTGCCGACGCCGAGCGCGCGGGCCGCCCGGACATATTCGAAATTGCGGGCGCGCAGGAATTCGGCGCGCACCACGCCGACGAAGCCGACCCAGGAGAAGAGCAGCATGATGCCGAGCAGGATCCAGAAGCCGGGCGGCAGGATGGCGGCGATGATGAGCAGGATGTAGAGCACCGGCATCGAGGACCATATCTCGATGAAGCGCTGCATCAGGAGGTCCGTCCAGCCGCCGAAATAGCCCTGGATCGCGCCGGCCGTCACGCCGACGACGGCCGAGCAGATCGTCAGCGCGAGGCCGAAGAGCACCGAGATGCGGAAGCCGTAGATGACGCGGGCGAGCACGTCGCGCGCCTGGTCGTCCGTGCCGAGCCAGTTGAGATTGTGCCAGTTGCAGTTTGCGTCCGCCGCGCCGTCCGGATAGCCGGAGCAGCGCTCCTCCTTCGACATCAGCCAGAATGGCTTGGTCGGCGCGGAATGCGGGATGTTGGAATTGGTCGAGCTGTAGGAATAGCGGATCGGCGGCCAGATCATCCAGCCGTTCGCCTCGATCTCCTCGGTGATGAAATCGGAGCGGTAGTCGGTCTCGGCGAGGAAGCCGCCGAACTTTTCCTCCGGGTAGGCTATGACGACGGGGAAGAGCAGCTCGCCCTTGTAGGAGGCGAGGATCGGCCGGTCGTTGGCGATGCATTCGGCGAAAAGGCTGAGCACGAAGATGACGAGGAAGATCCAGAGCGACCAGTAGCCGCGCCGGTTCGCCTTGAAGTTCTCCCAGCGCCTCTTGTTGGTCGGCGAGAGCAGGCCCTTCCTCGGCGGGGCGATGGGAGTCGTGTCCGTCACGGCGGTCATCAGACGTCCCTCCGCTCGAAATCGATGCGCGGATCGACCCAGGTATAGATGAGGTCGGAGACGAGGGAGACGACGAGGCCCATCAGCGAGAAGATGAAGAGCGTGGCGAAGACGATGGGATAGTCGCGCCGGACGATGGAATCGTAGCCGAGGCGGCCGAGGCCATCGAGCGAGAAGATGTATTCGATCAGCAGCGAGCCGGTGAAGAAGGCCGAGATGAAGGCGCCGGGGAAGCCGGCGATGATGATCAGCATGGCATTGCGGAAGACGTGGCCGTAGAGCACCTGGCCCTCGGTCAGGCCCTTGGCGCGGGCCGTCGTGACATATTGCTTCTTGATCTCGTCGATGAAGGAATTCTTCGTCAGGAGCGTCGTCGTGGCGAAGGCGGAAAGCAGCAGCGTGATCAGCGGCAGCGTCATGTGCCACATGTAGTCGAGCGGTTTCTGCCACCAGGCGAGGCTGTCGAAATTGTCCGAGACGATTCCGCGCAGCGGGAACCAGTCGAGGAACGAGCCGCCCGCGAAGACGACGATCAGCAGGATGCCGAAGAGGAAGCTCGGCACCGCATAGCCGATGATGATGATGCCCGACGTCCAGACGTCGAAGGCCGAGCCGTCCTTCACCGCCTTGTGGATGCCGAGCGGGATGGAGATGGCGTAGGAGAAGACGAGGATCCACACGCCGAGCGAGATGGAGACCGGCATCTTCTGCGCGATGAGGTCGACCACCGAGGTGTTGCGGAAGAAGCTTTCGCCGAAGTCGAAGCGCATGTAGTCCCACATCATCGTGAAGAAGCGCTCGAGCGGCGGCTTGTCGAAGCCGAACTGCTTTTCCAGCTTGGCGATGAATTCGGGATCGAGGCCGCGCGCGCCGCGATAGGCGCTGTCCTGCCCGACCTCCTGCAGCATGTCGCCGCCGCCGGAAAGCCGGTCGCCGCCGCCCTGGCTCGTCAGGTCCGCGATGACCTGCTCCACCGGGCCGCCCGGCGCGAACTGCACGATCGCAAACGAGATCGCCATGATGCCGAAGATCGTCGGGATCATCAGCAGGATGCGGCGCAGGATATAGGCGCCCATCAGCGATCACCCGCCCTGATAGCTTGCGTGGATGTCCAGCCGGTCAAGCCCAACCCTTCCGTTCTGCCGCCGCCTGCCGCGACGGTGATTCGTTCCCGCTATATGGAACCCAGCCGGCTTGCGGGCGCAAGCCCCGGCTCAATTCGCGGCGTTCTTCGACCACCAGACATCAGGGAAGCCGAGGCCGTAATAGGGCAGATCCTTCGGCCGGGCGAGATGGTTCCAGTAGGCGACCTGCACCGACCTGGAATAGAACATCGGCACCAGATAGTGGTGGGCGAGCAGCACGCGGTCCATCGCCTTGACGGTGGCGACGAGCTCGGCACGGTCCGGCGCGAAGATGATCCGGCGGATCAGCTCGTCGATGGCGGGATCGGCGATGCCGGCATAGTTGCGCGAGCCCTGCTGGTCGACCGAGGAGGAGCCCCAGTAGTCGACCTGCTCGTTGCCCGGCACCAGCGTCTGCGCCCAGATGCCATAGAGCATGTCATAATCGAAGCTGCGGACGCGATTGGTGTATTGCGAACTGTCGACCGTGCGGATGCGCGCGTCGATGCCGATATCGGTGAGGCTCTTCACATAGGGCAGGACCGTGCGCTCCTGCGAGGGATTGGAGAGCAGGATCTCGATGCCAAAGGGTTCGCCCGTCTTCACGTTCACCAGCTTGCGGTTCTTCAGCTCGTAGCCAGCCTCCTTGAAGAGCGTCAGCGCCGTGCGCAGGTTCTCGCGCGCCTTCTTCGGGTCGCCGGAGACAGGATTGGTATAGGGCGTGGTGAAGACGGCCGGCGGCACCTTGTCCTTCAGCTCCTCCAGGATTTCCTTCTCGCGGCCCTCCGGCAGGCCGGAGGAGGCAAGCTCGGTGCCCCAGAAATAGCTGTCGATGCGGTTCAGCCGGCCATAGGCGAGGTTGCGGTTGAGGCTTTCGAAATCGTAGGCGTAGTTCAGCGCCTCGCGCACCCGCTGGTCCCTGAACTTCTCCCGCCGCATGTTCGGCACGAAGGCCTGCATGATGCCGGTGGCGCGCAGCGGGTTCTCGATCTCCTCGCGCACGATGCGGCCGTCCTTGGCGGCCGGGAAGTCATAGGCGGTCATCCAGTGGCTCGACGAGTTGTCGCGGTAGAAATCGACGTTGCCGGCGCGGAAGGCCTCGAATTCCACGTTGCGGTCGCCGAAGAACGTATAGGTGATCGCGCCGAAATTGTTCTGGCCGACATTCACGTTGAGGTCCTTGCCCCAATAGTCGTCGCGCCGCTCGAAGCGGACGGAGCCGCCGGCCTGGAACGAGGCGATCCGGTAGGGACCCGAGCCCATGACCGGCTCCAGCGTCGTGCGGCTTATGTCGCGCTTGTTGCCCTTGGCGTCCGTGCCCTCCCACCAGTGCCTGGGCAGGATCTGGAACTGGCCGAGGATGTTCGGAAGCTCCTGATTGTTCTTCTCGTCGAAACGGAAGGTGACGTCGCGCTCGCCGGTCTTCTCCGCCGAGACGACATGCCTGTAGTAATTGGCAAGGAGCGGATTGTGCTCCTTCGACTTCTCGAAGGAGAAGACCACGTCCTCCGGCGTCACCGGCTGGCCGTCCGCCCATTTCGCCTCCGCCCTGAGGCGGAAGGTTGCCGAGGAGATGTCGTCCGGGAAGGACACGCCCTCGGCGAGCAGGCCATAGGCGGTGGTGATCTCGTCCTCGGCGGATTTCAGCAGCGTATCGAAGACCAGGGAGGAGACGCCCGATGCCACCTCGCCCTTGGAGAGGATGGGGTTGAACGTGTCGTAGGTGCCGGTCTGGGAGAGTTTCAGCTCGCCGCCCTTCGGCGCGTCCGGATCGACGTAATCGAAATGCGCAAAGCCGTTCGGGTGTTTCAACTCGCCGATGGTGGAAAGGCCGCTGCGCCACACCGGTTCCTCGGCCTTCGCACCGGCCGCAACCATGAGCGACAGGGCGAAAGCCGTAGTGAACACCATTTTCCCGAAGGCTGCCTGCATTTGCCAATTCCCTTTCGTATCCTTGCCGAAGCATGCGCGAGAGAATAGGCAAAATCCGGGCAAATGACAGGCCCGCCATGAAAGGGGCGGTTTTTGCCGTGCCTATTCCGGCCGGGGATTCACTTCTGCGAAAGGATGACCATTTAACCTTTCGCAACCATTGCGACTTTCGAGACCGGACGATGCCAGCCCATTTCCTGCCTTCCCGACTGACCACCTGCCTGATCGCCGCCGGCCTTGCGCTGAGCGCGCTCGCCTCGCCGCTTGCGGCCGAGGAGCGGCCGGCCAAGGAGCTGTTCGGCGCCCAGCGCCTGCCGGCGAACATGGCCACGAGCCCCTACGGGTCCTATGCGAAGGGCTGCATTGCCGGCGCGGTGGCGATCCCGACGGACGGTCCGGCCTGGCAGGCGATGCGCCTGTCGCGCAACCGCCGCTGGGGGCATCCCAACATGATCGCGCTGCTGGAGCAGTTCTCGCAGGAGGCACGGCAGCTCGGCTGGCCGGGGCTGCTGCTCGGCGACATCTCGCAGCCGCGCGGCGGGCCGATGCTGTCGGGCCACGCCTCGCACCAGGTCGGCCTCGATGCCGACATCTGGTTCACGCCCATGCCGGACCATCGCCTGTCCGCCGAGGAACGCGAGAAGCTGCCCTTCACCTCCATGCTCGACAAGAGCAAGTTCCTGACGGTCGATTCGCGCCGCTGGACCTCCACCCATGCCCGCCTCGTCATGAAGGCGGCGAGCTATCCCCAGGTCGAGCGCGTCTTCGTCAACCCGGCGATCAAGAAGAAGCTCTGCGAGACCTGGCAGGGCGACCGCTCGCTGCTCGGCAAGGTGCGGCCGATCTACGGCCACGACGAGCACTTCCACATCCGCATCAAATGCCCGGAGGGCGCGCCCGGCTGCAAGCCACAGGCGCGCGTGCCGGCCGGCGACGGCTGCGATCAATCGCTCGCCTGGTGGTTCACCAAGGAGCCCTGGGAAAAGCCCAAGCCGAAGAAGGACGCCAAGCCGGTCAAGCCTTGGTACGTCAAGATGTCGGATCTGCCGAAAGCCTGCGGCACGGTGCTCGCGAGCGCCTCGCCGTCCTCCGAGCAGGACGTGACCTATCGCGGCAATGGCGGCGCCTCGACCGCGCTCGCCTTCTCCGCAAGCGCCGGGGGCGATGCTGGCGCGACCATCGAATCGGTGATCGCCTCCGACACCGCGCTGCCGGCGATCGTGCCGATCCCGATTCCGCGACCGTTCCAGTAGGTCAAAGGCCCCTCCCCAACCCCTCCCCACAAGGGGGAGGGGCTTAACGTGCCGCTCCGTCGGCATTCATTATCGAACGGTGAGCAAGCCTCCAGCCTTCTCCCCCCTTGTGGGGGAGATGCCGGCAGGCAGAGGGGGTCTTCGGGGCTTTTCAACACCCCCCCCGCTTTTGTATAAGGCGTTCAAATCGATTTAAAGTCGCTGGGGAATGCCCATGTCGCGCCGGAAATGCATCGCGCTCATCGCGCATGACGAGAAGAAGGACGACATGGCGGCCTTCGCGCTAAAGAACGAGAAGGTTCTTGCGCAGGCACGGATCGTCGCGACCGGCACCACCGGCGGCCGGGTGCTGGACGCCTGTCCCGGCCTCGACGTGACCCGGCTGAAAAGCGGCCCGCTCGGCGGCGACCAGCAGATCGGCGCGCTGATCGCAACGGGCGAGGTCGACGTGCTGATCTTCTTCGTCGATCCGCTGACGCCCATGCCGCACGATGTCGACGTGAAGGCGCTGATGCGGCTTGCAATCGTCTACGACATTCCGATGGCGCTGAACCGGGCGACCGCCGAGCAGCTTCTCGACTTTGCCGCCGATTGACGGCAACCTTCGCCGCAGATAGCGAAAGCGGACCATCCACCACAACGAACGGGACAGCTTGATGGCACGGCCGGGCGACAACGACGCGAACTTCCCCTTCCCCATCCTGATCGGCGATATCGGCGGCACCAATGCGCGCTTCGCGCTGCTGGTCGACGCCTTCGCCGAGCCGAAGCCGTTCCCCATCGTCCAGACCGCCGACTTCGCCAATATCGACGACGCGCTGCAACGGTGCATCCTCGACACGACCTCGGTGCAGCCGCGCTCGGCGATCCTGGCGCTCGCCGGGCCCATCGAGGGCGACGAGGTGCCGCTGACCAATTGCCCCTGGGTGGTGCGCCCGCGCGACATGATCGCCAATCTCGGCTTCGAGGACGTGCTGCTGGTCAACGATTTCGAGGCGCAGGCGCTTGCCGTCGCCTCGCTCGACGAGGGCGACCGCGAGAAGATCGGGCCCGGCATCGAGCGGCACGCAGCCTCGCGCGCCGTGCTCGGCCCCGGCACCGGCCTCGGCGTCGCCGGTCTCGTCCATGCCCGCCAGAGCTGGATCCCGGTCCCGGGCGAAGGCGGCCATGTCGATGTCGGCCCGCGCAGCGAGCGCGACTACCAGATCTGGCCGTTCCTCGAACCCATCGAGGGCCGCATCTCCGCCGAGCAGCTTCTGTGCGGACGCGGCATCATGAACATCTACCGCGCCGTTTCGGCGGCCGACGGCGCCGATGCGCCGCTCGCCACGCCCGCCGAGGTCACCGCTGCGGCACTCGCGCAGGAGGACCGCGCGGCGATCGAGACCGTCTCGCTGTTCTCCACCTATCTCGGGCGCGTGGCCGGCGACATGGCGATGATCTTCATGGCCAAGGGCGGCGTGTTCCTGGCCGGCGGCATCTCGCAGAAGATCCTGCCGGCGCTGCGCGGCCCGGAATTCCGCGCCGCCTTCGAGGACAAGGCGCCGCACAGCGCCCTCCTGCACTCCATCCCGACCTATGTGGTCACCCATCCGGTCGCCGCCCTTGCCGGCCTTGCCGCCTTCGCCCGCATGCCGGACCGCTTCGGTGTTGCAACGGAGGGACGCCGCTGGAAAAGCTGAGCGCTCCGGCGGGCCCGCGCCGCGCCGCGGACTCGCCAAAAGCGGCCCGACGCCCTATAGAGCGGCCACGGGCCGGTTAACCGGCCGCCGTCGAGACCGTGCAGGAAAGTCAGTTTATTGGCCGATAAGAGTCGAACCGAGCACCCATCCGTCAGCTCCGATACCATCGCCAGCGTGCTCAAGCGCGTCATCGCCGAAAACGGCCGCGAATATATTCGCGGCTATCTTCTGGCGATCCTTTGCCTCGCCATCATCGCCGGCACCACCGCCTACGCCGCCTGGATCATGGAATCGGTCGTCAACGAGGCCTTCGCCAACAAGCGCGCCGACCTCGTCCTCATCATCTGCGGCTCGATCTTCGCCGCCTTCGTGCTGCGCGGCTTCGCGACCTATTTCCAGGCCGTCATCCTGTCGAAGATCGGCAACAACATCGTTGCCCGCTACCAGCGCCGGCTGTTCTCCCACCTGATGGCGCTCAGCGTCAGCTATTTCAACGAGTCGCGCTCGGCCTATCTCGCCGCCAAGATCAACCAGAACATCTCCGGCATCCGCGACGTCCTCAACATGACAGTGACGTCGCTCGCGCGCGACCTCCTCACGCTGCTTGCCCTCATCGGCGTCATGCTCTCGAAGGACTGGCTGCTGACGCTCATCGTCTTCGCCGTCGCTCCGCCGCTTCTTCTCGGCCTGCGCTACGTCTCGAAGAGGCTGCGCGCCGCCACGCGCGAATCCGTCGAGCTGAACAGCCATGTGCTCGGCGCGATGCAGGAGACGGTGCAGGGCATCACCATCGTGAAGGCCTTCACGATGGAAAACCAGCTCAAGGAGAAGGTCGACAGCATCATCGAGCGGGCGGAGAACCGGTCGAACCGCATCGCGCGGCTTACAGAGCGCACCGCGCCGATGTCCGAATCCTTCGCCGGCTTCACCATCGCGGGCGTCCTTGCCTATGCCGCCTTCCGCTCGATCTACGGCGGCATCATGCCGGGCGCCTTCTTCTCCTTCGTGACGGCGCTGCTGATGGCCTACGACCCCGCCAAGCGCCTCGCGCGCCTGCAGGTCTCGCTGGAGCGCGCGGCGGTCAATGCCCGCATGATCTACGAGATCCTCGACCTCAAACCGCGCCAGGCCGACCGCGCAGACGCCCGGCCGCTCGCGATCACCGATGCGGCCATCACCTTCCGCGACGTGCGTTTCGGCTATTCGGAGAACGAGACGATCCTCAAGGGCGTCAGCTTCACCGCCGAGGGCGGCAGGACGACGGCGCTCGTCGGCCCCTCCGGGGCGGGCAAGTCCACCATCATCAGCCTCATTCCGCGCTTCTACGACCCGGCGGACGGCGAGATCCTGATCGACGGGCAGGACATCGCGCATGTGACCAAGCAGTCGCTGCGCAACGCCATCGCCTATGTCTCCCAACAGCCCTATCTCTTCGAGGGCACGATCCGCGACAACATCCGCTACGGCCGCCCGGACGCGACGGATGCCGAGATCGAGGAAGCCGCGCGGCATGCCTATGCGCATGACTTCATCCTCGCGCAGCCGCTCGGCTACGACACGCCCGTCGGCGAGAATGGCGTGACGCTCTCCGGCGGCCAGCGCCAGCGGCTTTCCATCGCCCGCGCGCTAGTGCGCAACGCGCCGATCCTCCTGCTCGACGAGGCGACCTCCGCGCTCGACACCGAGTCGGAAAGGGCCGTGCAGAAGGCGCTGGACGAGGCGATGAGCGGGCGCACCGTGGTCGTCATCGCGCATCGCCTCTCGACGGTGGTGCGCGCCGACAAGATCATCGCGATGCAGGACGGCATGGTCATCGAGGAAGGCACGCACGAGGAGCTTGCGGCGCGCGAGAACGGTCTCTACGCTCGCCTCAACAACCTGCAGGCGCCCGCCCGGTTGACCGGCAAATAGACAGCAAGGACGAGAAGACATGAGCGGCAACCCAATGAAGCTGGTCGTCGTCGGCGCCGCGGGCCGCATGGGCCAGACGCTGATCCGCACCATCCACGCCATCGACGGCGCGGAGGTCTTCGCCGCCGTCGAGCGCGAGGGCTCGCCCTTCGTCGGCCGTGATGCGGGGGAGCTTGCCGGCCTCGGCCCGATCGGCGTTCCCGTCACCGACAAGCCGCTGGAGGCCTTCGTGGCGGCCGAGGGCGTGCTCGACTTCACCGCCCCCACCGCCACCGTCGAATTCGCGGGCCTCGCCGCGCAGGCGCGCATCGTGCATGTCGTCGGCACCACCGGCTGCTCGGCCGCCGACGACGAGAAGATCAAGGCCGCCGCCCGCCATGCCCGCATCGTGAAGTCCGGCAATATGAGCCTCGGCGTCAACCTGCTCGGCGTGCTGACCGAGACGGCCGCCCGCGCGCTCGGCCCCGACGACTGGGACATCGAGGTGCTGGAAATGCACCACAAGCACAAGGTCGATGCCCCCTCCGGCACCGCGCTGCTGCTCGGCAACGCCGCCGCGAAGGGCCGCGGCATTTCGCTGGCGGAGAATTCCGTGCGCGTGCGCGACGGCCATACCGGCCCGCGGCCCGTCGGCACGATCGGCTTTGCCACGCTGCGCGGCGGCTCGGTCATCGGCGAACATTCCGTGCTGCTCGCCGGCGAAGGCGAGACGGTGACGCTGTCGCACAGCGCGACGGACCGCTCGATCTTCGCCCGCGGCGCCGTCAAGGCGGCGCTCTGGGCGCGCGACCGGAAGCCCGGCCTCTATTCCATGCTCGACGTGCTCGGGCTCAATTAAAGTCAGCCTCAGGAGACAGACCATATGAGCGGAACCCTCGTCCTCGTTCGCCACGGCCAGAGCGAATGGAACCTGAAAAACCTCTTCACCGGCTGGCGCGATCCCGACCTCACCGAGCTCGGCGTCGAGGAGGCCAGGACCGGCGGCAAGGCGCTCGCCGAGACGGGCATCACGTTCGACATCGCCTTCACCTCCGACCTTTCGCGCGCCCAGAAGACGCTGAAGATCATCCTCGACGAGATCGGCCAGCCGGGCCTCGAGACGATCCGCGACCAGGCGCTCAACGAGCGCGACTACGGCGACCTTTCCGGCCTCAACAAGGACGATGCCCGGGCCAAGTGGGGCGAGGAACAGGTCCATATCTGGCGCCGCTCCTATGACGTTCCGCCGCCGGGCGGCGAAAGCCTGCGCGACACCGGCGCGCGCGTCTGGCCCTATTATCTCACGGAGATCCTGCCCCGCGTGCTGCGCGGCGAAAAGGTGCTGGTCGCCGCGCACGGCAACTCGCTGCGCTCGCTGGTCATGGTGCTCGACAGGCTGACGCGGGAGGAGATCCTGAAGCTCAACCTCGCGACGGGCGTGCCGATGGTCTACGTGCTGAACGCCGATTCGACGGTGAAGTCCAAGGACGTGCTCGGAGACATGTCGGGCGCGCATTGAGGGCTTTGCCCATTCCGACATAAGGAAGGCCGGGTCTGGGCGGCCTTCTTCATGTTGATTGTCGACACCTCCCGCTCCACTCATCGGCGTCATCCTCGGGCCTGTCCCGAGGATCTACCACCGTTGCGGTTTTTCGACGCGCTGGCAGATCCCCGGCACAAGGCCGGGGATGACGAAAGAGAAATTTTCGAGTTTTACAGCCGGGCCATAAAGCCGGCCTTTCCCATTTCAGGCCTTGCCGGATTCCCAGCCCAGCATGGCGCGCTTGCGCGTGAGGCCCCAATGGTAGCCCGTCAGCGCGCCGCTCTTGCCGAGGGCGCGGTGGCAGGGCACCACGAAGGAGATGGGATTGCGGCCGACGGCGGCGCCGACGGCGCGCGAGGCGGTCGGCTGGCCGAGCTTCTCGGCGATGGAGGAATAGGTGACGGCGCAGCCCATGGGAATGCGCAGCAGCGCCTCCCAGACGCGCACCTGGAAATCCGAACCGATCAGCACGACGCGCAGCGGCTCTTCCGGGTTCCAGCGCTCCGGATCGAAGATGCGCGCCGCATAGGCGGCGGTCGCCTCGCGGTCCTCAACATAATGCGCGTTCGGCCAGCGGGAGGCCATGTCCTCGAAGGCATCCATGCCGTCGGGCTCGTCGGTGAAGGCAAGGCCCGCGAGGCCCCGGTCGGTGATCATGACGAGCGCGCCGCCGAAGGGCGAGGGATGGAGGCCGTAGCGGATGGTGAGGCCCGCCCCGCGCGCCTTCCACTCGCCGGGCGACATGGCCTCATGGGTCACGAAGAGGTCGTGCAGCCGCCCGGGGCCGGAAAGGCCGACCTCGAAGCTCGTTTCGAGCAGGGGAAGCGCCTCCTGGCGCAAGAGGCGCTTGGCATGGTCGAGCGTGACGGCCTGCAGGAAGGCCTTCGGCGACAGGCCGGCCCAGCGGGTGAAGGTCTTCTGCAACTGCGTCGGCGACTGGCCGAGCCGGCTCGCGATGCCTTCGAGGCCCGGCTGATCGCGATAGTCCTCCGTGATCATCTCGATGACCCGGCGGACGGTCGCGTAGTCGTCGCCCTCGGGCGTGATGTCGGTTTGCAAGGTCGCGGCAATGTTCATCGTTCTTCTCCTGTGCCGCCAGAAAAGCACGCCCCGGGCGTGCCCGCCACCCGATTCCTGCGTAGGGCCCGCTTCATGCCGAACGGATGTCCTCAATAACCGCGCTTTACCCGCGCCAGCGCGCCGGAAAAGGCGGAGGCGAAGCGCTCGCGGTCGTCGAGCGGCAGGAAGGTGCCGACGTCGGTCTCCCGGCCGCTGCCGCGCACATGCATGGCGGTGATGCCGATCTTCGGCTTGCGCGAGACGAGGAAGCGCGCCCAGAACGGATTGAAGGCATATTCCGTTTCCCTGCCCGATGGCGCAATCTTGCGGATCGAGATGTTGGTGCGCGAGAGCGAGACGATTTCTTTTGCCCTGGCCGCCCGGTTGTTCAGCCAGAAGGCGCCGAAGAGGATGAGGAAATCCGCGCCGAAGAACATGACCACCGGCCAGGCGCCTGAGATCATGAAGACGGCCATGTGGGCGAGGCTGAGCGCGCCCGCGATGAGGAAGAAGATACGATGCCCGTTCCGCCCCAGCGAGCGATAGGGATGCAGCTCGGCGGAGAAGACCGGCAGGTCGTTCATCGTGATGTCGGCGTTGCCTTGGGTCATGACGCTTGATTATAAGCAAGCCGCGCGGGACTGTGTAGCGGTTTTGCGGGGGCTCGCATCGGAGGCATCATGGACAGCGTGAAGACCCGGAAGAAAGCGCCCGCGGCGGCGCCGCGCCGCAAGGCGTCCGCGCCGGTGAAGAGCCTCTATTCGCAGGCCGAGTTGAAGGAGATCTTCCGCCGCTTCTCCATCCAGCGGCCGAAGCCGAAGGGCGAGCTGGAGCATGTGAACCCCTTCACGCTCGTCGTCGCCGTCGCGCTGTCCGCGCAGGCGACCGATGCCGGCGTCAACAAGGCGACGCGCGCCCTCTTCAAGGTCGCCGACACGCCGGAGAAGATGCTCGATCTCGGCGAGGAGAAGGTGCGCGAGTACATCAGGACGATCGGGCTCTACCGCAACAAGGCGAAGAACGTCATCGCGCTCAGCCGGATGCTCGTCGAACGCTTCGGCGGCGAGGTGCCGCGCACCCGCGAGGAACTGGTGATGCTGCCCGGCGTCGGCCGCAAGACGGCCAATGTCGTGCTCTCCATGGCCTTCGGCCAGGCGACGATGGCGGTCGACACGCATATCTTCCGCATCGCCAACCGGATCCGCCTCGCCCCCGGCAAGACGCCGGACGAGGTGGAGGACAGGCTGATGCGCATCATCCCGGACGAATATCTCTACCACGCCCATCACTGGCTGATCCTGCACGGGCGGTACTGTTGCAAGGCGCGCAGGCCCGAATGCGAGCACTGCGTCATCGCCGATCTCTGCAAGTCGCCGGAAAAGACCTCGGACGTGCCCGCCCCGCTGGTCGAGCTTCCCCCGCAGTTGTTCGGCCCTACGCCCTGAGCCCGTCGAGGAGATCGGCGATCGCCGCCTCGTAGGCCCTGCGGTCGGCGCCGGCCTCGATGGCGATGGCCGCGCGGTCGAAGGCGGCGGAGAGGAGGCCGGTCAGCGCCGCAAGCCTTGCGGCTTCGGCATCCGGCCCGAGCAGGGCGGACAACCCTTCCATGAGCGTAGCCTCAGCATTGTCCGTGTCGATTGCGCCGGCGCCCTCGAAGCCCAGCACGGCGGGTGCTTCGAGCAGCAGGAGGCGCGTGCGGCCGGGCGCGGCCATGGCGTCGAAATAGGCGGAGGCGCCGAGAAGCAGCGCCTCGCGCGGTGAGCCGGCCGGCAGCGAGACCGCTTCGATCCGCGCCGCCACGGCCTCGGCCTCTCGCTCCAGCACGGCACGGAACAGCGCCTTCTTGTCCTCGAAATGGTGGTAGAGCGCGCCGCGCGTCACGCCAGCCTCCGCGACGATGTCGGGCGTTGCCGTTTCCGCGTAGCCCTTCTCCACGAAGAGCCGCCGGGCGGCCTCGATGAGGGCGAGGCGCGTTGCCTCCGTGCGTTCCTTGTTGCTGCGTGCCATCTCGCCTCTTTACATACAAACTGCATGTATGTTAATTGATAGAAACATGCAGATTGTATGTTTTTGCGCAGAATAATTCCAGCAAAACCGTGCAGCGGCTCGCGTCCGCAATTGCGCCGGGCAGAAAGGGAAAGCGATGAAGACGACCAGCTACTATCCCGTGATCATGACCAACGACGTGGCCGGCACCGCGGCTTTCTATATCGCGCATTTCCGCTTCGAGGCGCTCTTTACCAGCGACTGGTACGTCCATCTCCAGTCGCGCGAGGACGAGAAGGTGACGCTCGCCGTGCTCGACGGCAATCACGAGACGATCCCGGCGGCGGGCCGCGGCACGGTCTCGGGCCTCATCCTGAATTTCGAGGTGGAGGACGTCGATGCCGTTCACGAGGCGTTGCGCGCCGCGGGCCTGCCGATCCTGCGCGCCGTCAGGAACGAGGATTTCGGCCAGCGCCACTTCATCACCGCCGATCCGAACGGCGTGATGATCGACGTGATCACGCCGATCCCGCCGAGCGCCGACTATGCGGCGATGTACGACGCGTCAGCCCTGCCGCAGTGAGACGTCCGTATCCCTGCGGCTCAGCGCCTTGTGGAGATGCACCATCAGGCCGGCGGCGAAGAGCGGCGTCATCAGGTTGACGACCGGGATCGCCAGGAATGCCGCCACCAGCAGGCCGGCGATCAGCACCGTGGAGGCGTGCCTGGCCCGGAACAGGCGCGCCTCTGCTGGCGTGCGGTAGCGCATCGCGGCGAACTCGAAGAATTCCCGGCCGAGCAGGTAGCCGTTGACGAGGAAGAAGGCGACGAGGTTCACGCCGGGAATGAACAGCAGGAGCAGCGCGAAGAGGTTGCCGAGGATGACGATGCCGAGGAATTTCAACGAGCCCGCGATCGCCGGTCCGAGCGGCAGCGCGGTCCCCGGCGGATCGGCCGGATAGTCGCGCTTCTCGATGACCTCGGCGACGTCGTCGAGGAAGAAGCCGGCGATGACGGCCGTCACCGGCGCGAGCAGCAGCACGAGGCCGAGCGCGAGGCCGAGGCTGGCGGCGATGCCGAAGACGAAGGTGAGCCAGCCGGCCCATTGCGGCAGGTCCGGCATGACCGCGCCCTGAAGCCACGGCCAGACAAAGGCGACGAAGCTCTCGCGCAGGCCGAACCAGACCACGATGAGGGCAAGGACGGTAAGTCCCAGGACCTTCCAGAAGACGCCGCGCGTCTCGGGGGCGAAGAGATTGGCGAGCGAAAGCCGCGCAGCGTCGAGGATCATCGGAAACTCCTGTTCGCCCTCGCATGTAGGGTGTGGAAAAGCGGCCGGCAAGACGGGCCGCCGCACCATGCATTAAGGCGCCGTTAAACGACCCCTCCTACACTTTCGCGCACCCGCACGCAGCCAGGTCGCAGAACAATCAGGAAACCGTCATGCGCAATGTCCGGATCAGCAGGCTCCTGCCCACGCTTTTCGTCCTCATGGTGGTGCTGGGCGGCCTGCAAGGCGCCGTCGCCTTCCGCTCGCTCTCGGCGATGACCGGCCATGTCGAGCGGATCGGCGCCGAACGCATGCCGCAGATGAACACCATCCTGCAGCTCAGCCATGCCTTCTCCGAACTGCATGCCACCTATTCCGAGCACCTGCTCTCGATGGACCCCGACGAGATCGGCCGCATCGAAAGCCGTATCAAGGAGCGCGCCGATGCCTTTGCCGGCATGGTGGATTCCTATGGCGCGGCCAATAGCGGCGATGCGGCGACGGCTGCCGAGATCGACGGCATCAGGGCCGCGCTGAAGGCCTATCTCGACGAGTCCGCCAAGCTCATCCAGTTCTCGGCCATCGCCGCCAAGGGACCGGCGCTGGAGGTCTACAAGGGGCCGATGCAGGCGGGCGCCGATGCGATCACCGCTTCGCTCAACGACCTCGTCGCCCGCACGCAGACGGTCACGGAAGAGACGATCCTTGCCGCCCGCGCCGAGGAAGGCACCGCCTTCGCACTCACCTGGGCCTCGCTCGCGGCGGCCATGGGCCTTGCCATCGCCGCCATCTTCCTCGTCAACCGCCGCGTCGTGAAGCCGCTCAACGGCCTTGCCGGCGCGATGAAGCGCCTTGCCGGCGGCGACACCGCCGTGGCCATCCCCCATGCCGAGCGCGGGGACGAGATCGGCGAGATGGCCGCCACCGTCGCCGTTTTCCGCGACAATGCCGCCGAACGCCTGCGCCTGGAACGCCAGAACGAGGACGACCGCCGCAACGCCGAGGGCGAGCGCCAGGCGCGCGAGGCCGAGCGCACCCGCGACAGCGGCCGCGTTCAGGAAGCCGTCGCCAGCCTTGCGGACGCGCTCGGCAAGCTGGCGGGCGGCGACATGACTTGCCGCATCGAAAAGCCCTTCGACGGCAACCTCGACCGCCTGCGCGAAGACTTCAACGCCTCCGTCTCGCGCCTCAGCGAGGCGCTGCGCGAAGTCGGCGAGAACGCGCGTGCCATCGATGCAGGTGCCAGCCAGATCCGCGCCGCCGCCGACGACCTGTCGCGCCGTACCGAGCAGCAGGCCGCCTCCGTCGAGGAAACCGCCGCCGCGCTCGAGGAGATCACCACGACGGTCCGGGATTCCACGAAGCGGGCGGAAGAGGCCGGCGCGCTCGTCGCCCGCACGCGCACCGGCGCGGAGAAATCCGGGGAGATCGTGCGCCGCGCCGTCACGGCCATGCAGGCGATCGAGAAGTCCTCCAGCGAGATCACCAGCATCATCGGCGTCATTGACGACATCGCCTTCCAGACGAACCTGCTGGCGCTGAATGCCGGGGTGGAGGCTGCCCGCGCGGGCGAGGCCGGCAAGGGTTTCGCGGTCGTGGCGCAGGAAGTGCGCGAGCTCGCCCAGCGCTCGGCAACGGCCGCACGGGAGATCAAGTCGCTGATCACCACCTCGGGCGAACAGGTGCGCTCCGGCGTGTCGCTCGTCGGCGAGACGGGCCGCGCGCTCCAGACCATCGTCAGCGAGGTCCAGGAGATCAACGGCCATGTCGAGGCCATCGTCGAAGCCGCCCGCGAGCAGTCGACCGGCCTCCAGGAGATCAACACCGCCGTCAACGCGATGGACCAAGGCACGCAGAAGAATGCGGCGATGGTCGAGGAAACGACTGCCGCGAGCCATGGCCTCGCCTCGGAAGTGCAGGCGCTCAACGCGCTGATCGGCCGTTTCAACGTCGGCGGCTCGGCCGCCGCTGGCCGCACCGCGCATGCACCGCACCTGCACATCGTGCCGGCCGCCGCGACGGCTCGGCCCCTTGCGGCTCCGGAGGCGAAGGCCGCCCGCAAGTCGCCCGGCCAGTGGAACGTCAAGCCCGCATCGAATGCTTCCCGCCCCGTCGGCTCCCCCGCCCTCGCCCTCGGCGAGAAACTCGCCGGCGCGCTCGGCGTCCGGCGGGAGACGGGTTCCGACGGCGACTGGGAAGAATTCTGAGAAAACGCGGGAAGCTTCGAGGCGGGTGCGGGCCGGAACGGCGAAACGGATATTGCGAGCCGGCACCGCGAGGCCGGCGCCGAGGCTATTGCTTGGCCGCGCGCGGCGGATAGTCATGCGCTACGCCGCGGAAATCGCGCAGGCGAAAACATCCGTCGTACGCTTCCTCCACCGCAGTGGAATCCGCCCGCACCTTGCCGTGGCCGCCGGGAATATCGAGGATGTAGGCGGGCTGGCAGAGGCCGGAGACCCGGCCGCGCAGTCCTTCGACCAGCGCCCTGCCCTCGGCGAGCGAGAGGCGGAAATGCGCCGTGCCGGGCGCCAGGTCCGGGTGGTGCAGGTAATAGGGCTTCACCCGGTTCTCGACGAAGAGCCGCATAAGATCGGCGAGCACCGCCGCGTCGTCGTTGACCCCCTTCAGGAGCACCGTCTGGCTGACCATGACCATGCCGGCATCGACAATGCGGGCGATGGCGGCGCTTGCATCGGCCGTGAATTCTCTGGGGTGGTTGGCGTGGAGCGCCACATAGGTCGTCTTGCCGGAGGCCTTCAGCGCCGCAACGAGCGCCTCGTCCACCCGCGCCGGATCGACGACAGGCACGCGGGAATGGAAGCGCACGATCTTCAGATGCGGAATAGCCGCAAGCCTCTCCGTGATCGCCTGGAGACGACGCGGGGACAGGACGAGCGGATCGCCACCCGTCAGGATGACCTCCCAGATCTCCGGCCGCCCGGCGATATAGGCGACGGCCGCGTCGAGCGCCTTGGCGGAGAGGGTCCCGAGACCTTCCGGCCCCACCATCTCGCGGCGGAAGCAGAAGCGGCAATAGACCGGGCAGACATGCACCGCCTTGAGCAGCACGCGGTCGGGATAGCGGTGCACGATGCCCTCGACGGGGCTGTGCGCAAGGTCGCCGATGGGGTCGGCGCGCTCTTCCGGCAGGGTCGCGAGCTCGGCGGCATCGGGGATGAACTGGCGGGCGATGGGGTCGAGCGGATCGCCCGCGTCGATCAGCGCGGCGAGCGCGGGCGTTACGGCGACGGCGTAGCGCTCGGCAACGGCGGCCGCGTCGGCCCGTTTCGCCTCGGGGACGAGGCCGGCGGCGGCGAGTTCGGCGACCGTCGTCAGGCTGCGCGCGGCCGTCACGGCGCGGTCTCCGCGACGGGGGCCCAGAGCACCTGTTCGATGCGCGACGCGCCGGTCGCCAGCATGACGAGGCGGTCGAAGCCCAGCGCGATGCCGCTCGCCTCCGGCATCGCGGCGAGCGCTGCCAGAAAGTCCTCGTCGAGCGGATAGGTCTCGCCGTAGACGCGGGCCTTTTCCGCCATTTCCAGCTCGAAGCGGCGGCGCTGCTCGGCGGCGTCCGTCAGTTCCCCGAAGGCATTGGCCAGTTCAACGCCGCAGGCATAGAGCTCGAAGCGCTCGGCGACGCGCGGATCGTGCGGGGCGGGGCGCGCCAGCGCGGCTTCGGCAGTCGGATATTCGCAAAGGACGGTGGCGCGGCCGAAGCCGAGTTTTGGCTCGACCTTTTCCACCAGCACGCGGCTGAAAAGGTCGGCCCAGGTGTCGTCGTCCGCGACCCGCAGCCCGCCCGCCCGCATGGCGGCGGCAAGGGCCGCGCGATCCGTCGCGCCATCGGGACCGATGGTGGCGAGGAGATCGATGCCGGCGTGGCGCGTGAAGGCATCCGCCACGGTCAGCCGCTCGGGCGCCAGCGCGGGATCGCAGGTCGCGCCGCGATAGGCGAGCCGGGAGACGCCCGCTATGTCGGCCGCGAGCGCGAGCATCTCGCCGCAATCGGCCATCAGCACGTCATAGGTCTCGCCCGCCCGATACCATTCCAGCATGGTGAACTCGGGATGGTGCAGCGGACCGCGCTCGCGGTTGCGGTAGACATGGGCGAAGCAGGCGATGCGCCGTTCGCCCGCCGCCAGGAGCTTCTTGCAGGCGAATTCCGGGGAGGTGTGCAGGTAGAGCGGCGTCCTCGTGCCCGCATGGCCGATGGCGGCGGTCTCGAAGGCATGCAGATGCGCCTCGTTGCCGGGCGAGACCTGCAGCGTCGCCGTATCCACCTCGATGAAGTCGCGCGCGGCAAACCAGCCGCGCAGCGCCGCCTGGATGCGGTTGCGCGCCACCAGGAACGGCCGGCGGTCGGCATGGACGTCGGGCGTCCACCAGGGCGAGGGCTTGGAACTTGTGGCGCTCATGTGACAGGTTTCTTCGGCCATGCCGGCGGCAAGACTGGTCTTTTGCCGGAATATAGGATAGTTGCGGCCCGAAAACGCTTTTCGGGCGTTCGGGGAACGCGTCTCGTGGCGGTCCTCTACGACGCGATCCATCCAGTTACAAGGAAGACTTATGGTAAAGATCATCGCCTCTTCCGTCCGCAAGGGCAATGTCCTCGACGTCGATGGCAAGCTCTATGTCGTGCTGACGGCGCAGAACTTCCATCCCGGCAAGGGCACGCCGGTCACCCAGATCGACATGCGCCGCATCTCCGACGGCACCAAGGTTTCCGAGCGCTACCGCACGACCGAGCAGGTCGAGCGCGCCTTCGTGGAGGACCGCGAGCACAACTACCTCTACGAGGACGGCGACGGCTTCCACTTCATGAACCCGGAAACCTACGACCAGCTCACCATGTCGCAGGAAGACATCGGCGACCTCAAGGCCTATCTCCAGGAAGGCATGACGGTCATCCTGTCGGTGCACGAAGGCATCGCCATCGCCATCGACCTGCCGCGCCACGTCACGCTCGAGATCACCGAGACCGAGCCGGTCGTCAAGGGCCAGACGGCCTCCTCCTCCTACAAGCCGGCGATCCTGTCGAACGGCATCCGCACGCTGGTCCCGCCGCACATCACCGCCGGCACCCGCGTCGTCATCGCGACGGAAGACGGTTCCTACGTCGAGCGCGCCAAGGACTGATCGGGTATCAATCCGGCACCCCGGGCCGCCCGCCGGAAACGGCGCGGCGGCTTTTTTCTTTCTTTCAACTTCCGGAAAATCCGTTAAGACCGAATCCCGGCTCTTCACCAACGGATACGGAACTCCCCGCATGACCACATTCGACGTGCTGACGGTCGGCAATGCCATCGTCGACATCATCGCGCGCTGCGACGAAGCCTTCATCACGGACAACGGCATCATCAAGGGCGCGATGAACCTCATCGATGCAAGCCGCGCCGAACTGCTCTATTCCCGCATGGGGCCGGCGCTCGAAGCCTCCGGCGGCAGCGCCGGCAACACGGCCGCGGGCGTCGCCAGCTTCGGCGGGCGTGCCGCCTATTTCGGCAAGGTCGCGAACGACCAGCTCGGCGACATCTTCATCCACGACATCCGCGCCCAGGGCGTCCACTTCGAGACGAGGCCGCTCGCCGGCACGCCGCCGACCGCACGCTCGATGATCTTCGTGACGCCGGACGGCGAGCGCTCGATGAACACCTATCTCGGCGCCTGCGTGGAGCTCGGACCCGAGGACGTGGAGGAAGAGGTCGTCGCCAAGGCCAAGGTCACCTATTTCGAGGGCTATCTGTGGGATCCGCCGCGCGCCAAGGACGCGATCCGCGAATGCGCCCGCATCGCCCATGCCAACGGCCGCGAGATGTCGATGACGCTGTCGGACAGTTTCTGCGTGCACCGCTATCGCGGCGAGTTCCTCGACCTGATGCGCTCCGGCACCGTCGACATCGTCTTCGCCAACAAGGCGGAGGCGCTGGCGCTCTACGAGACGGAGGACTTCGAGGAGGCATTGCGGCGCATCGCCGGAGACTGCCGGCTCGCGGCGGTGACGATGAGCGAGGAAGGCTCCATCATCCTGACGAAGGGCGAGCGGACGAAGGTGGACGCGATCAGCATTCCAAGGGTGATGGACACGACGGGCGCGGGCGACCTCTATGCCGCCGGCTTCCTCTACGGTTACACTGCGGGACGTTCGCTGGCCGACTGCGGCAAGCTCGGCAGCCTTGCCGCCGGCCTCGTCATCCAGCAGGTCGGCCCCCGTCCGCTGCTGTCGCTGGCGGAGGAAGGCCGCAGGGCCGGGCTTATTTGAAGGCTTCGCCGGGATAGGCGCCCCAGATCTCGTTCTGCGAGACCCAACCGGCCGTGCCGTCCACCTCGGCGCGGCACCAGTCGCCGTTGCATTCGCCGACCTTCACCACGACGCCAGGCTGGATCTTGGCGACGACGGTGGCGTTCGCCAGCCCCTCGCGGCGCATATTGACGAAGATCTCCTCGCCCTTGCCGCGCATCCACGGCGCGGCCACGGCGGTGCGCTCGCCGGAAAGCAGCGCCTGGTTGACCCAGCCCTCCGTGCCGTCGGCGTCGCGGATGCGGCGCCAGTTGTCGTATTCCTGGATGATCTCGACCGGCACGCCGGATTTCATGTAGCGCCAGGACACGGCATAATCGACGCTCGGGCCGACGCGCAGGTTGACGCTCTTCGCCTTGAGGCTGACGAAGCGCGGCAGCGGCAGGCCGCTCGGGCCCTTGGCCGCCTGCGCATGGGCGATGCCAGCGCCGGCGAGGGAAACGAAAACGCCCGTAAGGGCCGCAAGGCTGAAACGCACGAGGAGGTTACACATGGCAAAATCCGCACAAACTGAGGAGGGCGTCAGGCTGCCGAACCGGCGCGGAGTGGCAAAACGCGGGGACCGCCCCATGAGCGGATTGTCTTCGCGACCGGGTCTGGTAGAAAATGCCCCTGATGAAGCAATTCTTGCCCAACTTGGTTAAGGACCCGTCAACAGGACGCCGGAACATCCCATGACGCAGAAGAAAAAGCCGAAGGTCTACATCACCCGCCGCCTGCCCGAGGTGGTGGAGACCCGGATGCGCGAACTGTTCGACGCCGAGCTCAACATCGACGACAGCCCGCGCACCCAGCCCGAGCTCGTCGCCGCCGTGAAGAGCGCCGACGTGCTGGTGCCCACGCTGACCGACCGGATCGACGCCGCGCTGATCGAGCAGGCGGGGCCCCAGCTCAAATTGATCGCGTGCTTTTCCAACGGCGTCGACAATGTCGACGTGGAAGCCGCCGCGCGAAAGGGCATCACCGTCACCAACACGCCGAACGTCCTGACCGAGGACACCGCCGACATGACGCTGGCGCTCATCCTCGCCGTGCCGCGCCGGCTTGCCGAGGGCGCGCGCATCCTGACGGACCGCAAGGGCGAGTGGGCCGGCTGGTCGCCGACCTGGATGCTCGGCCGGCGCATCTGGGGCAAGCGCCTCGGCATCGTCGGCATGGGCCGCATCGGCACCGCCGTCGCCAAGCGCGCCAAGGCCTTCGGCCTTTCCATCCACTACCACAACCGGAACCGCGTGCACCCCGACACCGAAGACGCGCTGGAAGCGACCTACTGGGACAGCCTCGACCAGATGCTCGCCCGCGTCGACATCGTCTCGGTCAACTGCCCCTCGACGCCGGCCACCTATCACCTTCTCTCGGCCCGCAGGCTCGAGCTGATGCAGCCGACGAGCTACATCGTCAACACGGCACGCGGCGGCATCATCGACGAGACGGCGCTGATCAAGTGCCTGAAGGAAGGCAGGATCGCCGGGGCCGGGCTCGATGTCTTCGAGAACGAGCCGGCGGTCAATCCGAAGCTCCTGAAGCTGGCGTCCGAAGGCAAGGTGGTGCTGCTGCCGCATATGAGCTCGGCCACCATCGAGGGCCGCATCGACATGGGCGAGAAGGTGGTGATCAACATCCGTACCTTCTTCGACGGCCACCGGCCGCCGGATCGGGTGTTGCCGGGACGGGTGTAGGAAACACCCCTCCCTACAGGGGGAGGGGCTCAACGTGCCGCCTTTCTGGCAATTCATTGTGGGCGGTGAGCCAGCCTTCGACTTCCCCCCTTTGCAGGCAGGGCCATCGCATATGGCATTCGACTCTGCCCCCTTCCCTTCTACCCCGGAAGAAGGCGCCGGCAGGCGGATGAGGGGGATGTCGAAGGCATAAGGAAAGTCTTTCCGTCCCGCGCCCCCTCATCCGACCCTTCGGGCCACCTTGTCCCCGAGGGGAGAAGGGACGAACGGCAACGGTTCCTTCCATATGGCCAACCCTTGCGGGAGAGATGCGGCAGGCAGAGGGGTTCAGGATTTCCGGCGCCGGTACTTCAGCGTCTCGAACCGCGCCGCCAGTCCATCATAGAGCAAGAGGCGGCCAACCAGCGGCTCCCCCGCCCCCGTCACCAGCTTGATCACCTCCATTGCCATCAGCGTGCCGATGACCCCCGTCAGCGCGCCGACGATGCCGGCCTCCGCGCAGGCGGGCACGACGCCCGGCGGCGGTGCGGCAGGGAAGAGGTCGCGGTAGCCGGGATTGGGCGTGCCGTCCGGTCCCGCCTCATAGGGCTTCAGCACCGTCACGGAGCCGTCGAAGCGGCCGACGGCGCCGGTGACGAGCGGGATGCGCGCGGCTTGCGCTGCATCGGCGGAGGCGTAGCGGGTATCGAAATTGTCCGAACCGTCCACCAGCAGATCGTAACCGGAAAGCAGGCGCGCGGCATTGTCCGCCGCCAGCCGTTCGGCGATGCCGGTGAAGGCGACATGCGGGTTGAGGCGGGCGACGGCGGCCTCGGCGCTGGCGATCTTCGCCGTGCCGATGCCTGCCGTGTCGTGGATCACCTGGCGCTGGAGATTGGAGAGCGAGACGGTGTCGTCATCGAGGACGCCGATATGGCCGATGCCGGCGGCGGCGAGATACTGGATGACCGGCGCACCGAGGCCGCCAGCGCCGACGACCAGCACATTCGCCGCCTTCAGCTTCTGCTGGCCCGCCCCGCCGATCTCGGCGAGCACGATATGCCGGCGGTAGCGGTCGATCTCTTCGGGTTTCAGCGGATCGGTCATGGGACAATGCCTCCGTTCGAGACGGTGAGAAACTGCGCGCGCGCACCGAGCGCGTCGAACATGGCCCGGTCGGTGCCGGTCATGAAGGCCTGGCCGCCGAGCATGTCGACCCGGTCGAAGAGCGCGGCGCGGCGGCCCTCGTCGAGATGGGCGGCGATCTCGTCGAGCAGCAGCACCGGCGCATGGCCCGTCATGCCCGCGACGAGGCCGGCATGGGCGAGGACGAGGCCGACCAGCAACGCCTTCTGCTCGCCCGTCGAGCAGCGCTCGGCCTCCATGTCCTTTTCCCGGTGGCGGATGAGCAGGTCGGCGCGGTGCGGGCCGTCCAGCGTGCGGCCGGCGGCCGCGTCGCGGTAGCGCCCGCCCTGCAGCATGCCGAGATAGATCTCCTCGATCTCATAGGCCGGGCGCTGCCATTCCTCGTCGAGGAAGCCGGAAAGCCGCATCGAGGCGGAGGGGAACGGCCCGTCGTCACGCGACGCCTCGACGAGGCCGGATAGGAGGCCGACCAGTTCATGGCGGGCATGGGCCATGGCGATGCCGAGTTCGGCCATCTGCTTTTCCAGCGCCGTCAGCCAGGCGGGATCGGGCCGGGGCTCGGAGAGCAGCCGGTTGCGGCCGCGCATCGCCTTTTCGAAATCCGCCGCGCGGCGGCCGTGCTCGGGATCGAGCGACAGGACGAGCCGGTCGAGGAAGCGGCGGCGATCCGCGGAGGGACCGGTGAAGAGCCCGTCCATGGCGGGCGTGAGCCAGACGACGCGCAGATGGTCGAGAAGCTCGTCCACTGTGCGGGCGGGCGTACCGTTCAGTCGGAGTTTTCGCGACTGACCGTCCTCGCCGCCTTCCGTGCCGGTGCCGATGTCGACCTCGCCCATCATGCCCTCGACCGTTGCGAAGACGGAGAACCCGCCCGCGCAGCCGGCGCGCGGCACGTCGCCATAGGCGGCGCGGCGCAGGCCCCGGCCGGGCGACAGGAAGGAGACGGCCTCCATGAGGTTCGTCTTGCCCGCCCCGTTCTGCCCCGTCAGCACCACATGCCGGCCGTCGAGCGGCAGCGACAGGCCCGCATAGTTGCGGAAGTCCGTGAGCTTGAGGCGGGAGAGGAAAACCTTGTGCGGCATGGAGCGAGAGCTAGAGCATTTTGCCGCCAAGGGGAATTGCCTGCCGGCGCATAAATCGGGCAACAACAGAAAGATGGGATGGCCCGCGGGCCGGCGCAACGGCGCGAATGCGATTGCCTGCACGGACGGGAGAGGGTAATCGGAAGCCCCGCCGCACCGCGCGCCCTTCCTCCCAGCCAGCAGGTCCAGCCTTGTCTTCCATTGCCCGCCCCGTCTTCGACCGCAGTTTCTCCGCCTTCCTCTTCGACATGGACGGCACGATCATCAACTCCATACCGGCCACCGAGCGGGTATGGACGCAATGGGCGCTGAAGCACGGGCTCGACGTCGCCACCTTCCTGCCGACCATGCACGGCGTGCGCGGCATCGACACGATCACGCGGCTCGGCCTGCCGGGTATCGATCCCGTCGCCGAGGCGAAGGACGTCGAGCGGGCGGAGATCGAGGATGTCGACGGGATCGTTCCCATTCCGGGCGCCATCGCCTTCCTGCGCGCATTGCCGGCCGGCCGCTGGGGCATCGTCACCTCCGCGCCCGTCGCGCTCGCCCACCGCCGCCTGGCAGCAGCCGGCATCCCGCTGCCGACGGTCATCGTGACGGCGGAGGACGTCACGAAGGGCAAGCCGGCGCCCGACGGCTACCGGCTCGGGGCGGAGCGGCTCGGCTTCGCGTCCGCCGACTGCCTCGTCTTCGAGGACGTGCCGGCGGGCATCCTTGCCGGCGAAGGCGCTGGCGCGGATGTCGTCGTGATGACGGCGACTCACCATCATCCGATCGAGACCAGCCATCCGCTGCTGAAGAGCTACGAGGGCGTCGCCGCCGAGGTGGACGCGGACGGCAGGCTGCGGCTGGTGCGCGTGGCGGACTGAGCGATCAGCCGGCCGGCGTCTTGAGGATGCCGGCCAGCACCGTGTCGATAACGGCATCGACCTCCTCGTCGGAAACATCCAGCCGATCGGTCAGGAGCCGCCCCCAGGCGAAGCTCGACAGCAGCTCCGTGATCAGTTCCGGGCGGACCTCCGCACGCACCTCGCCGCGCGCCTGCGCCCTGGCGACGATGCCGCCGCTCTCGCGGCGCCGCTCGGCCATGTAGGCGCAGAGCGCGGCCAGCGCATCCGGCTCGCCCTGCGCCTTCGCCAGCACGGAGCGGAAGACCGCGCCGCTCGTTCCCTCCCGCCAGGTCACCAGCAGGCTGGAAAGATAGGCCCGCAGGTCGTCGCGCACATTGCCCTTGTCCGGGAAGACGAAGCTCACGCGCTTGCGGCTGTGATAGACGTCGAGCAGGAGGGCGGCCTGCGAGGGCCACCAGCGGTAGATCGTCGGCTTGCCGGCGCGGGCGCGCCGCGCCACCGCCTCGATGGAAAAGCCGCCGATCCCGTTTTCCACAAGCACCGCCTCCGCCGCCGCGAGGATCGCCGCCTCGCTTGCCGGATTGCGCGTGGCGCCGATGGAGCGGCGGGCGGGCTTGGTCTCTGCTTCTGCCATGCCGTTTCCTTTTTCCCGCTTGTAGCACGGGCGGCACTTGAACGGAACGTTTCGTTTCTATATAAACGAAACGTTCCGTTCCATAAAGGATCCTCCCATGACCCAACCCGCATCCCCTCGCAGGCTCTCGAAGCTCCACCTCGCGCTCGCCATGCTGCTGCCCGTCTATCCGCTGATCACCGCGCTTCTCTACCTCGTCCTTCCCCTCACCGAGGGCTGGACGATCTGGCAGCGGACCGCCGTCATCGCGCCGATCATGGTGTTCGCCATGGTCTTCGTCGTCTCGCCCTTCGTGCAGAAGCGATTTTCCGGCTTCATCCTGCGCACGGCATGAAAAAGCCGGGGTCGAAGGACCCCGGCTTTCCGTTTCCCGAATATGGCTGCGCCGATCAGGCGGCCGGCTGGCGGGTCTTGCGCAGGTACGGCAGGACCGTGTCGAAGGAGCCGAAGCGCGTGATGGCGTCTTCGTTGGAGACGGCGGCGGTGATGATCACGTCGTCGCCCTGCTGCCAGTTGGCCGGCGTTGCGACCTGGTGCTTGCTGGTGAGCTGGATCGAATCGATGGCGCGCAGGATTTCCGCGAAGTTGCGGCCCGTCGTCATCGGATAGGTGAGGACCAGCTTGATCTTCTTGTCCGGGCCGATGACGAACACGGAGCGCACCGTCGCGTTGTCGGCGGGCGTGCGGCCTTCGGACGATTCGCCGGCGGCGGCCGGCAGCATGTCGTAGAGCTTGGCGACCTTGAGGTCCTTGTCGCCGATCAGCGGATATTCGACGTCGAAGCCGGTGGCCGTGCGGATGTCGGCCTTCCACTTGGCGTGGCTGTCGACCGGATCGACGGAAATGCCGATGATCTTGACGCCGCGCTTGCGGAACTCGCCCTCGATGCCGGCCATGGCGCCGAGCTCGGTGGTGCAGACGGGGGTGAAGTTCTTCGGGTGCGAGAAGAGCACGGCCCAGCCGTCGCCGATCCATTCGTGGAAGCTGATCGGGCCGATGGTCGTTTCGGCGGTGAAGTCCGGAGCGATGTCGTTGATGCGCAGGCTCATGGGTATCATCCTCTTTTCGTGCGGGCTCGCAGGGCAGGCGCCCGCGAAAACATGTCAGGCCGGGTAGATAGACCGAAAAACCGGCCTTGCCTATAGCGGCGGGCCGTCCCGCGCGGCTGGCGCGAAGCGCAACTTTGCGCCGATCCGGCGCGCCGCAAGACGGCTTTCGGCAAGGGCCTGCGAACACGCCAAACCGTTCTCCCGATCGGCCGCGAAAGGAAAAGCTGATTTTATTTCGACCGGATGGAAAATTTCCGCCTCAGGCGCCGATCTCGGCCCGTCCGCTCGTGAGGTCCACGATCAGCCGGCCGATCTCCTCCGCCTTTTCCGCGGGAACGCGGAAGGAGAGGCGCGCGCCGGTATCGTGATAGGCCTCCTCGTCCATCACCAGCCCGGCGAAGGCGCCGAGCCGCGCCTTGACCAGCGCGAGATCGGAAAAGCCGAGCGAGACGGTGAGCGCGACGCGCTCGACATATTCGGTCTTGTCCGCCGCGCGCAGGCACATCGCCGCCGTGCCGCCATAGGCGCGGATGAGCCCGCCGCTGCCGAGCAGGATGCCGCCGAACCACCGCGTGACGACCACGAGCGTACGGTCGAGCGCCTGTCCGTCGATGGCCTGGAGGATGGGCTTTCCCGCCGTGCCGCTCGGCTCGCCGTCATCGCTGAAGCGGTAGGTCTGGCCGATGCGCAAGGCCCAGCAATTGTGATTGGCCGAGGGATCGGAGACCTCGGCGAGGCGCGCCTTCGCCTCCGCCTCGCTTTCGACCGGGCAGGCGACCGCCAGGAACCGGCTCCTGCGGATCTCCTGCTCGAAATGTTCGGTGCGGTCCAGCGTGTACAAGGCCAGCCCCCGGGATCGGTTTGCGGTGACGTGACCCGTCTCGTACCGCCTCCCCGGCCGCCGCATCAAGGGGCGAGTAAACCACCAATTCTATAGACTATTGACAGTCGCCACGATTCCGCCATGATGTTGACCGGATCGCAACAACGATGGAAGCGATGGCATGATGTATCTCGGTGGCGTGACGCTCGGCTATTTCAACCTCTATCCGGTCGGCTTCCAGCCGAAGACCGACGACACGGAACGCGACGACGCGCGCGGCTCGGCAACGGACGACAGGCTGCCGCTCGAAGGCAGCAGGCTCTCCTCCTCCCGCCGTCCGGTCCAGTGGCCGCTGCACGTCTTCTTCTGAACCACGTCAAGGCCTACGGGAAATCACCTGTTATTTCCTGTAGGGAGCCATGCGCCTCCTAGAACGAGACGACGGCCTCGGCGCCGATGGCGCGGACCTCACCGGCCGGGCGCACTGCCGGATCCGTTCCGGCGCGCGCTGCAAGGCGTACGGTCTTCACACCGCCCGGCGCGAGATGGAACCAGTTGTCCGACGGCAGGAAGCCCTCGGCCTCGATCGCAACGGACTGGGCGAAGCGGTCCGCGGATAGATCCAGCAGCCATCCTTCCCCATCCTGCCGGAGCGCTGCCGAAAGCGCCGCCGGGAAGAGCGCCTTCGACCGGCCGCGCGGGAAGTGGAACGCCTCGGCGACCACCGTGCCCTGCGCATCGACCAGCCGGCCGGCCGTCACGTCGTGTGCGGGCGGGCCGAAGCGGAAGGCATAGGTCGTGTCGAAAAAGGCGCCGAACAGATCGGTCGCCGGCAACGTCTCCGCCGAATGCGGGGCAAGCGCGAGTTCCTTGCGGCCGGATACGACCGGCTGGCGGCCATGGCGCAGGCAGGACAGCTCCAGCGTCAGGCACCGCTCCTGCGCGCCGTCATTGATGACATGGATGTCGAGCCCGTTCGTGCCCTCGTCGGAAAGCGCGAGCTGTACCGGACGGAAGGCGCGGCGCAGGGCGTGCCAGGCGGACTTCGGCAGGCCCGTCGCATCGACGATCCCCCAGCCCGCGCCGGGCAGGAGGTCCTGGAAGGTCCAGGCCAGCGCGCCGTTGCAGGGGGATTGCGGCCGGCGCCATTCGGAAAAGGTCGCTTCCATCGCCTCGCCGACCGCGGCGCGGGAAAGATCGAGATAGCGCGCCGGGTCCTCGCGGCGCAGGCGGGCCGGGTCCTCGTCGTAGAGAAGGCCGAGATAGTGGTCGCGCACGTCCTCGAAGTCCCAGGACGCGCCGCGATCTCTCGGAACGCGGGCTTTCCAGCGCGGATCGTGCACGGCCGGCACCGGCAGGTGCGCGTCGAGCGTCTCGCGTTCCGGCACATTGGCGAAGGCGAGGCATTCGGCGGCAAAGCGCACCCCGGCGCGCCGCGCATCCTCCAGCGGCCGGCAATAGGCGCCGACGCCGTAATAGTGCGTGACGCCGGCATCGGGCGAAAAGGGCATGGCCCCGCCGCTCGGCGAATTCTCCACATAGGGCACGTCCGGCCGGCGCGCGGACACGAGCGCAGGCAGGATTTCGCGCGTCAGCGGCCCGGACCGGGCGCTTTCCGGCAGGCCGAGCATCGCCGCCTGCTGGTCGATCTCGCTGCCGCCGCACAGGACGGCGAGCGAGGGCGAGGCGGCGGCGGCATCGAGGAACTGCGCGACTTCCCTGCGCACATTCTCGACGAAGGCGGCATCGTTAGCCGGGTAATCGAAATTGGCGAACTGGAAATCCTGCCAGACCATCAGGCCCATTTCGTCGCACAGCGCAAAGAAATCCGGCGTCTCGTAGGTCATCGTGCCGCCGATGCGGAGCATGTTCATGTTCGCGTCCGCCGCCAGCCTCAGCAGCGGCTCGTAGCGCGCGCGACTGCCCGGCAGGTCGACGATGTCGGCATTGGTCCAGACCGCGCCGCGGCAGAAGATTTTCGTGCCGTTGACGGAAAGCTCGAAATCGCGGCCATCCGCGCCGCGGTCGATCCCGATGCGGCGGAAGCCGGTACGGCCGAGCCTGTGCCGCACCCCGTCCACGACGAGATGGACATCGTGCAATGCCGGCACGCCATGGCTGCGCGGCCACCACGCCGCGACATCGGGAATGGCAAGGCTGGCGGTAAAGCCTCCCGCCCCGTCGGAGACGGCGACCACCGCAACGCCAGCGCATTCCACGGCGGGCGGGAGAGCGCCGTCGAGGGTGAAGCGGACGTCGAGCCGGCCGGTGCCGTCCTCCTCCAGACGGGCGGCGATGCGCACATCGGCCGGCAGCGCGGGCGCGGGCCGCGCAAGGCGGACCGGGCGCCAGGGGCCGGCGGCATGGACCTCCGGGCACCAGCCGGGCATGCGGCCGAGCAGGGTGGTGCGCACGAGCCGAAGGCCCTGCGGCGTGATCATCTGCGGGCGCCAGCGGGCACGGGGGCCGCGCTTTTCGAGAAGCGGCTTCAGGGCGCGGAAGCAGAGGGCGAGCCGGTCGTCGCCGGTGAGCGTGACGGGAAGGGCGTGGCGCACGAACATGCTGTCGGAGGTGAGCGCCCGCGCGCCGTTCCACCAGACCTCCGCGATGGTCGCAAGCCCCTCGAAATGCAGCACGGCCTCGCCCGGCGCCTCGCCGGCAAGGTCGAGGACGTACCATGCGTCGAGATGGTCGAGCGGCTCGGGCGCCGCCCGGTCGAAACGGCCGGCGCGTTCCAGCGCCCCGGCGACCGTGCCGGGGACCGGGGCGTCGACGAAGCCGGAAAGGGGCGCGAGCGCCGCGGGGTCGGAAGCGGCACCGGCCGGCGTCAGGACCATGCGCCAGCCGTCCGAAAGCATCCTGCCGGTCGCGGGCACGCCGTCCTCCATCAGCCGATCCGCGCGGCGAGCGTCGCCATCAGCGCTTCCCAGGCCTCGGCGGCCGGGTCGAGCGCGGTCGCGAGCGGCTCGAACCTGCGGCGCGTCACGGCGCGGGCAAGCTGGAACTGCACCGTCTTGGCGGTCTCCGAGATCCTGCGCGCGGCATCGGCGGCGTCCTTCAGGCTGCCGTCCGGCGCCAGCCAGTCGAGATGGCTGCCGGCGAGCTCGAAATTCGCCCCGAGCTGGCGCAGCGTGTTGAAGGCGTATTTGTGGAAGAAGCCGAAGGGGCGGTCCGCCACGGCCTCGACCTGCTTCGGGAACACCGCCGCGAAGGCCGCGACCGGGTTTTCCGCGGGACGCCGGGCGAAATGGACGGCGAGCAGGCGTCTCGCCTCGCGGCGCAGATGGGCCTCGTCCGGGAGCTTTTCCGGGAACCTGGCGAATTCCGTATAGGGTAGGAAGGGCAGGTCCTCGGGACCATCGTTCAAGTGGAACAGGCCGTCGAAATCCTCGCCATCCAGCCGGAAGAAGCCGGCATTGTGGAAGTAGTCGAGCCGCTTTTCCGCAAGGTCGAGCCGGTTGATCGCCACCGTCGTCTTGCCGTGCTCCTGCCGGTAGGCGACGCCGCGGGTATCGGGCATGTAGTAGCTGTCCATCTCGACGAGGCAGAGGCGCCCGCGCGCGATCTGGGTCGCGACGTGGTCCTCCAGCCGGTCGAAGATAGCAAGCTCGGTGCAGCGGATGCCGTAGAGCGCTTCGAGGTCTTCCAGCGGCACCTTGAAGAAGGTGAACTGGTCGCCCTCGAAGTCCTGGGCCAGCGAGAAGCCGAGCATCGCCTCCGGCACCGTGCCGGAGGCGTTCAGCACCTCGATCCACAGATCGACGTAGCAGTTCGTCTCCGGCCACATGCGCTCCGCATCGTGCAGGGCGTGCGGCCGGTAGGTCTCGGGGTCGAGCCCGGGGAAGACGGCCGCCATGTCAGTCCTGGTATCCCAGCACCTTGCGGACATCGGCCGGCCAGGCGGCGATGTCGAGGCCGTGGCGGGCGAAGAGCGCGAGCGCGATGCGCTCCAGGCCGAAGCCGACACAGGCGGTGTGTGCGACGTCGCCGTTTTCGAGGTTCAGGCCCCACTTCGCGCCGAAGGCATCCTGATGGTAGTTGAAGCTCATGCAGGCCGTCGGCTTGGCGGCCGACGTCACCGGGATGAGCAGCTCGAACTTCAGGTTCTGGTCGCGCTGGTTGTTGGCGAGCATGCGGCCGGCCCGGCCGAAGAACGGGTCGTTGGCGACATCGATGGTCACGTCGAGGCCGACCTTGGCCATCATTTCCAGGCCCCGGTCCATCCAGGTCTGGCGGAAGGTCGTCACATGCTCCTCGGTGCCCATGCAGACATATTCGCGCATGCGGAAGAGCTGCTGGCGGGCCGGATCGCTGGAGGGCTCGTGACGGAAGCAGTAGGACTGCAGGTCGTAGAGCCCGCCGCCCGCCGGCAGGCGCCCGCGCTTGGCGATGGTCGGGTAGAGCGGGTAGCAGGCCGCCGGCGTCAGCACGATGTCGGTCGCCTTCTGGTCCTTCGTCCAGTCGTCGCCGACTTCCATGCATTGCAGGAGGCTCATGTGATCGAGCTCGCCGCCGCAGAAGCTGTGCACCGTGCCGGCGAGTTGCGGGAAGCTCTTCATGTAGCCGGAGGATTCGAAATGCGCGCGGTTCATGCCCGGCGGAAAGCGCATCGCTTCCGCGCCGTCGGCCCCGCCATAGGCGTCGATCAGCCGCTCGAAGCGGGCGATGACGTCCTCGAAGGCGCCGCTGCGGCCGTAGAGGCCCTCGACGCCCGTATCGATGAGAAGGCCCGTGTCGAAGAGACGGTCGAGAAGGGAGGTCTGCATATCCATGGTGTCACCCGATCAGGCTGGTGTCCTGCTTGTGGACAAGCAGGAGGTTCGACGTGTTGCCGAGGATGCGGTCGTTGGAGATCATGAGCTGGGCGGAATGCGCATCGCGCAGGTGCCGGCCGAGGCTGTAGGGCGTGCCGTTCTTGTAGCCCATGATGCCGCAGATCAGCATGGCCTGGTTGATGATCGCAAGGATCGTCTCGGAGGAGGCGATCTTCACGTTGTTCATCGCGACGGCAAAGCCCATCGAGGAGAGGCGGTCCGGATCGGCCTTCGCCGCCTCGTATTCCCTGAGGCCGGCGATCGTGTTGGACTTGACGAGCTGGAGCAGGTTCGAGGCTTCCGCAAGGCGCAGCGCGCCGGGCGGCGTCACGCCGGGGCTCTTGCGGGCGGCGGCGCGCACGAACGCCTGCGCGCGGGCGACCGCGTTGACGGCGATGCCGTACCAGACCGCGCTCCAGAGCAGGTGACAGGTGGCCAGCATCGACTGGGCGGCGATCTCGGCAAAGGGCTGCGGGAAGATCTGCTCCTTCGGCGCCTCGCCCTTGAAGAGCCAGCCGTCCGAGCAGGTGCCGCGCATGCCGAGCGTGTCCCAGACATGGGTCCGCTCCAGCGTGTACTGCTCCTTCGTGAAGACCGTCATGACCTGGTCGGTCGCGGCGGCATCCGCATGGGCGCGGGAGGTGATGAGGATGGCGTCCGCCTCGGCGCCGTAGGAGATGACGGTGGCGTCCTTGGTCAGCCGGCAGGTGTCGCCGTCGATCTCGATGGCGCAGATGCTGTTGCGCAGGTTGCCGCCGATGCCGCCTTCCGTGGTCGCCGAGCCGAGCAGCAACTGCTCGTCGGCGATGCGGCGCATGAAGGCGGCGTGCCAGGCGCTCTCCCGGCCGTGCGAAACGAGGCTGGACAGCTTGATGTGATGCATGGCGAAGACCATCGCCGCCGCCGCGCAGCCCTGGCCGACCAGCGAGCAGACCTCGGCGATCTCGGAGAGCGACGCGCCCTCGCCGCCGAAGGCAGCGGGGACCTGGATCGACAGCAGCCGCTCGGCGATCATGGCGTCGACCGCCTCCCGCGGGAAGCGGCCCTTCGCGTCCACGTCGTCGGCATGGGCGGCAGCCACGGCGCAAACGCGCTCGGCGCGCTCGGCAAGGCCTGTTCCGATCGTGAGGGTCATTCGGCGGCCTCCGCATTGCCGACAAGGCTTTCGACCGCCCGTGCGATCGCCTCGATGCTCTGGAAGGACTTGCGGTTGAGGAGGTTGTCGGGAAACTCGACGTCGAAGGCATCCTCGATGCCGAGCATCACCTGCACGGACGCGAAGGAGGAAAGGCCCGCCGCATAGAGATCGGCGTCGTCCGCCAATTGTTCGACAGGCACCGGAAGGCCACCGTGCTTGACCAGGATGTCACGGATCTTCTGCTTCATGTTCTTCTCCATCGCTTTCTTGCGGCCGGACAGCGCGCCTTATTGTTTGCGACAGGCATAACCGGCGGTTGATAAGATGGGCTGAAGGGACATGGATAAGATTTCGTGAAGCGCGGCGCGGGGCTGTCCCACGCTGGAACGGACCCTTGCGGCGATTTCTGAAGAAAAGCTGAGCGAGCCCGGTTTTCGAGGCGGTTGCGCTTGAGGCCCGCTGTTTCGGAACGATACGAAAAGGGTCCGTTGAGACTTCGTTAGCCACAAAAGCAAACGGTGCGGGATAGCGCCCGATCCACGCGGGAAAAACCCTTTCAGGGCAGCGACGCGCAGGCGGCGGCCCCCGCCGGCAGCGGGCCGCCGGCCGCCAGCGCGGCAAGTTGCGGCCGGTCGTGGCCCTCGGCCGGCTGGATGTTGAGCGGCTCGTCCGCCGGCCACCAGTCGCCGGCCGCCCAATAGGTCCAGCCGGTCCAGACGGCGCCTTGACTGCCGACCAGCGCCGTCATGCGGGCGAGCCCGTCGAGGCAGGTGGGCTCGGCGGAGCCGCCGAACTCGCCGAGGAAGCCGCGCTTGCCGTTGCGCTTCAGCCAGTCGGTGAAGCGCTCCAGCGCCTTCACCGCATCGTCCGCCCGCTCGCAGGCCCCGGCCTTTCCGGAGAAGTCCGTGTCGAGATACTGGTGCACCTCGTAGGCATGGTTATCCGCCGGATCCCTTATGCCGAGCATGACGGTGCCATTGGCCCCGCCGTCCCGCTCCTCCTGCCAGCTATGCGCGCCCGTCCAGGCCGTGCCCGGGACCAGCACGAGATTTTTCGCGCCGGTCTCGCGTATCGCGGCGATGGCGGCGTTGGCGGAGGCGAGCCATTGCGTCGCCGGCACGTCATGCGGCTCGTTCATCAGGCCGAACTGCACGCCGCCGTCATCCTTGTAGTCGCCGGCGAGCCGGCGCCAGAAATCGGCGAAGGCGCTGTCCGGCACCGCGGCCGAGCCGATCGGCTGGCCGCCGTAGCGGGCATAGTCGTGCGGATCGAGGATGACGGTCATGCCGGCATCGCGCAGCGCCCTGACCGTCTCGGCAAGGCGGGCACGCTCCGCCTTGTCGAAGCCGCGGCCGAGCCTCGGCTGAAGCCGCTCCCACTTGAAGGGCAGGCGCACGGCGTTGAAACCCTTGCCGGCGAAATAGGCGATCGTCCCGGCGGAGGGATAGATGTAGTCCTTGCCATAGGTGCCGCGGCCTTCGCCGAACTCGGCGCCGGCAAGGTTGATGCCGCGCAGGCACGCAGCGCCCGCCTGAACGGGCATGGCACAGGCCGCGGCGGCGGCCGCCAGCCGAAAGAGCGCCGCCGCGCCGAACGAGGATCGCATGCCTGCCTCCGTTCCGGCGGAGCGCCGGTTCGCGCGGGAAGCACCGCGCCTGCCCGCCGCCTCCGGCGATCAAGCGGCAAGCGTCGTTAAGACCGCGTTAAGGCGGCGGTCTTTCGCGGCAGGTTCCAGGAGATTGCAAGCGAGGGCGCATCCGGTTAGACGCGGGGCGCCGGACATGCCGCAACTCCCGGCCCAACAGGTTCGCTCCATGCCCGCTTCGACGACATCCGCTCCCCTTTCCTCCGGCAGCCGCCATCCCCTGCGCGTGCTGCTTTCGCTGGTCAGCGACGAGAAGGGCCGCGTCGTGCGCGCCGTCGCCTCCTCCGTCATCAACAAGGTCTTCGACGTGATGCCGGAGATCCTGATCGGCATCGCGCTCGACGTGGTGGTGCGCGGCAAGGATTCCTTCGTCGCCAAAATCGGCATCACCGATCCGGTGCAGCAGCTCACGCTGCTCGGCATCGCGACCTTCCTCATCTGGTTCGGCGAATCGCTCTTCGAATATTTCTACCAGATCCTCTGGCGCGGCCTCGCCCAGGACGTGCAGCACCGGCTGCGCATCCTGGGCTACGACCACGCGCAGCACCTGCCGTCGAGCTTCTACGAGGAAAACCGCTCGGGCGACCTCGTGGCGGTGCTGAACGACGACATCAACCAGCTCGAGCGCTTCCTCGACCGCGGCGCCAACGAACTGATCCAGACCTTCGCCGCGGTCATTCTCGTCGGCGCCGTCTTCTTCATCGTCAGCCCGCTCATCGCCGTGATCGCGTTCACGCCGGTGCCGGCGATCATCGCGGGCGCCTTCTGGTTCCAGCGCCGGGCGCAGGCGCGCTACGACGCGGTGCGCGCAAGGGCGGGCGGGCTCGGCGCGCGGCTCACCACCAACCTTCAGGGCCTCCAGACCATCCGCGCCTTCGGCGCCGAGGCGCGCGAGACGGCCTCGCTGACGAAGGAGAGCCTCGGCTATGTCGAGGCGAACCGGGCGGCGATCCGCGTCTCCTCCGCCTTCATCCCGATCATCCGCATGGCGATCCTGTCGGGATTCCTTGCCACCTTCCTCATCGGCGGATGGCTGACCCTGACCGGCCAGATGCAGGTCGGCGCCTACGGCCTCCTCGTCTTCCTGACGCAGCGCCTGCTCTGGCCGATGACGGGCCTTGCGGAAATCGCCGACCTCTACGAGCGCGCCATGGCCTCGACGCGCCGCATCCTGCGCCTGCTCGAGGAACCGCGCGGCGAGCCGCACGGGACGCACGACGTGCCGGTCACCGGCCGCTTCGAGATCGACGGCGTCGGCTTCCGCTATGCGACGAGCCCCGGCGGCGTCACGGACATCCATCTCGCCATCCGGGCGGGCGAGACGGTGGCGCTCGTCGGCCCCACCGGCGGCGGCAAGTCGACGCTCATCAAGCTGCTCGGCCTCTTCATCCGCCCGCAGGAGGGCCGCATCCTGCTCGACGGCGTGCCGCTCGCCGACTGGTCGGGCGAGCGGCTGCGCCGCAGCATGGCCTGGGTGCCGCAGGAGGTGACGCTGTTTGCCGGCTCGATCGCCGACAACATCGCCTATGGCAGGCCCGAGGCGAGCCGGGCGGAGGTGGAGGCGGCCGCAAGGCTTGCGGAAGCGGACGGCTTCATCCGCGCGCTGCCGGAGGGCTACGAGAGCCAGATCGGCGAATACGGCCAGAAGCTTTCCGGCGGCCAGCGCCAGCGCATCGCGCTCGCCCGCGCCCTGCTGATCGACCCCGCCGTCCTCATCCTCGACGAGGCGACCAGTGCCGTCGACAACGAGACGGAGGCGGCGATCCAGCGCTCGCTCGCCAAGATGAAGGGCAAGCGCACCGTGATCCTCGTCGCCCACCGGCTCAGCACCGTGGTGCATGCCGACGCGATCCATGTGATGGATGGCGGCCGGATCATCCAGTCCGGAACGCACGACGCCCTCGTTGGCTGTCCCGGCCTCTACCGCAATCTCTGGAACATCCAGACCGGACATGCGGAAATTGAGACGGCGGAGTAACGACGGCCCCTCATCCGCCTGCCGCGACCTTCTCCCCGCAGGCGGGGAGATAAGGGCAGGAGGCAAGGCTTTCCTGTCAGCACGAAGATTGTTTGGCCGGGGAAACCAGTGTGGCTCCTCTTCGCCCCGCCTGCGGGGAGAAGGTGCCGGCAGGCGGGCGAGGCACCCTGCTCAGTGCGCCTCGTCCCAGTTGGTCGCCGCCCGCGCGTCGACCTTCAGCGGTACCTTCATCGAGAGCGCCGGCATGGAGGCGTTTTCCATGATGTCGACGATGACGGGGATGGCCTTGTCGACTTCGCCCTCCTCGACCTCGAAGATCAGTTCGTCATGCACCTGCAGCAGCATGCGGGCGGACAGGCCGGCGGCGGCGAGCGCCGGCTCCATCTTCACCATGGCGCGGCGGATGATGTCGGCGGCCGAGCCCTGGATCGGCGCGTTGATCGCGGCGCGCTCGTTGAAGGCGCGCACCGAGGGGTTGGACGACTTGATCTCCGGGTAATGGGCGCGGCGGCCGAAGATCGTCTCGACATAGCCGTTCTCCCGGGCGAAGGCCTTGGTGCTGTCCATGTAGTCCTTGATGCCCGGGAAGCGCTCGAAATACTTCCTGATGTAGTCGCCCGCCTCCGAGCGCTCGATGGAGAGCTGGTTGGCGAGGCCGAAGGCCGAGATGCCGTAGATGATGCCGAAATTGATGGCCTTGGCGCGGCGGCGGATTTCCGCCGGCATGCCCTCCACCGGCACGCCGAACATCTCCGACGCGGTCATGGCGTGGATGTCGATGCCGTCGGCGAAGGCCTGCTTGAGCTGCGGGATCTCGGCGACATGGGCGAGCACGCGCAATTCGATCTGGCTGTAGTCGGCCGAGACCAGCTTGTTGCCGGGCGTCGAGACGAAGGCGGTGCGAATCTTGCGGCCCTCGGCCGTGCGCACCGGGATGTTCTGCAGGTTCGGATCCGAGGAGGAGAGGCGCCCGGTCGTCGTCGCGGCGAGCGCGTAGGACGTGTGCACACGCTTCGTCTCGGGATGCACGAAGCCGGGCAGCGCGTCGGTATAGGTGGATTTCAGCTTGGTGAGCTGACGCCAGTCGACGATCTTGCGCGGCAGCGGGATGCCCTGCGCGGCAAGGTCCTCCAGCACCTGCGCGGAGGTCGACCACTGGCCGGTCTTCGTCTTCGATGCGCCGGGAAGGCCCATCTTGCCGAAGAGGATGTCGCCGAGCTGCTTGGGCGAGCCGATGTTGAAGCGCTCGCCGGCAAGCGTGTAGATCTCTTCCTCGTAACCTGCCGCGCCCTGCGCCAGCTCGCCGGAAAGGCGGGAGAGGACCTGCCGGTCGATGGTGATGCCGCGCTCCTCCATGCGGGCGAGCACGGGCACCAGCGGGCGTTCCAGCCGCTCGTAGACCGCCGTCATGCGCTCGGCCGCAAGGCGCGGCTTCAGGACGTGCCAGAGCCGCAGCGTCACGTCGGCGTCCTCGGCCGCATAGGCGGTGGCGCGGGCGATATCGACCATGTCGAAGGTCTGCGCGCCCTTGCCGGAGCCTGCGACCTCCTTGTAGGCGATCGGCTTGTGGCCGAGCCAGCGCTCGGAAAGCGTGTCCATGCCATGGTTGCCCGCGCCGGCGTCGAGCGCATAGGACATCAGCATCGTATCGTCGAAGCCCTGCATGGTGATGCCGTGGCGGCGCATGACGAGGTAATCGTATTTGAGGTTCTGCGCGACCTTGAGGACGGACGGATCCTCCAGCAGCGCCTTCAGCCGCTCCAGCGCGGCGCGGATCGGGATCTGCCCCTCGGCGAGCCCGCCGCCGAGGAGGTCGCCGACGCCGGTCTTGTGGTTGAGCGGGACATAGCAGGCGCGGATCGTCGTTCCCGACGGGTCCTTCGCGTTGTCGGCGATGGCGAGCGAGAAGCCGCAGAGCTCGGCCTGCATGGCATCGAGCGAGGTCGTCTCGGTATCGAAGCCGACGAGGCCGGTCTCGCGCGCCGCGGCGATCCAGCGGTCGAGCGCGTCGAGGTCGCGCACCGTCTCATAGGTCGAATGATCGATGGGACCGGCGGAGAAGCGCTCGGCGCGGGACCTTGCGAGGGCCGAGGGCGTGGCCTCGCCGGGCCGCGCGGTCGGCAGCAGGGTCTCGGCGGCCTCGGCCGCCGTCTCGGTGCCGTTAAGATCGAGCGCGGGACCGGCAACGTCGCCCTTGTCGAGATCCGGGCCGTGCGCCTCCGCGCCCCACTCCACCGGCACGCTGGCCGCCTCGATGGCGCCGGCATCGCAGTCGCAGGTCTCCGCGACGCGGCGGGTCAGCGTGGTGAACTCCATGGCTTTCAGGAAGGCGATGAGCTTCGGCCCGTCCTGCGGGTGCAGGATCAGGTCGTCGAGCGGCGTGTCGAGGGGCGTGTCCGTCTTCAGCGTGACAAGCTGGCGGGAGAGCTGCACGAGTTCGCGGTTGGCGATGATGTTCTCGCGGCGCTTGACCTGCTTGATCTCCTCGGCGCGGGCGAGCAGCGTGTCGAGGTCGCCGTATTCCGCCAGGAGCTGGGCGGCGGTCTTGGGGCCGATGCCGGGAACGCCCGGGATGTTGTCGGTGCTGTCGCCGGTCAGCGCCTGCAGATCGATCATCTTTTCCGGCGGCACGCCCCATTTCTCGATGACTTCGGGAATGGAGATCTGCTTGTCCTTCATGCCGTCATACATCGAGACGCTCTGCGTCACGAGCTGCATGAGGTCCTTGTCGGAGGAGACGATGGTGACGTCGGCGCCGTCGGCTTCCGCAAGCCGCGAATAGGTGGCGATCAGGTCGTCCGCCTCGAAGCCTTCCTTCTCGATGCAGGGCAGGTTGAAGGCGCGCGTGGCATGGCGGATCAGGCCGAACTGGAGGATCAGGTCTTCCGGCGGCGCGGTGCGGTTCGCCTTGTACTGATCGTAAAGCTCGTTGCGGAAGGTCTTCGAGGAATAGTCGAAGATGACGGCGAAATGCGTCGGCGTCACGCCCACGTCGGTGTTGCGCGCATCCTTCAGCAGCTTCCACAGCATGTTGCAGAAACCGGAGACGGCATTGACCGGCAACCCGTCCGACTTGCGGTTGAGCGGCGGGATGGCGTGGAAGGCGCGGAAGATGAAGCCGGAGCCGTCGACGAGGAAGAGATGATCACCTTTTTTCATGGGGTGAATGGATAGCGCGGGCCGTCTGCCGCGTCCATCTCTCATTGCGGAAAGGCCCCTCCCCAACCCCTCCCCACGAGGGGGAGGGGCTTGACCCGCCGCCCCGTCGGCATTCGTTATAAAACGGTGGGCACGCCTCGTGCTTTCTCCGCCCTTTGGGGGAGATGCCGGCGGGCAGAGGGGTTTTCCGGCGTTGCAAAACCTCACGCGAACGTTACCAATTTGTAATTTTCGACGGGACCGGAAACCCTTGAAAAGCCACATTCGGACCCACAGATATTGATCATCGGCACCTGATCAAAGCCGTTGTCTGGCACCCGGCCTGTCCCCCGCCGCGCCAGACGAGGACAAAGGCCTCATCCCCCTCTCCGGGCCTTTGTCCATAATTCGCAGAAGCCGCCGCGACACGCCTCCTGTCGTCGGCGGCTTCTTGCATTTGCGGGCACAGCCATGCCCATCGCAGGCGATCCACATTGTCTTCCGCTGCGAACCGACATAGCTTCTCCCCATGGATTTCGACCGGAAGGAGTCGGCAGCATACCTCGCCAATCTCCTGGCGAAGGCGGCGTCCCGCGCCCTTCATGCGCGGGCGGACGGGGCCGGCTTCGCGCCCGGCCAGTTCCCGGTCCTGCTCGAATTGTGGGGCGGCGACGGCCTCACCCAGCGCGAACTCCTCGACCGGCTCGACATCGAGCAGGCGACCATGGCCAACACGCTGTCGCGCATGGAGCGCGACGGGCTGATCTTGCGCCGACGGCACCCGAAGGACCGGCGGGCGCAGCTCGTCTTCCTGACGACGCGCGGCAAGGCGCTGCGCGAGACCGCGATGGCCGCCGCCTGCGCCACCGAGGAGGCGCTGTTTCGCGGCTTCCGGCGCTTCGAGCGGGAGCTGCTTCTCGAATACATGCGCATGGTGCTCGCCAATCTCGGCCGCGATCCGCGCGCCTGACCGTCCGCAAGCCCGTCATACGATTTGCCCTCCCCGACGCGATCGGTCTAATGTCGCCGCAATTCGCAAGGGATTCGACCATGACCAACATTCTGCCCGTCCTCGACCGTGCCAGCGCCGGCATTCCCGCCAGCCTCGAACGCCTGTTCGAGCTGGTGCGCATCAAGTCCATCTCCACAGACCCGGCCTTCAAGGCCGAGTGCCGCCGGGCGGCCGAGTGGCTGGTCACCGAGCTGCGCTCGCTCGGCTTCGATGCGACGGTGCGCGACACACCCGGCCATCCCATGGTCGTCGCCCATCACGACGGCGCAAGGCCGGATGCCCCGCACGTCCTCTTCTACGGCCACTACGACGTCCAGCCGGTCGATCCCCTGAACCTGTGGGACCACGATCCCTTCGAGCCGGCGGTGCGCGGGGCCGAGGGCGGCCGCCGCATCATCACCGGCCGCGGCACCTCCGACGACAAGGGCCAGCTCCTGACCTTCGTGGAGGCCTGCCGCGCCTACAAGGAAACCGCGGGCGCCCTGCCCTGCCGCGTCACGATCCTCTTCGAGGGCGAGGAAGAATCCGGCTCGCCCTCGCTGAAGCCCTTCCTCGAAGCCAATGCCGCCGAGCTGAAGGCCGACTTCGCGCTCGTCTGCGATACCAGCATGTGGGACGCCGACACGCCGGCGATCTCGGCAGGCCTGCGCGGCCTCGTCGGCGAGGAGGTCGTCATCAAGGCGGCCGACCGGGACCTCCATTCCGGCTATTTCGGCGGCGCGGCGGCAAACCCGATCCACATCCTTTCCGACATTCTCGCCGGCCTCCACGACGAGACCGGCCGCGTGACGCTCGACGGTTTCTACGAGGGCGTCGAGGAGACCCCGACGCAGATCAAGGCCGCCTGGGAAAAGCTCGGCAGCTCGGCGGAAAGCTTCCTCGGCGAGATCGGCCTGTCGATCCCCTCGGGCGAAAAGGGCCGCTCGGTGCTGGAGCTCACCTGGGCGCGGCCGACCGCCGAGGTCAACGGCATCACCGGCGGCTATACCGGCGAGGGCTTCAAGACGGTGATCGCGGCGGAAGCCTCGGCGAAGGTCTCCTTCCGCCTCGTCGGCAAGCAGGATCCGGCGAAGATCCGCGACGCTTTCCGCGCCTATGTGCGCGCGAGGATCCCCGCCGATTGCTCCGTGACGTTCCACGCCCATGGCGGCTCGCCGGCGATCCAGCTTCCCTACGATTCGGCGCTGCTGGAGAAGGCGAAGTCCGCGCTGTCCGACGAATGGCCGAAGCCGGCCGTCGTCATCGGCATGGGCGGGTCCATCCCCATCGTCGGCGACTTCCAGAAGATGCTCGGCATGGAATCCCTGCTCGTCGGCTTTGCGCTGTCGGACGACCGCATCCATTCGCCGAACGAGAAATACGAACTGCGCTCCTTCGAGAAGGGCATCCGCTCCTGGGTGCGGATCCTTTCCGCGCTGGCATCGCGCTGACGCAGAAGTGATGAAGGCGTTGGCTGGCATTCACCGGATGGAACGGCAATGCTTGGCCAACCGAACCACGACAAGAATGGCCGCGTCGCACCGGACGACGACAGGCCCGCACGATGGGGAAAGGACGAGGATGGCGCCAGCACGGACTGCGAAAGAAGCCTGCCGCTCGAAGAACGGCCTGACGAGGGCCGGGGGCCGGGCGGCATGAAACGGCTGAGGAAATTCTTCTGGCCGCTCGTCAGCACCGTCGCGATCGTCCTGTCCGTCTACATCCTCTACAAGGACCTGCGCGGTCTTTCGCTCGACGAGTTCATGGCGAGCATCCACGCCATTCCGACGTCCGGCTGGGCGCTCGCATGCGTGGCAACGCTCGTCGCCTATGCGGCGCTGGCGGCCTACGATCACCTCGCGCTCGAGCATCTCGGTCACCGCATCTCGCTGTGGTTCATCACCGTCACCTCCTTCACCACCTATGCCCTGTCGCACAATATCGGCGCCTCGGTGTTCTCCGGCGCGCTGGTGCGCTACCGGGCCTATACGTCGAAGGGGCTCAGCGGGTCGGAGGTGGGCGTTCTCGTCGCCTTCTGCTCCTTCACCTTCGCGCTCGGCACCTTCATGCTGTTCGGCCTCGTGCTGGTGCTGGAGCCGGAGATCATCGAGCGCTTCGCCGATTTCCTGCCGATCGAGGCGGCCTTCTCGACCGGCGTCTTCATCCTGGCGCTGGTCGCGCTCTATGTCGTGGGCAGCCTCGTCGGCTTTCGCCCGATCGACACGCGCTGGCTCAAGCTGCAGTATCCCAAGCCCTCGCTCGTCTTCCGCCAGCTCATCATCGCGCCCATCGAGCTGATCGGCGCGGCCGGCATCATCTATTTCGTGCTGCCGGCGGAGGGCAATCCCGGTTTCTTCGTCGTGCTCGGCATCTTCCTCGCCTCCTTCTCCGTGGCGCTGCTCTCCCATGCGCCGGGCGGCATCGGCGTGCTGGAGCTCGTCTTCCTCGCCGGCCTGCCCGACATGGACCCGGCCGTGGTGCTGGCGGCGCTTGCCGTCTTCCGGCTCTTCTATCTCATCATTCCCTTCGTCATGGCGCTGGTCGTCATCCTCTTCTACGAGCGATCACGGTTTCTTGCACGGGCGAGGAACGGCGAGGATTGAAACCAGGAATAGTTTCGGTTCATCTTCCGTTCAGTCGCATTGCTTCATGATCCGATCCGTCCAGATCATTGGGAAGCAATGAAAAACCAAGGGAGACCGACATGAAGACAACGATCAAGACCGGCCTTTCCGCCGCCATGGCCGTCGCCATGTTCGCCACGTCCTTCGTATCCGCGCCGGCTTTCGCCATGCCGCTGCCGAAGGCGGGCGTTTCTCAGAGCACGGATGTCGAGCAGGTGCAGTACCGCCACCGCAACGGCTGGTACAACGGCCATCGCGGCTATCGCCACAACCGCCACGGCTATCGCCGCCACTCGGACGGCTGGTGGTATCCGCTGGCAGCCTTCGGCGCCGGCGCGATCATCGGCGGCGCGATCGCCAACGACGGCTATTCCCGTCCGCGTCACGCCGGCATCAACCCGCGCCATACCGACTGGTGCTATGCGCGCTATCGCTCGTACAGGGCCTACGACAACACGTTCCAGCCCAACTACGGCCCGCGCCGCCAGTGCTTCTCGCCCTACTATTGATACCTTCGCGGGCGGCCTTCGGGCCGCCCGTACCCGTCGAATTGACAGCGGCGCGTTCACCGCTTCTTAACGACCCCTTAAATCGCCGCATTTAAGGTCCACCGACCGGCGATATCCAGAGGGCTCATCCGACCGCTTATGGCAGGCAACCGCAAATCCCAGCGCATCGAGCCGTCCTTCCAGGGAGCGGCGGGGCGAGACGACGACGATTTCCACGTCGGCGCGGGTGATCGCGTGGCGGGCGGCGGCGGGCGCAGGGGCCGCGGCAAGCCGCCGAAGGCCGAGCTGCCGCGGCGCGGTTCGGCCCGGCGGCGCGAACCCTCGCGCGGCGGCATTTTCGGCCTCCTGCGCAGGCTCGTCTACTGGTGCCTCGTGCTTGGCCTTTGGGGCGCCATCGGCGTCGGCGGGCTGGTGCTCTATTACGGCGCGCGCATGCCGAGCGCCACGAGCTGGTCGATCCCCGACCGGCCGCCGAACGTCAAGATCCTGTCGGTCAACGGCGACATCGTCGCCAATCGCGGCCTCACCGGCGGCGAGGCGCTGTCGCTGGAGAACATGTCGCCCTACATTCCCCAGGCTGTCATCGCCATCGAGGACCGGCGCTTCTACGCGCATTTCGGCATCGATCCGCTCGGCCTTGCCCGCGCGATGCTGACCAACCTCACCAGCGGGCGCATGGTCCAGGGCGGCTCGACGCTGACGCAGCAGCTCGCCAAGAACATGTTCCTCTCGCCCGAGCGCACGCTGGAGCGCAAGGTGCAGGAGGTGCTGCTCGCCCTCTGGCTGGAGCACAAATACAGCAAGGACCAGATCCTTGCGATGTATCTCAACCGCGTCTTCTTCGGCTCGAATTCCTATGGCGTGGAAGCGGCCTCGCGGCGCTACTTCAACAAGTCGGCGCGGGACGTCAATCTCGGCGAGGCGGCGCTTCTGGCCGGCCTCCTGAAGGCGCCCTCCCGCCTTTCGCCGGCCCGCGACCCGGAGGCGGCGGAAGCGCGCGCGCAGGTCGTGCTCGGTGCCATGCGCGAGGAAGGCTACGTCACCGACAACGAGATCAAGACGGCGATGTCGCAGACCCCGGCGCGGGCGCGCAGCTACTGGTCCGGCGCGCAATACTACGCCGCCGACATGGTGATGGCGCAGCTTCCCGGCATGATCGGCGACATCAAGGAAGACCTCGTCATCGACACGACGATCGACCTCGACCTGGAGAAGAAGGCCGACGAGACGCTCTCGGCGATGCTCGACAAGGAAGGCGCGAAATCCAACGCCTCGCAGGCGGCCCTCGTCTCCATCGACGGCACGGGGGCGATCCGCGCGCTTGTCGGCGGGCGGGACTATGCGGAAAGCCAGTTCGACCGCGCCTCCAAGGCCAGGCGCCAGCCGGGCTCGGCCTTCAAGCCCTTCGTCTATGCCGCGGCGCTGGAGGCCGGCCGTTCGCCGCTTTCCGTGCGCAACGACGCGCCGGTGAGGATCGGCAAGTGGACGCCCGAGAACTACGACCAGAAATACCGCGGCGAGGTGACGCTCGCCTCCGCGCTCGCCAATTCGCTGAACACCATCGCCGCGCAGCTCGTCATGGAGGTCGGTCCGGGCGAGGTGGTCAAGCTCGCCCGCCGGCTCGGCATCGAATCGGAGCTGCAGGCGAACGCCTCCATCGCGCTCGGCACCTCGGAGGTGACGCTGGTGGAGCTGACCGCGGCCTATGCGCCCTTCATGAACGGCGGCTACAAGGCGACGCCGCATATCATCCGGCGCATCTCGACAGCGGACGGCACGGTGCTCTACGAGAACACCTACGACAACCCGCCCCGCGTGCTGGAGCCGAACATCGTCTCCATGATGAACGGCATGATGATGCGCGTCATCACCGAGGGAACCGGCAAGAACGCCCGCATTCCCGGCTGGCCGGCCGCCGGCAAGAGCGGCACGACGCAGTCCTTCCGCGACGCGCTCTTCGTCGGCTATACCAGCAACCTGACGACCGGCGTCTGGTTCGGCAACGACGACGGCAAGTCGATGAAGAAGGTGACGGGCGGGGGACTTCCCGCCAAGGCCTGGGGCGAGTTCATGACCGCCGCCCATGCCGGCCTGTCACCCTCCCCGCTCTTCGGCACCGCGAACGGCGACCCGCTGCAGGACCCGGCCCGCGCCGCGCCGGAAGAAGGCGGCGACCAGCTCTTCGACATCATTTCCCGCACGCTCGACACCGACCAGCGGCCCGCCGGCAACGGCGAAGCGGTGGCGACCGACCGGACGGGCGCGGTCCCCCTCGACGACGGCCTGATCCCACCGGCCGATGTCGGCGGCGAGCACCGGACCGGCACGCGCCGCACGACCCTCTTCGATTTTCTCACCGGCGGGTGATGCCCTACGGGCGGCAATACCCTTCAGCCCCAGGCGATGGTTACGTTTGACGGTTCGACCGGGTGATCCATCCAGACCCGGATACGGGTTTTCGTGTATGGCACCTGCGCAATGGCGTATTGAGGCTCATTCGCGTCAAACAGAATGATTTCTCTGTTTGGTGTATTCAAAACAGTGTCGGAATCCGGCTTCCGAGCCTCTACAATTTCGGAGTACGGCCCGAACGTCACATTCGTATCTCCGTCACTCCAGTAATATGCCGGGATGTTGACGCAATCATCGGAAACGAAGATTCCCTGCCGGTCCATATGAACCGGAACATCAACATCCCGGCGACCTGCAACATAAAAGCTTATATATTCTGGGGCGATCGACATGTGTTGCACAGTCATTTGTTAGTGCCTCCCCTTCGATAAAAACCCGCCCTGCGAGTTACTGCACCACCAACAGTGTGGGTAAATCCTGCTTGGTTTGCCAACTGATTTTGGCACTTGGTGATCGCCAATAAAATGGCCTCGAGGCGTGCCAGGCGTTTTTACGCCACAACGATGGCATCCATGGGTGCGGCCAATGCGATCGATCTCCATTTGTTCTGGCCTGGTAAAACGCCTGTTGTTTTCCGGCGCAACAAGCCACTCTTTTGCATACGGCCCAATTCCGGTGCGCGGCAATCTTAGCTGTAGTGCGCGGAGCATAGCTTCCTGCGCCGTTGCTTCGTTCGCGCGGATCAGCCCCTCGACCGTTTCATAGACCTGCGGCGTCGGCTTCCAGTTCGGTTCGCGCTTCTGAACGGAGCGCAGAGCCTCCCGCATTCGGCCGACACTGACCGCCAGTCGTGCCTCCTGCGCCGGCGTGATGGCCTGCCACCTGCCGAGAATACGAACCTGTCCTGCGCCGCGCGGACCGCGGCGGCTGATGAGGATCGGTCGACTGCCGTCGCCTTCGGCAACCCATTGCCCGCCATCGGGATTACCCGGGGGTACACGCGGCTGCTCGGGGCGGAAGCCGGCCTTCAACTGGAAGCGCAACGCAAGGGCGCGGATTTCGACGGCCATTGCCGCATACCGGTAACTTGTTTGGAGAAAGCCTGGGGCCGTCGGGATCATTTTGCCACGCAGTCCGTTTCATCGTTCAACCGGATCATTGTGTGCGTAGCTTGAGGCAGCGGGGATGAATTGACGCTGGAAAAAGCGAATGGATTCGGTCAGCCCATTGAATATGCTGTACGTTTCCCGCGGCCATTGCCATCGGAACACCGCTGCTCATCCCGGCGCGGCGGATGGTGCCTCGCCGTTTCCGTACTTCCGCCCACCCTCCTCCCGCAGCGCCGCGAGGAACCGCAGACAGTCCCTTGAAACCCGCGCGCGAATGCGGTTGATTGCGCGGAGCGCCGATGGCGTACGAATTCCTCCCGGACACGCTGATTTCGCGAGCTTTGCGGCTCGTCCATGTCTTGCAGTCGTCTGGAGGGGTCCTTATATACCCCGCAAAGCTCCGGTTCAGGCCGGGGTTTTCGACAAGACCATACCATTAGGGGCTGCCAAAAGAATGCCTGAATGGGTTCCGGCAGTTCGCTTCAAGGAGAGAATGACATGGCTAAAGTAATCGGTATCGACCTCGGAACGACCAATTCCTGCGTCGCCGTCATGGACGGCAAGGACGCGAAAGTCATCGAAAACGCCGAAGGCGCGCGCACGACGCCTTCCATGGTCGCCTTCACCGAAGACGGTGAGCGGCTGACCGGCCAGCCGGCCAAGCGCCAGGCGGTCACCAACCCGGAAAACACCCTCTTCGCCGTCAAGCGCCTCATCGGCCGCCGCTACGACGACAAGCTCGTCGAGAAGGACAAGGCGCTCGTTCCCTACAAGATCGTCAAGGGCGACAACGGCGATGCCTGGGTCGATGCCCGCGGCAAGGGCTATTCCCCCTCGCAGATCTCCGCGATGATCCTGCAGAAGATGAAGGAAACCGCCGAATCCTATCTCGGCGAGACCATCACGCAGGCCGTCATCACGGTTCCGGCCTACTTCAACGACGCGCAGCGCCAGGCGACCAAGGACGCCGGCAAGATCGCGGGCCTTGAAGTGCTGCGCATCATCAACGAGCCGACGGCCGCCGCGCTCGCCTACGGCCTCGACAAGAAGGACGGCAAGACCATCGCCGTCTACGACCTTGGCGGCGGCACGTTCGACATCTCGGTCCTGGAAATCGGCGACGGCGTCTTCGAAGTGAAGTCGACGAACGGCGATACCTTCCTCGGCGGTGAAGACTTCGACATGCGTCTGGTCAACTACCTCGCCGACGAGTTCAAGAAGGACCAGGGCATCGACCTGAAGAACGACAAGCTCGCTTTGCAGCGCCTCAAGGAAGCTGCCGAAAAGGCCAAGATCGAGCTGTCCTCCTCGCAGCAGACCGAAATCAACCTGCCGTTCATCACGGCGGACGCTTCCGGCCCGAAGCACCTGACGATGAAGCTGACCCGTGCCAAGTTCGAAGCGCTCGTCGACGACCTCGTCCAGCGCACCGTCGCGCCGTGCAAGGCAGCCCTCAAGGATGCCGGCGTCACGGCGGCCGAGATCGACGAAGTCGTTCTCGTCGGCGGCATGAGCCGCATGCCGAAGGTGCAGGAAGTCGTCAAGCAGCTCTTCGGCAAGGAGCCGCACAAGGGCGTGAACCCGGATGAAGTGGTCGCCATGGGCGCCGCCATCCAGGCCGGCGTCCTGCAGGGCGACGTCAAGGACGTCCTCCTTCTCGACGTGACCCCGCTGTCTCTCGGCATCGAAACGCTGGGCGGCGTCTTCACCCGTCTGATCGAGCGCAACACGACGATCCCGACGAAGAAGAGCCAGACCTTCTCGACCGCCGAGGACAACCAGTCGGCCGTGACCATCCGCGTCAGCCAGGGCGAGCGTGAAATGGCCGCGGACAACAAGCTGCTCGGCCAGTTCGACCTCGTCGGCATTCCGCCGGCACCGCGCGGCATGCCGCAGATCGAAGTCACCTTCGACATCGACGCCAACGGCATCGTGCAGGTCTCGGCCAAGGACAAGGGCACCGGCAAGGAGCACCAGATCCGCATCCAGGCCTCCGGCGGTCTTTCCGACGCCGACATCGAGAAGATGGTCAAGGATGCCGAGGCCAATGCCGAAGCCGACAAGAAGCGCCGCGAGGGCGTCGAGGCGAAGAACCAGGCCGAAAGCCTGATCCATTCGTCGGAGAAGTCCCTCAAGGAATACGGCGACAAGGTCACGGAAGACGACCGCAAGGCCATCGAGGAGGCGATCGCCGCCCTCAAGACCTCCGTCGAAGCTTCCGAGCCCGACGCCGAGGACATCAAGGCCAGGACCAACACGCTCATGGAAGTCTCCATGAAGCTCGGCCAGGCGATCTACGAGGCCCAGCAGGCCGAAGAGACCGCCGCCTCGGGTGGCGAGGCCGGCGACAATGTCGTCGATGCCGACTACGAGGAAGTCAAGGACGACAAGAAGTCGGCCTGAGCCTCCAGACATGCCGGCCGCGCTTGACGCGGCCGGTGCAACGGATAGTGAAAAGGCGGACGTCAGCGCGAAGGGAAACAAGGCAGCATGATCACTCCCGTTTATCGCGGCGACGACGTCATGGCCTTCCCCTTCGCCCCGGCTTCCGCCTTTTCGCATGCGTGAGGCCAAGGCAAGCTTCCCGGTCCATAATAAAAAGACCGTTCCCCTGAAACGGACGTGAACCCGAATGGCAAAAGCTGATTTTTACGAGACGCTGGGTGTCTCCCGGACCGCCGACGAGAAGGAGCTGAAGAGCGCCTTCCGCAAGATGGCGATGAAGTATCACCCGGACAAGAATCCGGGCGATGCCTCTGCGGAACAGAAGTTCAAGGACGTCAACGAAGCCTACGAGATGCTGAAGGACCCGCAGAAGCGCGCGGCCTACGATCGTTACGGCCACGCGGCCTTCGAGCACGGCGGCATGGGCGGCGGCGGCTTCGGCGGCGGCGGTTTCCAGGGCGGCGGCTTCTCCGACATCTTCGAGGACATCTTCGGCGAGATGATGGGCGGCGGGCGGCAGCGGCGTTCCTCCGGTGGACGCGAGCGCGGCGGCGACCTTCGCTACAACATGGAGATCTCGCTGGAAGAGGCCTATGCCGGCAAGAACGCGCAGATCCGCGTGCCGACATCGATCACCTGCGACGTCTGTTCCGGCTCGGGCGCCAAGCCCGGCACCAGCCCGAAGACCTGCGCCACCTGCCAGGGCTCCGGCCGCGTGCGCGCCGCGCAGGGCTTCTTCTCCATCGAGCGCACCTGCCCGACCTGCCACGGCCGCGGCCAGACGATCAGCGACCCCTGCACAAAGTGCCACGGCAACGGCCGCGTCACGGAAGAGCGCTCGCTGTCGGTCAACATTCCCGCCGGCATCGAGGACGGCACGCGCATCCGCCTTTCCGGTGAGGGCGAAGCCGGCCTTCGCGGCGGGCCCGCGGGCGACCTCTACATCTTCCTGTCGGTGAAGCCGCACGAATTCTTCCAGCGCGACGGCGCGGACCTCTACTGCACCGTGCCGATCTCCATGACGACGGCGGCCCTGGGCGGCACCTTCGACGTGGCGACGCTCGACGGCACGAAGTCGCGCGTCTCGGTGCCCGAGGGCACTCAGCCCGGCAAGCAGTTCCGCCTCAAGGGCAAGGGCATGCCGGTGCTGCGCTCCAGCCAGGTCGGCGATCTCTACATCCAGATCCAGATCGAGACGCCGCAGAAGCTCACCAAGCGCCAGCGCGAGCTGCTGAAAGAGTTCGAGGAGATTTCCTCGAAGGAGAACAACCCGGAATCGTCGGGCTTCTTCGCCCGGATGAAGGAATTCTTCGAAGGCTGATCGCCTTGAAGACCCGAACGAAAAGCCCCGGCAGCGCCGGGGCTTTTTTTTGCATGTTCAATAGAACCGCAAACCTCTCCTCCGTCATGCTCGGGCTTGTCCCGAGCATCTGCAACGTCTCGATATTTCAATGCGTTGGCAGATCCTCGGCACAAGGCCGAGGATGACGACAGCGGGTGGAGCGAGGTTAAAGGCTCCGGCGTGCCGGAGCTTTCCCGCTTGGACTACTGAATCAGGATCGCCCGGAAATCGTTGACGTTGGTGCCGGTCGGGCCGGGCACGAAGAGGTCACCGAGGGCGTCGAAGGCGGTCCAGCTGTCGTTGCGCGACAGGAACTCGGCGGCGTCCTTGCCCTTGTCGGCGAGGCGCGAGACCGTGGTGCCGTCGGCGAAGGCGCCGGCATTGTCCTCCGAGCCGTCGATGCCGTCCGTATCGGCGGCGAGCGCATGAAGGCCCGGAAGGCCGTCGGTGGCGCAGGCGAAGGAGAGCAGGAACTCGCCGTTGCGGCCGCCCTTGCCCTTACCCCTGATCGTCACGGTGGTTTCGCCGCCCGAGAGGATGACGACGGGTTTGTGGAACGGCCGGTCGCGACGCACGACTTCCGCGGCGATGGCGGCATGCACGCGGCCGACCTCGGAGGCTTCGCCCTCGATGGCATCGGAGAGGATGACCGCCTCGATGCCGGCTTCCTTCGCGGCGGCCGCGGCGGCTTCCAGCGAGACGGCGGCGGAGGCGACGAGCCTCACCTCGTTGCGGGCATAGCGCGGATCGGAGGGCAGCGGCGGCTCATCCGTACCGTCCTCGATATGGCGCATCACGGCTTCCGGCAGGTCGAGGCGGTAGCGCTCGATGAGGCGTAGGGCATCGGCGCGGGTCGTCTCGTCGGCGATGGTCGGGCCGGAGGCGACGAGGGCGGGATTGTCGCCCGGGATGTCGGAGACGACCAGCGAGACGACGCGGGCGGGATGGGCGAGCGCGGCCAGCCGGCCGCCCTTGATGCGCGAGACCTGCTTGCGCACGGCGTTCATGGCGCTGATCGGCGCGCCGGAGGCGAGCAGCGCCCTATTGACGGCGATCTCGTCGGCAAGCGTCAGGTCGCCGGCGGGCGCGGGCAGCAAAGCCGAGCCACCGCCGCAGACGAGGGCGACGACGAGGTCGTCCTCGGTGAGGCCCAGCACGGCGGCCATCAGCCGGCCGGAGGCGAGAAGCCCGCTGTCGTCCGGCACCGGATGGGCCGCTTCCAGCACCTCGATCCGCTCGCAGGGCACCGCATAGCCGTAGCGCGTGACGACGACGCCCGTCAGCGGCGCATCCCACAGGCGCTCGAAGGCGCGGGCCATCTGCGCGGCGCCCTTGCCGGCGCCGATCACCACCGTGCGGCCCTTCGGCTTTTCCGGCAGGTTGGCGGCCAGCACCTTTTCCGGATCGGCCGCGTCGACCGCGACGGAAAAGAGATGTTCGAGAAAGGCGCGCGGGTCGGCGATGGTCGGCATGGGGTTCCTCCGGGTCATGCGGGTAGCTCATATAAACACAGCCCCTCATCCGCAAGCCAGCGCCGTCTCCTCCAAGACGGCGCGGCGGGACGAGGGGCTGTCTCTCCTCCTCAGGATGGGGTGACCGGGCGGGGCTCCCCTCCCCGCCCGGCCAGGCCGTCATGCGACGGCGTGGTTCGCCATGCGCTCCAGCGCGGTGACGAGACCGGAGTGATCGAGGCCCGCATCGCCGTGGGCCGCGCACTGATTGAAAAGCTCCTGCGTGGAAGCCGTGTTGGGCAGCGCGACGCCGAGCGTCCTGGCGCCCTGGAGGGCGAGGTTCAGGTCCTTCTGGTGCAGCGAGATGCGGAAGCCCGGATCGAAGGTGCGCTTGACCATGCGCTCGCCATGCACTTCGAGGATGCGCGAGGAGGCGAAGCCGCCCATCAGCGCCGCGCGCACGCGCGCCGGATCGGCACCGGCCTTGGAGGCGAAGACGAGGGCTTCGGCGACCGCCTCGATGGTGAGCGCCACGATGATCTGGTTGGCGACCTTGGTCACCTGACCGTCGCCGCAATCGCCGACAAGGGTGATGTTCTTGCCCATGAGCTGGAAGAGCGGCAGCGCCCTGTCGAAGCTTTCCTGCGAGCCGCCGGCCATGATGGAGAGCGAGGCGTTCTTCGCGCCGACCTCGCCACCCGAGACCGGGCCGTCGACATATTCGGCGCCGGTCGCGCGGATCTTCCTGGCGAATTCCTTCGTCGCGATCGGCGAGATCGAGCTCATGTCGATGACGAGCTTGCCGGCCGAAAGACCGTGGGAGACGCCGTTCTCGCCGAAGAGCACGTCCTCGACTTCCGGCGTGTCCGGGAGCATGAGGATGATCGTGTCGACGGTCTCGGCGAGCGCCTTCGGGCTGTCGACGATCTTCAGGCCGTTGTCGACAAGCTCCTGACGCGGCGCGACCGAAAACTTCGAGGTGATGACGGTGTGGCCGGCATCCTGGAGGTGACGCGCCATGGGCGTGCCCATGATGCCGAGGCCGATGAAGCCGATATTTGCCATGATCTAAACTCCCAATCTTGAAATGATTTTCCGGCTCAGCGGCCGACTTCGGCCAGCCAGCCGAGACCTTCCGCGGTTGTGGTGCGCGGCTTGTATTCGCAGCCGATCCAGCCGTCGTAGCCCAGCGCGTCGAGTGTCCTGAACACGAAAGGCCAGGCGATCTCGCCGGTGCCCGGCTCGTTGCGCCCCGGATTGTCGGCAAGCTGCACGTGGGGGATCTGCGCCTGGTGCTTCCTGAAGGTGCCGATCAGTTCGCCCTCGGTGCGCTGCTGGTGGTAGAGATCGTACTGGATATAGAGGTTGTCGGAGCCGACCTCCGCGATGATCGAGGCTGCCTGGTCCGGCGTGTTGAGGTAGAAGCCCGGAATGTCGAAATGGTTGATCGGCTCGATCAGGAGCTTGATGCCGTGCTTGCCGAGTTCCGACGCCGCCAGCTTGAGGTTGGCGACGAAGGTGGCGCGCAGCACGCTGTCCGGCACGCCGGCCGGCGCGATGCCGGACAGGCAGTTGACCTGCTTGCAGCCGAGCTTCGTGGCATAGTCGATGGCTTTCGCCACGCCTTCACGGAACTCGTCGACGCGATCCGGCAGCACCGCGATGCCGCGCTCGCCGCCGGCCCAGTCGCCGGCCGGCAGGTTGTGCAGGACCTGCGTCAGGCCATGCCTGTCGAGTTCGGCGCGGATCGCGTCCTTGTCGAAATCGTAAGGGAAGAGATATTCGACCCCCTCGAAGCCGGCCCTGGCGGCCAGGGCGAAGCGCTCCATGAAGGGCGCCTCGTTGAAGAGCATGGTCAGGTTGGCCGCAAATTTCGGCATGGTTCTCTCCTTCTTGAAGCGCAATTCCGAACGGAAAACCGCTTCACACTTTTCCTGGAATTGCTTGCCCTCAATCCAGCAGCGCGGCCAGCGTTGCCGTCGGCGCATCCTCGCCGCGTTCTGCCAGTTCCTCGAACTCGACGACAGCGTTGATGTCGGCGCCCATGGCGATGTTCGTGACGCGTTCGAGGATGAACTCGATGACGACGGGAACCTGGTGCTCCTTCATCAGCTTCTGCGCCGTGTTGAAGGCTTCCTGGAACTCGTTGGCGCTGCGCACGCGGATCGCCTTGCAGCCGAGGCCTTCGGCGACCGCGACATGATCGACGCCGTAGCCGGCTTCCGAGTCGGCATTCGCGTTGATGTTGTCGAAGGCGAGCGAGACCTCGAAGTCCATGTTGAAGCCGCGCTGGGCCTGGCGGATGAGGCCGAGATAGGAATTGTTCACGACGACATGCAGATAGGGCAGCTTGTGCTGGGCGCCGACCGCAAGCTCCTCGATGAGGAACTGGAAGTCGTAGTCACCCGACAGCGCGACGATCGGACGGTCCGGATCGGCGGCGCGCACGCCGAGCGCTGCCGGCAGCGTCCAGCCGAGCGGGCCGGCCTGGCCGCAATTGATCCAGTTGCGCGGCTTGTAGACATGCAGGAACTGCGCGCCGGCGATCTGGCTGAGGCCGATGGTCGAGACGTAGCAGGTGTCGCGGTCGAAGGCCTTGTTCATCTCCTCGTAGACGCGCTGGGGCTTCAGCGGCATCTGGTCGAAATGGGTCTTGCGCAGCATGGTGCGCTTGCGCTCGCGGCATTCACCGGCCCAGCCGGTCCAGTCGCGCAACTTGCCCGCCGCCTTCCATTCCGTGGCGACCTCGACGAAGACCTGAAGGGCAGCGCCCGCGTCGGAGACGATGCCGAAGTCCGGCGTGAAGACGCGGCCGATCTGGGTCGGCTCGATGTCGACGTGGATGAACTTGCGGCCTTCCGTATAGGTCGGGATGTTGCCGGTGTGGCGGTTCGCCCAGCGGTTGCCGATGCCGAAGACGAAGTCCGAGGCGAGCAGCGTGGCATTGCCGTAGCGGTGCGAGGTCTGGAGGCCGCACATGCCGGCCATCAGCGGGTGATCGTCCGGGATGACGCCCCAGCCCATCAGCGTCGGGATGACGGGAACGCCGGTGATTTCCGCAAGCTCGACCAGAAGGTCCGAGGCATCCGCATTGATGATGCCGCCGCCGGCGACGAGCAGCGGGCGCTCGGCCTCGTTGAGCATGGTGAGCGCCTTCTCGGCCTGGGCGCGGGTGGCGGCCGGCTTGTAGGGCGTCAGCGGCTCGTAGGCGTCGATATCGAACTCGATCTCGGCGAGCTGGACGTCGATTGGCAGGTCGATGAGAACAGGGCCGGGACGGCCGGAACGCATCGTGTGGAACGCCTTCTGGAAGACGTAAGGCACGAGGCCCGGCTCCATGACCGTGACGGCCCATTTGGTGACGGGCGCGGCGATCTTGGCGATGTCGACCGCCTGGAAGTCCTCCTTGTCGAGGCGGGCGCGCGGCGCCTGGCCAGTGATGCAGAGGATCGGGATCGAATCGGCGGAGGCCGAATAGAGGCCGGTGATCATGTCGGTGCCGGCAGGGCCGGACGTACCGATGCAAAGGCCGATATTGCCGGCGCGGGCACGGGTATAGCCCTCGGCCATGTGGCTGGCGCCCTCGACATGGCGGGCGAGGATATGGCGGACCGAGCCGCGCGCCTTCAGCGCCGAATAGAAGGGATTGATCGCAGCGCCCGGGACGCCGAAGGCGCAATCGACGCCTTCCTTCTCCAGAACCAGTACCGCCGCGTCGACAGCACGCATTTTAGCCATGGGTTTTCCTCCGTCTCTTGAGAGGGAAGGTAGCGCATCCGCGCTTCAGCGCAATCATAAAATGGAAATCAATCCCATCATGCGGAAATAAACATTTTCAACGAAACTGGAACAATCGGCGCAATCGGGCTATGGCATGAAGCGGATGGAGATACGGGCGTACGAGCCCCCTCATCCGACCCTTCGGGCCACCTTCTCCCCGAGGGGGAGAAGGAAAATGGCGGCATCCCCTCTTTCTCCTTCTCCCCTCGGGGAGAAGGTGCCGGCAGGCGGATGAGGGGGTTACCGCGACAGAGGGATCGGGAATCGGAGCATGGCGGAGCATCAGGAAAAGACGCGCGGGCGACCGGGGCGCAAACCGGCGGAAAACGCGGCGCCCTCCTCGGTGCAGGTACTCGACCGGAGCCTGAAGCTGCTCGACCTGGTGGCGGCGGCCGACGGCGCGGCGCTGACGGACCTTGCGGACGCGTCCGGCATGGCGCCCTCCACCGTGCACCGGCTGCTCACCTCACTCGCCCAGCACGGCATGGTGACGCATGACGGAGAGACCGGTGCCTGGACGATCGGCGTCAAGGCCTTCGAAATCGGCACCGCCTATCTGCGCTTCCGCAAGCTCGGCACGATCAGCCGGCCGTTCCTCAAGCAATTGATGGAGGGATGCGGCGAGACCGCCAATATCGCCATCGAGGACGACGGCGACGTCGTCTTCATCTCGCAGGTGGAAAGCCATGCGCCGATGCGCGCCTTCTTCCGCCCCGGCCGGCGCGGGCCGATCCATGCCTCCGGCATCGGCAAGGCGATCCTCTCGACCTGGCCCGACGCCCGGATCGAGGCGCTGCTTACCGGCCGCACGCTGCAGCATTTCACCGACAAGACCCGCGACACGATCCCGACGCTGCTGGAGGACATCGGCAGGATCCGCGCCCGCGGCTGGTCGATCGACGACGAGGAGCACACGCTCGGCATGCGCTGCGTGGCGGCGCCGATCTTCGACGAATATGGCGAGGCGGTTGCCGGCATCTCGGTGTCCGGCCCGGCGGTGCGGCTTCCCGACAGCAAGGTGGATGCCTTCGGCCCGGTGGTGCGCGCGGCGGCGGAGGGCGTGACGCGGGCGATGGGGGGACGGCTCGGGTGACGTCTCTCATCCCCCAAGAACGGGGAGCCGGCATAACCTCTCCTCCGTCATCCTCGGGCTTGACCCGAGGATCCACCAACACGGCAGGCGCGGAATGTGGGACATGGATCCTCGGGTCAAGCCCGAGGATGACGATGGCGGCTGTGGTGCCAACTGGCGAACCGGCGACGTCACACTGAAGTTTCAGACCACTTCCGGCTCGCGCTGCCTGGCGGCATAGACCTTTGCGCCCTTGCCCTTCATCGCCTTGCCGGCGACATAGACTTCCGCAACGCAGCGGTCGTCGCCCATGGTCTGGAGGATGAAGAGTTCCTCCAGCAGCGATTTCGCCGTGCGCATGCGGTATTCCATCGCCGTCTTGGCGCTCGAATCGAGCACGACGATATCCGCATCCGCCCCGGCATGGAGCGAGCCGATATGCTTCTCCAGCCCGAGCGCGCGGGCATTGCCGAGCGTCATGCGGTAGAAGGAATTGAACGGCGTCAGCTTCTGGCCGCGAAGGTGCAGCACCTTGTAGGCCTCGTCCATGGTTTCCAGCATGGAGAAGCTGGTGCCCGCGCCGACATCCGTCGCCACCGACCAGCGCGCGCCGGCCTTGTCGAAACGATCTCGGTCGAAGAGGCCCGACCCCAGGAAGAGGTTCGACGTCGGGCAGAAGACGCCGACGCTGCCGGCCTCGGCGAGCACGCCGATTTCCCGGTCGCTGAGATGGATGCAGTGGCCGAGCAGCATGCGCTCGTTCAAGAGGCCATAGCGGGCGTAGATGTCCGTATAGTCCTTCGCTTCCGGATAGAGCGAGGTCGCGAAGGCGATCTCGTCGTGGTTTTCCGAAAGGTGGGTCTGGACGTAGCAGGTGGGATTTTCCGCGACGAGCGCCTGGCTCATCTCCATCTGCTCCGGCGTCGAGGTAATGGCGAAGCGCGGGCTGATCGCGTAATGCGCGCGGCCGCGGCCGTGCCATTTCGCGATGAGCGCCTTCGTCTCGTCATAGCCCTTCTGCGGCGTGTCGCGCAGCGCGTCGGGCGCGTTGCGGTCCATCATCACCTTGCCGCCGACCATGCGCATGCCGCGCGCCTCGGCCGCCGAGAAATAGGCGTCGACGCTCTCGAGATGCACCGAGCAATAGGCAACGGCGGTGGTGGTGCCGTTCGACAGAAGCTCGTCGAAGAAGCGGTCCGCCACGGCGCCCGCATGGGCGGCATCGGCGAATTTCTGCTCCTCGACGAAGATATAGGTGTTCAGCCATTCGAGGAGCTGCGCGCCGTAGGAGGCGATGGCCTGGGTCTGCGGGAAGTGCAGATGCGTATCGATAAGGCCCGGCAGAACGAGGTTCGGCCGGTGATCGGCCACCTCGACATCCGCGCCGGCGAGCTTGCTGACGGCAGCATGATCGCCTGTGTCCACAACCTTGCCGCCACGCACGAGGACGGCACCGTCCTCGAAGTAGCGCCAGGCGGCCGTGTCGTCGATGCCCTGCGGCTCGGCGACGAAGGTCAGTACCCGTCCGCGGATCAGGAGATCGCTCACTGGGTCTTCTCCCCGCTGACGGCGCTTTCGTACCAGGCGACGAAGAGCTTGCGCTCCTCATCGGAGACCTGCGTGACGTTTGCCGGCGGCATGGCATGCGAGCGGCCGGCCTGCAAATAGATCTCGCGCGCGTGGTTGGCGATGTCGTGATCCGTTTCGAGGACGACGCCCTTCGGCGGCGCGATCAGGCCTTCCCAGCCGGGCTCCTTGGCATGGCACATGGAGCAGCGGCCGAGCACCGTGTCGCGCACCTTCGGGAAGGCTTCCGCTGTCATGAAGGGCTGTGCGGTCGCCGAGACCTTCGCGTCGGCCGTCTCGCCCGTCAGGATCTTCGGCACCGTGGAGAGCCACATGATGGCGACGAAGAGCAGGGCCGTGGCGAGCCAGGTCCAGGTCGGGTTGCCGGCATCGGCATGGCGGGTGTTGAAATAGTGGCGGATGGTGACGCCCATCAGGAAGACGAGCGAGGCGATGATCCAGTTGAACTCGGTGCCGAAGGCCAGCGGATAGTGGTTCGACAGCATGAGGAACAGCACAGGCAGCGTCAGGTAGTTGTTGTGCGTGGAGCGCTGCTTGGCGATCCTGCCGTATTTCGGATCCGGCGTGCGGCCGGCGATGAGGTCGGCGACGACGATGCGCTGGTTCGGCATGATGATGAAGAAGACGTTCGCCGACATGATTGTCGCCGTGAAGGCGCCGAGATGGAGGAACGCGGCTCTACCGGTAAAGAGCTGCGTATAGCCCCAGGCGACGACGACGAGGATGAAGTAGAGCGCCACCATCAGCCGCGTGTTGTCGTTGCCGAAGGGCGACTTGCAGATCAGGTCGTACAGGATCCAGCCGAAGCCGAGCGAGGCCAGCGAGATGGCGATCGCCACCGGCTTGGAGACGTCGAGCACGTTCGGGTCGATCAGGTAGAGGTCGGCGCCCGCGTAATAGACGAGACAGAGCATGCCAAAGCCGGAGAGCCAGGTGACGTAGCTTTCCCATTTGAACCAGACGAGGTGCTCGGGCATCTTGGCCGGCGCGACGAGGTACTTCTGGATATGATAGAAGCCGCCGCCATGGACCTGCCATTCCTCGCCATAGGCGCCCGGCGGCAGGTCGGGATGCTTCTTCAGGCCCAGGTCGAGGGCGACGAAATAGAAGGACGAGCCGATCCAGGCGATGGCCGTGATCACGTGCAGCCAGCGGACCGCGAACATGACCCAATCCCAGGCAATGGCATATTCGTACATAGGGACCTCCACCCATTTTCCATGGGCTTGTTTGCCATCAAGTGATTTTCCCGGAAATCCCGGTGAATCACCAACACTTTCAAAAAAAACTAAAAGATGGAGCCTACTTTGCTCCATACGCCGATGTGGTAGAAAGGGCCATGTCCTATCTCGATAATGTACGCGTCTTCGTTCGCGTGGTCGAACTCGGTACGCTTTCCGCGGCAGGGCGCGACCAGCGCGTCACCCCTGCGGTCGCCAGCAACCGCATCAAGGAGCTGGAGCGCCATCTCGGCGTGCGCCTCTTCAACCGCACCACGCGCAAGCTCTCGCCGACCGAGCACGGCCGCGTGTTCTATGACGGCGCGGTGAAGATCATCGAGGCGGTGAACGAGGCGGAAGCGGCGATCGCGGACCTGTCGCGCAACCCCAAGGGCTCGCTGCGCATCACCGCCCCGCTGGGCATCGGCCGCCGTCTCATCGCCTCGGGCATCCCCGCGTTCCATGACAAGTATCCCGACATCGAGGTGCGCGTGCGCCTGTCGGACCACAATGTCGACATCCTCGCCGAGGGCGTGGACGTCGCCTTCAAGCTCGGCGTGCTGGAGGACTCGAACCTGCGCATGCGCGGCATCCTCAAATGCGAGCGCGTGCTCTGCGCCTCGCCCGCCTATCTCGCGCGCCGCGGCATGCCCGCGAATGCAGACGCGCTGATCGCCGACAGGCACGACTGTCTCCTGCTGCGCTATCCCGGCTCGAAGGAATATTACTGGACGCTGGTGATGCCCGAAGGCCCGCGCAAGTTCGAGGTCGCCGGCCCCTATGACAGCGACGATGGCGACGTGCTCACCCAATGGGCGCTGGAGGACCGCGGCATCATCAACAAGCCGCGCTTCGAGGTGAACAGCCACCTGAAGGACGGCCGGCTGGTCGAGATCCTGAAGGACAGCCCGCCCGCCTCCGTGCAGCTCGCCGCGATCTATCCGCACAAGCGCTTCCAGGACCCGAAGGTCCGCCTGATGATCGATTTCATGGCGGAGCGCTGTCAGCGGCTGATCGGCAGGCTGCTCGACGAGGAGCCGGCGGCGTTCGAGGCGCTTGAAGCCAGCGGCGAAAAATAGTATATTTCCAAAAAAATGTACTAGGAGAGGCAGCCATGCGTTTCACCTACATGACCAGTGCCGCCTTCAACCAGAATCCGAGCAAGGCGAAGAAGGCGGCAAGCGAACACCCTCTCGTCATCACGGAACATGGCGAGGCGAGCTATGTGCTGGTGCGCTATTCCGCATTCGAGGAGAATTGGCGCAAGCCGAAAAGCCTCTATGAAGCGCTCAGCGACGAAACATCGGCATTCGACGAGGACTTCGATCCCGCCCGGACGACTTTCGCGGGGCGGGATATCGAACTCTGATGGCGTTCCTGCTGGACACGAATGTCGTCTCTGCCTCGCGCAGGCCCGAGCGCCAGACCGCCGAATTCCGGACATTCCTCCAGGCCTTCGACGTGGGCGCCGCCTATCTCTCGACGATTACGCTCATGGAGATCGAATTCGGGATCGAGCGCGAACGCACGCGCAATCCGGCTTTCGCGGACGATCTGTCCCGCTGGCTGACGGCAAAAGTATTGCCCGCCTTCGAAGACCGCATCCTGCCGTTCGACACGGAAGCTGCGACTTTGGCCGGCCGGCTGCCGACCGCGGAAAAGAGACCGACGGCCGATGCGATGATCGCGGCGACCGCCCTTGCCCGTCGCCTCGTTCTCGTGACGCGCAATGTCGGCGATTTCACGCCGCTCGGCGTCGCCTGCCTCAACCCCTGGCACGACCTTCCGGAAGACTGACCAGCGCCGCTCTCCCGTCCGCCGCCGTCCATGACAGCGCCGCCGTCGTGATCTCGGCGGCGGCGAGGGTGGCGATGACGGCGGGGCGCTTGTCTTTGAGGGCGGTGCCGCCGATGGGGCAGATGAGTTTTTCGAAGAGGCCGGGCGAGCCGCTTTCGCGCGACAGCCAGTTGCGGAAGGTGGCGCGCTTCGTCTTCGAGCCGATCATGCCGACATAGGCGGCATCCGTGCGCCTCAGCGCCTCGGCGGCGATGAGGAAATCGAGCGCGTGGTCGTGGGTGAGGATCACGAAGCTGCTGCCGGCGGGCGCATCGCGCACCACGGCCTCGGGCATGGGGGTGAGGCACGTCTCGATGCGCGGCACCGTGGAGGCCATCAGCTCGTCCTCGCGCGTATCCACGAGGATGACGCGCAGCGGCGCGAGCGAGAGCGCCATGGCGAGCGCATCGCCGACATGGCCGGCGCCGAAGACATAGACATGCGGGCGCGCCGCCATTTCCCGCTCGCTGCGGGCGACGAGGTCGCCTGCCAGCGAAGGCCCGACAGCGGTGAAGGCAATGCCGACCCGGCCGCCGCAGCACTGGCCGATCTCCGGGCCGAGCGGCACGTTCATCGGCTCGGCGGCAAGGCCGGAGCGCAGCGCCCGCCGCGCCTGGTCGGTGGCCATGTATTCGAGCTGCCCGCCGCCGATCGTCGCGAAGATGGACCGCTCGGAGACGAGCATCCAGGCATCGGTGTCGCGCGGCGTGGAGCCCGCGGCTCCCGTCACCTCGACCAGGATGACCGCCGGTTCGCGGCGCAGGAAATCCCGGATGTCTTCGCGCGCGGCGGGCATTCCACTACCCCTTTTTGCCGGCTTTCAGCCGCTCGACGGCCATCAGCACGCGCTCGGGCGTCGCGGGAGCGTCGAGCTTCGGGCAGACCTTGTGATCCGCCACGCTCGCCGCCGCGTCAGACAGGGCGTGCAGCACGGAAAGGCCGAGCGGCAGCGGTGGCTCGCCGACCGCCTTGGAGCGGTGGATCGTCGGCTCGTAGGCTTCCGACCAGTCCGTGAGCGCCACGTTAAAGATCTTCGGGCGGTCCGAGGCGAGCGGGATCTTGTAGGTGGAGGGCGCGTGGGTGCGCAGCCGCCCCTTGCCGTCCCACCACAATTCCTCCGTCGTCAGCCAGCCCATGCCCTGGATGAAGCCGCCCTCGACCTGGCCGATATCGATGATCCTGTTCAGCGAGCGGCCGGTATCGTGCAGGATGTCGGTGCGCTCGACGACATATTCGCCGGTCAGCGTATCGACGGACACTTCCGAGCAGGCTGCGCCATAGGCGTAGTAGTAGAAGGCGTGGCCGCGGCCCTTGGAGCGGTCCCAATGGATCTTCGGCGTCTTGTAGAAGCCGGCCGCCGAAAGCTGGACGCGCGCCACATAGGCCTGCCTGACGAGATCGTTGAAGGCAATCTCGGCATTGCCGATGCGCACCCGGTTGGGCAGGAAGACGACCTGGTCGCGCGGCACCTGATGGCTTTCCGCGGCGAAGTCGATCAGCCGGTCCTTGATCTGGCGGGCGGCATTCTGCGCCGCCATGCCGTTGAGGTCGGCGCCCGAGGAGGCGGCGGTCGGCGAGGTGTTGGGCACCTTGGCGGTCGTCGTCGCGGTGATCTTCACCCGGTCGAGATCGATCTGGAACTCCTCCGCCACGACCTGCGCCACCTTCAGGTGCAGGCCCTGGCCCATTTCCGTGCCGCCATGGTTCATGTGCACGGAGCCGTCGGTATAGACATGCACCAGCGCGCCGGCCTGGTTGGATTCGGTCTTGGTGAAGGAGATGCCGAACTTGACCGGCGTCAGCGCGATACCGCGCTTGACGATGCGGCTCTTCGCATTGAATTCGGCGATCGCCTTGCGGCGGCCGGCATAGTCGGCGCTCTGCTCCAACTCGGCGACGATACGCTGGATGATGCAGTCCTCGACCTTCTGGTGATAGGGCGTGAGGTTGCGCGTGCCCTCGACGCCGATCTCGTCGTAGAAGTTCAGCTTGCGGATATCGAGCGGGTCCTTGCCGACAGCGAAGGCCACCTCGTCGATGACGCGCTCGGCGCCCACCATGCCCTGCGGGCCGCCGAAGCCGCGGAAGGCGGTGTTCGACACCGTGTTGGTATGCAGCAGCGCCGTCCTGGCATGGACATGCGGGAAGAAATAGGCGTTGTCGCAGTGGAACAGCGCCCGGTCGCCCACCGGGCCGGACAGGTCGGCCGAAAAGCCGGCCCTGAGCGCGAAGGTATAGTCCACGGCGAGGATGCGGCCCTCCTCGTCGAAGCCGATATCGTAGTCGATGGCGAAGTCGTGCCGCTTGCCGGTGGCGACCATGTCCTCGTCGCGGTCGAGCCGCACCTTCACGGCGCGGTTCAGCTTCTTGGCGGCGATGGCGGCGAGCGCGGCGCACTGGTTCGCCTGCGTCTCCTTGCCGCCGAAGCCGCCGCCCATGCGGCGCACTTCCACCGTCACGGCATGGCTTGGCACGCCGAGCGCATGGGCGATCATGTGCTGCGTCTCGCTCGGCCCCTGGGTGGAGCAGTGGACGAGGACCTCGTCGTCCTCGCCCGGCACGGCAAGCGAGACCTGGCCTTCGAGATAGAAATGATCCTGCCCGCCGAGCCGCATGCGGCCCTTCACGCGGTGCGGGGCGCCTTCGAGCGCCGCCGCCGCATCGCCGCGCTTCAGCGTCAGCGGCGGGAAGACCTGGCGGTGGGTGGACTGGTCGAGGTCCCAGATGTCGATATCGGCCGGCAGCTCCTCATATTCGATCTTCGCGAGCCGGGCGGCGCGGCGGGCTTCCTCACGCGTCTCGGCGATCACGCAGAAGATCGGCTGGCCGTGGAACTCCACCTTGCCGGCGGCGAGCACCGGATCGTCGTGCATGCCCGAGGGCGAGATGTCGTTGACGCCGGGAATGTCCTCATGCGTCAACACCGCGACGACGCCGGGCGCGGCGCGCACCGCCGAGAGGTCGACGGATTTCAGGACACCGTGGGCGACGGTGGAAAGGCCGAGGCCGGCATGCAGCGTGCCGGCGGGCTCGGTGATGTCGTCGATATAGACGGCGGTGCCGGCGACATGCTTGTGGGCGGAGTCATGGCGGGGGCTCGCATGCACGCCGCCGGTGATCTTCTCGGCCTTGAGGTCGGTCGTATGCTTGTTCATGGCTCACGCTGCCTCGTATCGTTGCACCTGCGCGCTCGCCGCGCCGGATGTGGTTTCCACGAAGAACCGTAGAAGCAGGTTTCTCGCCACCAGCGCGCGGTATTCGGCGGTCGCGCGCATGTCGGTCAGCGGCGCGTAGTCTTCCGCGTACGTCTCCATGGCCGCTTCCACGGTCGCCTCGGTCCAGGGCTTTCCGAGAAGCGCGGCCTCGACGGCAAAGGCGCGCTTCGGCGTCGCCGCCATGCCGCCATAGGCGATCGTGATCGCCGCCACCGTGCCGTCGTCGGCAAGCGCCAGGCGGAAGGCGCCGAGCGTCGCGGTGATGTCCTCGTCGCGGCGCTTGGTCACCTTGTAGATGGCGACCTTCTCGGAGGCCGCCGGCACCGGCACATGCACGGCCTCGACGAATTCGCCCGGCTGGCGGTCCTGCTTGCCATAGGCGATGAAGAAGTCCTGCAGGGAGATGGTGCGCCGTTCGGCGCCCTTGCGCAAGGTCAGCATGCTGCCGAGCGCGATGAGCGCGGGGGGCGTGTCGCCGATGGGCGAGCCGTTGGCGATGTTGCCGCCGATCGTGCCCATGTTGCGCACCTGCTGGCCGCCGATGCGGTGGATCAGGGGCGCCAGCACCGGAATATGCTGCGCGAGGACCGAGACGGCCTCGCTATAGGTGACGCCGGCGCCGATGGAGACCGTGCCATCCTTCACTGTGATGGATTTCAGTTCGTCGAGCCCGCTTATGAAGACCACCGGCGCGATGTCGCGCATGTGCTTCGTCACCCAGAGGCCGACATCGGTGGAGCCGGCAACGACCGTCGCGGTCGGCGAGGCTTCCAGCACGGCGGCGAAGTCGTCGAGGCCGGCGGGCACGATGAAGCGGCGCTTGCCCTCGCCGATCTCGACGCGGGCGCCGTCGCGCAGGCCCTTGAGGCGGGCGATCATGGTCTCGCGCTCGGAAAGCAGCGGATCCCTGTCCGTACCGCCATAGGTCGAGATGGCGCGCGCGGCGCGCAGGATCGGCTCGTAGCCGGTGCAGCGACAGAGATTGCCTTGCAGGGCCGTCTCGATCTCGCGGTCGCCCGGGTTCGGGCTCTTCATCCAGAGCGCATAGAGCGACATGACGAAGCCCGGCGTGCAGAAGCCGCATTGCGAGCCGTGATAATCCACCATGGCCTGCTGCACGGGATGGAGGCGCCCGTCGGCGGCGGCCAGATGCTCGACCGTCACGACATGACAGCCGTCCAGCGAGCCGAGGAAGCGGATGCAGGCATTGACGCCCTCATAGACCAGCCCGCCGTCCGACGTCAGGCGTCCCACCAGCACGGTGCAGGCGCCGCAGTCGCCCTCGGCGCAGCCTTCCTTCGTGCCTTTCAGCAGGCGGGAGAGGCGCAGCCAGTCGAGCAGGGTCTGGTCCGGCGCGACGTCGCTGAGGGACACGTCCTTGCCGTTGAGGATGAAACGCAGTTCCGAGCGGATCGTCACGGCCGCCATGGTTTAGCTCCCGCGGTAGGTGGAATAGCTGAAGGGCGAGACGAGAAGCGGTACATGGTAATGCGCACCCTCGTCGGCAAGGCCGAAGCGGATCGGGATGATGTCGAGGAAGAGCGGGCCGTCGCCCGTGCGGCCGAGATAGTCGCCGGCATGGAAGCGCAGTTCGTAGGTGCCGGCCTTCATCGTCTCGCCCGAAAGCAGCGGTGCGTCGCAGCGGCCGTCGTCGTTCGTCTCGGTGGTCTTGAGGTGGTGGAACGCGTCGCCTTCGACCCGGTAGAGATCGATGCGCAGGCCCTCCGCCGGCTTGCCCCGGGCGGTGTCCAGGACGTGGGTCGTGAGCCGTCCGGCTCCGTGCGAATGAGACTGCATGTTTTCCTCCCGAGCACAATGCGCCTGCAATCACTATCCGCCAGCCCGTTTCCACTGAAAAGCGGAAAGATCGTTCGAGACTTTCAAATTTTCCGGGGGAATGGCGCGCGCGATTTTCGGGTTAGACATTCACTGCCGGTGCCGTCCGGAAGCGCTCCCCGTGACGGGCGCGCGACGCGAACGGCGGCGCAGCTCGGACGATGGAGGCCGCATCTCGCGGCCACGTCCCTGCTGCGAGCGCGGCAAAACTGTGATAGTCATCGGCGCGAGAGGGAACCTCCCCACCCTGTCGCCGCCGCAACGTTGATCCGCACGGCATGCCGCCGGCGCCATGTCCGGCCATTCCGGCCCAGGGAGGAAATCCATGAAGACCATCGAGATCAAACCGCTGACCCGCGAGGCCTTCGCGCCTTTCGGCCAGGTCATCGAGCAGGACGGCGCGCACAATTTCCCGATCAATGCGGGAAAGTGCGTGCGCTACCACGACCTTGCGCATATCGAGACGACCGGCGAGAAGGCGCGGCCGATGATCAGCCTGTTGCGCGGCGAGCCCTATCCGCTGCCGCTGGAGCTCAGGATGGTCGAGCGCCACCCGTTCGGCAGCCAGGCCTTCATTCCGCTCGGCGACAGCACCTTCCTGGTGGTCGTCGCCGAGGAGACGCAAAACGGCCCGGCCGAGCCGCTCGCCTTCCGCACCGCGCCCGGCCAGGGGGTCAATATCGGCCGCAACGTCTGGCACGGCATCCTGACCCCGCTCGACAAGCCCTCCGACTTCGCCGTGGTCGACCGCGGCGGCGAGGGCGTCAATCTCGAGGAGCATTTCTACGAGGAAGCGTTCCTGATCCGCTGAGCCGCCCACCGGGGCTCACGGATCCGCCGGCCCGCCTCCACGGGCCGGCTTTTTCGTGCCCGCATTCAGATTCCAAAACGAAAAAGGGCCGCGCGGTGAGCGCGGCCCTTTCCCTTGGATGCGTGCCCGGTCCTATTCCGTGAAGAAGGCGAAGCGGATGACGAAGAGGGCGGCGACGATGGCCGTTGCCGGGTGGATCTGGCGCCACTTGCCGGTGAAGAACTTCAGCACGACATAGCTGACGAAGCCGAAGGCAAGGCCGTTGGCGATGGAGTAGGTGAAGGGCATGGCGAGCGCGGTGAGCGCGGCCGGGGCCGCTTCCGTGAGGTCTTCCCACTCGACTTCCGTCAGTTCCCGCATCATCAGGCCGGCGACATAGAGCAGGGCCGGGGCCGTCGCATAGCTCGGCACCGAGGCGGCGAGCGGCGAGATGAAGAGGGCGGCGAGGAACAGGATGGCGACGACGAAGGCGGTGAGGCCCGTGCGGCCGCCCGCCTGGACGCCCGAGGCGCTCTCGACATAGGCGGTGGTGCTGCTCGTGCCCATCAGCGAGCCGGCGACGATCGCCGTGCTGTCGGCAAGCAGCGCGCGGCCGAGCCGGCTCTTCTGGCCCTCCTGGATGAGGCCGGCGCGCTTGGCGACGCCGATCAGCGTGCCCGTGGCGTCGAAGACCTCGACGAGCACGAAGACGAGGATGACATGCAGCAGGCCGCCATGCAGCGCGCCGACGATGTCGAGCTGCAGGAAGGTCGGCAGGATCGACGGCGGCGCCGAGACGATGCCGCGGAACTCGCTGACGCCGAGGATCCAGGACAGGATCGTGACGACGAGGATGCCGATCAGGATCGCGCCCTTGACGCGCAGCGCATCAAGCACGGCGATGACGAAGAAGCCGAGGATGGCGAGCAGCGGGCCGGTCTGCTTGAGGTCGCCGAGGCCGACGAGCGTCGCCGGGTTGTCGACGACGATGCCGGAGCTCTTCAGGGCGATGATGCCGAGGAAGAGGCCGATACCGGCGGCAATGGCGCTTCTGAGCGAATGGGGTATGCCCTCGATCAGCCAGCTGCGCACGCCCGTCACCGTGAGGATGACGAAGATGACGCCGGAGATGAAGACCGCGCCGAGCGCCTGCTGCCAGGTGAAGCCGAGCGCCGCCACGACGGTGAAGGCGAAGAAGGCGTTGAGGCCCATGCCGGGGGCCATGCCGATCGGCCAGTTGGCGACGGTCGCCATGACCATGGAGCCGAGTGCCGCGGCAAGACAGGTCGCGACGAAGACGGCGTCCCGGTCCATGCCCGTCGTCGACAGGATGTCCGGGTTGACGAAGATGATATAGGACATGGTGAGGAAGGTCGTCAGACCCGCGATCACCTCGGTGCGCACCGACGTGCCGTGCTCACTCAGCTTGAAAAGCCGTTCAAACATGTTTTCTCCCCCTGGCGGGCGCCGGTAGCGCCGCCTTGCGATAGATCCGGGCCAATGCTCCTCCAGCAGCCCGTTCGCGGTTCCTTCCGCGCCTGTGCGCGGCGGTCCGAAAGAGACAGGCCACCGTGATCACAGTTTCGTCATAATGCGGGTTCCCGCGCGCCAGCGCCAGCCGGGCATTCCCCCGGATTTTCGCGAAACTCTTTCACGGCGGCAAAGCCCGCCGCAGCGTCATTCGCAGACGTCGACCCATTCGCCGGCCACGAGGCCCGCCATGCGTTCCGGCGCGATGCGCACCGCCGCGTTGGTGGCGCCGGCCGCCGGCACCACCTCGTCGAAGGCGCGCAGCGACATATCGCAATAGACCGGCAGGGGCGAAGGCAGGCCGAAGGGGCAGACGCCGCCGACGGGATGCGACGTCACGGCGACCACCTCCTGGGCATCCAGCATGCGGGGCTTTGCGGCGAAGCGGTCCTTGAACTTGCGGTTGCTCAGCCGCGCCGTGCCGGCCGCGACGATCAGCACGGTCTCCTCGCCGACGCGCAGGCAGATGGTCTTGGCGATCTGCGCGGGCGCCACGCCATGCGCCTCGGCGGCCAGCGCCACGGTCGCCGAGCTCTGCTCGGTGACGAGGACGTCGATATCGGGGGCGTTCTCAGCGAAGAAGGTGCGGACGGATTCGAGCGACATGGCCTGTCATAACCAGTCCGGCGGCCCCGATGCAAGAGCCGCCGGACCGGCAGGTCAGGCATAGATGCCGCCCGAGGGGTTGGAGCCTGTGGCCGAGCCGGGCAGGAAGGTCGTCGCCTTGCCGAAGGTGTTGATGACGCCGTTGGTCTCGGCGATGTAGCGGCTGCCGGTGGCGCTGCCGACGATCACCGGGCTGAGCAGCGAGACGGTTCCCGAATTGCGGGCCGCGATGAACTGGGTGAAGGCCGGCGTGCCGGTCAGCGTGAAGGTGCGGCCCTCCCCGACCAGCAGGCCGGCCCCGATATTCATGTGCCGGCGCGCGCCGCCGGTGATGGTGTAGTTCTCCTCCAGCACGATCCGGCAGGGATTGTCGGAGAAGATGTGGTCGGCATTCGCGCCGACGGCGCCGAATTCCATCTTGCCGAGCCTGAGGCTCACGCCGTTGCCGACGGAAAGTGCGTGCACGAGGTCCGACGCAATTGCGATGCGGATGCCGGAGACGCGCAGCTGCGCGCCGTTGGAAAGGACGAGGCCGCCCGTGAGCACCACGGAGGCCGGCGTCGTCTCGTTGCCCTTGATGAAGAGCGTGCCGCCGCCGAGGAGCGGGCGGGCGACCGTCGCGCCGGCGTAGCTGCCGTCGGCAAGCTGGATCGTCACGTCGTGGCTGGCGCAATCGAGCCCGTGCGCCTCGTCCACCGCCTTTTGCAGGGTGGCGAAGGGCGTGGCCGCCGTCAGGCCGTCATTGCCGTTGCTGCCGCCGGCGGCGACGTAGTAGGTGCGGCTTGCGGAAAGCTGCGGCCGCAGGCCCACCACGCCCGCGGGGAAGCTGACGCGCCCGGTCGCCGGATCCGCCACCATGGCGTCCACGAAGGACGAACCGTTCGCGCTCACCTTGACGCGGAAGGCATCGCTGCCGGCAAGGCCCATCTCGGCACGGCCGGACCAGCCGGTCTGGAAGAGCAGCGAGGCGGTATCGCCCGCATTCGCCTTGTTGACCTTGATCTGGTGCCCCGCGCCGTCGTTGGTGAAGAGGGAGGCCGGCGAGGCGACGGCCAGCCGGTTCGTCGCATCCGCCGTCGCGTTGATGCCGATCCGGTCCGGCAGGGTGATGTCGAAGCTGGCGGGCGCCCAGGCGCCGCCCTTGAAGGCCAGCATGACGTTCTCGTCGAGCACATAGGCAAGCCAGCCGGCGCGCGGCGGATAGAAGGTCCAGGCATCGTCCTGAAAGGCGGCGACCGCCTTCGCCTGGCCGGTCCAGGCGCCGCCCGCGCCGGCCGGCACGATATAGCGATCCCCGCCGGCCGGGCTTGCCGGCGGGCTCGAAAGGGTGCGGCTGAGGACGGCGAGATGCAGGATCGCATCCAGCGCCTTGATCGCCTCATTATGGGTGACGTGCTTCTGTGCCTGCGCGGGCAGGATATAGGGAAGGTTGAGGTTTTCGGTCGCGTCCATTTCGTCAGGCTCCTGTCTTGTCGGTTCCCGACGAGTATAGGAGGCTGGCTGGAGGCGGGGAAAACGCGGCTTCGAAAAGCCTGTCCGTCGGCGGGAACAGATGCGCGGCGGCCGGATGGACGGCCGCCGCATTTCCCGAAGGGCGATCCCGGGGGACCGCCTTGCCGGTCAGTGCGAATCCTTCGGCACCGCGTTGCCGCGGGCGCCGCGCAGGAAGTCGAAATCGGCGCCGGTATCGGCCCCGGTGACGTGGTCGTGGTAGAGCATGCCGTAGCCGCTGGCGGGGCGCTCGACCGGGCTCTTCCATTCGGCAAGGCGACGCTCGATCTCGCCCTCCGGCAGGTCGAGATGCAGGCGCCGGTTCGGCACGTCGAGCTCGATGAAATCCCCGTCGCGCACGATCGCGAGCGGCCCGCCGGCAGCGGCTTCCGGGCTGGTGTGCAGCACGACGGTGCCGTAGGCGGTACCGGACATGCGGGCATCGGAAATGCGCACCATGTCGGTGATGCCCTTCTTCAGCACCTTGGGCGGCAGGCCCATATTGCCGACCTCGGCCATGCCCGGATAGCCGCGCGGGCCACAGTTCTTCAGCACCATCACGCAGGTCTCGTCGATGTCGAGATCGGGATCGTCGATCTTGCGCTTGTAGTCGTCGATATCCTCGAAGACGACGGCGCGGCCGCGATGCAGCATCAGCGAGGCGGTTGCGGCGGAGGGCTTCAGCACCGCGCCCTTCGGCGCGAGGTTGCCCTTGAGAACGGCGATGCCGCCCTGCCGCGCCAGCGCCTTCTCCGCCGGCAGGATGACGTCCTCGTTCCAGTTGGCGACGTCCTTGACCTCGTCCCAGATCTTCTCGCCGGAAACGGTGAGCGCATCCTTGTGGAGGAGGCCCGCCTCGCCGAGGCGCTTCAGAACCACCGGCAGGCCGCCCGCATAGAAGAACTCCTCCATGAGATACTTGCCCGACGGCATGAGGTTGACGATGGTCGGCACGTCGCGGCCGAGGCGGTCCCAGTCGTCGAGCGTCAGATCGATGCCGACGCGGCCGGCGAGCGCCAGGAGATGCACGACCGCATTGGTCGAGCCGCCGATGGCGCCGTTGGTGCGGATGGCGTTCTCGAAGGCTTCGCGGGTGAGGATGTCGGAAGGCTTCAGGTCGTCCTTGACCATCTGCACGATACGGCGGCCGGTGAGCTGCGCCATCACGCGGCGGCGGCTGTCGACGGCGGGGATGGCGGCATTGCCGGACAGCGCCATGCCGAGGGCTTCCGCCATGGAGGCCATGGTGGAGGCCGTGCCCATCGTGTTGCAGGTGCCCGACGAGCGGCTCATCGCCTGCTCGGCGTCGAGGAAGTCCTCCTTGCTCATCGTGCCGGCCTTGATCGCCTCCGACATCTGCCAGAGTGCCGTGCCGGAGCCGACGCGCTCGCCGCGGAACCAGCCGTTCAGCATCGGCCCGCCGGTGACGACGATGGAGGGGATGTCGGTGGAGGCCGCGCCCATCAGAAGCGAGGGCGTGGTCTTGTCACAGCCGACGAGCAGCACCGCGCCGTCGATCGGCTGGGCGCGCATCGTCTCCTCCACCGCGAGCGCGGCGAGGTTGCGGTACATCATGGCCGTCGGCCGGTAGGTGTTTTCCGAGGCCGAGAAGACCGGAACCTCCAGCGGAAAGCCGCCCGCCTCCCAGACGCCCGCCTTGACCTTCTCGGCAAGCTCGCGAAGGTGCCCGTTGCAGGGGGTGAGGTCCGACCAGGTGTTGAGGATGCCGATCACCGGGCGTCCGTCGAACAGGTCGTGCGGGTAACCCTGGTTCTTCAGCCAGCCGCGGTGATAGATGTTGTCGCGCGAGGTGCCGCCGTACCACTCCTGCGAACGCAGCCTGCGCGGCCAGGGGGAGGGTTTGAATGTCATTGTCGTGCCTTGCTTTCTGTTCTGCGGGCGATGCGGAACGCGCGCTCGCGCGCAAATCGCCATCCTCCCTGTGACCTACAGGGAAACGCGGAACTCACATAACAGTCAAATCATCAATCCGGATCATTGCATATCAATTGCGTCATGATAACGCCGCCGCTAGACTGGCCGCGATGAAAGCGCACTTCCTCAAGCTCAACCAGCTCCGGTTCATCGATGCCCTCAAGCGCAAGGGCAAGCTCAGCCTTGCCGCCGAGGAGATGAACATCTCGCAGCCGGCCGCCTCGCGCACGCTCGCCGACATCGAGGCGCTCGTCGGCCAGCAGATCTGCACGCGCAACGCGCACGGCTTCGTCTTCAACGAGTTCGGCGACGTGCTGGCGGCCCGCGCGAGCCGCGTCGTCGCGGAGGTGGAGAATATCGGCCGCGACATCCGCGAGGTGGCGGACGGCCTGCGCGGCCGGGTGCGGATCGGCGCGGTGACGGCGGCGGCCATCGCCTATGTGCTGCCCGCCTCGGTGGCGTTGCGCGCGCAGGCGCCGCAGGCCCAGCTCCAGGTGGATGTCGAGCCGAGCCTCACGCTGATGCAGCGCATGCGCGCCGGCGAATACGATTTCGTGCTGGCGCGCCTCAGCGCGACCGACGACCCCGCGGCCTACGACGTGCGCCCGATCGGCGAGGAGGTGCTGAGCTTCGCCGTGCGGAAAAACCATCCGCTCGCCGGGCGCGGCAGGCTCGCCTTCCGGGACCTGTCGCCCTATGACTGGATCATCCAGCCGGCCGGCTCGCCGATCTGGTCGACGGTGGTCGATGCCTTCCGGGCCGAAGGGGCCGACTTTCCCGAACGGGTGACCTATTCCGCCTCGGCGCTGCTGACGCTGGCGACCGTCGCGCGGACCGATGCCATCGCGCCCTTCGCGCGCGAGGTTGCCGGCCTGCTGATGGCCGAGGACCTCGGCATGCGCATCGTCACGCTCGACATGGCCCGGCCGGCCAGCGTGCCCGCCTACAATCTCATCCTCGACAAGGGCGCGCTGCTTTCCCCGCTCGCCCACCGCTTCCTGTCGCTGATCGAGGCGGAAATGCCGCGTGCCATCCGCTGATCCTCACACCCGCAGAAGAGCCCGTCAGGGGTGATGGAGGACGCGCCGTCGACCGTCAGGCAGGCGGCATTCATGGCGGGGAATTCGTCCGAGATCGTGAACAGGACGAAGCGGAAGACCTGCTTTCGTCCGCCCGCACGATCAGGCGTGCACCTTCCCGGCGGCGAACATCGGACCGCCCTTGTGCGCGGGGAAGCCGTAGCCGTTGATCATCACGAGATCGATGTCGCCGGGGCGGGCCGCGACGGCCTCGGCGAGGAGCGCCGTTCCCTCGTCGACCATCGCCTTGAGAAGCCGGTCGATGATCTCCCTTTCGGTGAAGTGGCGCGGGGCGATGTTCTTCGCCGCCCGCGCCGCTTCGATCACCGCCGTCACGGCGGGATCGACGGTGCGCTCTCCACCCGGATAGGCATACCAGCCAAGCCCGCTCTTGCGGCCGAGGCGGCCCGCCTCGCAGAGCCTGTCGGCGATCTCGACATAGCGCTCCAGGGGGTCGCGGGTGGCGGCCTGCCGCTTGCGGCGCGCCCAGGCGATTTCGAGGCCCGCCATGTCGTTGACGGCGAAGATGCCCATCGGGAAGCCGTAGGCCTCCAGGGCGGCATCGATCTGGTGCGGCAGGGCGCCGTCCTCCAGCATGAATTCCGCCTCGCGCCGATAGGCGGAGAAGACGCGGTTGCCGATGAAGCCTTCCGTGGCGCCGCAGACGACCGGAAGCTTGCCGAGGCGCCTGGCGAAGGCAAGCGCGCTCGCCAGCACGTCCGGCGCGGTCGCGGCACAATCGACGACCTCCACGAGCCGCATGACATTGGCAGGCGAGAAGAAGTGCAGGCCCACCACGCGGGAGGGATCGGCCGTCGCCGCGGCGATGGCATCGGGGTCGAGATAGCTCGTGTTGGTCGCCAGAATGGCCTGCGGCCCGACGATGCCGTCGAGTTCCCGAAACAGGTCCGTCTTGACCGAAAGGTCATCGAAGACGGCTTCGACGACGAGATCGGCCGCGGCGACATCGGCGGGCGCGGCGGTCGTTTCGAGCCGGGCGAGGCATTCATCGCGCCCCTCCCCGGTCAGACGCCGGGCCTGCACGGCCTTGTCGAGAAGCCCGACGATGCGGGCGCGTCCGGCATCGGCGGCCTCCCGCGTCCGCTCCAGCGCGATCACGCGGTAGCCGCCCGCAAGCGCGCAGACCGCGATGCCGGAGCCCATCAGCCCGGTGCCGACGATCGCAACGGTATCGATCCGCCGCGGCGTAATGCCGGTGAGCCTTTCCACCTTCCCGGCGGCGCGCTCGGCCAGGAAGACGTGGCGCAGGGCCGCGGATTGGGCGGAATCGCGCAGCCGCAGGAACGTGGCGCGCTCCTCGGCCAGCCCCTCCGCAAGGCCGAGCCCGCCCGCCGTCTTCACGAGGCGAACGGCCTCCGCGGGGGCGGCCTGGCCGCGGCTCCTTGCGATGATCCTGGCTTCCGCCGCGTCGAGGGCGGCGGCATCCGCGGGGGCGACGCCGAGCATGCCGGTCCGGTGGAGCGGCCGTCCGGCAAGGTCGCGCACGGCCGCAATCGCCGCGGCGAGAGGATCGGCGGCGATGCGGTCGGCAAGGCCGAGGGCGACGGCTTCCTCCACCTTGACCGTGCGTCCCGTTCCGATGAGATCGACGGCCGCGACGGTGCCGATCAGGCGCGGCAGGCGTTGCGTCCCGCCGGCGCCGGGGACGAGGCCGAGCTTGACTTCCGGCATTCCGAAGGCGGCGTTCTTCCCGGCGATGCGCCCGTGGCAGGCGAGCGCGACCTCGCAGCCGCCACCCAGCGCGGCCCCCTCCACGGCGCAGACCACCGGCTTGCCGAAGGCCTCGATACGGCCGATGACGTCGGGAAGCGCGGGCTCGACCTGCGGCTTGCCGAACTCCGTGATGTCCGCCCCGCCGATGAAAATGCGGCCCGCGCCCGAAAGGACGAGCCCGGCGATGTCCGGCTGGCCGGCGGCGTGGTCCAGCGCCGCGACGAGGCCGGAGCGGACATGCGCCGACAGGGCGTTGACCGGCGGGTTGTCGATGACGACGACGAGGACCCCGTTTTCCCGGCGGGCGGAAACGCTCTGCGAAAATCGCATCTCGGACATGCCGGCAAGCCTCATTCGGGAAGGACGGCCGTGGCCTGGATCTCGATCTTGGCGCGGTCCTCGACCAGCGCGACCACCTGCATCGCCGCCATGGCGGGATAGTGCCGGCCGATGATGTCGCGATAGGCCTGGCCGATGCCGCGCAGGTTGCCGAGATATTCCTGCTTGTCGGTGAAGTACCAGGTCATCGAGGTGATGTGGCGGGGTTCGGCGCCGCCCGCCGCGAGCACGGCCACCACGTTCTTCAGTGTCTGGCGCACCTGCTCGACGAAATCGTCGGTCTCGAATTCCAGGCGTTCGTTCCAGCCGATCTGGCCGCCGACGAAAAGCGTGCGGCCCGTCGCCGCCACGCCGTTGGCGTAGCCGATGGGCTGTGCCCAGCCTTCAGGTTGCAGGATGGTGTGCATGAGGCGTCTCCAGATGATGGGTCGGTGCGGCGCGGACATCGTCCGGCCGGGCAGGAAGGGCGTGGGTGCGGCGCGGTAAGCGGCGGGCGGGGTCCTGCATGGCGGGCACCTATCGCACCGCGCCCTTCATCAGCTCGCGGCCGATGATGAGCTTCTGGACTTCCGTCGCCCCCTCGTAGATGCGCAGCGCGCGGATTTCGCGGTAGAGCCGTTCGGTGATCTCGCCGGCGCGTACGCCCCGGCCGCCGAAGAGCTGCAGGGCCTGGTCGATGACCCATTGCGCATTCTCCGTCGCCGTCATCTTCGCCATGGCGGCTTCGCGCGTCGTCGGCCGTTTCTGCACGTCGCGCCGCCAGGCGGTGCGGCAGGTGAGGAGCGCGGCGGCGTCGATGGCGGTCGCCATCTCGCCGAGCGTGCTCTGGGCGGTCGGCAGGTCGGCGAGCGTGGCGCCGAACATCCTTCGGCTTTTCGCATGCGCGACCGCCTCGTCGAGCGCGCGGCGGGCAAAACCGGTCGCGGCGGCCGCGACGGAAGGGCGGAAGATGTCGAGCGTGCGCATCGCGATCTTGAACCCCTCGCCCGGGCTTCCGAGAAGCTGCGAGGCGGGGATGCGGCAGGCCTCGAAGCGGATGCGGGCGAGCGGATGGGGCGCGATCGTCTCGATCCGCTCGGCGACGGTGAAGCCGGGCGTATCGGCGAAGACGACGAAGGCGGAGATGCCGCGCGTGCCGGGCGCCTCGCCGGTGCGGGCGAAGAGCGTGTAGACGTCGGCGATGCCGCCGTTCGAGATCCAGGTCTTCTCGCCGTCGAGCACGAACTCGTCCCCCTCGCGCCGGGCCGCACAGGCCATGGCGGCGACATCGGAACCGGCATCGGGCTCGGAAAGCGCGAAGGCGGAAAGCCATTCGCCGCGGGCAACCCTCGGCAGGACCTGTTCCTTCAGCGCCGGCGACCCGGAAAGACTGATTGCCCCCGTTCCGAGGCCCTGCATGGCGAAGGCGAAGTCGGCAAGCCCGTCGACATAGGCGAGCGTCTCGCGGACCAGGCAAAGCGCGCGGCTGTCGATCTCCTCGCTCGCCCCGCCAAATGCCTTCGGTACGCAATGGCGCAGAAGGCCCGCGGCGCCCAGCGCCGCGACCAGGTGCCGGCACGCGGCGTCGACATCGCCATGGTCGATCCCGTCCAGCCCCCCGCGGCCGACGAAGCCGTCCAGCTCGGCGGCAAGGGCGCGGTGGCCGTCATCGAAGAACGGCCAGTCGAGATGTTCGCGCGTCGGCGCCTTTGCCTCCGGAGCCATGTTCAGTTTCCCTCGAAGGCGGGCCGCGCCTTGGCGGCAAAGGCCTTGAAGGCGCGGGTGAAGTCGCCTGTCGCCATGCAGATCGCCTGCGCCTGCGCTTCCGCCTCGATCATCTGGTCGATGCCCATCGCCCATTCCTGGTCGAGCATCTTCTTGGTCATGGCATGGGCGAACCAGGGGCCGTCGGCGATGGTGCGGGCGAAGCGCTGCGCCTCGCCAAGCAGCGAAGGGCGCTCGTGAAGGGCATTGTAGAAGCCCCAGGCCAGGCCCTCCGCCGCCGTCATGGCGCGGCCGGTGAAGAGGAGCTCGGCGGCGCGGCCCTGCCCGACGATGCGCGGGAGGATGCCGCAGGCCCCCATGTCGGCGCCGGCGAGCCCGACGCGGGTGAAGAGGAACGCCGTCTTCGCCTCCGGCGTCGCGATGCGGAAGTCGGCGGCCATCGCAAGGATCGCGCCGGCCCCGGCGCAGATGCCGTCGACGGCGGCGACGATCGGCTGGGGGCAGGCACGCATCTGACGCACCACCTCGCCCGTCATGCGGGTGAAGGCGAGAAGGTCAGGCATCGCCATGCGCGTCAGGGGTTCGATGATCTCGAAGACGTCGCCGCCGGAGGAGAAATTGTCCTTCGCGCCGGTCAGCACCACCGCACGCACATCGCTCGCCCGGGCGAGCGAGCGGAAGAGATCGCCGAGCTCCTCGTAGCTCTCGAAGGTCAGCGGGTTCTTCTTGTCCGGGCGGTTGAGCGTGATCGTCGCGACGCGGCCGTCGGCATCCGTCTCGAACAGGAAGTGCCTTGCCGCATGATCCCTGAAGGGGCGCTGCCGGGCCTGCATGGGGTTCGTCATGTCGTCTTCCTTCACAGTATTTCGCCGCCGGCAACCGCGATGGCCTGCCCGGTGATGGCGCCCGCCCCCTGCGAGGCGAGCCAGGAAACGGTGTGGGCCACCTCGGCCGGCGTCACCAGGCGGCCCTGCGGATTGGCGTGTGCGAGGCTGGCGCGCGCCTCCTCGCGCGAGCGGCCGGTCTTCCGGCTGATCGTATCGAGCGCGTTGTCGATGAGCGGCGTATCGGTGAAGCCGGGGCAGACGGCGTTGACGGTGACGTCCGTGCGCGCCAGTTCCAGCGCGAGGGCCCGCGTCAGGCCGATGACGCCATGCTTCGATGCGCAATAGGCCGAGACATAGGCGTATCCGGTGAGGCCCGCCGTGCTTGCCACATTGACGATGCGGCCATCGCCGGCGCGGCGCACGGAGGCGAGGGCCGCCTGGGTCACCAGATAGACGCCCGTCAGATTGACGGAGAGCACACGCTGCCAGAGCGCGAAATCGGTCTTCTCGAAGGGCGCCGAGGGTGCCTCGCCGGCGCAATTGACGAGCACGGCGATGTCGCCGGCCGCTTCGATCGCGGCCGCGATGCCGCTTTCGACGGTCCCGGCATCGGTGACATCGAAACCGTCCTGCACGAAAGCCTCGCCGCCCGCCGCGCGGATCTCATCGCGCACCGCTTCGAGCGGGCCGGCACGGCGTCCGGCGAGGCTGACGACGTGGCCGCCGGCAGCGAGCTCCAGCGCGATGGCCCTGCCGATGCCGCTGCCCGCACCCGTGACGAAGGCATGCCGCCTGCTCATGGCTTGCCCGCCGTCGCCGCACGCGCGAGGTTGTTCACATATTGCGCGCGGGCGGAATGATATTGCTTCGGCCAGGGCTGGCCGTCATAGCCGATCTTCGCCGCCTCGTGCATGACGAAGGACGGGTCGGCCAGATGCGGCCGGGCGATGGCGCAGAGGTCGGCGCGGCCGGCCGCGATGATCGAATTGGCGTGGTCGGCTTCCGAGATCGCCCCGACGGCGATGGTGGCGACCTGGATCTCGTTGCGGATCTTGTCGGAGAAGGGCGTCTGGAACAGGCGGCCGTAGACCGGTTTCTCCTCCTTGACCACCTGGCCGGACGAGCAGTCGATCATGTCCGCGCCGGCCTCCTTGAAGAGGCGGGCGAAGATGGCGGCATCCTCCGGGGTGTTGCCGCCCTCGTGCCAGTCATGCGTCGACAGGCGCACGGAGATCGGCCTGTCCTCGGGCCAGACGGCGCGGATCGCCTGGAACACTTCGAGCGGAAAGCGGGCGCGCGCCGCATGGTCGCCGCCATAGAGGTCGGTGCGCCGGTTGGTCAGCGGCGACAGGAAGCTCGACAGCAGATAGCCGTGCGCCACATGCAGCTCCAGCATGTCGAAGCCGATGTCGCGCGCCCGTTCGGCCGCCTTGACGAAATCCCCGGTGACGCGATCCATGTCGGCGCGGGTCATTTCGCGCGGCGTCTGGGAATGGGGGAGATACGGCAGGGCCGAGGCCGAGAGAAGCGGCCAGGCGCCTTCGGCGAGCGGCTGGTCGATCCCCTCCCAGGCCAGCTTCGTCGCACCCTTTCGCCCCGCATGGCCGAGCTGGATGCCGATCTTCGCGGGCGTCTGGCGGTGGACGAAATCGACGATGCGCGCGAAGGCCTGCTGCTGCTCGTCGTTCCACAGGCCGAGGCAGCCGGGCGTGATGCGCGCATCGGGCGAGACGCAGGTCATTTCGGGAAAGACCAGCGCCGCCCCGCCCATGGCGCGCGCGCCGAGATGCACGAGATGGAAATCGTTCGGAACGCCGTCCGTCGCCGAATACATCGCCATGGGCGAGACCACGATGCGGTTCGCCAGCGTCAGGCCGCGCAGCGTGAAGGGCGTGAACATCGGCGGCGGCACCGCGCCGTTTTCCCCGGGCTCAACCCCTGCCCGGGCGGCGAACCAGCGCTCGAAGCCTTCGAGCCAGTCCCTGTCGCGCAGGCGAAGGTTCTCGTGGCTGATGCGTTGCGAGCGGGTGAGCATCGAATACATGAACTGCTCGGGCTCCAGCGTGTCGGCATAGCGCGTGCCGACGACCTCGAACCACTCCATGGCATTGCGCGCGGCGTTCTGGATGCGCGCGACATCCACGCGGCGCACCTCCTCGTAGGCGGCGAGCACGGCGGGGATGTGCGCCCTGTCATGGCCGAGAAGGTCGAACTGCCGGGTCAGCTCGATCGCATCGTCGATGGCGAGCTTGGTGCCGGAACCGATGGCGAAATGGGCCGTATGCGCGCTGTCGCCCATCAGGACCACATGGCTCCGGCCGTTGAAATGGCTCCACTTCCCGCAGATCAGCCGGCCGAAGTTCAGCCAGGCCGAACCGCGCAGGTGCCGCGCATTGGTCATCAGCCGGTGGCCGTCCAGCGTGCCGGCGAAGAGGTCTTCGCAGAAGGCGATGGACTGTTCCTGGTCCATCCGGTCGAGCCCGTGGGCCTTGTAGACCTCGTCCGTGGTCTCGACGATGAAGGTCGAGGTCGTCTCGTCGAAACGGTAGATATGCGCCTGGAACCAGCCGTGCCCGGTGCGCTGGAAATCGAAGGTGAAGGCGTCGAAGAGCTTGTCCGTGCCGAGCCAGATGTAGCGGTTCGGCCGCATGACCATGTCGGGCCGGAAGACGTCGGCATATTCGTTGCGGATGCGCGAATTGACCCCATCGGCGGCGATCACGAGGTCCGCGTCGGGAAACTCCTTATCGCTTTCCACGTCGCGCTCGAAGGCGAGTTCGACACCCAGTTCCAGGCAGCGATCCTGTAGGATATTGAGCATCTTGCGGCGGCCGATGCCGACGAAGCCGTGGCCGGTCGTGCGGATCTTGCGGCCCTTGAAAACCAGCTCGATGTCGTCCCAATGGTTGAAGGAGACCTCGATGGCCTCCGCCGTCTGCGGATCCCACTGGCGCATCGACTGCATGGTCGCATCCGAGAAGACCACGCCCCAGCCGAAAGTGTCGAAGGGCCGGTTCCGCTCGACGACCGTGATGTGGTGCTCCGGGTGCTGTCGCTTCATCAGAAGCGCGAAATAAAGCCCTGCCGGCCCACCACCGATACAGACGATCCGCATGTCGTTCTCCTCCCGAGGTCCGGCCGCGCGCGGCGCCGGGATACCGTCTGCCGGCAACCCGCACCGCGAAAGGCAGCGTGGACTCGTTCGGAATAAATTTCAAGCTTAAAATTGTTTGGGGCGCGACGACGCCCCGTCAATCCGGCGCAGACCGTCGCGGCGATGAAGGAGGAGGCGCCTCAGGCGCCCCGGGCGAGGGACGCGACGATGGACCGTTTGAGCTTGGCGAGCTCGTCCATCAGCACGCCGCCCTCCTTCGCGGCAAGGCCCGCGAAAAGCTCGGAGATCCAGTCGGCATGCCGCGCCGCCATCTTCTCGAATTCGGCGCGGCCGAACGGCGTCAGGGCGATCACCTGCACGCGCCGGTCCGTCTGCAGGGTCGTGCGGCTGATATGGCCGCTCTCCGTCAGCCGCTCCACCAGCACCGTGATGTTGCCCGGCGAGACCATCATGCGCTTGGAGACCTCGCCGAGCACCATGCCGTCAGGCGCGCGCTCGAGCTGGGCCATCAGGTCGAAACGCGGCAGCGTCGAATCGAATTCCTCGCGGAGCCGGCGCCGGACCTCGCTCTCGACAAGGGTCGTGCAGGTCAGCAGGCGCAGCCAGAGGCGAAGCTCAGCGCGATGATCGTTCGGCGCCTCGAGAGCCTTGGTTTCGCCATCCACCCAGCCCGGCGCGATGTCGAACGTGTCGTTACCCGTCATTCCAAACGTCCGCTTCCTATCCTTCGCGACAGGCGAAAGTCGCTGCGCTCCCTCGTCTTTTAGAGATGTTTGCCGCGCTTGGACAGGCCGCATGCCCTGCCGTCATTTCGACGCACGGGCCTTCGGTGCCGCAGGCGCCGCATGGCCGCCATCCTCGGACCGAGCGTAGACGTCGATCGTGAAGCCGATATGGGCCTCCATCAGCGTCCGGGCGCGCGCCGCATCCCGGTCGAGCGCCGCCTCCATCAGCTCGGTATGGTGCGCGATCGCCATGGCCTCGTGAAGGGCGGCGACGGCTTCTCGGTAGCCTTCGTGCATGCCCTCGGCCGCGCGCAGCGTCGGCGCGAGGCTGAGGAAACGGTGATGGCGGCGCATCTGGTCGGAAATCGTCTGCTGGAAACGGGCAAGCCAGCTCGACCGCGCCGCGCCCACCAGCGCCGCATGGAAGACGGCGTGCTTTTCGTCCCATTCGTCGATCTGGCTTTCGGTGGCGCTTTCGACGGACAGGGTACAGCGCGACAGCCGGTAATGCGCTGTCACGACCGCCGATTCCCATTCGCTGCCGCCGTTCTCGATGGATTCGAGCAGAAGCGGGATCTCGACGGCCATGCGGGCGCGGGTAAGGTCCTCCAGCGCCGCGCGCGAGACGGGGGCGACCGCGAAGCCGCGATTGCTGACGGCGGTGACGAGCCCCTCGGCCTCCAGCCGCGACAGCGCCTCGCGCAGCGGCGTCCAGCCGATCTCGTACCGGTCGCGCAGCGCGCCCAGCTTCATCGGCGCGCCCGGCCTCAGCCGCGTCGCGAGAATGTCGCGCCGCAGGAGCCGGTAGGCGGATTCGGTTTTGGTCGACTGCCCTTGATCTTGCATCGAGTTTCCTTAGCGCCTGCATCTGATCGAGACAAATATATATACTTCAGCCATCTGGAGCGAAATATATATATTAGTTTGACAAGATTTCCGAGCACCGTCATGATCCGGGTACGCCGCCGGAGGACGGCGGGCGCTTGTCAGATCTGGGAGGGATTCATGAGCAGGCTTGAGAAGACGTGGCTTTCGGGACTGGTCGTCGCCGGGGCCCTCGCATGGGGTGCGGCAATGGCGGCTGCGGAGCCGATCCGCATCGGCATCGCCAATTTCGGCGAGCACCCGCAGCTCAGCGCATCGATCACCGGCTTCAAGAAGGCGCTGTCGGAGAACGGCTTCGTCGAGGGAACCGACGTCGTCTATACCGAAAGCCATACCAATTTCGACGCATCGCTCGTTCCGCAGATGATCGCCAAGCTGCAGGCCGAGCAGCCGAAGCTGATCTACACGATCACCACGCCGGTCTCGCAGATCGCCAAGAAGGCCCTTGCCGGGTCCGGCATCCCCGTCGTCTTTTCCGCCGTCACCGATCCGGTGGCCGCCAAGCTGGTGCCCTCGTGGGAGGCCGGCGACGACGGCATGACCGGGGCGACGGACCTTCAGGACGTGGCCGCCGTCATGGCCTTCACGCGCAAGCTCCTGCCCGAGGCCAAGCGCTTCGGCGTGCCCTACAATCCGGGCGAGGCGAACGACACGGCGCTGCTCGACAAGATCAGGGAGGCCGCGCCCGCGGCCGGCTTCGAGGTCGTGGCCGTCGGCGTCGACAATGTCAACGACATCCAGCAGCGTATCGCCTCCTTCGCGGGCAAGGCCGACGTGATCTACACGCCGGCCTCCAACCTGCTCCAGCCGGCGATCGCCGCCGTCTCGGCCGCCGCCCGCCAGGCGCAGATCCCGATCGTCAATTCCGACGACGGCGCCGTCCGCGACGGTGTCGTGCCGGCCAGCTTCGCCGTGAACTACGAGCAGGTCGGCCTCCATGCCGGCCGCATCGCCGCGGAAATCCTCAAGGGCAAGGACCCGAAGTCCATCGCCCCGTGGCGCCCGGCCTATGAGGATCACCAGCCGCTGATCTCGAAGAAGACCCTGGCCGCCTTCGGCGTCGAAGTCCCAGGCTCGCTCGCCGATTGCGGCTGCGTGATCGACTGACCGACGCGGGGTCCAACAGACGGCGGCGCCGAAAGCGCCGCCGTCCATAAAAAGGGGGGAGCCAATGCTGGAAATCAGGTCGGCCCGCAAGGTGTTCTACAAGGGACAGGCGGATGAGAAGATCGCGCTCGACGGTCTCAGCCTGCGTCTCGAAACAGGTGAATTCGGCGTCGTCATCGGCTCGAACGGCGCGGGCAAGAGCAGCATGCTCAACGCCATTTCCGGGGCGCTGCTGCTCGATGCCGGAACGGTGCTCATCAACGGCGACGACGTGACGGCCATGCCCGTCCACAAGCGTGCCGTGCGGCTCGCCCGCGTGTTCCAGGACCCGATGCGCGGCACCGCCGCCAGCATGACGGTGGCGGAGAACATGCTGCTGGCCGAGCTCCGGAGCAAGAGGCGGACCCTCGCCCGCGGGCTCAACCCGGCGCGGCTCGCGTCCTACAGGGAACGCCTCTCGCTCCTCGGGCTTGGCCTGGAGAACCGTCTCGACACGCGGGTGGAGCTGCTGTCCGGCGGACAGCGGCAATCGCTCTCGCTGATCATGGCGGTCGGCGGCTCGCCGGAGCTGCTGCTGCTCGACGAGCACACGGCGGCCCTCGATCCGCGCACGGCCGACATCGTCATGCAGGCGACCGTCCGCACCGTCGAGGCGCTCAGGCTGACGACGCTGATGGTGACGCACAACATGCAGCACGCCGTGGACTTCGGCCACCGGGTCGTCATGCTCGATGCCGGCCGCGTGCGCCTGGAGATCGCCGGCAGGGACAAGGCCGAAATCACCGTCCCGGACCTGATCGGCCATTTCTCCGTCAAGACCGACCGCATGTTTCTGGCGAGCTGACGACCATGGATCTTCTGCAAAACACCGTCGCGAGCTTCCTCTCGCTCATCCCTGTCACGCTGGCGCAGAGCCTCATCCTCGCCTTCGTCGTCCTCGGCATCATGATCCCGTTCCGCATGCTGAGCTTTCCGGACCTGACCAGCGAGGGCGCGTTCCCGCTCGGCGGCTGCGTCTGCGGCGTCCTCATGGCGGCGGGCATGTCGCCGCTTGCGGCAATCGCCGTCGCCCTTCTGGCGGGTTTCGCGGCCGGCTGCTGCACGGCCTTCATCCATCTTCGGTTCCGCATCCACACGCTGCTTGCGGGTATCCTGATGATGACGATGCTCTATTCGATCAACCTGCGCATCATGGGGCGCTCCAATCTCTCGGTCTTCGGGTCTGCCACCGTCTTCGACTGGGCGCCGTTCCTGCAGCCGGGCTTTCCCGCCAGCAAGATCGCCGTCGCCGGCGGGATCGGCCTCCTCATCTTCCTGCTGCTGCTTTATTTCTTCCGCACGGAGAAGGGCACGGCGGTGCGCGCGGTCGGGGCCAACCCGGACATGGCCGAGGCACAGGGCATCAATGTCTGGCTCGCCACGATCGGCGGCGTCGGGCTTGCCGGCGCCTTCTCGGCGGCCGGCGGCGCGCTGATGGTGCAGTCGCAGGGCTTTGCCGACGTCAATATGGGCCTCGGCATCCTGATCAACGGGCTTGCCGCGCTGATGATCGGCGAAGCCATCGTCGGCAAGGGCAGCGTGCCGCGCCAGCTCGCCGCGCCCTTCGTCGGCGCCGTCGTCTATTACCAGCTCGTCTCCTTCTGCCTTGCCGCCGGCATGCCGCCGCCGGACCTGAAGCTGGCGACGGGCCTCTTCGTCCTCGCCATGCTGGCCCTGCCGAGCCTCAAGCGGAGCCGCGGGCCGGCGCCCGCCCGCGAAACCGTCCGTGAATAAAGCAAGGACCGCCGATGACCGCACTTCCTGATTTCGCCGCCATCGAGGCCATGGATGCCGCCGATGCGCTGCGCCCGCTTCGCGACCGCTTCATCCTGCCGCCCGATCTCATCTATCTCGACGGCAACTCCCTCGGCGTCGCCTCGACCGCCGCCTTCGCCGAGCTTCGCAGGGCGGCGGAGGAGGAATGGGGCCAGGATCTCATCCGGAGCTGGAACACGGCGGGCTGGTTCGACATGCCGCTGGACCTCGGCGACCGGGTCGGGCGGCTGGTCGGGGCGGCGGCCGGCCAGACGGTCGTCTGCGACACCACGTCGATCAACATCTACAAGGCCCTGCACGCTGCCATGGCGCTGCGGCCGGACCGCTCCGTCATCGTCACGGAGGGCAGCAGCTTCCCGACCGACATCTACATGGCCGAGGGCGTGGTCTCGACCCGGCCGGGCGCTTCGCTGCGGCTCGAAGGCGTCGACGCGCCCGCCATCGAGGCGCTGATCGACGGCGACGTCGCCGTGGTGCTCGTCAACCATGTCAACTACAAGACCGGCGAACTGCGCGACATGGCGGCGCTGACGCGCAAGGCGCACGACAACGGCGCGCTGGTCATCTGGGACCTCTGCCACACGGCCGGCGCCCTGCCGGTCGACCTCGACGGGGCAAGCGTCGATTTCGCCGTCGGCTGCACCTACAAGTACCTGAACGGCGGCCCGGGCTCGCCGGCCTTCATCTATGCCGCCGCGCGGCATCATGGCGGCATCCGGCAGCCGCTCACCGGCTGGTGGGGCCATGCGCGGCCCTTCGCCTTCGAGACACGCTATGCGGCGGGCGACGGCATCCGCCGCTTTTTGTGCGGCACGCAGCCGATCCTCTCGCTTCGCGCGCTGAAGGGCGCGCTCGACATCTGGGACGAGGTCGACATGACCGTGTTGCGCGAGAAGAGCCTCCGCCTCACGGACCTCTTCATCACACTCGTGGAGGAAAAATGCGCCGGCCACGGCCTCGCGCTGGAAAGCCCGCACGATCCGGCACGGCGCGGCAGCCAGGTCTCGTTCCGCCACCCGAACAGCTACGAGATCATGCAGGCGCTGATCGCCCGCGGCGTCATCGGCGATTTCCGCGCGCCCTCGACCATGCGCTTCGGCTTCACGCCGCTCTATGTCGGCTATGCCGACGTGTGGCGGGCGGTCGAGATCCTGGAGGACATCCTGCGCACGGGGACATGGCGGGATGCCCGCTTCGCCGTCCGGGCCGCCGTGACCTGATCGGCGGGAACCGGTCAGACGCCGAGATAGCGGTCCTGCAGCGCCGGCGTCAGCGCCGCCGGCGGGCCTTCGAAGACCGTCGCACCCTTTTCCAGCACGAAGCACCGGTCGGCCACGGGCAGGAGCTCCGCGAGCGTCTTGTCGACGACGAGGATCGACTGGCCGGCGGCCTTCAGCGTGCGGATCGCCGACCAGATGTCCTGCCGGATCACCGGGGCGAGGCCTTCCGTTGCCTCGTCGAGGACGAGCAGGCGGGGATTGGTCATCAGCGCGCGGCCGATGGCGAGCATCTGCTGCTCGCCGCCCGAAAGCGTGCTGGCATACTGGTCGCGCCGCTCGCCGAGGCGCGGGAAAAGATCGACGACCTTGCCGAAGGTCCACTCGCTGCCGCGGGCCGTCGCCACGAGGTTCTCCAGAACCGTCAGGTTGGGGAAGCAGCGCCGCCCCTCGGGAACGAGGCCGAGGCCGAGCCGTGCGATACGGTGCGGCCGCATGCCGGCGATCGCCCGGCCCGAAAAGCCGATGGAGCCGGCGCGCGGGCGCAGGAGGCCGATGATCGAGTTGATCGTCGTCGTCTTGCCCATGCCGTTGCGCCCCATGAGGGCGACCACCTCGCCTTCGCGCACATCAAGATCAACGCCGAAGAGCGCCTGCGAGGCGCCGTAGAACGTTTCGAGGCCCTTGATTTCGAGGAGGCTCATGCGGCGTCTCCGAGATAGGCGCGGCGCACGTCGGGATCGCGGCGGATCTCGTCCACCGTGCCCGTCGCGATGATGCGGCCGTAGACGAGGACGGAGACGCGGTCGGCCAGCGCGAAGACCGCGTCCATGTCGTGCTCGACCAGCAGCATCGGCGCCTCGTGGCGCAGGCCGTCGAGGAACGACGTCAGTTGCCGGGAGCCTTCCGGCCCCATGCCGGCCATCGGCTCGTCGAAGAGGAAGGCCTTCGGCGAGAGGGCGAGTGCGATGGCGATTTCGATCTGCCGGCGCTCGCCATGGGAGAGCTCCGCCGCCGGCACATGGGCGCGGGCGGCAAGGCCGACGCGCTCCAGCATGGCCATTGCCGGCCCGGTCAGCTCCGCGTCGCCCGCCACCTGCCTGAAGAAGCGGAAACTGCTGCCCTGCCGCGCCTGCACCGCCAGCATGACATTGCGCAGGGCGGAGAATTCCTGGACGAGCGAGGAGATCTGGAAGCTGCGCGCAAGGCCCATTCGCGCCCGCGCGGCCATGTCGAGCCCGCCGATGTCCTTGTCGAGGAAGCGGATCGTGCCGCTGTCGGCCTTCAGCGAGCCGGCGATCTGGTGGATGAGCGTGCTCTTGCCCGCGCCGTTCGGGCCGATCAGCGCATGGATCTGGCCGGGATGGAGATCGAGGCTCACCCCGTCGGTCGCCTTCAGCGCGTCGAAGGACTTGCGCAGGTCGCGGATTTCGAGAACGGGCTCAGACATGGCGCGGCCTTCCCGAAAGGAGGCCGAGCAGCCCGCCGCGCGCGAAGAGCACGATGCCGAGCAGGATGAGGCCGAGGAAGAACTGCCAGCGCTCGGTGATGCCGCCGAGAACGTATTCGAGGCAGACGAAGATCATCGCCCCCGCGACCGGCCCGAAGAGCCGGCCCTTGCCGCCGAGGACGATGAGGACGATGAGTTCGCCCGACATGTGCCAGGACAGCATGGACGGGCCGACGAACCGGTTGAGGTCGGCGTAGAGCGCGCCGGCAAGCCCGGTGACCATGGCGGAAAGGATGAAGGCGACGAGCCGGATGCGGAACGGCTGGATGCCGACGGCGGCAAGGCGCGTGCCGTTCTGCCGTGCGGCCGCAAGCGCGCTGCCGAAGCGCGAGCCGGCGACGAGGCGGAACAGCAGGAGCATTGCCATGAGAACGGCGTAGCAGACCAGGAAATAGGGCAGCGGCTGCGCCGTATTGATGCCGGGAAAGGCATTGCGCACATAGATCGACAGGCCGTCCTCGCCGCCATAGGCCGGCCAGGAGATCGCGAAATAATAGATCATCTGCGCGAAGGCGAGCGTGATCATGATGAAGTAGGCGCCTGTCGTGCGCAGGCTGATCGCGCCGATCGGCAGGGCGACGAGCCCGGCGACCGCGACGGCGACCAGCCAGATGAGCGGCATCGACGTCGTTGCGGGAATGCCCGCGACAAGCGGCTCGGCATTGAAGGCGTGGGTCGCCAGGATCCCCGCGGCATAGCCGCCGAGGCCGAAGAAGGCGGCATGCCCGAAGGAGAGCAGGCCACCGAGGCCCAGCGCCAGGTTGAGGCCGGTAGCGGCGAGCGCGAGCACGGCGACACGGGTGGCGAGCGTCACGTAGAAGGGCTCGCCCATGCCGGCCGCGACGAGCGGGAAGCCGAGGAGAAGGAGGGCGAGCGTGAGGTTGACGGCGGTTTCGCGGCTCATGAGCACCTCACGACTGCGCCGCGAACAGGCCGCTCGGCCGGAAGGCGAGGATGAGGGCCATGACGACATAGATCAGCATCGAGGCAAGCGCCGCGCCGATCGTCGTGGCCTGCGAGGCCGGCATCGTCAGCGCGAGCAGCGAGGGAAGCAGGAAGCGGCCCATCGTGTCGACGACGCCGACGATGACGGCGCCGACAAGGGCGCCCTTGATGGAGCCGATGCCGCCGATCACGATGACGACGAAGGCGAGGATCAGCACCGGCTCGCCCATGCCGACCTGCACCGACTGTAGGGCGCCGACGAGGGCGCCGGCAAGGCCCGCCAGCGCCGCGCCAAGCGCGAAGACGACGGTATAGAGCGTGCCGATGTCGACGCCGAGGGCGGCGATCATCTCGCGGTCGGATTCGCCCGCGCGGATGCGCATGCCGAGCCGGGTCCGGGAAATGAGGAGATAGAGCCCGGCGGCGACCGCGATGCCGACGGCGATGATCGCCAGCCGGTAGAGCTGGTACCGGCCGCCGCCCGGCAGCGGCACCGCCCCCTGGAGCTGCCTTGGAATGTCGAGATAGAGCGGAAAGGAGCCGAAGAGCCAGCGCGTGCCTTCCGACAGGATCAGGATCAGGGCGAAGGTGGCGAGCACCTGGTCGAGATGGTCGCGGTCGTAGAGCCGGCGGATGACGGCGACCTCGATGAGCGCGCCGATGCCGGCGGCGGCCGTGAGGCTGGCGATGAGGCCCAGCCAGAAGGAACCGGTGGACGCGGCGACCGTCGCGCAGGCGAAGGCGCCGACCATGTAGAGCGAACCGTGCGCGAGGTTGATGAGGCCCATGACGCCGAAAATCAGCGTCAGGCCGGCGGCCATCAGAAACAGCATCACGCCGAGCTGAAGTCCGTTGAGCAGTTGTTCGATCAGGAGTGCGGTGAACACGGCGTCGGTCCAGGCTTCGGGTCGGGATCGCGTCAGGGCCGCCGCCCGGGCATCGGCGAAGCGCCGGGGCCCGGACGGTCAGGCATGCAAGGGCGTTACAGGCCGCACTGCTCGGCGTAGGCGTCCTTGTGATGCTCGAAGGCGGTCCCGATGATCCTGTTGGTCAGGACATCGCCATCCTTCACCACTTCGCGGACATAGATGTTCTGGATCGGATGGTTGTTGTTGTTGAAGGCGAATTCGCCGCGCACGGACTTGAAGTCCGCGGCCTTGAGCGCCGCGCGGAAGGCGTCCTTGTCCTTGACGCTCGCCTTGGACAGCGCGGAAAGGATGAGGTTCGCCGTGTCCCAGCTCTGCGCCGCGTAGATCGACGGCAGGCGGTCGTATTCGGCCTTGAAGCTTTCGACGAACGCCTTGCTGGCCGCGTTGTCGAGGTCCGGCGACCAGCTCGCGGAATTCTTCACGCCGAGGGCCGCGTCGCCGACGGCGGGCAGAACGTCCTGGTCGAAGGAGAAGCTCGGACCCATGACCGGAATGCCGACGCCCGACTGGGCATATTGCTTCATGAAGGCGATGCCCATGCCGCCGGGCAGGAAGAAATAGACGGAATCGGCCCCCGAGGCGCGGATCTGCGCGATCTCGGCCGCATAGTCCGTCTGGCCGACCTGGGTATAGACCTCGCCGGAAAGGGTGCCCTTGTAGAAGCGCTTGAAGCCGGTCAGCGCGTCCTTGCCGGCCGGATAGTTGGGCGCGAGGATGAAGGTGTTGTTGTAGTCCGTGTTGGCGTACTGGCCCATCGCCTCGTGGAAATTGTCGTTCTGGTAGGCGACGTTGAAGTAGTTGGCATTGCAGTTCGCCCCGGCCAGCGCCGACGGGCCGGCATTGGGCGAGAGATAGATCACGTCCTGCGCCACCGCGTTCGGCACGACGGCCATGGCGAGGTTGGACCAGATGATCCCCGTCATCAGGTCGACCTTGTCGCCCTGGATCATCTTCTCGGCGATCTGCACCGCAAGTTCCGGCTTCTGGGCATCGTCCTCGATCACCAGCTCGACGTCGGTATTGCCCGACTGCTTGATGGCGAGCGCAAAGGCGTCGCGCGTGTCGATGCCGAGGCCCGCGCCGCCGCCCGAAAGCGTGGTGATGACGCCGATCTTCACCGGCTCGGCATGGGCAAGGCCCGACGTCGAGAGCGCGAGGCCGAAGAGGCTGGCTGCCAGAATGCGGTTCATGCTGTTCTCCTCCTTATGGTTCCATTATTATTTCGTTCTATCAAAGGTCTGTACGTACATGCCATAGCTCGGGGAAGAGTTCCACTTCCAGCATCTTCCTGAGATAGGATGCGCCCGACGTGCCGCCCGTCCCGCGCTTCATGCCGATGATGCGCTCGACGGTGGTGACGTGGTTGAACCGCCACCGGCGGAAATAGTCCTCGAAGTCGACCAGCTTCTCGGCAAGCTCGTAGAGCATCCAGTGGCGTTCGGGATTGCGGTAGACGGCCTGCCAGGCGGAAAAGACCTTGTCGTTCTCGCTGCGCGTTTCGCGCCAGTCGCCGCGTTCCGCCTCGCCGCCGACATCGAAGCCGCTGCGCGCCAGAAGCCGGATCGCCTCGTCGTAGAGGGAGGGAGCGGCGAGGATCGCCTCCAGCTTCTCCATGATGTCGGTACGGTGCGCGTGCGGGCGCAGCATGGCGAGGTTCCGGTTGCCGGCGAGGAACTCGATCGCCCGGTACTGCCAGGACTGGAAGCCCGAGGACTGGCCGAGCGATTCGCGGAACTGCGTGTATTCGCTCGGCGTCATCGTGCGCAGCACGTCCCAGGCGCTGTTGAGCTGCTCGAAGATGCGGGCGACCCGCGTCAGCATCTTGAAGGCCGGCTCCAGCCTGTCCTGCCGGATCGAGCGGATCGCCGCCTCGATCTCGTGGAGGGCAAGCTTCATCCAGAGTTCGGACGTCTGGTGCTGGATGATGAAGAGCATCTCGTCATGCGCCGTCGAGAGCGGCGCCTGCGCCGTCAGGACGGTCTCCAGCCGGAGATAGTCGCTATAGGACATGCGTCCCTCGAACGACATCTGCGCGCCTTCCTTCGAGGGGTCGTAGGGCTTGCTCATCTCAGTTTCCCGACCGCAGGCGGAACCGCTGGATCTTGCCTGTCGCGGTCTTGGGCAGGGCATCCAGGAACCTGATCGAGCGCGGATACTTGTACGGCGCGATCGTCGCCTTCACATGGTCCTGCAGGCGCCGGACCGTCGCCTCGTCCGCCGCGACGCCCGCCACCAGCACGACATGGGCCTCGATGATCTGGCCGCGCTCGCTGTCCGGCGCGCCGACCACGGCGCATTCGGCGACGTCGGGATGCGCGATCAGCGCGGCCTCGACCTCGGGACCGGCGACATTGTAGCCCGACGTCACGATCATGTCGTCCGAGCGGGCGGCGAAATGGAAGAAGCCGTCCTCGTCCTGCAGGAAGGCGTCGCCGGTGAGGTTCCAGCCGTCGCGGACATATTCGCGCTGGCGGGCATCCGCCATGTAGCGGCAGCCGGTCGGGCCGCGTACCGCGAGCCGGCCGATCGTGCCGCGCGGCACCTCGCGCATCTCCTCGTCGACGATCCTCGCCTCGTAGCCGCCGACGGGCTTTCCCGTCGAGGCGGGCTTCAAGTCCTCGAAGCGGTTGGAGATGAAGATGTGCAGCATTTCCGTCGAGCCGATCCCGTCGAGGATCGGCTTGCCCGTCTTCCCGATCCATTCGCCGAAGACCGGGCCGGGCAGCGTCTCGCCGGCGGAGACCGCGACGCGGAGCGACGACAGGTCCGCGCCGGCATCCATCGCCTTTAGCATGGCGCGATAGGCTGTCGGGGCCGTGAACGAGATCGTCGCCTTGTAGGTCTCGATGATCTCCACCATCAGCGCGGGCGTCGCCTGCTCGAGCAGCGTCGCCGTCGCGCCGAAACGCAGCGGGAAGATCGCAAGGCCGCCGAGGCCGAAGGTGAAGGCGAGCGGCGGCGAGCCGACGAAGACGTCGTCGGGCGTCACGTTGAGGACTTCCCGCGCATAGCTGTCGGCGACCGCCATCAGGTCGCGGTGGAAATGCATGGTTGCCTTCGGCACGCCGGTGGTGCCGGAGGTGAAGCCGAGCAGCGCCACGTCGTCCCGTCCCGTCTGCACGGCCTCGAAGACGACCGGCTTGTCGAGCGCAACGCGGTCGAGCTCGGCATCGTGGTTCGCGGTCCCGTCGAAGCCGACGACCTGCCTGAGGTGGCGGCTGTCCTTGGCGCAGGCGATCATGTCGTCCATGAGGCGCGTATCGCAGAGCGCAAGCGCGATCTCGGCCTTGTCGACGATCTTGCCCAGTTCCCCGGCGCGCAGCATCGGCATCGTGTTGACGACGACGGCGCCGGCCTTTGTGGCGGCGAGCCAGCAGGCGACCATGGCCGGATTGTTGGCCGAGCGGATGAGGACGCGATTGCCCGGCCTCACGCCGTAGTTCTCGACGAGCGCATGCGCCAGCCGGTTCGTCCAGTCGGACAGTTCCTTGTAGGTGCGGCGCCGTCCGTTGCCGATCAGTGCGATCCGGTCGCCGAAGCCCTTGGCCACCAAAGCGTCCGTCAGTTCGACGGCGGCGTTGAGGCGGTCGGGATAGTCGAAGCCCTCAAGCAGGAAATCCGGCCATTCCCCGGGCGGCGGAAGGTTGTCGCGGGTGAACGTATCGACATGTGCGGTCGGTCCAAGCATGTGGCGGCTATTCCCCTGTTCATGTCCTGCCTGTCGCGCAGGCTTTTTCGACTGGATATGCGTGGTCGCGCGGATCCCTCCGGCCGGGCGCGCTTTCGCCGGGCCGTCGCCGACGGACCGGGTCGTCGCGCGGGAAGCGTCATCGATGGTGATGGGCACAGCGAAGACCTCCACTTCTGCGCTGAACATGGAGCAGCATCGCATCTGCCAAAAATCATTTCAAGCCTAAAGTTTTTTCGGATTGCCCTTGCCTTTGCCCGCCGTCCGGGGGATTCCTTCGTCCGGGCTGCATCAAGGGAGAATGGAAGCGATGCTGGAATACCGCATTTCGGACTGGGACGAGGCCTATGCCAACGGCTCGAACATCGCGCGCGGCGAGCGATGGCCGGCGGCGTGGGCCGGACCTGCCGAAGCCTTCCGAAGCGCGCTTTCGGCGGCGGGACGGGCAAGGCTGGACCTTGCCTACGGCGCGCGGCCGCGAAACCGCACGGACCTCTTCCTGCCGGAAGGCGCGGCACGAGGTCTCGTCGTCTTCGTGCACGGCGGCTACTGGTTGCAGCTCGACAAGAGCTATTGGTCGCATCTGGCCGCAGGCGCGATCGCCCATGGCTACGCCGTCGCCATGCCATCCTACACGCTCTGCCCGGACGTGCGCATCGCCGAGATCGTCAGGGAAGTCGCGACGGCGATCGGGGAGGCGGCGAAAATCGTCGACGGCCCGCTGATGCTGACGGGGCATTCGGCCGGCGGGCACCTGGTCAGCCGGATGGTCACGGCGACGTCGCCGCTTGCGACCGAGGTCCGGCGGCGCATCCGCAACGTCGTCTCCATTTCGGGCCTGCACGACCTGCGCCCGCTCCTGTCAACCGCGATGAACGGGAAGCTCGCCATCGACGAGGCGGAGGCGCTTGCGGAAAGCCCGGCGCTGCTGCGCCCCATGCCGGATGCCCGCATCACCTGCTGGGCCGGCGGCAACGAGCGCGCGGAATTCCTGCGCCAGAACGCCCTGCTCGCCAATATCTGGACGGGACTGGGTGCCACCACCGCCGCGGTCGTCGAGCCAGACAGGCACCATTTCACCATCGTCGACGGGCTCGGCGAGGCCAAGCATCCGCTGACGCGGACGCTGCTGTCGGATTGAGCGGCCGTGACGGCCGGCCGTTCACGGACCGGCCGTCACATGAGGATCAGCCGCGGTTCTGGCCCATCCGGGCATAGGCGTCCGGGTCCCTCGCCTTGAGGCGGCTCGCCATGGCGAAGCCGACGACGCCCGCGGCCGGGATCAGCGCCGGCAGGATGATGCCGAGCGCCCCGCCGGCGGTCTGGGTGAGATCGCCGAAATTGACGAAGATGTAGATGAACAGCGCGGCCATGATCAGGCCCGACAGGGCGGGCAGGACGAGTGTCGTCAAGGCCGGCTGGTTGCCGCCAGCCCTTCGGAAGAAGACGATGACCGAGAGCGACGTGATGGTCATCATGCCGAGGACGCCGAGCGTGCCGATCTGGCTGATCCAGGTGAACATGTTGAGGACCGGATCGAGGCCGAGGCCCGCGAAGACCGCAAGCACGGCAAGCGCCATCACCGTCTGCACGACCGAGCCGATATGCGGGCTCTGGTGGGCATCGTGGGTGCGGCCGAAGGCGGCCGGCAGCAGGCCTTCGCGGCCGGCCACGTAGCTGTAGCGGGCGATGTAGTTGTGGAAGGCGCTGATCGCGGCAAACAGGCTCGACACCAGCAGGAGGCCGGCAATGGCCGGGATCGGCCCGCCGACATAGGCGCCGGCGAGGTCGAAGAAGAACGATGTCGGGTCCGGCAGGGCGCCGACGGTCGCCACGAGGTTTTCGGCGCCCACGCCCACGATCATCAGCCAGGTCGTGAAGACGAAGAACAGCCCGATCATCAGCACCGACAGGTAGGTCGCCCGCGGGATGGTCCTTTCGGGATCGCGCGCCTCCTCGGCGTAGATCGTCGTTGCCTCGAAGCCGATGAACGAGCCGAGGCAGAAGAGGATCGCCGCCGTGAGCGAGCCCGAGAAGATCGCCGTCGTATCGAAGAAGTTGAAGGAAAGCCCGCTCGCGCCGCCCTTGGCGAGGATCGCGAAATCGACCAGCAGCACGACGAGATATTCCAGCAGCACCAGCACGATCATGACCTTGGCGGACAGATCGACCTGCCGGTAACCGAGGATGCCGACAAGCGCGATGGCGATGAAGCTCCACAGATACCACGGCAGGTTCACGCCGAAGCCGGCGAAGACGCCGCTGGCGATGCCGCCGAGCAGGCCGACCAGGCCGAACTGCATGGCATTGTAGGCGACGACCGCGATGATGGCGACGGCGCCGGCCATGCGCCCGCCTAGGCCCCGGGCGGCATAGGCGTAGAAGGCGCCGGCATTCGTCACATGGCGCGACATCGCCACATAGCCGACCGAGAAGGCCAGCATGACCAGCGTCATCGCGAGAAAGGTGGCGGGGACGCCCGTCCCGTTGCCGATCAGGAAGGCGATCGGCACGGCGCCGGCGACGCCCGTCAGCGGCGCTGCGGCCGAGATCACCATGAAGGTCACGGCGATCAGGCCCAGCGAATTTCTGCGGAGCCGGTTCATCCCCGCCGTTGTCACGTCTGTCATTGTTCTCTCCAGTTCTGGTTCCCCATTGCGCCGGCGCACCGCACCGGCATCCGCAGCGTCGATTTTTTCTAGTTCGCTACGGCAGTTGCACTGCCCGGTGATAGGCCCGGTGGCCGTAGAGCAGGGAGGCAGGGCTTTCCGACAAGCGGACGTCCACGACACGTCCGACGATGATGTGATGCGTCTCCCACAGCACGGAGGTCGCGACCTGGCACTGGAAGCTCGCCGTCGCCCCTTCGAGGTCCGGCTGGCCCAGCGTGCCGGGCGCCCAGCCGGTGCGCTCGAAGCGCGCCGCATGCTCGCCCGCCGCCAGCCGGCCGGCGAAAAGGTCGGACACCTGGTGCTGGTCCTCGTGCAGGAGATTGGCGCAGAAGCAGCGGTTCTTAAGGATGGCCGCGGCGACGGGGCTCATGTGGTGCAGGCAGGCCAGCAGCGAGGGATGCTCGCCATCGGCCGAGACGGAGGTGAGGGAACTGATCGTGACGCCGAAGCGCCCCGCCTCGCCATCGGTCGTCACGACGGCGACGAAGGTGGCCGCGCGGCTCATGCCTTCGAGGAATTGCATGCGCAGATCCGGTTTCATGGCGCTACCCCAGGTCAAAGAAGCGTTGCAGTTCTACATCGGGTACTTTCCTGCAGAATTCGTCGTGCTGGCTCTGGCGGCTTGCGGCGAAGGCCTCGACGAAGCGCTCGCCGAGCCAGTTCCGGGCGAAGGCGGACGCACGCAGCCGCGCGATAGCCTCGGGCATGGAGCGGGCGAAGTCGGGGCCATCGCCCGCCTGCGCATAGCCGTTGCCGATCACCTCCGGCTCGGGCTCGATGCCTTCCACGATGCCGGCGACGCCGGCCGCAACGGTTGCGGCGACCGTCAGGTAGGGATTGGTGTCGGCGCCCGGCAGGCGGTTTTCGACGCGCAGCGAGCCGGCATCGTGGCCGACGACGCGGAAGCAGGTCGTGCGGTTCTCGAAGCCCCAGGTCAGGCCGGGCGGCGCGAAGGTGCCGGGCGCGAAACGGCGATAGGAATTGACCGTCGGCTGGAAGATCAGCGTCATGTCGCCGATGTAGCGCTGAAGCCCGCCGATGAAGTGGCGGAAGGCCTGCGACATGCCGTTCCTGCCGGAGGGATCGTGGAAGATCTTCCGGCCTTCTCGGTCCTCAAGGCTGACATGGAGATGGATCGACTGGCTGTCGGCATTCTCCGTCCAGCGCGGCATGAAGGTGACGCATTTGCCCTGCCGTTGCGCGAGCGCCCTGAGGAAGTTCTTCAGGAGCACGAGCTGGTCGGCCGGCTCCAGGCCCGTGCCCGCCGCGATGCAGGCCTCCAGGAAGCCGCCGCCGATCTCCTCGTGCATCTTGGCGAGGTCGATCCTCAGCGGCTCGCAGATTCCGGCCAGCGCCTCGTACCATTCGGTCTGCTGCACCTGGTAGAGCACGAGGTCGTGGCTCTTGTGCATCGTCGCCGTCCTGAGGTCGCGGTAGCCCTTCTCGCGGGCGCTCTCCGGCGTCTCGTCGAACAGGGTATATTCGAGTTCCATGCCGTAGCGGGGCGCGAAGCCTGCTTCCCCGGCACGGCCGAGAACGCGCTTGAGGAGCGCACGGGGGCACAGCTCCGCCGTGGCGCCCGCGTAATTGGAGAGCACGAGGAGGTCGTGGCCGGGTTTCGACCAGGGCAGGCGGCGCACGGTCGAGCGATCGAGGACCAGCGAGTCGTCGTGGAAATCCGAGGTGTCGTCGGAGACGCCGGGAATGTCGAGGAAGACGTCGGTCGGATCGAGCGCGAAGGTGACGGGAGACATGCCCATGCCGCTGCGGGCGATGCCGGCAAGCGAGCGGACCGACACCATCTGCCCCCGAAGGAGGCCGTTCGTGTCGGTCATCGCGACGGTCGCGAAACGGCTTGCAGGATCGGCGAGGTAGGCGTCGAGGGTCATGGTCACTCCGTTTCGGTGGCCGGCGGCGGCTTGAGGGATGAGAGGGCGGCAAGGTCTTTTTCCGGCGCGGCGGAATAGGCGCGCAGGAAGACGCGAAGGCCGTTGCGGATGTAGCGCTCGATGGTCGCGCGGTCGGGCAGCGCATCGGGAATGTGCAGCGCCCTGTTGCGCGGCGCCGAAAGGATGAGGCCCCACAGGTCCTCCGCCGCAAGCTCGGCATCGTCGAAGACGAGCCGGCCGGCCGCGCGCTGGCGTTCGAGATACTGGATCATGCCGGCGAGCACCCGGTCGGGGCCCGAGGCCTGGTAGGCGCGGCCGACATCCGGCAGCCGCTGGGCTTCGCCGATGATCAGCCGGGCGAGGTTGAGCATTTCCGGCCGCAGCACGGTATCGGCATAGTGCCAGGAAAACGCATGGAGCTCGGCGACCATGCCCGAGGCGGAGGGATACTCGAAGGATTCGAGCATGTGGTCCCGCTCCTGGGTCATCATCGCCGTGAACAGCTCGTCCTTGGAGGGGAAATACTGGTAGAGCGTCGGCTTGGTCAGGCCCGCCCCGGCCGCGATGTCGTCCATCGACGCGCCGACGAACCCCTTCTGCGAGAAGACCTCGAGCGCGGCATCGAGAATGCGGCGTTCGCGCAGGATGCGGTTCTGCTGGCGCTTGGGAAGGGCGGTCATCGGGCGAGCTCCGACAGGAATTCGCCCAGCACCCTGTTGTAGGCGGCGGGACGTTCGACATTGCAGACATGGCCCGCATCCTCGATGACCTCGAAGCGGACCGAGGCGCGCGGCGCCGTTTCGGCGATCCGGTTCGCGACGGCGCGGATCTCCCCGACGGGCGCGAGCCGGTCGTGCCGGCCCGTCATCATCAGGACAGGCATGGTCAGCCGGGCGAAATCGAAGCGTTCCGGGGGGTGGGTGAAACAACGCAGCGCATCGCGGTAGGTCGCCGCCGGAATGGCGGCCATGGACGCGAGCAGCCTATGCCGCACCGCCTCGTCCGCGCCGGGGCCGGCAAGGACCTCGACGACGGCCGGGGCGAAATCGGCCGGCGTCCGGCCCGCGTCGAGCGGCACCTCGCGGGCAGTCCGGAACGCCTCGCGCTCCGCCGCCCCGGCCTCCGACATGCCCGTGCAGCCGCCGGAAAGGACGAGGCCCGCCAGCATTTCCGGATGGCGCATGGCGAAGGAGGTGGCAAGCCACGAACCGTAGGACAGGCCACAGAGGACGAGCCGCCTCGCACCCAATTCCTCGGCAACGCGCAGGATGTCGCCGCAATAGTCCTCGACCGTGCTCTGCGACGGGCCGAGCCGGCTCTCGCCATAGCCGCGCAGGTCGAGCGCGGCGGCGCGCATGATGGGCTCCGCCGCATCGAGCTGCGCCAGCCAGTTGGTGCGGGCGCCGCCGATGCCGTGCAGGAAAAGCACGAGCGGGCCGGGCCTTTGCGGCGTGACCGTCAGCGCCAGCCGCGGATCGCCCGCGATGAAGACGGTTTCCCGTGCAGCCTTCCCCGCGCACGCGGCGGGGGCAACCTCGCGAGGGAGCTTTCCCGCGAGGTCGCCGAGCGCGGCGATGCCCATCTCGAAGATCGCCTTCGTGCCGGCGGCGATCGCCGGGGCACGCTCTGAAGACGCGGAAAGCCGGGCCGACCATTCGATCCGGCTGCCGCCACCCTCATCGGCAAGCACCTGCAGGCAGGCGTCGTAGCGCTCGGCGCCGGCGATGCCTTCGAGATGCGTGTAGGACAGGACCCGGTCGCTGTCGGACCGGTAGACGAGCTGCTCGCGGTAGAGCGTGTCCTCGCCTTTGGCGGTGAAGGCGCGGATCAGCGCGCCGCGCCCGTCGCGCTCGGCCCGGATCGTCGCGATCGCCGGATGCCAGGCGCCGCAGAAGTCGCCGGCGACGGACCAGACCGCGGCAGGTTCCGCCGCGGCATGCCCGGTGACGTGAACCCGCTCCTCGGCCATCTCTCAGCGAAGCCCCTTGAGCGTGCCGGCCGTGCCGCGCCAGAGCGAGGAGCGCGCGCCGCCCTCGTCGCCGGGCGCCTTGTCGAGCTCGTCCATGTCGTAGAGGGTCAGGACGGAAAGGTAGTCCTCCATGATCTCGGACGTATAGGGCAGCATCAGCGCGCCGCAGCGGCTGTCGCGATACATGCGCTCGAGCGGCAGGGATTTCAGCATCGACTGGCCGCCGCAGGTGCGGATGGCGAGCGCCGCGATCTCCTGCACGCCTTCCATCACGTTGTACTGGGCCGCATACATGCGCATGACCTGCGCCTTGGTGGGGAAGCCCTGCGCTTCCATGAACGCCTGCCACCACAGCGCGCGCATGGCGGCGAGCTGGGCATACATCCTGCCGACGGTGATGCGCTTGGTGCCGAACATGCGCCGGTCGGCCGGCGGCTGGCCGGGCACCTCGCCGCGCAGATAGGCGACCGTGAAGTCGAACGCGCCCTGCGCCACGCCCATATAGGTCGGCGAGAGCGTCGCCATCATGTGCGGCCAGTGCGGCAGGGTCTTTATGAAGATGCCGCGCGGCATCATCAGGTCGTCCTCGGTGACGAAGACGTCCTTGAGCACGAGGTCGCGGCTGTTGGTGCCGCGCATCCCGAGCGGGTCCCAGCTCCCGGTGACGGAGAGGCCCGGCGCGTCCTTGTGGACGACGAAGATCATCGTGTCCTCGTGCCGCGGCTCGACGCCCTCGAAATGCTCGGTGCAGACGATCGAATAATAGTCGCAATAGCCGGCGAGCGAGGCGAACTTCTTGAACCCGTTGATGACCCAGCCGCCATCGACCTTGCGGCAGGCGGTCTGCGCGGGCTTCGAGGTCCAGTTCTGGCCGGCTTCGGAGATGGGTTGCGAATAGATGCCCTGCTCCCTGACGGCGCGGCGGAACTGGCGCTCGCGCAAGGGGGCGAAGGCGGCGCGGTCCTCGTCCGTCAGGCTCGGCAGCTCATACATGAACCGCGACCACATCATCGAGGAATTGTGCATGTTGAATGTCAGCGCGGTGGCGCCGCAATACTTGCCGATCTCCGCCCCGACCATCGCATATTCGCCGAGGCTGAAGCCGTGCCCGCCGAACTCCTTCGGAACGGTCAGGGTCAGAAAGCCCTCGGCGGCGAGGTCCCTGTAGTTCTCGACGGGGAAGGACGCCTCATCGTCTATGCCCCTGGCGCGCGGGGCGAAGCGCTCGCGGCCGAGTTCGTTGATCCGTGCCAGCACATCGAGCACCTCGGGCCGGATGCGGGAGAGGTCGTAGTAGTCTGCGGGTTCGCTCATGATCAGTCCTTCTCAAATCCGTTCAGGAGGCGAGGTCGCCCTGGAGCCGGCCGTCCTTCACCACGACAAGGCCGTCCAGCGTGATCGTGCATTTGCGCATCGGCAGGTCGAAATGTCCCTCGGTGAAGCGGCCGGCATACTGGTTGGCGCCCGTCGACCAGAGGAAATTGCCGGCCCAGGCGCGAAACTCGACGGCCTGCATGTCGCGCTTGTCGTAGAGCGCGCCGGAGATCCAGCGGGCACCGGGATTCATGCCCCAGCCGACATGCGAGAAGCCGTAGGCGAGCGGGTCTTCCCAGGCGTCCATGTATTCCCGGAAGAGTTCCGCATCCAAACCGTCGCCCCTGATCTGGGTGACGAAATCGTTCTCGACCGTGAAGTCGATGCGGCTGGTCAGGTAGCTCTTGAAGGTCAGGTTCATGTCGCCGACATCCATGACGATCCGGCCGTTCACCGTGTTGGTGCCCGGGAAGGCGAGGCAGAGGCCGCCCGGCCAGTGGGCGACGGCGCCCGGCGTCGTGCCGAAACCCGGCGTTCCCCCGCAGGGCGCATCCGTGAGGTCGATGACGAGGTCCGTGCCGGCGGCCGACGTGACGTGCATTTCCCGGGCTTCGCGCAGCATCTGGATGCCGAGCGCCACCTTGGGGCCGAGCTCGGCCTTCGGCTCGCAGCGTTCGAGGATTTCCGGGTGCTCGTTGCAGACGACGAGGATGCGGGCGCCGGCCGCCTCGATCTCCGGCCATTCGGCGGCATGGATCATGCCTTCCACGGTGCAGTCGACGATGATCTCGCACTGCTTCATGGCTTCGATCGCCGCGCGATTGCCCTGGATGGCGAGCGACGTGCCGGTGGACTTGACCGGCACGGGCGCCGTCTGGCGCGGCGTCGGCATGGTGATCATGCAGTAGTCCGCGCCGAGGTCGTGGCAGGCAAGGTCGGCAAGCTGCACCAGAACGGGCCGCGACTGGGTCTCCGCAACGATCGCCACCCGCGTCGCGGGTCCTATTCCATTGAGCACGAATACGCGCCGGAAGCAGGCAAGCCACTTCCCTTCAATGCGCTCCTGCAACATTGAATTCTCCCAGGTCTGGATCGCCCCTCAGCGATTTCTTTACTTATGAGTTAAGAAACTGTTTGAAGTCTAAAGTTTTGTCAAGTGGTAATTCTGAGGGCGGCGAAGTGCCGGAAAACGCCTGTTTCCAGCGCCTGCGCGGCTTGGGAACAGGCGGCACGTAGCACTTGCTTAACGGATATTAGGATTCGTGAACAAATCCTCGCCGGGTTTTTCCCGACGGCTTATCGAATTCCCCACCGGATCTATCGAAAATAGGCCTGCCCGCACTTTTAGCCGCGCGGGAGGTACGATCGCCGTCCGGAGATGACATGAGAAAACGCATCCGCACCCACCAGGCCCGACTGGGCATGTTCGTGGAAGAGGTGGAAGGCCATGGCGAAGGCAAATCCTATCGGCGGGGCTTCCTCATCGCCTCGCCCCAAGAACTGGCCGACATCCACAAGAGCAAGATCATCAGCCTCGTCATCGACACGGCGCAGGGGGCCGACGTCGCCGACGACGGAACGGCGGCGCGGGTGGAGGCGGCGCTGCTGAGCAGGTTCTCCTCCAACGAGATCCACACCGCAAGGGAGCTCATAAAGGAGACCAAGCCGGTCATCCATCAGCTTTTCAGCGAAGCCCGGCTGTCGGGCCTGCCCGACCTCAACCGCGCCCATCAGGTGGCCGATCATATCGTCGAAACGGCGCAGACCAGCATCGTGGCCATCATCGGCGTTTCCCGGCTCAAGACCCGGGACGAGACGACCTACCTGCATTCCCTCGCCGTCAGCGCGCTCATGGTTTCGTTCGGACGATCCCTCGGACTGCCGGACGAAACCATTCGCGCCCTCTCCGTCGGCGGGCTCCTGCACGACATCGGCAAGATGGCCGTGCCGGTGGAGATTCTCTCCAGCGCGCGCAAGCTGAGCGTCAGGGAGCTGGCGATCATCAAGGCCCATCCCGTTCGCGGTCACCAGATGCTGCGGCAGTTCGACGAGCTTCCGCCGCTCGTGCTCGACGTCTGCCTGCACCACCACGAACGCTATGACGGGGCCGGATACCCTGCCGGCCTCGAGGGCGAGCGCATTCCGTTCGCCGCAAGGCTCGCGGCGATCTGCGATGTCTACGAGGCGATGACGACGATCCGTCCCTACAAGCGGGCCTGGTCTTCGGCGCAGACGATCGAGCTGATGCTCCAGGCACACGGACAGTTCGATCCCGCGCTCCTGCGCAGGTTCGTATCCATGATCCTTTCGGGCGAGACCGTCTAGGATAGATTCAGGTCAAGGCGGAATGCATGAAGAACGCCCATACTTGCCACCCCTTTGGATACGTGGCGGACGGCGCGGCGCACCGGGCCTCCCGCCGTCGCAACGGCAGTCTCCGAGCGAAAAATCGTCGTGCGGCAAGGAGGATTAATGGAAATCAATAAAGGTTACCCAACCCTTATTTACAATAAAAAATTGTAATTAACGTATTTTAATATTGGCGTGGAACAAGTGCGAATGTCAAAATTATTTGGCGAGACAGGTAAATGCTGAGACAAAATTCGCTTGACGAAGAATATCTTGCGGCGTTGAAACAGGAGCTGACGGTCCTCGACGACAGCGTTGCACCGCAGTCGCGCAAGGCGGTGTCCGAGGTCGTCCGCGTCTCCGCGCGCGCGCATGCTGCGCGCTTCTACGACGTCATGCTGGAGCAGCCCAACGCCCGGTTCTATCTCGACCAGGAGACGGTGAGCCGGCGGCTGCATTCCGCGCTCGAGCGCTGGCTCGTCAGCATCTTCCCTGCCGAACCGCTCGACATCGAGCGAGCCTTCGCCACGCTTCTCGACATCGGCGCGATCCACGCGCGCATCCAGATTCCCGTGCTCCTGATCATGAAGGGGTTCCGGGAGATCAAGGCCGCCATCATCGAGCGTCTGCGCCATGTCAGGCTCGCGCAGATCGATACTGCCGACGCCTACCGCTTCGTCTCCAGCCTGATGGACCTGGCGCTGGCGGTGATGATGGTCGCCTACATGCAGGCCTCCGAGCGGTCGGTGCGTTCGGACGAGGCCTTCCGCCTCTTCGCGCTCGGCAAGGATCTGGCGGCCGAGCGGGAGCGCCAGCGGGCCGCGCTCGCCGAATGGGCGCAGCAGATCTTCTTCGAGATGCAGACCTCGCACGAAATGTCGAAGGTGGCTCCGCTCGGCCAGTCGGAGTTCGGCCTGTGGTTCCTTCACCGCGCCAACCTCTTCTTCTCCCATTCCGGCGAATACGGCGCCATCGCGGGCGCCATCAACATGGTGGATTCGCTGATAGAGCGGCTGAGAACGGGAATGCCGCCCGCCGAGCGGGTCGCGTCGATGCTGTCGATCAAGGTCGCGGTCGACCGGATCGGCAGTCTCCTCGCCATGCTCTTCGACCAGAGCGCGGAGACCGACAGAACACGCGATCCGCTCACCCGGCTGCTCAACAAGCGCTTCCTGGCGACGGTGCTCCTGCGCGAGATCGAGATCCAGAAGGTCTCGCGCCGGCCGTTCTCGCTCGTCCTGTTCGAGATCAACAAGCTCGACCAGATAACCCGCGATCTCGGCCTTGCCGGTGCCGATTCGGTCATCCAGCAGACGGCGAGCATGCTCTTCAACTTCGCCCGCACCAGCGATTCCGTCTTCCGGATGGGGCAAGGCACCTTCCTCGTCATCCGCGTCGAGGCGGATGCGGCGCGGGCGACCACCTTCGCCACCTCGGTCGCCGACCGGTATTCGGCCACGCATTTCACCGTGGAAGGCAATCCCTTCTTCGACAACAGCCTCACCTTCGCCGTCGTCGAGCATGACGGCCACCCCGACCCCAGGCATCTCATCATGCGGGCGGAACGGGCGCTGCGCGAGCGCAATTCCGGCGGCAGCGCATCCGTCGCGTGAGGATGGCGCATGCCGCCGGCCTTGCCCGAGATGACCGACCTTTCAAAGACATCCATCGTTTCCGCAAACAAGAGAAGCCCATGAACAGCATAGCCAACACATCCGGCGCGGCAGACACAAAGGGACTTGAAGAGCGCCTCGCCTTCATGCAGATCTCGCCCGAGACCTGCGCGGCCCTGCGCTCGTTGAAAGCGGTGGTCGAAAGGGAGCTTCCCGTCGCCCTCGACCGGTTCTATGCGCAGGTGCGCGTGACCGCCGAAGTCTCCGGCATCTTCGCCTCCGAAGAGCATATGGCGCGCGCGAAGGGGGCACAGACCGGCCACTGGAAGAACATCGCGAACGGCGATTTCAGCGACGACTATGCCGCCAAGGTCAGAAGGATCGGCGCGACCCATGCGCGGCTCGGACTGGAGCCGCGCTGGTATATCGGCGGCTATTCCATCGTGCTCGACCACCTGATCGCCTCGGCGGTCCGGGAGTTCGCCCCCAGGGGCGGGCTGTTCTCGCGGCCGGCGATCGACTCCGAGGGCCTTGCGCGGGCGCTCGGCAGCCTCGCCAAGGCCGTCTTCCTCGACATGGACCTTGCCATCTCCGTCTATATCGACGAGGCCGAGCGCGCCAAGCAGGCGGCGCAGGCCGAGGCCATCGCCGAGGAGCGCGGGCTGGTGAACAAGGTGTTCGGCGCGGCGATGGCCGCCGTCGCCGCCGGCAATCTCGGCTATCGCATCGACAGCGACCTGCCGGAGGCCTACCACGCGCTGCGCGACGACTTCAACGCCGCCTTCGAGCAGTTCTCGGGAACGATCGAGCAGATCAGCACCGGCGCGGGGCAGATGAGCGCCAGCACGCGGGAGCTGAGCACATCGGCCGACGACCTTGCCCGCCGCACGCAGCAGCAGGCCTCGACGCTCGAAGAAGCCGCCGCGGCCCTGGAGCAGATCTCCACCACCGTGGCCGACACCAGCCAGCGCGCCTGCGAGGCGGGAGAACTGGTCGGACGGGCGCGGGCGGATGCCGAGCGGTCGGGCACGGTGATGACGAAGACGGCCGAGGCCATGGGCGGGATCGAGGCGACGTCGCGGCAGATGGGCGACATCATCGCCACGATCGACGAGATCGCCTTCCAGACCAACCTCCTGGCGCTGAATGCGGGCGTGGAGGCGGCGCGGGCCGGGGAAGCCGGCAAGGGCTTTGCCGTCGTGGCGCAGGAGGTGCGCGAACTCGCGCAGCGCTCCGCGCGCTCCGCCAAGGAGATCAAGGCGCTGATCGGCGCCTCCGCCGACCAGGTGCACAAGGGCGTCGCGCTCGTCGGCGAGACCGCGGTCGTGCTTTCGGACATTTCCGGCCGCGTGCAGGAGATCGAGCGCCATGTCGGGGCGATCGTCGTCGCCGCGCGCGAGCAGTCCACCGCCCTGCACGAGATCAACGGCTCCCTTCACGTCCTCGACCGGACCACGCAGCGGAACGCCGCCATGGTGGAGGAGGCCAATGCCGCGACCCAGGCCCTGACGCTGGACATCGGCCGCATCGACACGATGCTCCAGGCCTTCGTGACGGACAAAGGCGCACCGGCGCGCGTCCCGCGGCGTATCACCCTCACGCCGCCCGGCGATGGCGCCCTGCTGCGTTGCGCATGAGGGCATGACCATGGCGCTTGGACTGCAGAAACGGGAAAGCACGGAGGCGGCGCCGCAGCCCGGCCTTTTCAGGACGATCGTCGAAAGCGTCACGGACGGTATCGTCGTCATCGACGAGCGCTCGACGATCCTCTACTGCAATCCCGCCGCCGAGCGGCTGTTCGGCTGGCCCGACGGAGAGCTCGCCGGCCGGCCGATCGACGTCCTGGTCCCCGAGGAGTATCGCGCCCGCCACCAGTTCCGCGTGCGCGCCTTCGCGCATGGCGAGGCACAGTCACGCCGCATGGGGAGCCGGCAGGCGCATATCCTCGGCCAGCGCTACGACGGCAGCGAGATTTCCCTCGGCATCACCATCCTGCGCAGCGGATCGATGATGATGGCCGTGATCCGCGACCTTTCGGACTGGATCCGCGAAAACCGGGAGCTCGAACGGCTGGCGAACACGGACCCGCTTTCCGGCCTGCAGAACCGGCGGGGATTTTCCGAGGCGGCCGAACGGGCGATCCGCAAGGGTCCCGGCGAGGATTGCCGCTTCTTCCTGCTGATGCTGGACATCGACTTCTTCAAGCAGGTCAACGACCGCCACGGCCATGACGCAGGCGATGCCGCGATCCGCAACGTCGCCGTGGTCATGCGCGAGGCGCTCCGGTCGAAGGACCTGGTCGCCCGCTGGGGCGGGGAGGAATTCGTCGCGCTCCTGTCGCTGAACGGCCGAAAGGAGGCGCTGATGGTGGCCGAGCGGCTGCGCATGCGCATCGCCTCGACCACCTTTTCCGGCGGGCCGGGCGTCGCCCTCGGCATGACGGCAAGCATCGGCCTGGTCGCCGGCCCCGGCGAGGGGGAAAGCCTGGATGCCTTCGTGCGGCGCGCCGACCTCGCGCTCTATGAAGCGAAGGCCAAGGGACGAAACCGCGTCGTCTTCCTTTCACCGTGAGGCGCGGCAGGGAAGGCCCCGGAAGACTTGATCCTCATCAAGGCGATCCCGGGAAAGGCGCTTACGATCCTTGCAAGGATCAAGATCGTTGGGGGAGAACGTCATGACGGAAAAGCATGATCGCGAAGAAACATCGGCGCAGGCGGCCCTTCCGCAAGCCGCGCTCACCGGCCTTGCGGACGAACGGGCCGTCGCGGCGCAGGAGAACGGAATAACCGCGGTCCAGGCGATCGCCGCGCAGGACGGCGGCATCGCCGAGGGGATCGACGCGATCCTCGACGGCGCCTCGCCGGACGATGCCGGCCGCATGCGGGAAGCGCTCGGGTTGCCGAAACCGGCAGGCAAGCCGCGCCGCACCAGCGACGAGCTTTCGCGCGACTGGCGCGAGGGCGGCTATCCCTACAAATACAAGATGCTGCGCCGCGACTACGAGCGCGAGAAATTCGCCCTCCAGACGGAGCTTCTGAAGCTGCAATCCTGGGTGAAGGAAGCCCGCCAGCGCGTGATCATCCTCTTCGAGGGCCGCGACGCGGCCGGCAAGGGCGGCGCGATCAAGCGCTTCATGGAGCATCTCAACCCGCGCGGGGCGAGGGTCGTCGCGCTGGAAAAGCCGAACGACGTCGAGCGCGGCCAATGGTATTTCCAGCGCTACGTCCAGCATCTGCCGACGCTCGGGGAGGTCGTGATGTTCGACCGGAGCTGGTACAACCGGGCAGGCGTCGAGCGCGTCATGGGTTTCTGCAGCGACGCGGAATATCGGGAATTTCTCGGCCAGGTGCCGAATTTCGAGCGCAACCTGACGCGCAGCGGAATCCATCTGATCAAGTTCTGGTTCTCCGTCAGCCGCGACGAACAGAACCGCCGCTTCAAGGAGCGCAAGGTTCATCCGCTGAAGCAATGGAAGCTTTCACCCGTCGACCTTGCCTCCCTCGACAAATGGGACGACTACACCCAGGCCAAGGAGGCGATGTTCTTCCACACCGACACCGCCGATACGCCCTGGACGGTCATCAAGTCGGACGACAAGAAGCGGGCGCGCCTGAACGCCATGCGCTACGTGCTGCACGCCATGCCCTATACCGGCAAGAGCGCCGACAATATCGGCAGGGTGGACGACCTCCTCGTCGGCCGGGCGAATGTCATCCACGAGCGGGGAGAATACAGCTCGCGCGAAGGCTGGAGCAATTCCGACCAGCTTCGGTGACACCCTGGTGCGGTCGAAAGGATCGCCAGCCCGCCTCTCGGCAGGTCCTGTCAGCTTTCGCATGCGTGGGAAAGCACAGCCCGCGCCAGCACCTCGCAGGCGGTTGCCACATGGGCAGGTGAGGACCATTCCGCGGGATTGTGGCTGATCCCGTCCCGCGACTGGACGAACACCATCGCCGTGGGCGCGATCCGCGCCATGTTGCTGGCGTCATGCATCGCCCCGCTCGGAAGCCTTTCCGGCACGACCCCGACCTGAAGGGCCGCCTCCACAAGGCGTTCCTGCATGGCAGGATCGAACGTGACGGGCGGCACCGTCATCGTTCGCGTGAAGGCGCAATCCACCCCCTCCCGCGCGGCACCGCGCTTCACGGCCGCAGCGATGATGTCCTCGAAACGGTCGAGAACGCGGTCGTCCCCGTGACGCAGGTCGATGAGCAGCTCGGCATGCCCGGGAACGGTGTTGACCGAGTTCGGCTCGACCGTGACCTTACCGACCGTGAATCGCAGATCGGGATCGTGCTTCAGCGCCGTGGCGCGCAGGTCGAGCGCAATCGCCGCTGCCGCCATGAAACTGTCCTTCCGGCTGTCCATCGGCGTGGTTCCCGCATGGGCATCCCGGCCGGCCAGCGAAACCTTGTACCAACGCACGCCCTGGATCCCTTCGACCACACCGACAGCGGCATCGGCGCGTTCGAGAACGGGTCCCTGCTCGATGTGGAGCTCGTAATAGGCAAGGACATCGAAGCCTTCCCGGGCGGTGCCGGCATAGCCCGTGCGCCGGAGTTCCGCGAAGAAATCCTCGCCGTCGCTGCCCGTCACCGCTGCCGGGTCCAGATAGCCGGCAAATCCCGCCGAGCCGGTCAGGCCGGGCTTGAAGCGAACGCCCTCCTCGTTGGTCCAGTTGACGACGACGACGGGCCGCTCCGTCACGATCCCGCGGTCGTTCAGCGTCCGGACGATCTCCAGGCCGGCAAGGACGCCGAGAACGCCGTCGAACCGGCCGCCATGCGGCTGCGTGTCGAGGTGGCTGCCGATGAGGATGGACGGCTGCCCGGCGCCTTTTCCTGCCCGCACCGCGAACATGTTTCCATAAGGGTCCACCCGCACGTCGCAGCCCGCTTCCCGGCACCAGGACGCGAAAAGATCCCGCGCCTGCCTGTCCTCGTCGCTGAGGGACAGCCTGCACGATCCCCCGCCCGGTATCGCCCCGATCCGGGCGATCTCCATGATCGTCGACCAGAGCCGTTGCGGATCGATCAGCCGGTCCGCTCCGGCTGCCAGCTCCGATAGGCTGTCCATCGCGTGCTCCTTCCGATCAGCCCGCCGCCCGTATTTCGCCACCGGCGGCGTAGGGCGAGATTTCCCGCGGCAGGAACCGGCCGTCGCCGGGAGCGCCGAGGATTCGCCCCTCTTCGCAGACCTTCCGGCCGCGCAGCAGCGTCATGACGGGCCAGCCGGTGACCTGCATGCCTTCATAGGGTGTGTAGTCGGCGCCGTGATGCATCAGTTCCTGGCGGATGGTTTCCTTGCGGTTCGGGTCCCAGAGCACGATGTCCGCATCGAAGCCCGGCGCGATCGAGCCCTTCTTCGGATAGAGGCCGTACATCTTCGCGTGGTTGGTGGATGTCAGGGCCACGAACTCGTTGAGGGTGATCCGGCCTTCGGCCACGCCCTTTGAAAAGAGGATCTGCAGCCGCGTCTCGACCCCGGGGATACCGTTGGGCACCCATTTGAACGAGGTGCGCGCCTTGGGATTGAGCTTGCCGAGGGTCCCCTCGTAGAAGAACGGGCAATGGTCGGACGAGAAGGTCTGGAAGACGCCCGTGCGGATGCCCTCCCAGATGGCCTCCCAGCTCGCATGGTCGCGCGGCGGCGGCGAGCAGACATATTTTCCGCCGACCTCGTCCATGTTCAGTCCCTTGAGATCGTCCGCCGTCAGCGCGATATATTGCGGGCAGGTCTCGCCGTAGACCTTGAGGCCCTTCTGCTGGGCCCAGCGCAACTGCTCCATCGGTTCGCGGCCCGAGACATGGACGATCATGATCGGTACATCCGTCAGCTCGGCATGGCTGATCGCCCGGTGGGTCGCCTCGCGCTCGACGGACTGCGGGCGCGAAACGGCATGGTAGTAGGGCGCCGTCTTTCCGGCCCGCTCGAGCTTCTCCGTCATGAAGCGGATCGCGTCGTATCCCTCGCAATGGACCATGACCAGCGCGCGGCAATCGCGGGCGCAATCGAAGACGTCGAGGATCTGGCGGTCGTTCAGGACCAGGTCCTCATAGGTCATGAAGACCTTGAACGAGGTGTATCCCTCCGCCACCAGCGAGGGGAGCTCCTGGCCAAGGACGGTCGGCGTCGGATCCGAGACGATGAGGTGGAAACCGTAGTCGCAGTAGCTCTGCCCGTCGGCCTCCTTGTGATATTCCTTGACGCTTTCCCGCAGCGATGTGCCGCGCGGCTGCAAGGCGAAGGGGATGACCGTGGTGTTGCCGCCGGCAATCGCGGAGCGCGTTCCCGTCTCGAAGCCGTCGGCCATGGCGGGACCGCCGAATGCCGGCTGCGCGAGATGCACGTGGCTGTCGATGCCGCCCGGCATGACGAGCAGGCCACCGGCGTCGATGACCTCGGGCGCGTCGGTCAGCCTGCTGCCGACGGCGACGATCCGCCCGGCCTTGACGGCGACATCGGCGACGACCGTGTCCGCGGCCGTCACCACGGTTCCTCCGCGGATGACCAAGTCGTATTCGCTCATTGGGATTCCTCCATGAAATTCATCGATGCTGGAAATCCGGGCAGCCCCTTCCCTGCGGCGCCCCATGGGAGAGGGCGCCGCCCGGCGCATGCTCGAACGGTTGCTTGCAGGAGCGGGCCTTCGCCCGCTCAGATCATCACGTCTCCGCCGTTCGGCGAAAGCGTCTGCCCGCTGTAGAAGGCACCGCCCTTCTCCGAGGCGAGCAGCAGCGCGGTGGGGGCGATCTCGTCGGGCTGGCCGAACCGGCCGACCGGAAGCTGCCCCTTCTTCATCGCGAGCCATGCATCGGAATGCCCCGCCAGAAGCGGCGTCTCCACCGGGCCGGGCGCGATCCCGTTCACCATCACGTTGTGCGCCGCCCCTTCATAGGAGAGCGCCCGCGTCAAACCCACCACGCCCGCCTTGGCGGCGACATAGGGCGCAAGGCCCGGGGCGCCCTTGTAGGCGAGCTGGGAGGCGATGTTGACGATCCGCCCGTAACCCCGCTCGACCATGCCCGGGAAATACTGCCGGGTGACGAGGAAGACGCCGCGCAGGTTGACGCCCAGCATCCTGTCCCAGTCGGCGACGGAAACGGACTGGAACGGCTTGTCGGCACCGCCGATGCCGGCGCAGTTGACGAGAATGTCGGCCGGGCCGAGCGTTTCGCCGGTCCAGCGGGCGAAGGCCTCGACCGACGCCTCGTCGGCCACGTCGCACTCGCGCACGAGAAGCTCGCCGCCCATGGCCGCGAAGCTTTCGGAAAGGTGCTCGGCGCCCGCCGCGTCGCCGAGATGGCATATGGCGACCTTTGCGCCGGCCTGCGCGAACAGCGTGGCGATCGCGCCGCCGATGCCCCGGCTGCCGCCGGTGATCACGGCCCGGCGGCCGGACAGCGAGAGGGGGTTCGTTTCGCTCATGCCGCAGTTCCCTTCGCCTTCAGCCAGGAAAGATAGGACTTCACGCCGTCCTCAAGCGAGATTTTCGGCGTGTATCCGAGGTCTCGCGCGGCCGCCGAGATGTCGAAGCGCTCCTGGCGGATGTCGCCGGGATCGTCGCCGGCGGCGACCTCGACCTTCGCGCCCGGAACCGCCCGCATCACGGTCTCGGCGACCTCCGACAGCGTCAGCCAGTTCCCGCCGGAGATATTGTAGGCCTGCTGGGGCAGGTTCGGGCGATCGAGCGCCGCCACCATCGAGTCGGCCGCGTCATCGAGATGGATATACTGGCGCGGGAAGTCGCGCCCGTAGGGAATGCGGGTCGTGCGGCCGGCGAGCGCGTCGGTCAGCATCTGCCGGATCAGGCAGGCCGTGGTGCGGCGCGGACCATAGACCCAGGTGAGGCGCAGGCTAACGGTATCGACGCCGAACTGCCGCTTGTAGGCATTGAGGATCTGCTCGCTCGCCGCCTTGGAGGCGCCATACATGGAGTCCGGCTCCATGGCGACGTCCTCGCGAACCGGGCCGCCGGGCGTCACGCCATAGGCCGTCGCGGTGGAGGCGAAGACGAGCCTGATGCCGCCGAGGATGCGGGCAAGCTCCCCGACATTGGCGGTGCCGCCGATATTGACGCGGATCATCTGCATCGGATGGTCGGGCGAGACCATCGGCCCGGAAAAGGCGCCGCAATGGACGATGGCGCGGATCGGATAGCGGCGCGCGATGGCGTGCAGGCCGTGCGCGTCCGTGACGTCGCACTCGATCACCTCGCGGCCGTCGATCGTCGCGGCCACCCGGTCGATCGCGACGACCTTGTCGCCGCGATCCTCGAGGCGCCGGCGCACGGCGTTGCCGATCAGCCCGATGCCGCCCGTTACAAGGACATAGTCGCTCACGCTTGTCTCCCCTGCTGCTTGTGTTCGGGTACGAATTCCTCGATGGGCAGTTCCGCACCGAGCAACATCCTGGTGTAGTCGTGCTCCGGCGCGGAGAAGATGCGTTCCGTCTCGCCCATCTCGACGATCTTGCCGTAGCGCATCACAGCGACATTATGGGCCAGCGAGCGGACCGAGTTGAGGTCGTGGGTGATGAAGAGCGTCGCCAGCGCCATGTCGCGCTGGAGGTCGCGCACCAGGTCGATGATCTGGGCGCGGACGCGGATGTCGAGCGCCGTCGTCGGTTCGTCGAAGACCACGAATTCCGGCCGCGTGGCCAGCGCACGCGCCATGCCGACGCGCTTCTGCTCGCCCGCCGTGAGCTGGTGCGGATAGGCGGCGGCCAACCTTGCCGGCAGCCTCACGAGATCGAGCATCTCCAGGACCCGCTTGCGCCGCAGCGCCGCGCTGGTGATCGTGCGGTCGAGGGCCAGCGGCTCGCCGACGAGATCCTCCACCCGCCAGCGCGGATTGAGCGCGACATAGGGCTCCTGGAAGACCATCTGGATGTTCCTGCGCACCGGCCGGAACGCGGCGTCCGACAGCGCCAGGATATCGGTTCCGCCGAAATTCACCCGGCCGGCATCGGCGCCCAGGAGCCGCACCAGGCACTGGCCGACGGTCGTCTTGCCCGAGCCGCTCTCGCCGACGAGCGCGAGCGTTTCTCCCCGCGGAATGGTGAAGCTCACATCGTCCACCGCGCGCACGACATGGCCGGAGGGCGTTTGGAAATGCTTGCGCAGATCGAAGACCTCGATGGCCGGCCGCTCGACCGCGGCCGACGGCCCCGCGGCCACCGGCTCGGTCTTCGCCATCGGCGCGGGCCGGGCCCTGGCTGCCGCCAGGAGCTCGATCCCATAGGCGGTCGACGGGCCTTCGAGGAAGGCGGCCGTGGTCGTCTCCTCCTCGATCCGGCCGTTGCGCATGATCGCGACGCGGTCGCAATAGCGCGCGACGATGCCGAGGTCGTGGGTGATGATCAGCGCACCCATGCCGAGTTCGCGGCAGCGCGCCACGAGGAGGTCGAGGACCTGTACCTGGATCGTCGCGTCGAGGCCGAGCGTCGCGTCGTCCGCGAGGATGACCTTCGGCCCGGCGATCAGCGCCATGGCGATGATGATGCGCTGCGCCATGCCGCCGGAGAGCTGGTGCGGATAGGCGCTGGCGCGTTGCGCCGGATCGACGATGCCGACCTTGGTGAAGAGGTCGACCGCCGCGGCGAGCGCCTCCTTGCGTCCCATGCGCCTGTGCGCCTGCAGGACGTCGGCGACCTGCTCGCCGACGGGGCGGACCGGGTCGAGAAGCGCCTTGGCGTCCGTGCCGATCAGGGCGACCTCGCCGCCGCGCAGGCGGCGAAGCTCCTCGTCGGAAAGGCCGGCGATCGACTGTCCGGCGACCTTTATGTCGCCGGCGACGATCTCGGCATTTGCCGGCAGCAGGCGGATCAGCGCCCTGGCGAGCACGGACTTACCTGCACCCGTCTCGCCGACGATGCCGAGGACCTGGTCGGAGCGCAGGGTGATGTCGACGCCGTGGAGGGCGGGGACGCCGTTGAAGGCGACGGTCAGCCCCTTGACGTCGATGAGCGGCGTTGTCTGCGGCTGAACCATCATGCTCTCTCCCTCCGGGGATCGAAGTATTCGCGGATCGCGTCCCCCAGAAGGGCGAAGCTCAGGACGGAGAAGACGATCGCAAGGCCGGGGAAGAGCGAGACCCACCAGATCCCGAGGATCATCTGTTGCGAACCGACGGAGACCATCAGCCCCCATTCGGGCACGGGCATGCGCACGCCGGCGCCGATGAAGGACAGGCCCGCGGTCAGAAGGATCGCCATGCCGATGCTGATCGAGACCTGCACGATCGACGGCGTCAGCGCGTTGGGCAGGATATGCCGGAACATGATCGTCGCATCCGTGGCCCCGCTGCAGCGTGCGGCGGCGATGAAGGGACGCTCGCGCAGCGACAGCACCTCCGCCCGGATGAGGCGGGCGAAGACCGGAATGAACAGCACCGCCAGCACGATCGCCACGTTCCAGATCTCCTGCCCCATGACCGAGACGAGCGCCATGCCGAGGACGAAGACCGGGAAGGACTGGATGAAGTCGAAGACACGCATGGTCAGCGAGCTCAGCCAGTTGCGGTAGTAGCCGACGAGCAGGCCGATCGGCACGCCGATGATGAAGGCGACCGCGACGGCGGTGACCGAGATCAGCAGGTTGATGCGCGTGGCGAAGATGATGCGCGAATAGATGTCCATGCCCGAGACGTCCGTGCCCAGCCAGTGCTCGACCGAGGGCGGCTGGAGCGAGGCGATCGGATCGGCCGTCGTCGGCGAATGCGTGGCGAGCCACGGCGCGAAGACGATGGCGAGGAGTTGGAGGACGAACAGCACGACGCCGATGAGGGCCGCCGGATTGCGGGAGGTGAAGCGGAAGAAGTCGAGAATCTTTGTCATGCCGCCCCTCATACCCGGATGCGCGGATCGGCGAGTTCATAGAGAATGTCGACGACCAGATAGACGAGAAGGATGAAGGCGGAGGCGAGCAGCACGAAGCCCTGCAATGCCGGATAATCGGAGTTGATGACCGACTGGACCGCATATTGCCCGAGCCCGCCCCAGGAGAAGATCGTCTCCACCAGGACGGCAGCGCCGAGAAGGAAGCCGATCAGGAAGCCGACCAGCGTGATGATGGGCGGCAGGCTGTTGCGCAGGGCGTTGCGGACGATGACCCGTTCGGGAAGGCCGCTTGCCCGCTGGTGGCGGATGAAGTCGCTGCGCCAGATGTCGGCGAAGGTGGTCTTGGTCATCTTCATCAGCGCGCCGGCATTGACGAGCGTCAGCGTCAGGACCGGCAGGGCCAGACGGCCGAAGGAGGAGACGAGCGCGTTGAAATCCCCCGCCAGCAGGCTGTCGAAGGTGTAGAAGCCGGTGATGGCGGGCGGGGCCTCGAGAAGCGGGTCGATGCGGCCGAACGGCGCGGGGGCGATGCCGGCGAGGGAGAACAGGAAGAAGATCAGGAGCAGGCCGACCCAGAAATCGGGGATCGCGCCGGCCGCCAGTCCATAGAAGCGGCTGACATAGTCCATGATACCGCCGGGCCGCACGACGGCGATGACCGCCACGACGACGGCGACCGCCAGCGTCAGCAGCATGGAATAGAAGATCAGTTCGAGCGTCGCCGGGGCGCGGTCCATGAGGTCGGTGGCGACGGGATTGGAGGTGAACAGCGAAATGCCGAGATCGCCGTGCATGACATTGCCCATGTAGCTGAGAAACTGCTCCCAGAGCGTTCCGTTCAGGCCGAGCTGTTCGCGAAGGTTGGCGATGCTTTCGGGCGTTGCCATGTTGCCGAGCATCAGCAGCGTGGGGTCGCCGGGCAGAAGGCGCACAAGCATGAATGTGACGAAGATCACGCCCAGCATCTGCGGCACGATCATCGGCAGACGCGAAAGGACGATCCGCAACGGCCTCGGAAGGCGTTGCCAGGCACCGGAAACAGACATTCCGACCTCTCCTGTTCTCGGGAAAAGGGAGGCGGACGGGATTGCTCCCGCCCGCCGGTTGCCGGACCGGCCTATTCCTTGTGGAAGTCGAACCAGGCGTTGCCGTTCGGCGTGTACCAGGAATAGCCCTTCACGTTGGAGCGCGTGGCGAGCTGGTAGCCGGGGTTGAACAGGAACACCCAGGGAGCGCCCTCCATGGTGATCTGCTGCACGCGCTTCATGTCGGCGAGGCGCTTTTCCTCGTCGACGCCCGTCAGGGCCGAGTTGATGAGGCTATCGACCTCCTCGCTCTTGAAGCGCGAGTAGTTGATGAGCGAGTTGCTGTTCAGCCAGAGGTTCGCGACATAGGCGGCATCCGGAACGATCGCCATGTCCCGGAAGAAGTACATCGGGATCTCGCCCTTGGTGTACCGCTCGACGAGCGTGGAGGCCGGCAGCTTCGACAGCTTCACGTTCACGCCAGCCTTCGCGAAGGCCGTCTGCAGGATGACGGCGATCTCCTCCTCGAGCTGGTCGCCCGTGCGGTAGCCGAGCTCCGTCTCGAACCCGTCGGCAAGGCCGGCCTCGGCGAGCAGCGCCTTGGCCTTCTCGACATCGTGCGAATAGGTGAAATATTCGTCGGTGAAGGCCGGGTAGATTTCGGAGATGGGGCTCTTCGTCGGACGCGCCGTGCCGTAATAGACGGCCTTCGATATCTCGTCGCGCGGCACGAGATAGTTGAGGGCCTGGCGAACGCGCGGATCGTCGAAGGGCTTCATCTCGTTCTGCATCTCGACGCGGTGGATGTAGTTGCCGAAGACCTTATCGACGGTCACGCCCGGAATCTTCTCGACCTGGGAAAGCTCGCGCGGCGACAGGTACTCGGCCACGTCGATGGCGCCGCCCTGCAGGGCCGCGACGCGGTTCGCCGCCGTCGGCATCTCCTTGAAGATGATCCGCTTCAGCTTCGGCGCGCCGCGATAGTAGTTTTCGTTGGCCTGGTAGACGACCTCCTGGCCGGGCGCATATTTGGTGACGACATAGGGACCGAACGAGGCCGAGGCGGTGGCGAGGTAGCGCTGACCCCACTTGTCATCGTCCGTGATCTTCTCCTTCATCACCTTGGAATCGAGGATCCCGAGGTCGCTGTTGGTCCACAGCTTGGCGATCAGCGGGGACGGATTGGGGATCTTGACCTTCACCGTCATGTCGTCGACCTTCTCGAAGGCCGAGCCGAAGTCCTCGATCTTGAGGATCTGCGTCATGTACCAGTGGAAGTTCGACTTGAGGTTCCAGCCGCGCTCGAACGACCACATGACGTCGTCGGCGGTGAGCGTATTGCCCGCGCCGCTGACGACGCCGGGACGCAGGTGGAACGTGATCGACTTGAAGTCGTCCGCGACCTCGTATTTTTCGGCCAGCGCGCCGGTGATCTTCGAGAAGTCCTCGTAGAGAACGCCGTCGTCGCCGGTCTTCATCTCGTAGGTCAGCAGACGCTCGTAAACGTTGCGGCGCATTTCATGAACGGCCTCCGTCGGCGGATATTCCTGGTCGAGCGACTCGGGCGTGCGCGGGCCGCCGACGAGGAGGGTTTCCTTCGCGGCCTGCGCGAAGGCCGGCACCGGATTGGCGAGGGTGCCGGCTACGGCAAACGCAACGGTTGCGCCGAGCAGTGCCCGGCGGCTTACCGGCCCCAGCGTGATGAATTTCAGCATGTCTTTCATATTGTTCCCCTTTTTCGGTTCATTTTCCACAGGAGGGCGATCGCCGGCACCGGTCCGGACGGTCATTGATGCTTTTCCGTTCTGTTTTTATTATTGGATACAATAGAGTGTTCAATAATGTCGCTTGTCAATTGCTTTTTCCCGGGCCGCATGAGAAAAGTGCAGCACGATTGAAACCGTGGCGTTTATTTGGGGGAGGCTGCGGCCTCGCGGAGGAAGTGATCGATGGAAGGAACAGGCCGGAAGGCTGCGGCGGATCCCGGTAAAGACGCAGGCAGCCTGAAGAGGATCCACGGCTACACGGAAATGGAGGTCACCCGGAAACTGATCCTGGCGATCTTCGAGCAGCGCCTGCCCCCGGGGCTGCGGATCACCGAGGCGCAGCTCTCGGAAGCCTTCGACGTCAGCCGCACCGTGGTGCGCCAGTCGATCGCCAAGCTCTCGGAGATCGGCGTCTTCAAGAAGACCCCGAACCAGGGATGCACCATCGCCTCTCCCAACCGCGACGAGGCCCGCAAGATGCTTCACGTCCGGGAGATGGTCGAGCCCGCGATGGTGCGCGGCATTGCCGAGACCCGGACGCCGGAGCACCTGGCGGCGCTGCACGAGCATATCGCCATGGAAGGCGAAGCCCGCCTGCGGCAGGACCGCTCCACCCTCGTCCGGCTGAGCGGGGAGTTCCATCTCAAGCTCGCGGAAATGACGGGCAATCCGTATCTCATCCGCCTCATGACGGAGCTCCAGGTGCTGACCTGCCTTGCCATCCTCGTGCATGCCGAGGCGGAAACCGGCTGCCCGCGCGACGAGCATAGCGCCATCGTCGCGGCGATCGAGCGGGGCGACGGCGAGGCGGCCGGCCACGAGATGGCGCACCACCTCAAGCACATCACCGCCGACCTCAAGCTCGACCGCGCCGAGCCGGAGCCGAACCTGGAGAACGCCATGCTCTGGCTGCGGGGCGCCGCGGGTGCCTGACGCGCTTCGGCCCGCCTCGTCGCGGTTCCTCGCCACGAAGGCACAGGCGCGCCAGCCATCGCAGACCGTTTTCGTCTTCGCCGGTGAGCCGATAGCTAAGGCAATCCGGTTCGAGTAAGCCTTGCCTTACGTTTTGACCGCGGCGAGGAATGCCGGCCTTTGATCTCGGCGGGTCGCCGAATGCCTTGATGCTCAACCGCCGGATCCGAGCGGCAGCCCGGGAAGAGGTGCAACATGCCCAGAATCGCTCTCATAACCACCGGCGGGACGATCGCCTCGCGGGCGGATTCCGCCACGGGGCATGTCACCGCGCAGCTTCGCGGCGAGGCGCTGCGCACGGGACTGCACGATCCCCTGGACGGCTTCGATCTGGTGGTGGACGACTTCATGACAACCGGCAGCTATGCCCTGACGCTTGGCGATGCGTTCAGGCTCGCCCGAAGAATCTCGTCCCACCTCGCCGATCCCGCGGTGGATGGCGTCGTGGTCACCCACGGGACGGACACGATGGAGGAGAGCGCCTATATGGCCGACCTGCTCGTTGAGAGCGACAAACCCGTCGTGTTCACCGGCGCCCAGCGCGCCGCCGACGCGCCGGACAGCGACGGCCCGCGCAACATCGCGGACGCCGTGCGGGTGGCCGGCGCTCCGGGCACGTGCGGCCTCGGCACGCTCCTGTGCTTCGAGCAGGAATTCCACGCCGCGCGCGACGTGACGAAGTCGCACACATCGCGCGTCGACACGTTCGTGTCCGGCGAGCACGGCAAGCTCGGCGAGGTCGACGGGGACACCGTGATCGTGCACCGGCGCCCGAACCTCGCCGGCACGATCTCAACGGACCGCGTCGAGGAAGATGTCGAGATCGTCAAGCTGGGGATCGGGACCACCGACCGCTCCATCCGCCTTGCCGCCGCAGCCGGCGTGAAGGGGATCGTCATCGAGGGTTTCGGCCGGGGGAATGCAACCCCACCGGTGACCGCAGCGGCGATAGAGCTCGTCGGCCAGGGCATTCCCGTCGTCATGACCAGCCGCTGCCAGCGGGGGCGCGTGAAGCCGATCTACGGCAATGGCGGCGGACGGACGCTCGCCGAAGGCGGCGTCATCTTCGCGGGTGACCTCAGCGCCCAGAAGGCCCGCATCCTCCTGTCCGTGCTGCTGGGCAGCGGAATGCCGATGGCGGAGATCCGGCGCCAGGTCGAACGGTTCGGGATGTAAGAAGCTCCGCAGCCTGCTGGCGATGAAACGCCGCCTTCGACTGCGGAGCGGTAAGGAAGGCACCGGCCAGCCTTGCCGGCCGGTGCCCGATCATGCTGTCAGGCTGCCTTCAGCAGGTCGCCATGCGGGTCGAGCACGAACTTCGTCGCCGCGCCCTGGTCGAAGCTCTCGTAGCCCTGGACCGCGTCGTCGAGCGCGATGATCTTCGCGTTGACGATGTCGGCGATCGGCAGGCGGTCGTGCAGGATCGCCTGCATGAGCTGGCGATTGTACTTCAGCACGGGCGTCTGGCCGGTGTGGAAGGACTGCGCCTTCGCCCAGCCGAGGCCGAAGCGCAGCGCCAGGCTGCCGTGCTTGGCCGCGTCGTCCACGGCGCCCGGATCCTCGGTGACATAGAGGCCGGGGATGCCGATGGAGCCCGCGGCGCGGGTGATCTCCATCATCTGGTTGAGGACGATGGCCGGCTGCTCGCCGCCGGCATGGCCGCGCGCCTCGAAACCGACGGCATCGATGGCGCTGTCGACCTCGTTGGTGCCGACGACATCGGCGATCATGTCGCCGAGCCGGTCGCTCCTGGAAAGGTCGATCGGCTCGAAGCCGACCCTGGCGGCATGTGCCAGACGGTCCTTGTTGAAATCGCCGATCATGACGACCGCCGCGCCGAGGATGCGGGCGGAAGCGGCAGCCGCGAGGCCGACCGGACCGGCACCGGCCACATAGACCGTCGAGCCGACGCCGACGCCCGCCCTGACCGCGCCGTGGAAGCCGGTCGGCAGGATGTCCGACAGCATGGTGAGGTCGCGGATCTTCGCCATCGCCTTGTCGCGGTCGGGGAACTTCAGCAGGTTGAAGTCGGCATAGGGGATCGTCACGTAGCGCGCCTGCCCGCCGATCCAGCCGCCCATGTCGACATAGCCGTAGGCGCCGCCGGCGCGCGACGGGTTCACGGTGAGGCAGACGCCGGTATCCTGCGACTTGCAGCAGCGGCAGCGCCCGCAGGCCACGTTGAATGGCACCGAGACGATGTCGCCGACCTCCAGCATCTCGACGTCGATGCCCTTTTCGATGACCTCGCCCGTGATCTCGTGCCCGAGCACGAGACCCGGCATCGCCGTCGTGCGCCCGCGCACCATGTGCTGGTCGGAGCCGCAGATGTTGGTCGAAATCACCTTGAGGATGACCCCGTGCTCGATGCGCCGGCCATCCGGCGCCTCCAGCTTCGGGTCGTCGATGTCGCGCACCTCGACCTTGCCGGGCCGCATATAGACGACGCCTCTGTTCCTGCTCATAGTCTGTCTCCTCCTGGGTTGAAGCCGTCCTGCCCGCTCCTCGGCAGGCAGGATCGCGATCGCAACGTTTGCGAGCCGCCGGACGGCGGTGCGCATCGTTTCCCGACGACGGGTGGAGAGAGGAAGGAACGGAGCGATCGCAAGACAACGCCGTTCGCCTCTCGATCGCCCACCGCAATCGGCCGAGTCTTTGCTTCAAGGCTGGTTTCCGGGCTTCGGAACCGTCCCTCGAGGACACTCTCGACGCCTTCCCGGCCGGGCGGCCAGTGGCATTCGTCGAGATTTCGTTCCGCTACCGTTGCGGGGGCAGCGCCGGCATCGCACCGGCTTCCCAATTATCCATGCCGAGGCTTTCGGCATGGCACCCTGAACGGCCCAGCATTCCACTTATCGTCCGCAATGACCCGCGAGATAACGACATCGCCGGCACCCTGAACGACAGCTTCCATCCGCTGCATCGACGCATTCGCGCAGCCTGGCGAAGCCGGCCCGCGATATTCCCGGGCTTGCGGGCGACATGGCCGGCGTCCATCACCGCCCCGGCAGGAACAAAGCCCAGCGCCTCTCGTTAGCGATCATCCTCGCAATGAAAGGCAGAACCGATGGACACCGTTCCTGCAAGCCGTCTACCCACCTGTCCCCTCTCCGTTACGATCAACGGCACGCCTTACACGCTGGATGTCCATCCCTGGACGACACTCCTCGACCTCCTGCGCAGCGACCTCGAACTGACCGGCACCAAGAAGGGATGCGACCATGGCCAGTGCGGCGCCTGCACCGTGCTCATCGACGGGCAGCGCATGAATGCCTGCCTCAAGCTTGCCGTCACCCTCTCGGGGGCCGCGATCACCACCGTGGAAGGACTGGGCACGCCGGAAAGGCTGCATCCCGTGCAGAAGGCATTCGTCGAGCATGATGCCTTCCAGTGCGGCTACTGCACGCCGGGCCAGATCTGTTCCACCATCGGGCTCCTGAATGAAGGCCATGCCCACACGCGCGACGACATCCGCGAATTGATGAGCGGCAATCTCTGTCGGTGCGGCGCCTATACCAACATCGCCGACGCCATCGAGGATGTGCTTTCGAGCCGGGCTTCCTGGCGGGAGGCGGCGGAATGAAACCCTTTGCCTATACCCGCGCCGAAACCGTCGCGGATGCCGTGGCCGCGCTTGCCGCAAGCCCCGGGGCGCAGTTCCTGGCCGGCGGCACCAACCTTGTCGACCTCATGAAATACGACGTGACGCACCCGGACGCGATCGTCGATATCAATTCCCTTCCCCTGAAGGAGATCGAGGCGCTTGCCGATGGCGGCCTGCGCATCGGCGCGCTCGCGAGCAATTCCGCCGTCGCCTACGATGCCCGGATCGAGGCGCGCTTTCCCCTGCTTGCAAGCGCCATCCTCGCCGGCGCCTCGCCGCAGTTGCGCAACGCCGCGACGACCGGCGGCAACCTGCTGCAGCGGACCCGCTGCCCCTATTTCTACGACCCGTCCACCCCCTGCAACAAGCGCGAGCCGGGCAGCGGGTGCGCGGCCATCGGCGGCCTTACCCGCATGCACGCCGTCCTCGGGGCCAGCGAAAAATGCATTGCCGTCCATCCCTCCGACATGTGCGTGGCGCTCGCGGCGCTGGACGCCACGGTGGAAGTGGTAGGGCCCGACAGCGCACGGGACATCGCCTTTACCGATTTCCATCGGTTGCCGGGGGATGCGCCGCACCGCGACAATATTCTTGAGCGCGGCGAACTCGTCACGGGCATCCGTCTGGAGGCCAACCATTTTGCCGGCCACTACTCCTATCTGAAGCTGCGCGATCGCCTGTCCTATGCCTTCGCGCTTGTATCGGTCGCCGCTGCGATGGAAATCGCCGACGGACGCATCATCGACCTGCGTGTCGCGCTCGGCGGCGTGGCGCACAAGCCCTGGCGCGATCCGCTCGCCGAGGCGGAATTTGCAGGCGCGCCGGCGGCGGACGAGACATTCCGGCAGGTGGCCGACCGCCTGCTCCTCGATGCCCGGGGCCAGGGCGGCAACGACTTCAAGATTCCCCTCGCCCGACGGGCGATCGTCCGCGCCTTGCGGCAGGCGGCCAGCGGCACGCCGCAGAGCCAGACGACCAAGGCAATCCAGTAGGAGGCAAGAATGCTCGACCGTTCCAGAATCGTCGGCCTGCCGATCTCCCGCATAGATGGACCGCTCAAGGTGACCGGGCAGGCCAGATATGCGGCGGAGCATTTCGAGCCCGGAATGCTCTTCGGCCACGCGGCGCTCGCCACCGTTGCCACCGGCCGCATCATCGCGCTCGACGTGCGCGCGGCGGAGCGCGTGCCGGGCGTGGTCAAGATCTATACCCACGAGAACCGGCCGAAAACCGCCTATCGGGACAGCAAGTGGAAGGATGCCGTGGCGCTGCCCGGCCATCCGTTCCGCCCGCTGGAGAACGACCGCGTGCTGTTCGACGGCCAGCCGGTCGCCTTCGTGGTCGCCGAGACGCCGGAGGCCGCGCGTGACGCCGCCGCCCTGGTCCACGCGCATTACGCGGCCGAAAGGCCGCACACGGACATCCTCGCCGAACGGCACGACAGCTACGAGCCGCCGGTCGCCCGCATGAAGCAGCTCCTGCCTCCGCCCCCGCGCGGCGACGCCGAGGCCGCCTTTGCCGCGGCACCGCACAAGATCTCCGCCGATTATCTGCTCTCGGGCGAGCATCACAACCCGATGGAGCTGTTCGCGGCCACCGTGCGCTTCGAGGATGACGGCGTGCTGACGATCCACGACAAGACGCAGGGCTCGCAGAACAGCCGCGACTATGTCTGCGGCGTATTCGGCCTCGACCCCGACAAAGTGATCGTGAAGAACGACTTCGTCGGCGGCGCCTTCGGCCAGGCGCTGCGGCCGAAGCATCACCTCTTCCTGGCCGTGATGGCGAGCCTCGACCTCAGCCGGTCGATGAAGGTGGAGATGACCCGGCGGGAAATGTTCTACCTCTCCTGGCGCCCCTCCTGCGTGCAGACCGTCTCGCTGGCGGCGGATGCGGATGGCCGTCTTCAGGCCGTCCTGCACCATGCCGTGCATGCCACCTCCCGCCATGAAGACTATCAGGAGAACGTCGCGAACTGGTCCGGCCTCGCCTACAAATGCGATAATGTGAAAATCTCCTACGAGCTCGTCAAGCTCGACCTCGCAACGCCCGGCGACATGCGCGCACCGGGCGCGGCGAGCGGCATCGCCGCGCTCGAAACGGCCATGGACGAGCTTGCCCATGAGGTCGGCATCGATCCGCTGGAACTGAGGGTGCGCAATTTCGTCCACCGCGACCAGAACCAGGACAAGGCCATCACCTCCAAGGCGTTGCATGCCTGCTACCGCGAGGGCGCGGCGCGTTTCGGCTGGCCGGAGCGCTCGCCGGAGCCGCGCTCCATGCGCGAGGGCAACGACCTCGTCGGCTGGGGCATGGCGGGCGGCATCTGGGAAGCCATGATGTCGAAAGGCGAAGCGAAGGTCCGCCTGTCGGCCGACGGCAGGGTCACGGTCAGCGCGGCGGCCTCCGACATCGGAACCGGGACCTACACGATCCTCGGCCAGATCGCGGCGGAAACGTTCGATTGCCCGATCGATGCGGTGACCGTCGACATCGGGAGCTCCGATCTTCCGAAGACCGGTGTCGAAGGCGGATCCTGGACAGCGGCGACCACCGGCTCGGCCGTGCAGGCGGCGGCGAAAGCCGTCGTGACGACGCTTCTTCGCCATGCCGGGTCGATGGAGAATTCGCCGCTCGCCGAGGCGAGCGAAGAGCACGTCGAAATCGCCGACGGACGCCTCGTCCTCGAAAGCAACCACCAGGCCGGCATCGCCCTTGCCGACATCATGGCGGCAGCCGGCCTCGACACGATCGAGGAACACGCCAAGGTCGGCCCCGATATGCTGTCCATGATGCGCTATGCCGCCTACAGCCATTCGGCGGTCTTCGTCGAGGTAAAGGTGGACGAGGAGCTGGGCGTCGTGCGCGTGACGCGCGTGGTCAGCGCCATCGCCGCCGGCCGGATCCTCAATCCCAAGACGGCCCGCAGCCAGATTCTCGGGGGCGTGGTGATGGGCATCGGCATGGCTCTCCACGAGGAGGGCATGATCGATCACCGCACCGGCCGCATCATGAACCATAACCTGGCCGAGTATCATGTGCCCGCCCATGCGGATATCCACGACATCGACGTGATCTTCGTCGAGGAGGACGACGACAAGGCAAGCCCGATCGGCGTGAAGGGCCTTGGCGAGATCGGCATCGTCGGCGTTGCCGCCGCCGTGTCGAACGCGATCTTCCACGCGACCGGCAAGCGCATCCGCGATCTGCCGATCACGATCGACAAGATCCTGGAAAGCGAGATCGTTCAATGACCGGCCGCCTCGCCGTCACGCCGCTTCGCTACCACCCCGACGTCGAGCATGTCGAACCGGACGAGCCGCAAACCGCGCGCGAGCTCGCGGAGACGATGCTGTCCATCGCCGAGAAGACCTATGCCGACAGCGGCCATGCGATCCGCTGCGTGCATGCAAAGAGCCACGGCCTGCTCGCCGCGCGCCTCGAAATCCTCCCCGACCTTCCGCCGGAACTGGCTCAAGGCATTTTTGCCGCGCCTCGGACCCATGACGCCGTCCTCCGGCTCTCCACGACGCCGGGCGATCTGTTGCACGACAGCGTTTCCACGCCCCGCGGCATGGCCTTGAAGGTGCTTGACGTCGATGGCGCACGATTGCCCGGTTCGGACGGCTCCGCGAGCCAGGACTTCGTGATGGTGAACGGGAAAGCCTTCAATTCGCCGAGCGCAAAGGCGTTCCTGCGCAGCCTGAAGATGCTGGCCTTGACGACCGACCGCCTCGAAGGCGCCAAGGAGCTGCTTTCCAGGGTCTTCAAGGGGCTTGAATCCGTCGTCGAGGCGGTCGGCGGGGAAAGCGCGACGCTCAAGTCGCTCGGCGGCAATCCGCCGACCCACATTCTCGGCGAAAGCTTCTTCTCCCAATTGCCGCTGCGCCACGGCGACTACATCGCCAAACTCGCCATCGTTCCCGCTTCCGACAATCTCCGGGCGCTGGCCGGAACGCGGCTCGATACCGGCGACGATCCCGATGTCGTCCGACACGCGGTCGAGCGTTTCTTTATCGAGGAAACGGCCGTCTGGCACCTTCAGGCCCAATTGTGCACCGGCCTCGACTACATGCCGGTCGAAAGCGTCGAAGCCTGGGACGAGACGATGAGCCCCTTCGTCACGGTCGCCCGGCTCGTCGCCGGGCCTCAAGCGGCCTGGAACGAAGACCGTTCGGTCGCCGTGGATGACGGCATGCGCTTCAGTCCCTGGAACGGCATCGCGGCGCATCGGCCGCTCGGCTCGATCATGCGTCTTCGCAAGCTGTCCTATGAGAAATCCGCAGCCTTTCGCTCGCAACGCAATGCAACGCCCGTGAGCGATCCCGTTTCCTGTCCATTCGCGCACGCGGGAAGCGCCGCGATCCGGAACACCGGATCCTAGGCGCCTTCCACACGAAGGATGCCCCTATTGCTGCGTCCATGGCAGGCCGGCTTTCGGCTTGTCCCCGGGGAGCTGCCGCTCGGCCACGAAGATCGACCAAGCCGACATGAAGAGCGCGGCCACCATCGGCCCGACGACGAATCCGTTGATGCCGATCAGCGCGATGCCGCCGAGCGTCGAGATCAGCACGACATAGTCCGGCAGCTTGGTTTCCTGGCCCACCAGGGGCGGACGCAGCAGGTTGTCCACGAGCCCGATCACGAAGACCCCGACGAGGGTCAGAACGACGGCCTGCCACCACATGCCGAGGAGCGCGAGATAGGCAGCAGCGGGAATCCAGATCAGCGCGGCGCCGACGGCCGGCAGGAGAGACAGGAGGCTCATGGCGACACCCCAGAGCAGTGCCGGCTGGAGATCGAGGGCCCAGAAGGCGATGCCGCCGATCAGGCCTTGAACCACGGCGATGATCACGTTGCCGCGAACCGTTGCACGCACGGTCGAGGTGAACTTCGCGGCAAACTGCCGGGTATGATCGTCGCTGAGCGGTACGGCGCGCAAGATCATCCGCGACAGAACCCGGCCATCGCGGAAAAGAAAGAACAGCAGGTACAGCATGATGCCGAACGAAAGAAAGAAGGCCAACGTGCTCTGGCCAAGGCTCAGCGCGCGCCCCGCAAAGAAGCTGCCGCCTCCCAGCACGGCCGATGCCAGGCCCTCCGGCAGTTGCCCGAGCCCTCCCACGCTGACGGATTCGATGTGCTCCCTGACGAAGAGCGGCAGGGCGTCCTCCAGCTTCTTCAACAGCCCGGGAAGATCGATGTCTCCGCTCTCCACGCGCTGGTAGATCTGGCTTGCCTGCGCGACCAGCGACGTCAGCACGACAAGGCCCGGAACGATGACGAGGCAAAGACACGCCATCACGGAAGCGAGGGCCGCAAAGTTCCTGTGATTGCCGAGGCCGCGTTCGATTCGAGCGTGGACGGGAAAGAAGATGATCGCGAAGATGACGGCCCAAAGAACGGCAGAGTAGAACGGCGTCACAACGGCGAAAAACGCGATGGTGACCAAGGTCAATATTACGATGAAGCCAACCCGGTATATGAACATTGCTTTTCCCTGCGCGGACGTGATGGTCGACCGTTCGTCTTACGCCCGCCGCCGTGACGCCTTGTCTGCGACTGTTGCATGAGGGGTCGGTTCCGGGTCTCTTCCTGACCTGCGAAAATAGCCGCGGCCGTCATCACGGCAAGGTCACGGCCAGTCAATTCTTTGTTTTGGAACCATTCAAAACCTCCCGCGGTTCAGGCCAATGGATGCGGGAGGAGCGATTTGGCGACGCGGCGACAGTTCATTCATTCGATCATGCTTGCAAGTGCAGCGATTGCCGCGCCTGCTTTCGGACGGACCATATCGGGAATTCCATGGGTTCCCGGACTGGCGGATCGGCCTGCCGTACCGGACCCCGCCCGGACGTTCTTCACCGCCGCCGAGCGTGCCTGCGTGCGCGCCATCAGCGCGCGCCTGATCCCGTCGGACGACACCGGCCCGGGCGCCGACGAGGCCGACGTCGTCACCTTCATCGACCGGCAGCTTGCCGGCTTTTTTGGCCGCGGCGAACGCTGGTACATGAAGGGGCCTTTCTCCAAGGGCACGGACGAGCAGGGATACCAATCCGAAAGCCCCCCGGCCGGGCTTTACCGCAAGGCGCTCGCCGCACTCGACGCGCACTGTCGCGGGAGCCATGACGGAAAGGCGTTCGACGAGCTCGACGCCGGGGTGCAGGACGACATCCTCGCCGCGATGGAGGACGGCGAGCTCGAATTCGAGGGCGTCGCGGCGCCGGCCTTCTTCGCGCTTGTTCTCGAAAACACCATCGAGGGCTTCTTCAGCGATCCGATCTATGGCGGCAACCGGGACATGGCAGGCTGGCGGCTCGTCGGCTTTCCCGGCGCGCGCTACGACTACCGCGACTATCTCGACCATGACGGCAAGCGCCTCGACATCCCTCCCGTCGGTCTTGCCGGACGATCGGAGTGGAAAACCCCATAAGAGGAGGGCAGAGGAATGGCGAGAAAATTGCCGCCGGTGGATGTGGTGCTCGTCGGCTTCGGCTGGACCGGCGCGATCATGGCGCAGGAACTGACGGAGGCGGGCCTCGAAGTGCTGGCGCTTGAGCGCGGCGGCTGGCGCGACACGCCGACCCACTTTCCGCCGACCCTCGCCCCCGACGAATTGCGCTTCTACTGGCGGCACGAGATGTTCCAGGACACGGCCCGCGAAACACTCACCTTCCGCAACAACGCCAGCCAGACGGCGCTGCCGATGCGTCGCTGGGGATCGTTCCTGCCGGGCAGCGGCGTCGGCGGAAGCGGCGTGCACTGGAATGGCCAGACCTTCCGCTTCCTGCCGTCGGATTTCATTGCCGCCAGCCACAATGCCGACCGCTACGGCCCGTTGCCGGACGGCATGACCGTGCAGGATTACGGCGTCACTTATGACGAACTGGAACCCCATTTCGACCGCTTCGAGAAGCTCTGCGGAATCGGCGGCAAGGCGGGCAACCTGCGCGGCGCGCTGCAGGCGGGCGGCAATCCCTTCGAGGGCCGGCGCAGCGACGAATATCCCAATCCGCCCATGGAGATGACATTCGCCCAGAAGCAGTTCGGCGCCGCGGCGGCGGAACTCGGCCTGAAGCCCTTTCCCGCACCATCCGCGAACATGAGCCGCCCCTATACCAATCCGCTCGGCGTCCAGCTCGCACCATGCACCTATTGCGGCTTCTGCGAGAAATACGGCTGCGGCAACTATTCCAAGGCCATTCCGCAGACGACGATCCTGCCCGTGCTGATGGGAAAGCCGAACTTCACGCTGAAGACGCACAACGAGGTGCTGGAGATCCGGCGCGACAGCAGCGGTCGGCGCGCCACGGGCGTCACGCATGTCGACGTGCATGGCGAGGTCTTCGAGCAGCCGGCCGGGATCGTCATCCTGTGCGCATACCCCTTGCAGAACGCCCGCCTGATGATGCTCTCCGGCATAGGCAGGACCTACGACCCGCGCAGCGGCGAGGGCCTTGTCGGCAAGAACTACTGCTATCAGGTGGTCTCCTCCGTCGACGTCTTCTACGAGGACAGGTACACCAACCAGTTCGTCGGGGCCGGCGCGCTCGGCATGGTGATCGACGAGTACAACGGCGACAATTTCGACCATGCCGGGCTCGGCTTCATCGGCGGCGGCTATCTCGCCTGCTGGACGACCAATGCGCGGCCTATCGAGACGCACCGCACCCCGGAGGGGACGCCGGAATGGGGCGCGGGCTGGAAGAAGGCCGTCAAGGAGAACTTCCTGAAGTCGACCAGCGTCTCGACCCATGGCGCGTCCATGGCCTATGCGCAGAACCACCTGGACCTCGACCCGATCTATACCGACGTCTACGGCCGGCCGCTGCTGCGCATGACGTACGATTTCACGCCGAACGACCGGGCGATGACGGCCTACCTCACCGACCGCGCCCGGGAGATCGCGGCGCGCATGGGCGGCAGGGAGATCAAGGTCAACGCCCGGGAGGGCGCCTACGATTCCATGCCCTACCAGACGACGCACAATACGGGCGGCACGATCATGGGCAGCACGCCGCAAAACAGCGTCGTCAACCGCTACCTGCAGAGCTGGGACGTGCCGAACCTCTTCGTCATGGGCGCGGGCGTCTTTCCCCAGAATGCCGGCTACAACCCGACCGGCACCGTCGCGGCGCTGACCTACTGGGCGGCGGAGGCGATCAGGTCCCGTTACCTTCGCGATCCCGGCCCGATGGTGCAGGCATGAGGAAGAGCGCGCCCCTCCTCATCGCCGGCTCGGCCCTTCTCGGCTCCGCACAGGCCGGCCAGGCCAACGATTTTTCCCAGCTCGAGCGCGGGCGCTACCTGACGCAGGCCGGCAATTGCCAGGGATGCCATACCCCGCCGGGCGAGGAGCCCTTCGCCGGCAGCCGTGCGCTGGAAACGCCCTTCGGCTTGATCTATACCCCCAACATCACCTTCGACACCGAAACCGGCCTCGGACGCTGGACCAAGGACGACTTCTGGCGGGCGATGCACGAGGGCAAGGCGAAGGACGGCTCGCAGCTCTACCCCGCCTTTCCCTATCCGCATTTCACGAAGATGCCGCGCGAGGATGTGGACGCGATCTACGATTATCTCGCGACGCTCGATCCCGTGCGCAAGAAGAAGCCGGAGAACGAGCTGCCCTTCCCGCTGAGCTGGCGCACCACCGTCAAGGGCTGGAACATGACCTTCTTCGAGCCCGGCGTCTTCCGGCCCGACCCCGCAAAATCCCAGGAGTGGAACCGGGGCGCATATCTCGTCGAGGGGCCGGGACACTGTTCGGGCTGCCACACGGAGAAGAACCTGCTCGGCGCGGACAAGAAGAGCAGGCACCTTGCCGGCGGCAAGCTGGAGAACTGGGCCGCGCCGGATATCCGCGGCGGCCGGCATGGCGGGCTGGAGGCATGGTCGAAGGCGGCGATCGTCGAATTCCTGCAAACCGGGCGAAACGCCCACAGCGCCGCCTTCTCGATCATGTCCGAGGTCATCTCCTACTCAACGCAGCACATGACCGAGACGGACCTGGCGGCGATCGCCACCTATCTCAAGGATCTCGACGGCGAGGAACGCGCGGCGCCGGCAACGCCCGACGACGCGGTGATGAAGGCGGGCGCGGCGATCTATTTCGACAATTGCAGCGCCTGCCACGTCTCTGACGGCAGCGGCGTTCCGCGCTTCTTCCCGCCCCTTGCAGGCTCGGGCAATGTGAACAATCCGGATGCCACGACCGTCATCCGCGTGATCCTCGAAGGCGCGCGCGCGGTGCCCACGAAGAGGCATCCTTCTCCGCTGACCATGCCCGCCTTCGGCTGGAAGCTCGACGACGATGGAATAGCGGCCGTCGCGACCTATGTCAGATCGAGTTGGGGTAATTCCGGCGGCGCGGTGGAGGCGGACGAGGTCCGCGACCTGAGGAGCCTGCTCGCCGGCGGTCCGCCCTGACCGGAGTCCTGAATGGAGACGGCGATGGTGCAGACCCTCTACGACATCTATTGCGGCCCCGCGCCCGATGCAGCGAGCCTGCCATGGCGCTGGAACCTCGATCCGGTCCTGCTCGCGGCGCTGGCCGCCCTGGCTTTCACCCTCCTGCGAGAGAGGGATGGGCACACCTTCGCCGCGCTCGGACTGTTCGTCCTCGTCGTCGCCTTCGTCTCGCCGCTCTGCGCGCTGGCCTCGGCGCTGTTTTCCGCGCGGGTGCTGCATCACGTCCTGCTCGTCGCCGTCGCCGCACCGTTCCTTGCGCTGGCGCTCGGCCGTCGGGACTGGCGTGCACCGCAATTCGCCTTCGCCGTCCATACGCTGCTGTTCTGGCTCTGGCACTCGCCGTCGGCCTACGCCTTCGCGCTGTCCTCCCATGCCGCCTACTGGCTGATGCAGCTTTCCCTGCTCGGCTCGGCGATCTGGCTCTGGGGGGTGGCGCTCAGCCCGCGCACGCCGCTCGGCAATGCCTGCGCCCTCCTGTTCGGCACCATGGTCCAGATGGGCATGCTCGCCGCGCTCCTCACCTTCGCGCGCGAACCGCTCTACGACGCGCATCTGGCGACGACCGCCGCCTTCGGCCTGACGCCGCTGGAGGACCAGCAGCTTGCCGGCGTGCTGATGTGGGTTCCGGCGGCCGGGCCCTACCTGCTGGCGGTGCTGTGGCGTCTCCACGCCACCCTCGCGGAGCGCGGCCTTGATCGGCGGGTCCCATGATCGCGCTCGCCAAGTTCGTGCACATCGCGGCGATCGCGATCTGGGCGGCCGGCGTGGTCAGCCTGCCGGGGCTCTACGTGCAGAGGACGCATGTGGAAGACCGGGACGCGCTGCTGCGCCTGCAGCGCCTCGTCCGCTTCGCCTATGTCGCCATCATCTCGCCCGCCGCCTTCCTTGCCGTCATGACGGGGACGGCGCTGATCTTCCTGCGCCATACCTTCGAGCCGTGGTTCTCGGTCAAGCTCGCCTTCGTCGGCGTCCTCTCCGTCTTCCATGTCCTCACCGGGCTCGTCGTCATCCGGCTCTTTCGCGAAGGGGAGGTCTATCCGGTCTGGCGCTTCGTCATGGCGACGGTATTGAGCGCCGGGGTGGTGGTCACGATCTTCTTCGTCGTCCTCGCCAAGCCGGCGATCGACCTTGCCTTCCTCGACGTCCTTTCCGAGCCGGGCGGCCTCGGGCGCCTCTATGGCGAATTCAATCCCTGGACGAAACCATGAGGCCGACGCCGTGATCGAAGATCAGCTTGCCGCCGTGCCAACCGGCAATCCCCGTCAGGACGGCGGAAAGGCCCGACAGGAACAATCCCTGCGGCAGGACGTCGAGCAGGTTCGTCGCGCGCAGGCCCCAGTTCGCGCCCATCACGGCGATGAGGGTCATGGCGGCGATGGCATGCGCCCAACTGGCGACGCGCGCACGGATGCCCGGCACCAGCAGCAGCTCGGCTGTCCCGACCGCCCCGGCGGCCATGCCGAGGAAGAACGCGCCGCCGGACGACCACAGCCCGACGCGCAGCCAGAACGCATCGCCCGTCCACCAGTAGAGCAGGTCCACGCCGAGCGTGGCGAAGACGAAGGCGATGGGGAAGTGCACGCTCATGGCATGCAGCGGGTGGCCGCTGATGGCGACCAGCGAGCTCGCATCCTTCTCCTCCACCTTCTGGATGACCGGATTTCCCCGGTCCTGCGTTTCTTCCATGCCCGTTCTCCCTTCCGCCCGATAACCATGCGGCAGGCCGTCGGGTTCCGCGCCTTGTCCGCCTTTTCCGCGCCCCTTGCACTTGCCGGCTGCACCGGTGATCTCTCCGCGCTCGACCCCGCCGGCCCCTTCGCCGCCGCGATCGCCGACCTCTGGTGGCTGATGCTGGCGGGCGCCGCCGTGATCTTCCTTGTCGTTCTCGGCCTCTTCCTCCTCGTCCTCTTCCGGCCCGGACCGGGACGGCGGGTTTCGCCCTCGCGATGGATATGGATCGGCGGCGTCGCCTTTCCACTCGTCACCCTGGTTGCGCTCATCGGCCACGGCCTGATGCGCGGCGAATACATCCTTACCGGCCGGGCGGGCGATCCTCTCGAAGTGGAGGCCCATGGCAGCATGTGGCGCTGGGACTTCCGCTATGCCGGCGGCACGCGCAGCAGCGAGGGCGTTCTCCACATTCCCGCCGGAAGGACAATCGTGGTGACGGCGACCAGCGACGACGTGATCCACAGCTTCTGGGCCCCGCGCCTCGGCGGCAAGATCGACGCGATCCCCGGCCATGCCACAAAGGTGCGCATCCTGGCCGACCGCCCCGGCGTCTATGGCGGCATCTGTTCGGAATATTGCGGCACGGGTCACGAGGGCATGTTCTTCGAGGTCCACGCCCATTCGCCTGAGGAATATGAAACGGTCCTTGCCGGCCTGGAACAGGAGGGCGCGCGATGACGCCGGCACCGCGCCGCGCGGCGCTTCGCCTTCACCGGGAGCTGACGGCCATCTGGGGCACGCCGCCGGGATGGTGCCGCCTCCAGGCGGTCAACCACACGGTCATCGGCAAGCGCTTCATGCTGACGGCGCTCGTCTTCTTCGCCATCGGCGGCGTGCTGGCCATGCTGATCCGCACGCAGCTCGCCACGACGAAAAGCGCCTTCCTCGACGCCGCCGCCTATGCGCAGGTCTTCACCATGCACGGCGTGGTGATGATGTTCCTCTTCGCCATCCCCTTCTTCGAGGGACTGGCCATGTATCTGCTGCCGAAGATGCTGGGCAGCCGCGACCTCGCCTTCCCCCGCATGTCCGCCTACGGCTACTGGTGCTACCTCTTCGGCGGATCGTTCCTGGTCGGGGCGCTTCTGGCCGGCGTGGCGCCGGATGGCGGCTGGTTCATGTACACCCCGCTTTCCTCATCCACCTACATGCCGGGCGTCAACGCGGACGTCTGGCTGCTCGGCATCACCTTCGTCGAGATCTCGGCGCTTTCCGCCGCCGTGGAAATCCTCGTCTCGATCCTCAAGCTGCGGGCGCCCGGCATGTCGCTGACGCGCATGCCGATCTTCGCCTGGTACATGCTGATCGTCGCCGGCATGATGCTGATCGGCTTTCCGCCGCTCATCCTCGGCTCCATCCTGCTGGAGGCCGAGCGCGCCTTCGGCCTGCCGTTCTTCGACCCCGGCCGCGGCGGCGATCCGCTGCTCTGGCAGCATCTCTTCTGGCTGTTCGGCCATCCCGAGGTCTATATCATCTTCCTGCCGGCCGCCGGCGCGCTCTCGACGATCATCCCGACGCTCGCGCGCCGGCCGCTCGAAGGCTACGAGATCGTCGTGGCGGCGGTCATCGCGCTCGCCTTCCTCTCCTTCGGGCTATGGGTCCACCACATGTACACGGTGGGCATTCCCCACGTCGCCCTCTCCTTCTTCTCCGCGGCGAGCGGGTTGGCGGCGGTGCCGACCGGCGTGCAGATCTTCGCGTGGCTGGCGACGCTCGCCCATGGCCGGCCGCGCATGTCGGTCCCCATGCTGCACGTCTTCGGCTTCCTGTTCGTCTTCGTGCTCGGCGGGCTGACGGGCGTGATGCTCGCCATGGTGCCGTTCGACTGGCAGGCGCACGACACCCATTTCGTCGTCGCCCATCTGCATTACGTGCTGGTCGGCGGCTTCGTCTTCCCGATGATGGCGGCGGCCTATTACTGGCTGCCGCATATCTTCGGCCGGCAATCCGTGCAGCATCTCTCGCATGCCGCCTTCTGGATGATCTTCATCGGCTTCAACCTGACCTTCTTTTCCATGCACCTGACGGGGCTGCGCGGCATGCCGCGGCGCATCTCCACCTATCCGCCGGAGGCGGGCTGGGAGGTGCTGAATTTCGTCTCCTCCATGGGCGGCTTCATCATGACGACGGGCTTCGCGCTCGTGGCGCTCGATTTCCTGCTGCTCGCCGTCTTCGGCAAGCCCTTCCGGCGCAATCCCTGGCAAGCGGGCACGCTGGAATGGGCGATGCCCACCCCGCCGCCCGCCTATGCCTTCGCCTCGCTGCCCGAGGTCGCCGAACGGGCCGACCGGCTGGACCCCGACACGCTCGGCCCCGCGCTCGCGGCCGGGAACGGCTTTCTCGGCGCCGCCCGCAACGACTGGATGGAGGTTCTCGGCGTGGACATGGTGACGGGGAAGCCCGAGCACGTCGTCGTCCTGCCGAAACGGACGTATCTTCCCCTGCTGACCGCGCTTGCGACCGGCAGCGTCTTCGCCCTTCTCCTCCTGAAACTCTACTGGCTCGCCCCGCTGGCCATCCTCGTCGTCACCGCGCTGTTCCTGCTATGGACCCGCGACTGCGGCCCGACGTCCGATCTCGCCGACCTGCCCGTCGGGCGCGGTCCGGACCTGCCGCACCATTACCAGACAGAGAGACCGCCATCCTACTGGGCGATGGTCTTCACGCTCGCCGCCGACGCCACGCTCTATGCTTCGCTGCTCTTCGGCGCGCTCTTCCTGTGGCTGTCGGCCCCGAACTGGCCGCCCGGCCTCGGCATCCCCCTCGATACCTTCACTTGCCTGGCGGTCGTCGCGACCTTGATCGTCGCGGCTTTCTTCGGCAGCAGGCGCCTTTCCGACAATGACAGGACGGCGCGGAACCTGTGCATCGCCGCACTGGCCCATGGCGCGGCACTGGTCATTCTCCTCGCCTTCCTTGCCGCCATCCAGGGCGAGGCGACACGGCACGCCGCCGTCGCCAGCATCTTCGCCGTGAAGAGCTATGCCGCCTTTCACGTTGCCGTCGGCTTCGTCCTGTCGCTGTTCGGCGTCTGGCGCATCAGACGCGGCAATGTCTCTCGCCTGAGGGATCTCGACCTGCGCCTGGGGCGGCTCTGGCACCTGTTCACCCTGGTCACGGGGCTGGCCGCCATGGCATTCCCGTTCGTCCTCAAACTCCTGGTCGGTGGAGCGGGCGCATGAGCGGAAATCCCCTCCTTCGTCTCTTCGCAGTCTGGATCGGCTGGGCCGCCGGCTTCCTGCTGCTGTATGCGCTTCAGGCAACCGGCTGCCGCGCGGGCTGGGACGACCGGATGATAGGCCCGATCTCGACGCTCCGCCTGGCATTGATCATGACAGCCGTGGCCATCGTCGCCGTTCTCCTCGCCCTCTCGTGGAAGGCGAGACGGAACGGGCCGACATCACCGCTTGCGAGGATCGGCGCCCTGGCCAATGGCGCGGCGATCCTTGCCACGTTGTGTTTCGCCGGTGTCCTGTGGCTCAGCATGTGCGCATAGCCGGAAGGACAACGGTGTGCGAACGGGACCCATGCATTCACCGGAAATCCTCGGCGATCATTTTCGCGCCCTTGAGCGCGATGAGGGCCGTCGGCGTGTTGGTGTTGCCTGACGTGATCGTCGGCATGATCGAAGCGTCGATGACCCGCAGGCCGTCCAGCCCGCGCAGGCGCAGCCGCTCGTCCACGACGGCCATCGGATCATCCAGCGCGCCCATCTTCGCCGTGCCGACGGGGTGGAAGATCGTCGTCCCTATATCGCCGGCGGCCTTCGCCAGGCTCTCTTCGTCGTCACCCACCGAAGGGCCCGGCAGGTATTCCACCGGCTGCAAGCGCGCCAGCGCCGGCTGCACCATCAGGCGGCGCGTCACGCGAATGGCGTCGGCCGCGACCTTGCGGTCCTCCTCCGTCGAAAGATAGTTCGGCGCGATCCGCGGCAGGTCCTGCGGTGCCGCGCCGGTGATGCGCACGCTCCCGCGGGACGTCGGCCTGAGGTTGCAGGCGCTGACCGTGATCGCCGGGAAGCGGTGCAGGGGATCGCCGAACTTGTCGAGCGAGAGCGGCTGCACATGGAACTGGATGTTCGCCCGTGCATGGTCCGCACTGGAGCGGGTGAAGATGCCGAGCTGGGAGGGCGCCATGGTCAGCGGTCCGCGCCGGGCGAAGGCATATTGCAGCCCCATCCAGCCGCGTCCGAAAAGGGAATGGTACATTTCGTTGAGCGTGCGGACATTGGCGACCTTGTAGATCGCGCGCTGCTGGAGATGGTCCTGCAGGTTCTCGCCGACGCCGGGCGCGTGAAGCACCGGCCGGATGCCCAGGCCCGCCAGGAAATCGCCGTTGCCGATGCCGGATCGCTGCAGGACCTGGACCGAGCCGATCGAGCCGGAGCAGAGAACCACCGTCGCGCGGGCGCGCGCGACGCATGTCCGGCCGCCCTTCGTGTATTCGACCCCGCAAACGCGCGTGCCCGCCACATGCAGCCGGTTCACGAGAACCTGCGTCTCGAGTTTCACATTGCCGCGCGACAGGGCCGGTTTGAGGAAGCCACGGGCGGAGGACCAGCGCCGGCCGCGCTTCTGGTTGACGTGGAAATAGCCGGCGCCTTCGTTGTTTCCGGTATTGAAGTCCGCCGTCGGGGCGATGCCCATCTGGCCGGCCGCTTCGCGCACCGCGTCGAGCACCGGCCAGGCAAGGCGCGGGGCCTCGATCCGCCATCCGCCGCCCGCACCATGCGTGTCGCTCGCCCCGAGGAAATGATCCTCCAGCTCGCGAAACAGCGGCAGCACGTCGCCCCACCCCCATCCGGCGAGCCCGAGCGAGCGCCAGTGGTCGTAGTCCGCGGCCTGGCCGCGCATGGAAATCATGGCGTTGATGGCGGAGGACCCGCCAATCACCTTGCCGCGCGGATAGGCCAGCGACCTGCCGTTGAGGCCGGGTTCGCTTTCGGTGCGGAACATCCAGTCGGAGCGCGGATTGCCGATGGCGAAGAGATAGCCGACGGGAATGTGGAACCAGATCCAGTCGTCCATGCCGCCGGCTTCCAGCACGAGCACGCGCCGCGTCCGGTCGCGCGACAATTGCTCGGCGACGACGCAACCGGCCGTTCCCGCGCCGACGACGATATAGTCGAATTCCATTGCTTCGGTATCGTTCATGGCTTCCCCCCGGACATGCGTCCATCTTCCGCGTTGCCGGCCGGCATGCAATGGGGATAAATGCACATACCGTGTGCGAAAAAGGGTGCAGAATGGATTGGGATGACCTGCGGCTTTTCCTGGCGATCGCGCGGCAGGGGACGATAACCGATGCCGCGCGCACGCTGGGCTACGACCATTCCACGCTGTCGCGACGGCTCTCGCAGCTTGAAGCCGCGATCGGGATCGAGCTTTTCCACCGGGCGGGCCGCAGGCTGCGCATCACCGATGCCGGCTCCAGGCTGCAACGAACGGCGGAGAAGATGGAGACCGCGCTGATCAGGGATATGGCCGAGATCGACGCGGCCCGGGCTGTCCGCGGCGGATCGGTGACCGTCGGTGCGCCGGAAGGGCTCGGGATCGGCTACCTCGCCGGGCGCATCGGGGAGATCGTCGCAGCCTATCCGGAGATTTCCATCGAGCTCATCGCGCTGCCGCGCAACTTCTCGCTGGCCGACCGCGAAGCCGACATCGCCATCACCCTCGACCGGCCGACCGCCGGCGACCTGACCTTCCGCAAGCTGACGGACTACACGCTGCAATTCTACGGCAGCCCGGCCTATTTCACCGTCAATGCGGTGCCGCGCTCGGCGCAGGACCTGCAGGACCACCGGCTCTGCGGATATATCGACCAGCTGCTGCATACCGACGAGCTCGACTACATGCGTGCGCTCGGCAGGAACCTTCGCGCGCAGTTGAAGAGCAGCAGCATCGCCGCGCAGCTTCAGACCGTGCTCAGCGGTGCGGCGCTCGGCGTGCTGCCCAGGTTCATGGCGCATGCCTATCCCGATCTCGTGCCGATCCTGCCGGATACGACGCTGACCCGGTCCTACTGGATCTCGTTTCACAACGACCTGAAGCGCGTCGAGCGCCTGCGGCTGGTCGTTGCGGCCATGACAGGGGCAGTCGCGCGCGATCAGGCGATCTTTCGCTGACGGGCTCCAAATCGGGGGTGCCGGCAATCATCCCACGCGCGCAACGATCCTTCTTGCCCTTGCGATGACGGGCGCATCGATCATCAAGCCGTCCAGCGCGAAAACCGGCCCGCCAGCGGACGCCTCCAGGCAGGAGAGTACCTTGCGCGCCCATGCGGCTTCGCTTTCATCCGGAGCAAGCGCATCGCGGATGACCGGTATCTGCGCGGGGTGAATGGCCGCCACGGCGTTCATGCCCAAATGGCGGGCGCGCTCGATCTGCCGGCGATAAAGCTCCAGGTCCCGGAAATTGGCGATGGAACCTGGAAACCCGATGGCGAGCAGGCCACGGCCGGCCGCGGCCATGGCCAGCCTCGCCGCGGGCCATTCGAGCACGCCCCGGTCGGGATGGACGCCCAGCGCGGCGGAAAGGTCCTCCGATCCGAGCATGAGACCGGCAAGGCCCGGCGTGTCGGCCAGAAGCGCCGTGCCCTCCACGCCGCGCGGCGTCTCCACGAGCGCGATGATGCCGATGTTCCCGCCCGCCAGCTCGACGGCGTTTTCGATCTGCCGCCGGCCTTCGCATTTCGGCAGGATCAGCGCTTGGGCCGTTGCTGGGTCGACTGCCTGGATATCGGCCGCCATCATGCCGAGAGGCGAATTGACCCTCACGGCGCAATCGATGCCGGCCTCGGCCAGCCTTGCCTGAAAGCGCGCGAGATCCTGCCGCGCCTTCTGCTTGCCGTCGGGCGCGATCGCGTCCTCGAGATCCAGTATAACCGCATCCGGCCTGTGGCGGATGGCGCTCTCGAGGTGCCGATCGGCCCCGACCGGCACGAAGAGCAGGCATTGCCAATCGAGCATTGCAGTCACGCGCGGCCTCTCCGGCTGTGGAATTCCGCCCTCAGCGCTGCAGAATGCTCGCCGAGCGCCGGCACGCGCCCTCCCCCGAAAGATGCATCCGAAAAGCGCGCTCCACGGCCCATCATTTCGACGGGCCCGCTTGGCGTCTGCACCTCGACATGCCAGGCTTGCGGATGGGCGGCGAGGTCGCCGGTCGTGGAAAGCCGGCCGCAGGCAATACCCGCTTCGCCCAGAAGCGCGACCGCCTCCTCGCGGTCGTACCTCTTCATGACCTTTGCAATCATCGCCTCGATCTCGGCCATGTGCGCGACCCGCGCCACGTTGCGTGCATAGCGGGCATCGGTCGCGAGCGACGCATCACCGAGCACCTTCTGCGCGAAGGCCGCCCATTCGCGGTCGTTCTGCACGCTCAGCAGTATCTCGCGCCCGTCCTTGCAGCGGAAGGCGCCGTAGGGGGCTATGGTCGGATGCCGCATGCCGAGGCGGGGCGGGGCCTTCTCGCCGTAGCGCGTCTGCAGGTAGGGCACGTTCATCCAGTCGGCCATCGTGTGGAAGAGGGAAATCTCGACGGCGCGGCCTCGTCCCGTTTTCTGGCGGGCGATCAGCGATTGCAGCATGGCGGCATAGGCGGTCTCCCCGGCGGCGATATCGCACACCGAAATGCCGACACGGGCGCTGCCATCCGGCGTACCGGTAACCGACATCAGGCCGCTTTCGCCCTGGATCAGCATGTCGTAGGCCTTCTGGTCCCGGTAGGGGCCATTTTCGCCATAGCCCGAGATCGAGACATAGATGAGCCGCGGATGCGCCGCCGTCATCGCGTCGGCGCCCACGCCCAGGCGGGCCGCGGCCCCAGGCGCGAGATTCTGCACGAAGATGTCGGCCTCCGCGACCATGCGCTTGAGAAGCGCGAGGTCCTCGGGCTGGCGAAGATCGAGACAGATGGATTCCTTGCCGCGATTGATCCAGACGAAATAGGCGCTTTCGCCGTGCACCAGATGATCGTAGCCGCGGGCGAAATCGCCCTCCGGCCTTTCCACCTTGATCACCCGCGCCCCGGCATCGGCAAGCCGGGATGTGGCAAGCGGAGCGGCCACGGCCTGCTCCAAGGAAACCACGAGGATCCCGTCAAGATCTCGCATTCAGCTCTCCTCTCCCCTTCGGTGAAAAGCTTAGCGAGGCTCGTCGAGGCCCGGTAATAGATGTTTCCTTGACAGGCTAGATCAAAGCCGACTAACTGCCCGCCGGAAGGGGGCGCAGGCATGGACATCCGGCATTTGCGGTACTTCATTGCGATCTCGGAAGAGCGCTCCCTGTCGGCCGCATCGCAGCGTCTCGGCGTGGCGCAGCCTTCCCTTTCCCAGCATGTGATCAGGCTCGAGGAAGAGCTCGGGGTTCCCCTGATGGAACGATCGCCGCGGGGAATCGTGCTGACGGACGAGGGCCAGCTTCTCGTGCGCCATGCCCGGGAGATATGCCGCAATCTCGACCAGTGCATCACGGAAATGCGCGAGGCGGGCGGAGCCGTGCGGGGCCAGGTGACCTTCGGTCTGCCGCCGTCGATCTCCATGGTCATGTCCGTTCCCCTGGCGGAAACCGTCCGCATCGATCTGCCGTCCGTCCGCCTGCAGGCCATCGAGGCGATGAGCGGCTATATCCGCACATGGCTGGAGGACGGCACGGTGGAAATGGCGTTTCTCTACTACATCGACAGGAAGGACCAGTTCCGGGCGCGCCATCTCCTGGACGAGCAGCTCTGTTTCTTCGCCGCCCCTGATAACTGGCCGCTCGACACAAAGCCGGGCGTGCCAGTGCGCCTTGCCGATATCGCCGGGCTGGATCTGATCCTGCCCTCTCCCAGCCATGGCCTGACCCGGACCATTCAGCGTCACGCCACGGAAAAGGGCATCGAGCTGAACGTCGTCATCGAAATGGATGCGATGACCCAGATCAAGGAACTGGTCGCCCGCGGATCCGGATTTGCCATATTCGCGCCCGCCGCGGCGCACGATTTCGTCGCGCGCGGCGAGCTGGTGAAGTCCCCGATCATCGAACCGTCGATCTGGAGACCGGTCTATCTCGTGTCGAACCCGGCGCGCCCGATGAGCAGGGCCTGCCAGGCCGTGGAGAAGATCACCCTGACCGTGGCCCGCGATCTCGTCAGGCGCGGCATATGGGAAGGCAAGCTGACGCCCGAGCTCGAAGCGTTCGACGGCTAGGCACGAAAACTATTTTGGAAGGTGCGGGGCCGGGCGCGCCCGTTCATCTTGCGGAGGCGATCATGGTCAGCCCGCCGTCGACGGTGCGGGTGCGCAGTTCGTATCCGCCGGCGGCAGGGCGGGCCTCGATGAGGGCTTCCACACCACAGATCAGCGGCGATACGCCCCGATAGCGAAAATTCGAGGGAAGCCGCCCCAAGAGCCGGCTTGCCATGTTCATCATCACCATCGCCTGCATCGGACCGTGCACGACGAGACCGTCATACCCTTCGACGCCGGTTGCGTAGAGATGGTCGTAGTGGATGCGGTGGCCGTTGAAGGTAAGAGCGGAGTAACGGAACAGCATCGTCGCATCGGGCATGAAAGCCACCGCGCTTTCCACGTCCCAAGGCTCCGCCTGCGGCGGTTTCGGCTTCTCCCCCGGCTTCGGATCCTCCCGGTAAACGAGGTCCTGCCGTTCCCGGAGAACCGGGACCCCGTCCGCCAGCCATTCATGGTCGATGGTCACGAATGCAAGCGGGCCGGTCGATCCGGATTTGGAAACGACGTCACGCACCGTGCTCACCCGCTCCATCAGCGCGTCGGGAGGGATCTCCCGGGCGAAGGCGATTTCCCCGCCGGCCCACATGCGGCGCGGCAGGGGAAGCTCCGGTACGAAAATTCCCGGCCTGGGGTGGCCGTCGCGTCCGAGGTCGCCGGCGGGTGCGAGATCCGGGACGAGGCACCAGTGGAAGCCGGGTGGAACCGGGCGCTCATCGAGAAGCGCCCCGAAGGTCACGCGGAATTCGGCGAGCTGGCGCGGCGTGATCCTCTCTTCCCGGCGGCTCTTGCGCCCGATCCACGCCGATCCGCTCATGCCTTGCCTCCCAGGCAGGTCGCCAGGACGCGCGCGGAGATACCGTCGAGGCCCGCGACCGCCGCCCAGATTCCATCGCCTTCTGTGCCGATCAGGCCCCTCGCCTTTTCCCGGAGCGCCAGTTCTATCCGCTGATCGGGCAGGCGCAGGGAGAGGTCGTGGACGAGATGCAGGACCGTTCCGTCCTCAAGTTCCAGCCGGCAATCGGCCTGCATGTCGCCGATGGCATCGTCCCCGCTGACGGTGACCTTGCGGGCAAAGGCGGCAAGGCGCCCGTCACCTGCGAGCGCGTCGGCATAGGCCCGGTCGCTGGCCGTGGATATTCCCTCGAATACCATGCCCGCGAGCCAGTTATAGCTGAACTTCACTTCCAGGCCGGTGCGGGGCTGCTTGATGTCGCATACTTTCAGCCAGCGCGGGCTTGTCCTCAGGTGAAGCGACCTGACGTCCGCCGCACGAACCGGATGGCCGACGCTATCTGCCGCGCCTGCGAGCGCCTCGATCATCGCATGCGTCCCGTGACAGCAGGCGTGCAGCTTGTATTTGACGTCCTCGAAAAGAAACGTTTCCGGCGGCGGAGCGTCCCAGGCGCCGGCGCCCTCCTTGTCGGTATGGGTGGGCAGGAAGCCCTGCGGCCCGTAAATCCCGTCATCGGCGGAGGTGAAGCCAAGCGCCGCAAGGCGGGCGCATTCCACACCGTTGGAGGCCGCGATGCCGGCATTATACGGTTTGCCCATCGTTCCGAACTGGGATTTGAGGCCCGAGGCACGGGTCGCCGCCAGCCCCAGTGCAACACGCATCGCCTCGCGGTCGAGCCCGAGCAGGCGCCCTGCGGCAATGGTCGCCCCGAAGGCGCCGGCGGTGGCCGTCTGGTGAAAACCCCTGTTGTAATGCGCCGGTCCGAGCGTGAGGCCGATCCGCACCGAAGCCTCGGCACCGATCAGGAAGGCGTCCGCAACGGCGGCGGCCGATGCATTGCTCAGTTCGCCGGCAGCGAGCGCGGCCGGATAGATGCCGACGGAGGGATGTCCCACATGGGCGAAATGGGTATCGTCATAATCGAGCGCATGGCTGACGGCGCCGTTTACCAGGGCGGCGAGCCGGGCGGGATACCGTCCGCCGCCGAAGATCGCCGCCTCCTGCGCCCCGCTCTCCGCCGCGGCAAGCGCGCAAAGCGCCCCGGAAAGGGGCTCGCTCCTGCCGGCCCTTCCGCAGACGATCCAGTCGAACAGCGAGAAACGGGCCATCCGGCGGGCGCTTTCCGGGATGGCCCTTGCCGGCATGAGCGCGAGATCGAGCAGGGCCTCCATGTCCGACATCAGCGCGCCTCGCCGTAGGATTTCGGCAGGCCGAGCACCTGCTCGGCGATGTAGCACAGGATCAGGTTGGTGGAGATGGGTGCCACCTGGTAGAGGCGCGCCTCGCGGAACTTGCGCTCCACGTCGTATTCCTCGGCGAAGCCGAAACCGCCATGCGTCTGAAGGCAGGCCTCCGCCGCTTCCCAGCTCGCATCCGCCGCAAGCATCTTGGCCGTATTGGCCTCCACGCCCGGATTGAGGCCGCTGTCGTACATGGCCGCCGCCCGGTAGACGATCGCCTCCGCCGCCATCATGTGGGCATGCGCCTCGGCCAGGGGAAACTGAACGCCCTGGTTCTTGCCGATCGGCGCGCCGAAGATGACGCGCTCCTTTGCATAGGCCGCTCCTTTCGCGATGAACCATTTCGCATCGCCGATGCATTCGGCGGCGATGAGGATGCGCTCGGAATTCATGCCGGACAGGATGTAGCGGAACCCCTTGTCCTCTTCGCCGATCAGCGAGGACGCCGGAATTCGCACATTGTCGAAAAACACTTCCGTGGTCGCATGATTGATCATCGCCCGGATCGGCCGGATCGTGATCCCCTTGCCGACATGCTCGCGCAGGTCGACAAGGAAGACGGAAAGGCCGTCCGTCCTGGATTTTGCCTGGTCGCGCGGCGTGGTGCGGGCGAGCAGCACCATCAGGTCCGAATGCTCCGCCCGGGAGGTCCAGATCTTCTGGCCGTTGATGACGTATTCATCGCCCTCCCGCCGTGCCGTGGTCTTCAGGGCGAGCGTGTCGGTGCCGCTCGTGGGTTCGGTGACGCCGAATGCCTGGAGCCGGACCGAGCCATCGGCGATGGCGGGAAGCCACCTGCGCTTCTGCTCCTCGTTTCCGTGCCTCAGCACGGTGCCCATCGTATACATCTGCGCGTGGCAGGCGGCGGCATTGCAGCCGTTGCGGTGAATTTCCTCGAGAATGACGGCCGATGCCGTCAGGTTGAGGCCCGAGCCGCCATATTCCTCCGGGATCATCGCCGCGAGATACCCCTCGTGGATGAGCGCGTTCACGAATTCCCTGGGATAGGCACGCCGGGCGTCGAGATCGCGCCAGTATGCACCCGGATAATTCGCGCAGACTTTGGCCACGCCTTCACGGATCGCCGCATAGTCAGCGGTCGGATCGAAACTCGTCATGGGGTCCTTCCTCTTGTTTTCTCACATGTTCCCGGAAAAACATCCACGGGGGAAATAGCAAAGTCGGATCGCCGCTAGCGCCTTGCGCTATGGCCGGTTCATCGCTCCACCACGCGGGCGATCGAGGAGGCGATCCAGGCCGGGACCTCGTTGCGGTCCTGCCCCCCGTCGGGGTGCTCGGGCCGGATCGCGCGCAGGCCGTCCTCGCTGGTCCTTCCAAGGCCTGCAGGCTCGGCCAGCCACCAGACCAGGAAGGCGCCGAGCAGCCAGAACAGTATCTGCCACACCCACAGCGAAGGCAGACCGAGCGCCGCGTCTCCATCGGTGAAGATCGGCTGGCTGAAGAAGGTATTCCCGAGGATCGCGCCCGGCCCGATGGCGAGGAAGGCCCATATCAGCGTCAACGACCATTTTGCGCCGCGCCCGGCCTTGCCGCCGAAGTCCGTCGGCCAGCGCGCCGCAAATTCGTCATGCAGCCGGTCGCGCCGCGTCCTTTCCTCGCCCTTGCGGGTGAAGATGGAGACGAGCAGCACCGCCGACAGATTGAGCACGAGGCCCCAGAGCGCCGAATGGATGGTGAGCGGCCAGCGGCCCCACGGAAGATCGAGGAAAAGCCCCTCGAACAATACGAGACCGGGCGGCTCGGTGAAAAACACGAAGAGGCCGCCCAGGATCAGGCCGATGATGACGGCGCTGCGGCTGATCCAGCGCACGAAGGCAAGACCCAGAAGGGCCGGAAAGAGCTGGATGGAGAGCGGCAGGGCCAACGATGCCAGAATGGCCGACGGAAGGGGCGCGAAGGCTGCAAGGAAGGCCACCGCCAGAAAGGCGATCGCAATGGCAATGCGTCCGGCGAACCGGTTGCCGGCCTCCGCCATTCCCGGCAGCATGTAAGGCAGCACGAGTTCCCGGGTAAAGAGGAGGGCACCGCCGCCGGTGAAGGCGAGCACGGCGATTTGCGCCGACAGGACGAGAGCGAAGACGAAGCCCGCGGCAAAGGCCGTGTCGAGCGCGGCAAGCTGATGGGCATGGGCAACGGGATCGGAAAGCGTGCGCGCAGCGAGAAACGGCAGCGCCAGGACGAGGATTCCGGCGGCCAGCCCCGCCGAAAGCCAGGTCATTCCGAACGAAAGGCCCTTGCCCGCCCTTGCGGTCATCACGAGGTACAGGACAACGGGACTGGTGACCACGCCGGCAAGAGACAGGCTGCGCGACAACACGCCGAGTGCGGTGAAAAAGCCGCCCGGCAAGACGTCCTTGCCTATGCCGGCCGAGTACTGGACGACGCCGGGAAGCGCGTCATGCAGGATACCCGGCGCCGTTGCGATGCCCTTCGCGAGAAATCCCGGGCTGCCCGAGACCGTCTCGCCGAAAAGCGTCACGGCCAGCAGGATCACGGCGAAAGCCGCGCTTTCGATGGCGATGAGGAAGGCGACGGGTCGCCATCCACCGATCACGGCGGGCAGGAACAGGAAGAAGGCGAGCGCCCAGACGGCGACAGCACGCGATATGCCGCCGTCACTGACGCCGGCGACGATGCGCCCGGCATCCGACAGGAGGTCGGCTGCAAAGGGCAGACCGAAAAGCATGACCATGCCGAGCATGACGAGCCGCATCGTGACGCTGCCGTAATAGGTGCCGAGCGCGTCGCCGGGACTGGAAAACCCCGCGATCCTCGCCGCCAGCCACAGCCGCTTGCCGAGAAGAATGCCGACAAGCGCCGCGACAACGAGGCCGATCCCGGCGTGGGATGCCTGAAGGCCGTACCGCCCGGCCAGGTCAAGCTGCTCGGAAAATCCGGTGCCGGTGAGCATCAAGCCGCCGAGCGCGAACATGAGCGCCCAGGAGGGGATCGGCCGGCCACCGTCGAAAAAGACGGCATGCGGCAGGCCGGCCCGTGCGAAACGCGTCGCAAGATAGATACCCAAGACACCGCTGAAGGCGATCAGGCTGGCGAGCAGTGCGGTCATCGGCGGCCTCCGCGATGCGCCAGGCTCGACGCCCGGCGCGGATTGGTGTCACGGATGATATCGAACTGCTCGAAAGCGGCTCGGGGCCCAAAGCGCGTTACCATGGCGAAGATTGCGGCCGCGGCGAGAAAAGCCATTCCGCCCGCAACGGGGAGGAAATGGCGCTCCGCAAATCCGTCCACCAGCAATGTCGCCAGCACGAAGGCGAGCAATCCGGAAAGATAAAGCACCAGACCCAATGCGACCTCACCGGCATTGAACCAGCTTCGGGTGACGGCGTTGACCACGACATGGAGCGCAAACCCCGCGATCAGCAGGACAAAGCCGCCGGCGATCCACCAGGGGCCGCCTGCGCCAAAGCCGAAATGAAACAGCCCGAGCGCGACCGACCCCGTTGAAAGCCAGCAGGCGAGCACCAGTCCGTGACGGTCGAGCCGATCCGTCTCATCCCTGCCTGACATCGAAGCCTCCCAGACAATGCTGCGTCAATGACATGAATTGCCCGCTCCTGCCCGCCAGGCAGGAGCGGTCTTTCAGGGCGCCTCAGTCATCGTCCTTGCCGGTCTTCGCGCCGGGCGTCGGCGGGAAATTGCGGAAGGACATGCCGCCGGCCGAACCGAGGTTCTTCAACGGCAGGCCGATCTCCTCCATGAGACCGTCGACGAACGCGACCTGCGTGCGATACTTCATCGCCGAGTTCACGACCTGGTCGGGAATGTTGCCGCCGGAAGGCGAAGCACCGCCCGCGCCGCCCGTTTCCGAGGGGCTGTTGAGACCGGGCAGGCCGTCGACCTGCAGGATCTTGATCGATTCGATGTTTTCCATCGGCTTGACGCTTTCGCGGATGATCTGCGGCAGCGACTTGACGAGCTGCTCGTAAATCGCGCTGCGGCGGCTCTCGTCGTTGCGCATGTTTTCCGCGTCGTTGAGCTTGCGGTTGCCCTCGGCATCGGTCTCGTAGCGGATACCGGCGGCCCGCGCTTCGGCAATGTCCGCCTCCGCACGTTGTTCAGCGGACAGCTTCTCGGCCTCCGCGCGCCTGACCATGCGCAGCGCCTCGCGCTCTGCGGCGGCCTCCGCCGAGATGATCTCGATCTTCTTGTTGCGGGCTGCAAGTTCCTCGGCACGGGTCGTCTCCACCTGCTCCTCGACCAGGGTGAGCTGCTTGCGGGCCTCGGCCTCGTTGGTGCGGGCGACCGCTTCCTCGATGGCCTTGTTGACGACGGCGATCAGGCGGCGCTTGTCGGCAAGCTCGATCTCCATGTCCTGCTCGATGATGTAGCGATCGATATACTTGCCGGCGGCGACGCGCAGTTCCTCGATCTCGCGGTTGGCGACGATCTGCGCATCCTCCACCTTGCGGTGGCTCTGCGTTTCCGCAAGCTTGATCTTCTGATGCTTCAGGATCTCCTGCTGGGCGACGTCCTCGTCCTTCTTCAGGCGTTCGAGTTCGACCTGATGACGCTTGACGATGGCCGCTTTCTCCTGCTCGGCAGCGGCCTGCTCGTTGACGACCTTGACGGTCTTTTCCTTGTCGACGGACAGCAATTCGATCTCGCGCTCGGTCTCGATGCGCCTGGCTTCGACCTCACGCTGCCTGTCGAGGCGGGCCTGCTCGATCTGCGCACCGGAGCGGCTGTCGAATACCTCGATGTCGAGACGCGCCTTGATCTCGGCTTCCCTGACGAGGCGCTCGCGTTCGATGCGCTCGGCGTCGACCTGCTGGCGCGTGAGAATGCGCTCTGTTTCGAGCCGCGTGCGGGAGGCGATCTCGGTCAGCTCGGTTTCCCTCTGCCGTTCGATTTCCAGCGCACGCACCTCGTTCTGGGCACGGATACGCTCGGCATCGACCGCCTGATCCTTGGCAATGCGGATGCGCTCGGCCTCTTCCTCGGCGCGCACGCGCGCCTGGGTGATCGAAATGGTGGAGGTGGAGCGCTCCGCCTCGATCTCGGCCTGCTGCGCGACCTTGCGAACCTCGATGGCGCGCGCCTGCTCGATGCGGGCATATTCGAGATCGCGATCGATCTCCAGCGCGCGCTGCTCGGCCTCGTAATCCTTCATCTTGATATCGATCCGAACCTCGTTCTCGATCCGGTTGCGCAGCTTTCGATGGCTCTCCACCTGCTCGGTGATCTGCGTGAGGCCTTCGGCGTCGAAGGCGTTCGCCGGGTTGAAAACGGAAATATCCGTCTGGTTGAGGGAGGTGAGAGAGGCATTTTCGAGCTCGAGCCCGTTGGTCCCGAGGGTCTTGCCTGCGATATCGGCAACCCGTTCCATGAAGCCGGCGCGATCGACGTGGATTTCATCCATGGTCATCGAGGCGGCGACCGCCGCCATGGCGTCGACAAACCGTCCCTGGATGATCTCCTTGACCGCCAGCGGGTCCTGCGTGCGGACGCCGAGCGTGCGCGCCGCCGTCGAGACGCCGTCCTTCGTCGCGACGACGCGGACAAAGAATTCCGCCGCGATGTCGACCCGCATCTTGTTGCGGGTGATCAGCGACTGCTCGCCCTGCCGCCGGATTTCCACCGGTATCGCGTTCATGTTCACGACCGTGATGTCGTGGATGATCGGGATGACCAGGGCGCCGCCGCCCATGACCACCTTTTCGCCGCCAGAACCGGTGCGAACGAAGCTCTGGTCCTTCGAGGAATGCCGGTAGAGCCAGTGCAGCAGGTAGACCCCGACGGCGATCAGGATCGTGATGAGTATGATGATGGCGATTGCGTCAGCGCCGTTCATGGTCATGTCCTTTCGTCAGGCTTGCGGCCTTTGGAAGTGCGGGCGGCTCAGTAGCGCTCCTGGCCGGCGACGGCCAGGACGATGAGCGACGGAGTGATGAGATTGACGAGGTCGAAGAGGGTGTAGAGCGCGATCACGCCGGAGGCCTGCCCGGTCCCGATGACCACGTCGACGAAATGCAGGATGGGATAGATGGCCCAGCCGATGGTGAAGATCAGGCGTATCCAGAAATAGCCGAAGCGTACGGGGCGGCTTGCCTTGCGCACGAGGCCGGTCATCGCGCCGAAATACATCTCGCCCAGGATGTAGAGCCAGAAGCCGATGGAGAGCAGCACGCCGAAGGTGGGGTTGAAGAAGCCGGCATCGCCCAGATAGCGCGAAAAGACCATCAGCAGGGCGGCGGCCGACATTCGCCAGAAGACGCCGACAGGCACCTTGCCGAGGGTCGTCACATAGAAATAGACCGCCGCGACCTGCAGCGGATGGACCGTGAACCAGCCCGAGAAGCGAACGCCGCCCGATGCCTTCTGTAGCGAAAGCCAGAGCGAGGCGGCACCGACGTAATGCAGCGAGGAGGCAAGGGCCGCGACACCGACCATGGCGACGGGCGCGCGCCACTTTTCATTGACCCAGGAAAGCCCCAGGAAGCACAGGATGGCCGTGGAGAATGTCGCGACGAGCACGCCTGCATAGGCCGAGCTGACGACATCCTGCGATGTGAAGAGTGCTCCGAACATGTCCGTCCCCTTAGACTTGCGACCTGATGTGCGGCGACCGGCCGTAAAGCGCGACCATCGGCAGGATCAGGAGGCCGAAGATGAATTGCTGCCATTCGTATTTCAGGCCGATCCCGATGAGGAACGAGCTGAGGACCTGAAGCACGAGAACGCCGATGACGGTGAAGCCGTAGCCCCCATAGCCGCCCATCAGCGAGGTTCCGCCGATCACGACGGCCGCCAGCGTGGTGAAGAGATAGGGGTCGCCGACCCCGATGAATCCGCCGCCCGACCAGCCCAGCAGCAAGGAGCCGGTGAGCGCGGCGAAGACGCCCGAAATCACATAGGCGAGCGTCCAGTATTTCAGTTCCGAAATGCCGACGAGCTTTGCCGAGCGACGGTTTCCGCCGAGCGCGTAGACATGGCGGCCATAGGCGGAATAGCGCAGCGCGATGATGACGACGACGGCGAGCACGATCCAGATGAGGATGGTCGGCGGGAACTTCAGGCCGAAGGTCACGCCGTTCATGGCGGCCAGATTCTGAAGCCATTTCGGCACCTGGCCGAAGACATTGCCGGAGAAGGCCGAGCCGATGGAGGTCAGGATCTGGGTCAGGCCCGCCACGGCAAAGCCTGTCCCCAGCGTCAGGATCAGCGCCTGCCCCTGCAGCCTGTAGCTGAGAAGGCCATTCAGGAGGCCGATCAGCCCGCCGAGCACCAGCACGAAGCCGAAGGCCACATAGGAGGGAACGCCGAGCCCGACCAGGAACAGCAGGCCGATATTCGAGGAGCCGATGACGAAGGGAATGGACAGGTCGAGCCCGCCCATCAGCGCGACGAGCGTCTGGCCGACACAGGCGATGCCGAGGAACGAGGCGAACAGCAGGATCGCCTTGACGTTGGTGGCGGAAAGGAACCCCTTGATGGTGAAGGACGAGATCACGACAAGCGCGGCCAGCACGATGAGGCCGATGAAGGCCGAGCGCCCGTGACCGAAACGGCCCGACACCTTGAAGGCGAAGAACAGGATGGCTTCGAGCACCAGGAAGGCGATGAGGTTGGTGACAGACCGAAACTCCGGGACGGACGCCGTGACCAGCAGATAGACGATCAGCAACAGGCCCGTGGAGATGATGAGCGCACGGTTGTCGCGCCAGACCGTGCCGGCCCCGGCAGGCTGGCGGGCGGCCTCGCCCACGGACCGGCGCGCCTCGAACATGACGACGACGTAATTGAGGACCCACAGCAGCACGGCGATGGAAACGACCGTCAGGACGATCACCTCCTGCGCCTTCATGTCCTGCGCGAAGCCGACACCGAAGCCGATTGCCGCAACGACCAGCGTGACGGCGAGATTGATCCAGACCATGAAGAAGGAGCGCGGGATCGGGATGAGCTGGTGCCGCGGATTGGCACGGTCTTCGTAGCGTTCATCGATCATTGACGCACTCCATTGAGGATGTTGGGCGCACCTTCCAGGAAGATGGCGGCAAAGAGCGAAAGGATGAGAATCCCGACGAGCAGGTAGAGGAAGACGCCCATGCGGCGCGATCCGGCCTCTGCCTTCATCATCCGCGCCGCGACCACGAAGGTGGCGAAGGCGCCGGCCGCGAGGAAGGCCGTCATCTGGATCGGCGACAGCGCGAAAGCGAGATCCGGGCCAGCCGGCGGCGCGTCGAGCAGATAGCGGGTCGCAAGCCCCGCCGCATCGCGCGGTGCCGGGGCTTCGGACAGGTAGGTCGCGGATGTGGCCACCTGCAGCATGATCGCGACCACGCCCGTGCCGAGCACCACGAAAGCGCCCCAGGGCGAGATGAAGGAGATGTACCGCCCGACGACCGGTACCAGCAGCGTCAGCAGGAGCGACAGGACGAGAATGACCCCATAGCTCATCTGCGTGACGAAGGCCTGGATCGCGCCGAAGTTGAAGGTCGCGAGCACGAAGCCGATGAGATAGAGATTGAGCGCCCCGAACAGCGCGCCGATGACGCCGCCCCTGCCGCCCGAGAGGCTGACGCCGCCGAGAACCAGCGCCGTCACCGCCGTGAGCGTCATGGTCGTGCCCTGCGTCGGATCGCCGGAGGAGATCAGGGCGGTGTAGCAGAGCGCGCCAAGGCCGACGAACAGGCCGGCGATGACATGGGCGCCGACGCGCACGATGTTGATCCGCACACCGCTCGTCCAGGCCGCGCGCTCGTCATATCCCACCATGCGCAGGTTGGCGTAGAAGGGCGAGAGCGTGAAGAGCAGCCAGCCGGCGGTGGCGATGACGAGGATCAGCAGCACCGGTGAGAAGATCGTCTGCCCCAGGCCCCAGCTTGCCATGAATTCGGGCGCCGTGCCGCCCGGTCGCTGCAGGATCACGAGATTGATGCCCGACAGGGCGAGGAAGCCCGACAGCGCGACGATGATCGGCTGGACCCTGACCCAGATGACGATCAGGGCAAAGAGAAGCTGGTAAAGCACGCCAAGTCCCAGCGCGACGAAGAACGTGCCGAAAGGACCGCTGATGACGCCGAGCATGGTGAGCTTGACGACCGAAACGTTGATGAAGGCAAGCAGCGGGCCGACCGCCAGGTCGACCGTTCCCCGGCCCGAGACGGCCAGGGCCATCAGCGAATAGGTCGCAAGGATCAGCGGGGCGGCAACGATGATCGCGCTGCCGAAGCCGGAGAGCGAGACAAGCGAGGGATTGCGGATCGCAGCCGTGCCGAGCAGCACCGCGATCAGCAGGATCGGGACCAGGAGATAGGTGCTCGCCGATGAGGATCGTTCCGACATGCTCTTGCTGCTTCGTCAATCGCGGATGAAGGGGCCGGGCGGCTCCATGCGAGACGCCCGGCGTCGTGTTCACAGATCGATGACCCGGCGTCCGGTCGGCCGGGCCGAGGACGGGGCGACATGGGCTGGGCTGGCGCCGAGCCCGCGCCCGGAACCGCGGCGTTCCGGATCGTTCTGGACGATCTTCTTGAGGACGGGCGTGATGATGTCCTTGAACTTCGCCGGATCTTCCGACGTCGGAAAATGCCCGCCGGAGAAGATGACGGTTTCCGAGCCCTTGACCTTCTCCGCCGTGCGCACCGTCATGTCCGGCGTGCAGGCGAAGTCGTACTCGCCGGTGAGGAAATAGATCGGCAGGCGCCCGGAGATCTTTTGCACCTGGTCGCGGAAGTCGCTGTCGACCGAGTAGAAGAACAGGTCCCCCTTGAAGATGCCGGGCCCGCCCTGGGCGTAGTACCACCAGGTCTCCCAGCGGTATTCGTCGGGGCTTTCCGGCGACATGAGGCCGAAGACGGCGGTCGCGACCGCCTCGCCGCCGTGGATGTGGGGATGGTGCAGCGGATCGATCCACCAGCCCGGCGAATAGTCGCATGCCTCCAATGCGATCAGCGCGGAGAATTCGGTTTCGTATTTCAGCGCCAGGTGCAGGCAGATGTTTCCACCCATGGACTGCCCCATGATCACCGGCTTCTTCAGGTCGAGCGCACGGCAGAAGGCAATGATGAACTCGCCGTAGAAGCTGGTCGTCAGCTTGTACTCGTCCTCCATGAGGTAGAAATCGGAGGGCGGGATCGACTTGCCGTGCCACGGCATGTCGAACGCAATCACGCGATAGTTCGACGTGATGTCGGGATCGCAGAGCTGGTGGCGGTACTGGCGCCCGTCGGTGCCGGCCGTGTGCAGGCAGACGAGCGGGATGCCCTCGCCGGTCTCTTCATAATAGGTGCGGTACGTCTTGCCCTGGCATGTCACGTAGACATAGCGGCCGACGATGGGATCGTGCTGGTTCATCTTCACACTTCTCCGGATGTTCAAACTTGGCGCATCAGCGAGAGCATGCGCGTCAGCGCCCGCATGTTCTGCCAGAAGGGAAGCTGGTTACCGTCGATGACGAGTTGCTTGTGCAGCGGGTGGGCCATCGCCCAGATGTCATTGAACATCGGCGGGGGAATCTGCTGGGAGAACTTCGCCCAGGCGCTCGAAGGCGCCCGCAGCGCGAAATCGAAGCCGAAGTCGTTGGGCGCGAGGCCTTCCGAGATACGGGCGATCTTGCCGCCTCGCACCTCGATCAGGAATTCGGTCTCGTCGACCCCGAGCACAAAGCGGTTGTTGAAGAACCTGCCGATGACCGGCAGGATCCTGTCTTCGTTGACGCAGCGCGCCCAGCGTTCGATCCATTCGAGGTCGAAGCCTTTTCTGCTGCCGTATCTACTCATGAGATCCTCCTGTCAGTTCGGCAGATGAGTCAATGGGTTGGAAGAGGTTTGCGGGCCGGCCCGTAGACCGCCGTGAAAGACGCCTGGTCGATGGAAACCGGCAGGACCGCCGTCGCGAAGGCGGTGAAATCCGCATCCGGGCTCAGGGACAGTTTCGGCACCTTGAGGGCATAGAGGGTGAAAACGTAGCGATGCGCGCGGTCCGGAGGCCACGGCCCTCCCCAGCCTCGCCCGAAACCCGGAATGCCGAAGGTCACGAAATCCGGATTGAGTTCGAGCGATCCCGTCGGCATGGCAAGGCTTCCGCTCGCGCCCTCCGGCAGTTCGCGCACATGCGCGGGAATGTCGGCCACCAGCCAGTGAGCGAAGGAGCGCGGGAAGTTGAACTCCGCCGGCAGATCGGGATCGGTGACCGCAAGGGCGAAACTCGACGTGCCCACAGGAACGCCCTGCCAGCGAAGGGCCGGCGAGACGCGCTTTTCCTCGGTGAAGCGTTCGGGAACGACGCTGCCCTGCGGAATATCGGGAGCGACCAGCAGAAAGCCGGACTGGTTCATGGCGTCCTCCTTGCGGGGATCTGGCTGGATGCGGACGGGCCGCGGCATCGGGCGTCCGTCCTCGCTGCGGCGAAGGCCGGCGCCGCGGGGGGGCAGGAATTCGAGATCCGTCTCGGCATGGTGATAGGAATGCGCCTCCTCCTCGGCGAATGCCTCTCCCGGCATGGCGGCACTCGCGCGGCGTCCGAACATCGCATTGAGGATGACGTGGCTATCGAAGGGCGGCTCGAAATCCGAGGAAATCGCACCATTGCGGAAAACATGGACCCGCGAGCAGAGATTGAGGAATTCCTCGATCTCGGACGACAGGAACAGAACGGCGTGGCCGCGGGCCGCGAAATCGCGGAGATTGCGGTAAAGGTCGAGCTTGGCGCCGATGTCGATGCCGCGCGCCGGATCGTTCAGGACCAGCACCGAGGGTTTCTCGGCAAAGGCCCGGGCGATCAGCACCTTCTGCTGGTTGCCCCCGGAAAGCGAGGTTATGAGGTTGTCCGGCGCGCCCATCTTCACGGCCAGCTTGGAGGCTTCCCACTCGAAGACGGGTTTCAGCTTGGTGCGGTTTATGAGGTTCAGCCAGCCGCCCGTCCGATAGGCCTTGTAGACCGGCAGCATCATGTTCTCGAAGATGCCGAGATTGGCGAAGATGCCTTCCTTCTTGCGGTCGCCCGAAACATAGGAAATTCCGTTTTCGCGGGCAGAGGCGGTATCGGTCACCGCTTCGGCGACCTGATCCCTGATAATCGCGATGCGTCCGGAGACGAGGGGCTGGACGCCCGCGGCGGCGCGCACGAAATCTGCCTGGCCCTGGCCGTCAAGGCCCGTTATCCCGACGACTTCGCCGGGGTAGAGCGTGAAATCGAAGGGGGCGCCATCCGCCCAGACGCGCACGTCCTGCATGCGCAGCAGCGGCTTGTCGGAGAGGCGGGATGCCGAGGCCTGGCTGCCCTGCGCACTTTCCCGCTCGGGACCGGCGATGAGGGCGAGAATGCGCTCTTCGGTGATCTCGTCCTTCTCCAGCGTCCCTACCGTCCTGCCGTCGCGCAGCACGGTCGCCCGGTCCGCGATACGCACCAGTTCCGCGATGCGATGGGTGACGATCAGGATCGCAGCCCCGCGCTTTTTCATCTCGCGCATCTTCCGGAACAGCCGCTCGGTGGATTCGAAATCGAGCGCGGCCGAGGATTCATCGAGAATGAGCACCTTCGGTTCGGTCAAAAGCGCCCGCCCGATGGTGATCCACTGCTTGATCGAGAGCGGCAGCTCTCCGGCCGGCGTGGACAGATTGACGTCGAAGCCGACGAGTTCGCTCATCAGCGCCGATGCACGGCGCACCTTTTCCTCGTGGTTCAGCGAGCCGCCGAGCAGGCCGTCCGCGCCGAGATAGAGATTGTCCAGCATGGAGCATTCGTCGGCGACGAGAACCTCCTGGAAGACGTTGGAGATGCCGAGTTCCCGCGCCTCGTGCGGGCTGGTGGCAGCCTTGCCGAGGATCGAGACCTGGCCGGAATCGGGGATGAGAACGCCGGAAATCACCTTTGCCAGCGTGCTCTTGCCGGAGCCGTTGCCGCCGATGATCGCATGGACCTCGCCTTCGAAGGCGCGCAGCGACACACCGCCGAGGGCCACGGTCGGCCCGAAGGTCTTGCGGACATCGCTGATCTCGACCGAAACGGCGGACATTGCGTTTTCCCGTGCGGGGCGTGGAAGGAAAGAAGGACCGAGGGCTGCCGCGCCGTTTTCACGCGGCAGCCCGTTTCGCAGATGCGGCGGTCACTGCTTGGGATGCGATTTCGGATCGTATTTCTCGGGATCGGCGGGATGCAGGAAGAACTGATCCAGATAGGCTGCGCTCGCCCATTTCTCGATGCCGGGATGATACCAGCCGTCGGAGTCCTCGCTGCAATCCTCGGGGATGGCGGCAAGCATCTCTTCCTTGTTCATGGTGACAGGCTTGGCCAGGATCGACTGTATCTTCGGACCCTGCCCCTGCAGCGTGCGCATCATGATGTTCCACGCCATCTCGAAATCGTCGCCGGGCGGCCATGCGTGGATGGCGCCGGAGACATAATCGGGATTGTGGCGCCAGTAGCAGAGCGCGCCCATCTCCGAACCGATGGTGATCGGCACCATGTCGCGACCCGACTGCTGGAGCGCGCGCAGCGCGCCGAGCTCGGATGCCGACTGGATGATGATGCCGCTCAGATCGCCCGGATTGGTGGCCATCCACTTCTGGATTTCCGCCTGCGCAACCTGATCGGTCCACATGCCCGCGATCTGGCCCGCAACGGTGACGTCGGGGTTCCTGGACAGGGCCGCCTGGATGCCGACGTTCTGGCTGTCGGACGCGGACGTGCCGGGAATGCCCTCGACCACGAGCACATTGCCCTTGCCGCCCACCTCCTTGGCCATCCATTCCCCGAGCATGTTGCCGCCGACCACGAAGTTCGCGGAGGAATTGACCGAATAGGGGCTCGTCAGATACCCGGTCGCGGAGAAGACCGGCACGCCCTTGGAATGGGCATATTCCACCGTCTGGTTCAGAGCCGTCGGGTTCGAGCAGCAGACGATGACCGCGTCCACGCCCTGGTCCACGAGCTGGCGCATCTGCTGGATCTGGGTGGAATCGTTGAGGTTGGACTGCGTGACGATCACCTCCGAAATGAGCCCCAGTTCCTTCCATTTCGGGATGATGGTGTTCTGCAGGCGGTCCATCACGCCGGCGCGCCATGTGTTGCCGGCATAGGAAGAGGCATAGCCGATCTTCCACGGCGGCGGGTTCTTCGCCACGAAATCGCGATAGGCGCTGTCGCCGATCGGCTGGTTGGGGTCCAGCATGTCCTTGTTATAAAGTTCCTTCTGGATAGTCTCCGGCAATTCGTCGACGCCGGCAAATGCATGTCCGGTAATCGCCAGCGACGCGGCAAGCGCCATCGTCCGCAGCATCGCTGCGTTATAACAAGCCATGTTTTCCTCCCTCAGTTATTCAAACTGCCTGGAACTCCCCCTCCTCCGGGGTTGCCAGAAAGTGTCGATTAAAGCGCGGGCTCTGGAAAATAGGTTTTTCGTATATGGGCTATATGCTGGCGTTCTATGCAGCGACGGCGACGCTGGCCGCTGGCGCGAACCGTCTTCGCCATCGGGACTTTGCTTGATTGATTGCAGGGGCCTAAGATCGCGCAGCAGGAGGTCCTTCAGGCCGTAGGCCCAGCCGTGGATGGTAAGCGACAGCCCGCCCAGGCCCGATTGCAGGATCGGCGTGCGCGACAGCTGTCGACCTGGGCGGCGATTGCAGCGCCGTCTCCGCGCTCACTGCAACAGCGGATCGTCGGCGCCCGTCACGTCGATGCCGGTGATCGTGGCGTCCGCGGCGAGGACGGCGATGAACTGCGACACGGCCTTCGACCAGGCGGAGGCTTCGAGCCAGCCGGCGATGCGCCGGCGGACGAGGTCGAAGGGCAATTGGTCGCCATCGATCCGGCGGTCGAGGCGGATGATATGGAAGCCGAACCGGCTTTCAACCGGGGCGAGCGTGATCTCGCCTTCCTTCAGGCGCTGTAGCGCCCGTTCGAATTCGGCGACCGTGCTGCCGCGCGTGAGCTGTCCGAGATTGCCGCCGGTCGCGGCGGACGGGCAGGCCGAGTGGGTGCGGGCCATGGTCGCGAACTCACTCGGGTGCCCGACGATGACGGCGGCGAGCCGCTCCGCTTCGAGGCGACGGGAAGCGCGTGTGCCCTCGTCGGCCGGATCGGCGGTTATCAGGATATGGCTCGCTTCGAAGATCGGCGCGCTACGGAACTTTTCGCGATTGTTGTCGTAGAAGCGGCGGCATTCCTCCTCGCTCGCCGAGGGGGCGGAAACCTCGCGCTCGATCAGGAGACGAATGGCGGCGTCCTCGTCGGTTTCCTGGCGCCCGTCCCCGTCGGCCCGCGGGGCGGCGAGGATGTCGAGTTCGCGGGCCTTTTGCAGGAGCAACTGGCGGACCACCAGCGCCCTGGCCGCCGCGGCGAGCGCGGTACCAGGATTCTCGGCCGGGTGGTTCTGCGCCTCGGCGAGAATGTCGCTTTCGGCGATGGCGATGCCATTGACGGAGACGGCGCCGAGTACGGGGCGCGCCTTCGGCGGCACATGGGTGTCGGGCTCGCGATAACCGGAATAGCTCTCCGCCGGGCCGCCGCCTGCGGCGGCCCGTCCGTTCCGGGTCTTGTCGAAAAGCTTGACCATGGCCTACTCCGCCGCAATCCGGCTGCCGACCGTCCGCCGGCTGCGCTGGCGCACGACCTGATAGCCCGGACGCCAGATGTAGCGCACCGGCGCGCTCAGCATGTGCACCAGCCGCGTGAACGGGAAAAGGAGGAGGATGGTCAGGCCGAGGAACAGGTGCAGCTTGAACACCGCGGCCGCGTCGGCGACGTAGGAAGCCGCCTCGGGGTTGAAGGTGAAGATGCCCTGCGCCCAGTTCATGAACTTCACCATCTCGTGGCCGTCGAGATGGGAGAGCGAGGCGGGGATCGTCGACAGGCCGAGGAAGAGCTGCATCCACAGCAGGATGATGATCAGCGTGTCCGTGGCGCTCGAGGTGGCGCGCACGCGCGCGTCGAACAGGCGGCGGTGCACGAGGAGCGTCGCGCCGACGATCGCCATGAGGCCGGCGAGCCCGCCGGCGATGACGGCGAGCAACTGCTTGGCGCCATGGCTGACGCCGAGCGCCTCGAACACTCGGATCGGCGTCAGGAGCCCGACCAGATGGCCGCCGAAGATGACGAGAACGCCGACATGGAAGAGCACCGAGCCCCAAATGAGCTGCTTGCGGCGCAGGAGCTGGCTCGAGCCGGAACGCCAGGTATAGGGCTCGCGATCGTAGCGGATGATCGAGCCGAGGATCAGGACGGCCAGCGCCACATAGGGATAGATTCCGAACACGAGCGAATTGAGATAGCCAGACATGTTCCGCCTCCTAGACCGGCATGGTGTTTGCGGGCTCGTTCGGCTTGCGCGCCGCCGCCCTCATCTGCGTGCGCAGCCTGTCGGGACCACAGCCGCTCTCGCCGGCATTGCCGCCGAAGGTCACGGCCTCGTCCTGCCAGACGCGGTCGAGCGCCACCAGGTCGTCGGGATCGTCCTCGGCGCTTTCCAGGAGCGCGTTCACGCGCTTCTCGTCCACCTTTGCCTTCGACAGCAGCCGCAGCGCGGCGAAGGCGCAGGCATAGACCGACTCGCGCTTGCCCAGCCGCTCGCCGATCGCCGCCGTGATGTGCCCGGTCTGGGACAGGAGGTCGTCGACCTCCTCCGCCGTGCGCGTCGAGAGGAATTCGAGGAAGAGCGGCAGGTAGTCCGGCAGCTCCTTGCTGTCGATGATGAAGCCGCTTTCCTCGTACATGCCCATCAGGTCGACCATGGCCTGGCCGCGGTCGCGGCTTTCGCCGTGCACATGCTCGAACAGGTGCAGCGACAGCGAACGGCTGCGGTCGAACAGATGGACGTAGCGTTCCTGGGCCTCGTAGAGGTCCTGGCCGGCGAGATCGTCGATCAGGCGGACGATCTGCCGCCTGACGTCGGAGCCGATCGCATCGTCCGCCTGAAGCGCCGCCTTCAGTTCGCCGGTGCCGCCGATGAGCTCCTCGCTCGGATAGCTGAGCAGAAGCGACAGGATCTTGAGGGCCTTGTGCATCACACGATCTCCTTGAAGATGTCGGTCGGGGTCTGGACGACCTTGCGGCGCCTGGCGCCGAAGAGGTCGCCTTCCGACGTGCCGCCCGAGCAGCCGTTGCCGAAGGAAAAGCCGCAGGAACCGCGCACGTCATAGGCGTCCTCGCTCACCTCGCGGTGCGTCGTCGGAATGACGAAGCGATCCTCGTAATTGGCGATCGCCATGACGTGGTACATCTCCTCGATCGCTTGGCCGCTCATGCCGACCCTGGCGGCGATCGACTGGTCGATCACGCCGTCGATCGTCCTGGCGCGCATGTAGGCGCGCATGGCGAGCATGCGTTCGAGGGCGGAGACGACCGGAGCCTCCTTGCCGGCGGTCAGCAGGTTGGCGAGGTAGCGGACCGGAACGCGCAGCGAGCGGACATCCGGCAGCGGACCGTCCATGCCGAGCTTGCCGGCCTGGGCCGCCGACTGCAACGGCGACAGCGGCGGGATGTACCAGACCATCGGCAGGGTGCGGTATTCCGGGTGGAGCGGAAAGGCGATCTTCCAGTCCATCGCCATCCTGTAGACCGGCGAGCGTTTGGCGGCCTCCAGCCAGGCGTCCGGAACGCCATCCTTGCGGGCCTTCGCGATCACGGCCGGGTCGTTCGGGTCGAGGAAGATCTTCAGCTGCTCCTCGTAGAGGTCCTGCTCGTCCGCCGTGGAGGCGGCATGGGAGATTCGGTCGGCGTCATAGAGGACGACACCGAGATAGCGGATGCGGCCGACGCAGGTTTCCGAGCAGACGGTCGGTTGACCGGCCTCGATGCGCGGATAGCAGAAGATGCACTTTTCCGATTTCCCGGAATTCCAGTTGTAGTAGATCTTCTTGTACGGGCAACCGGAGACGCACATGCGCCAGCCGCGACACTTTTCCTGGTCGATCAGCACGATGCCGTCGTCCTCGCGCTTGTAGATTGCGCCGGAGGGGCAGGCCGCTACGCAGGTCGGGTTGAGGCAGTGCTCGCACAGCCTCGGCAGGTACATCATGAAGGTGTTTTCGAACTGGCCGTAGATCTCCTTCTGCACGCCCTCGAAATTGTAGTCCTTCGAACGCTTCTCGAATTCACCGCCGAGGATTTCCTCCCAGTTCGGCCCCCATTCGATCTTCTCCATCCGTTCGCCCGTGATCATCGAGCGCGGGCGGGCGGTCGGCATGGCGCGGCTTTCGCCCGCCGTCTGCAGGTGGCCGTAGTCGAAGTCGAAGGGTTCGTAGTAGTCGTCGATCTCCGGCAGGTCCGGATTGGCGAAGATCTTGGCGAGGATGCGCCATTTCGCACCCATCTTCGGCTCGATCTTGCCGTTCGGCTTGCGGACCCAGCCGCCGTTCCATTTCTTCTGGTTCTCCCATTCCTTGGGAAAGCCGACGCCGGGCTTGGTCTCGACATTGTTGAACCAGGCGTATTCGACGCCCTCGCGATTGGTCCAGACGTTCTTGCAGGTGACGGAACAGGTATGGCACCCGATGCACTTGTCGAGATTGAGGACCATGCCGATTTGTGCGCGGATTTTCATTCTGCCGCCTCCTTGTTGTGCGGGACGCCTTCGGCGGGCGGCCCCTCCAGCCAGTCCACCGTGTCGAGCTTTCGCACGACGACGAACTCGTCGCGGTTGGAGCCGACCGTGCCGTAGTAGTTGAAGCCATAGGCCTGCTGGGCGTAGCCGCCGATCATGTGCGTCGGCTTCGTGATGATGCGCGTCACGGAATTATGGATGCCGCCGCGCTGGCCGGTGGTCGGCGAACCGGGCGTGTTCACGATCTTCTCCTGGGCATGGTACATGTAGATCGTGCCGTCCTTCATGCGCTGCGAGACGACGACGCGGGCGACGATGGCGCCATTGGCGTTGTAGACCTCGACCCAGTCGTTGTCGGCGATGCCGGCACGCCCGGCGTCCGGCTCGGAGATCCACACGACCGGGCCGCCGCGATTGAGCGTCAGCATCATGAGGTTGTCGCTGTAGGTCGAATGGATGCCCCATTTCTGGTGCGGCGTGATGAAGTTCAGCACCAGGTGCGGCTTGCCGTCGCTGCGCGCCCTGATCGCCGGGTTGACCGTCTTGGTATCGATCGGCGGCCGGTAGACGCAGAAGCCCTCGCCGAAGGCGCGCATCCACAGGTGGTCCTGATAGAGCTGCTGGCGGCCGGTGAGCGTCCGCCACGGGATCAGCTCGTGGACGTTGGTATAGCCGGCATTGTAGCAGACCTTCTCCGATTCCAGGCCCGACCAGGTGGGCGAGGAGATGATCTTGCGCGGCTGGGCGACCACGTCGCGGAAGCGGATCTTCTCGTCCTCCTTGGGAAGGGCGAGATGGGTGTGGTCGCGGCCGGTATATTTCGACAGCGCCTCCCAGGCCTTCACCGCGACCTCGCCGTTGGTCTCCGGCGCGAGCGACAGGATGACCTCGGTCGCGTCGATGTCGCTTTCGATCCGCGGGCGGCCCTTGGTGACGCCTTCCTCCTGCACCACGCCGTTCAGCCGGGCGAGCAGGTCGACCTCGTGCTGGGTGTTCCAGGAAATGCCCTTGCCGCCGTTGCCGAGCGTGTCGAGCAGGGAGCCGACCGAGGTGAACTTCCTGTAGAGGTTCGGATAGTCGCGCTCGACGACGGCGATGGTCGGCATGGTCTTGCCGGGAATCGGGTCGACCTCGCCTTTCTTCCAGTCCCTGACGTCGAACGGCTGGGCAAGCTCGCCGGCCGTGTCGTGCAGCGTCGGCACCAGCACGACATCCTTTTCGACGCCGAGGATTTCCGGGGCGATCTCGGAGAACTTGCGGGCGATGCCCTTGAAGATTTCCCAGTCGCTCCGCGCGTCCCAGGCCGGGTCCGCGGCGCTCGACAGCGGGTGGATGAAGGGGTGCATGTCGGAGGTGTTGAGGTCGTTCTTCTCATACCAGGTCGCCGTCGGCAGCACGATGTCGGAATAGACGCAGGTCGTCGACATGCGGAAGTCGAGGGTGACAAGGAGGTCGAGCTTTCCCTGCGGCGCCTCGTCGTGCCAGACCGCCTCCTTCGCCGCCTGCCGGCCCTCCTCGCCTAGGTCCTTGCCGAGCACGCCGTGCTTGGTGCCGAGCAGATGCTTCAGGAAGTATTCATGGCCCTTGCCGGAGGAACCGAGCAGGTTCGAGCGCCAGACGAAGAGATTGCGCGGCCAGTTCGACGGATCGTCCGGGTCCTCGCAGGACATCGACAACGTGCCGGCCTTCAACTGCTCGACGACGTAGTCCCTGGCGTCCTTGCCGCAGGCCCCGGCGTCCTTCGAGATCGCGAGCGGATTGGTCTTGAGCTGCGGCGCGGAGGGCAGCCAGCCCATGCGCTCGGCGCGGATGTTGTAGTCGATCAGCGCCGCGTCCCACGGGCCGTCCGGCGCCGTCGGCGACAGGATCTCGCTGACCTTCAGCGTCTCGTAACGCCACTGGTCGGTGTGGGCGTAGAAGAAGGAGGTCGAGTTCATGTGGCGGGGCGGACGGCTCCAGTCGAGCGCGAAGGCAAGCGCCGTCCAGCCGGTCTGCGGCCGGAGCTTTTCCTGGCCGACATAGTGACTCCAGCCGCCGCCGGACTGGCCGACGCAGCCGCACATCACCAGCATGTTGATGATGCCGCGGTAGTTCATGTCCATGTGGTACCAGTGGTTCAGGCCGGCGCCGAGGATGACCATCGAGCGGCCTCCGGTCTTTTCGGCGTTGCTGGCGAACTCACGCGCGACCGCGACGATCTGGTCGCGCGGGACGCCGGTGATGCGCTCGGCCCAGGCGGGCGTATAGGGAAGGTTCTCCTCGTAGGATTTCGCCGAATTCGGATCGCCGAGGCCGCGGTCGATCCCGTAATTGGCGACGAAGAGGTCGAAGACGGTCGCAACCAGCGTATCGCCGCCGGCGAGCTTGATCTTGCGGGCCGGGACCTTGCGCACCAGCACGCTGTCGTGCTCAGTGCCCTCGAAGTAGTCGTGCTCGCGGTTGCCGAAATAGGGAAAGCCGACATCGGCGATCGTGTCGTGCTCGTCATCGAGGATGAAGCTCATCGCGAGCTCGACGTCGTTGCCCTTGCCGTCCTTGGCCTCGAGGTTCCACTTGCCCTGTTCGCCCCAGCGATAGCCGATGGAGCCGCTCGGCGAGACGAACTGGCCGGTGTCGGCGTCGATCGCCACGGTCTTCCATTCCGGGTTGTTCGTCTCGTCGAGGCCACCGACGAAGTCGGAGGCGCGGACGAAGCGGTCGGGGACGAGATAGCCATCCTTTCGGGCAAGCTTCACCAGCATCGGCATGTCGGTGTAGCGACGACAGTAGTCCTCGAAATACTCGGCCTGGCGATCGATGTGGAACTCGCGCAGGATGACGTGGCCGAGCGCCATGGCGAGCGCCGCGTCCGTCCCCTGCTTCGGATGCAGCCAGAGGTCGGAGAATTTCGCCGCTTCCGAATAGTCCGGCGAGACGACGACGGATTTCGCCCCCTTGTAGCGCACCTCGGTGTAGAAATGGGCGTCGGGTGTGCGGGTCTGCGGTACGTTCGAGCCCCAGAGAATGAGGAAGCCGGAATTGTACCAGTCGGCCGATTCCGGCACATCGGTCTGCTCGCCCCAGGTCATCGGCGAGGCGGGCGGCAGGTCGCAGTACCAGTCGTAGAACGACATGCAGACGCCGCCGAGCAGCGACAGGTAGCGCGAGCCCGCCGCGTAGGAGACCATCGACATGGCCGGGATCGGCGAAAAGCCGATGACGCGGTCCGGCCCCCAGGTCTTCACCGTATAGGCGTTCGCCGCGGCGATGATCTCGTTGACCTCCTCCCAGGTGGCGCGCACGAAGCCGCCGAGACCGCGCATCCTGACATATTCGGCGCGCTTCTCGGGGTTCTCCTGGATCGCCGCCCAGGCGCCGATCGGCGTCTTGACCGCCCTCTCCCTGCGCCACAGCTTCAGGAGGCGCGAGCGGACCAGCGGATACTTCACGCGGTTGGCCGAATACATGTACCAGCTGTAGCTCGCGCCGCGCGAGCAACCGCGCGGCTCGTGATTGGGCAGGTCCGGCCGCGTGCGCGGATAGTCGGTCTGCTGGGTCTCCCAGGTGACGATCCCGCCCTTGACGTAGATCTTCCACGAGCAGGAACCCGTGCAATTGGCGCCGTGGGTGGAACGCACGATCTTGTCGTGCTGCCAACGCTTGCGGTAGGCGTCCTCCCAGTCGCGGCTTTCCGTCGTCGTGACGCCGTGACCGTCGGAAAACGTGCCGGCATCCTTGCGCGCGAGGAAGTTCAGGCGGTCGAGCAGGTGGCTCATAACGTATCCTCCGAATTCAGGCGTTCGCGGCGGCCGGGCGACCCCGACCGCGCTCGATGTCGTGGAGCAGCCCACCCTTGCGGGCGTAGACGGCCCAGGTGATCAGCACGCAGGTGACGTAGAAGATCAGGAAGGCCCAGAGAGCCGCCTCCGGCCCGCCGGTCAGCGCGATCGAGGAGCCGTAGCCCTTCGGGATGAAGAAGGCGCCGAAGGCGGCGATCGCCGAAGTGAAGCCGGTGATGGCGGCCGATTCCTTCTCGGCCTGCAGCCGCCGGGCTTCCGGCGTCGCCTGCGGCATCAGCCGGCCCATTTCCTTGCCCATGATCGCCGGGATCATCTGGAAGGTGGAGGCATTGCCGACGCCGGCGGCGAAGAACAGCACCAGGAACGAGGCGAAGAAGCCCCAGAAGGCATGCGGCTGCTCCTTGATGCCGATGAAGTAGAGCACGCCGCAAACCCCGGCCATCATCAGCATGAAGACCCAAAGGGTGACGCGTGCGCCGCCGTACTTGTCGGCGAGCCAGCCGGTGGCCGAGCGCGACAGCGCGCCGACCAGCGGGCCGAGGAAGGCGAACTGCAAGGCGTTGACATCGGGAAACAGCGTCTTCGACAGAAGCGGGAAGCCCGCGGAATAGCCGATGAAGGAACCGAAAGTGCCGGTGTAGAGCCAGCACATGATCCAGTTGTGCTTGCGCTGGAAGATGACCGCCTGCTCGGTGAACGAGGCCTTTGCGGAGGCGATGTCGTTCATGCCGAACCAGTTGGCGAAGGCGGCGATGACGATGAAGGGAACGAAGAAGAAGCCCGCGTTCTGCAACCACAGCGGCGCTTCGGCGGCGGTGGCGATCGCGGCGACCATCGCCGGCTCGCCGCCGAACATGCCGGCGGTGATGACGAGCGGCACGACGAACTGCACGACACTGACGCCGAGATTGCCGAGGCCGGCATTGAGCGCGAGCGCGTTGCCCTTCTCGGCCTTCGGGTAGAAGAAGGAGATGTTGGCCATCGAGGAGGCGAAGTTGCCGCCGCCGAAGCCGCACAGCAGCGCAAGGACCAGCAGGATAAAGTAGGGCGTGTCGGGGTTCTGCACCGCATAGCCGATGCCGAGCGCCGGGATGATCAGAGACCAGGTGGTCAGCGTCGTCCACAGCCGGCCGCCGAAGATCGGGACCATGAAGGAATAGAAGATGCGCAGCGTCGCGCCCGACAGGCCGGGCAGCGCCGCCAGCCAGAAAAGCTGGTCGGTGGTGAAGGTGAAGCCGACGAGCGGCAGCTTGGCGACGACGACCGACCAGACCTGCCAGACGGCGAAGGACAGGAGCAGGGCCGGGATCGAAAGCCAGAGATTGCGACTGGCGATCTTGCGGCCCTTCTCCTGCCAGAAGGTCCTGTCTTCCGGACGCCAGTCGGTGAGCACGGACGCGCTTTCCCTGGCCGGCCTGCGGGCAGGCGTCGCCATGCCCTGCATTTCCGGGAAGGGCGGCAGCGCCTCGATGGTCTCCTGCGAGGCCTCCTGTTCCATATGGCGGACGGCGAGATGCATCCAGACGAGCGAGCCGGCGGCAATCAGGAAGAGCAGCATGAAACAGCTCGTCCACAGGCCGGTGAGATCGAGAAGCAGGCCGAAGACGATCGGCAGGATGAAGCCGCCGAGGCCGCCGATCATGCCGACCAAGCCGCCGACGGAACCGACGTTCTTCGGATAGTAGACCGGGATGTGCTTGAAGACGGCGGCCTTGCCGAGCGCCATGAAGAAGCCGAGGATGAAGACGGCGACGGTGAAGCCGACGACACTGAGCTCGGCGTGGAAGGCGATCGGGCCGTTGACGCCGTGCACGACATAGTCGGTCGGCGGATAGGAGAGGATGAAAGTCGTGGCGACCGAGACGAGGAAAGTCCAGTACATGACGCGCCGGGCGCCGTAGACGTCGGAGAGATGGCCGCCATAGGCGCGGAAGAGGCTCGCGGGGACCGAGAAGAAAGCCGCAACGATGCCGGCGAGGCGGATGTCGACGCCATAGACCTTGATGAGATATTGCGGCAGCCACAGCGCCAGGGCGACGAAGGCGCCGAAGACGAAGAAGTAATAGAGCGAGAAGCGCCAGACCTGGATGTTCTTCAGGGGCTCCAGTTCCATCCAGGTGCTTTTCGGCCGCTCGCCGGAGCGGCGGCGCTCGACGAGGACCGGATCGTCCTTGGTGGTGAACCAGAAGACGATCGCCATGACGACGAGGGCGGCGGCCCAGATCTCGGCGACGGCGTGCCAGCCGAAGGCGACGAGCACGAGGGGAGCGAAGAACTTCGTGACCGCCGAGCCGACATTGCCGGCGCCGAAGATGCCGAGCGCCGTGCCCTGCTTTTCGGCCGGATACCAGCGCGACACATAGGCGACGCCGACGGCGAAGGAGCCGCCGGCAATGCCGACGCCGAGCGCGGCAAGCAGCATCTGCGGATAGGTCGTGGCGTAGGTCAGCAGGAAGGTCGCCACGGCGGCGGCGAGCATCGTGCCGACAAAGACCACGCGGCCGCCGTAGCGGTCCGTCCAGATGCCGAGCGCCACGCGGATCAGCGAGCCGGTGAGGATCGGCGTGCCGACCAGAAGGCCGAACTGCGTTTCGGAAAGGCCCAGATCCTGACGGATCTGGATGCCGATGATTGCAAAGATCGTCCACGCTGCAAAACAGACGGTGAAGGCGATGGTGCTCATCGCCAAAGCTGCCTTCTGACCCTGTGGACCGACGGTTATCGCGCTGGTCATAGTCCTACCCCGGCTCGAATTGATCGAATTTCCCTATCGATTAAGAGACAGGAGCCGAGGTTTGTTGTTGATTTGGGTCAATCACCTTCCGTTCTATACATTCTAAGACAAATAAATCTCTTTGGCATTCTCAAATGATATTTATATATACTGCAATTTACTTACTTGTGCTCTTCGATTGACATTTTTTGTTTTGTTGACCGATACTGTCAGCTATGAGGCAAGGCTGCACCGATGCGAACCGATGATGTCGAAAAACTAAAACACCTGAATATCCTCGAAGGGGTCAAGCAAAGCACCTTCGAGAAGATTATCGTTCCGAGTTTCTTGCAGTCTTTTCCAACCGGAACGGTATTGCTCAAGGAGAACAGCCCGGCGGATTTCCTCTATATCGTCCTCGAAGGGCTGGTGGAGATGTCGGCTTCCTCCATGAAAAGCGAGACGGTGATCGAAATCCTCGGCCCGGCGAACCTGTTCATCCTGGCGGCCGTTCTCAACAACGACGTCAGTCTTCAATCCGCCAGGACGCTGACGCCTGCCAGGATCCTGATGATCCCGGCCTCGCTGATCCGCGATCTCATGGCCGAGGATCCCGATTTCATGCGCGCCGTCGTGTTCGAACTGGCGCGGGCATATCGTCGCACCATCAAGGAACTGAAGAACCAGAAGCTGCGGCACGGCACGCAGCGGCTCGCCAACTGGCTCTTGCGCGAGGGCGACAACCAGGGCGGCTCCCGCACGATCAAGCTTCTTTTCGAGAAGCGGGTGCTTGCTTCCTATCTCGGCATGACGCCGGAGAACCTGTCGCGCGGCTTTGCCGCGCTCGCCGATTATGGCGTGGTGTCGAGCGGCAACCGCATCGAACTATCCGACCGCGCGGCGCTGGAGCACTTCGCCTCGCCCTCCTTCCTCATCGACGCGGCAGAACCAACAACGATGGCGCAGATCGGGACCGGCTGGCACGAATCCTAGCGGCTGTTAGATTCCCAGCAGAGCGGCACTTTTGGGCCCGATGCAGGCGAAGGCAACGATGTGGAGGTCTGCAAGCGTCTGGGCACGGCTCTGGTATCCCAATGCCGCCCCATATTTCGAGCGCCCCTCGTAAAGGGCCACGTCGCTGACGCCGTATTTGCGGGTACAGCTCTGCAGCCGACAACCCGGCCCGGTGCTTTTTTAAAATACTTGTGATCCACTCGTCGCTGAAGCGGGAGGCTTTATTCTCTGCCTCCATTTCCGGAGAACAGACTGCCCCCAAACCGAGGACATTCCAGGACGGCATGTCAGCAGCAACGGCGGTCTTGACCGCTGACACGAACCGTCGCGGCTCCATACAACGTCAAAAGCCCCGAGACATTTCTGTCATCGGGGCTTTTGCATTGATCTGGTTGCGGGGGCAGGATTTGAACCTGCGGCCTTCAGGTTATGAGCCTGACGAGCTACCGGGCTGCTCCACCCCGCGTTATGTTTTTGCATGCAAAAGGGCCGCTTTGAGGGCGGCCCGATATCGGCTTGGGCCGAGGCTTGTTTTGAGAAGATTTGATTGCCTTTAGCAGACCTGGCAGCGACCTACTCTCCCGCGTCTTGAGACGAAGTACCATTGGCGCTGGGGCGTTTCACGGCCGTGTTCGGAATGGGAACGGGTGCAGCCACCCCGCCATAACCACCAGGTCGGCTAAGGGCAATCTTTTGAGAAGCTGGTAGAAGGCTTGAGCCTTCGTTTGTCTTAATTTTTGTGAACACGTCTTTTCTTCCTTGGGCAACGGAGCTTGAGCTCCGCAAGGCCAGAGGCCATCGCGCCTGATGGCGCTGCCCGTCCGGAGCGCTTTGGCGCGTCAGGACAGAAGAGATGGCTCATCGAATTTCATTCGATGAGCATGAACAATGAGAACGATCAAGCCAATCGAGCGATTAGTACCGGTAAGCTTCACACATTGCTGCGCTTCCACACCCGGCCTATCAACGTGGTCGTCTTCCACGGCTCTCAAGGGAATACTCGTTTTCAGGTTGGTTTCCCGCTTAGATGCCTTCAGCGGTTATCCATTCCATATATAGCTACCCTGCTATGCCCTTGGCAGGACAACAGGTCCACCAGAGATATGTCCATCCCGGTCCTCTCGTACTAGGGACAGATCCTGTCAATATTCCTACACCCACGGCAGATAGGGACCGAACTGTCTCACGACGTTCTGAACCCAGCTCACGTACCGCTTTAATTGGCGAACAGCCAAACCCTTGGGACCTGCTCCAGCCCCAGGATGCGATGAGCCGACATCGAGGTGCCAAACAACCCCGTCGATATGGACTCTTGGGGGTCATCAGCCTGTTATCCCCGGCGTACCTTTTATCCGTTGAGCGATGGCCCTTCCACGCGGGACCACCGGATCACTATGACCGACTTTCGTCTCTGCTCGACTTGTCAGTCTCGCAGTCAGGCGGGCTTATGCCATTGCACTCGACGACCGATTTCCGACCGGTCTGAGCCCACCATCGCGCGCCTCCGTTACTCTTTCGGAGGCGACCGCCCCAGTCAAACTACCCACCATACACGGTCCCGGATCCGGATAACGGACCGCGGTTAGACATCCATGACGATAAGGGTGGTATTTCAAGGATGGCTCCACAGAAACTGGCGTCCCTGCTTCAAAGCCTACCACCTATCCTACACATGCCGACACGAATGCCAGTGTAAAGCTATAGTAAAGGTGCACGGGGTCTTTCCGTCTGACCGCAGGAACCCCGCATCTTCACGGGGAATTCAATTTCACTGAGTCTCTGCTGGAGACAGCGGGGAAGTCGTTACGCCATTCGTGCAGGTCGGAACTTACCCGACAAGGAATTTCGCTACCTTAGGACCGTTATAGTTACGGCCGCCGTTTACTGGGGCTTCGATTCAAAGCTTGCACCTCTCCTCTTAACCTTCCAGCACCGGGCAGGCGTCAGACCCTATACGTCGTCTTGCGACTTCGCAGAGCCCTGTGTTTTTGATAAACAGTCGCTACCCCCTGGTCTGTGCCACCCCAACTCACTTGCGTAAATTGGGGTCACGCTTCTTCCGAAGTTACGCGTGCAATTTGCCGAGTTCCTTCAGCAGAGTTCTCTCAAGCGCCTTGGTATTCTCTACCTGACCACCTGTGTCGGTTTCGGGTACGGTCTATACGGTGGAGCTATTTCCTGGAACCGCTTCCCTGCACACCCAATCCAATAAGAATGTACAAGTTACGCAATCCGTCACTACCACCAGGCCCACGAATATTAACGTGGTTCCCATCGACTACGCGTGTCCGCCTCGTCTTAGGGGCCGGCTAACCCTGCTCAGATTAACTTTAAGCAGGAACCCTTGGTCTTTCGGCGAGGGAGTCTCTCACTCCCTTTATCGTTACTCATGTCAACATTCGCACTTCCGATACCTCCAGAGGCCCTCACGGGTCCTCCTTCGCAGGCTTACGGAACGCTCCGCTACCACTGGACTTGCGTCCAATCCTCAGCTTCGGTGCATGGCTTTAGCCCCGTTACATTTTCGGCGCAAAACCCCTTAATTAGACCAGTGAGCTGTTACGCTTTCTTTAAATGATGGCTGCTTCTAAGCCAACATCCTGGTTGTTTTGGGAGTCTCACATCCTTTCCCACTTAGCCATGACTTGGGGACCTTAGCTGGAGGTCAGGGTTGTTGCCCTTTTCACGACGGACGTTAGCACCCGCCGTGTGTCTGCCGACTAGTACTCTCAGGTATTCGGAGTTTGGTTAGGATCAGTAAGACGGTGAGTCCCCATAGCCCATCCAGTGCTCTACCCCCTGAGGTATTCGGTCGACGCTCTACCTAAATAGATTTCGCGGAGAACCAGCTATCTCCGAGTTTGATTGGCCTTTCACCCCTAGCCACAAGTCATCCCAATCTATTGCAACAGATGCGGGTTCGGTCCTCCAGTTGGTGTTACCCAACCTTCAACCTGCTCATGGCTAGATCACTCGGTTTCGGGTCTAATGCGTCGAACTGAACGCCCTGTTCAGACTCGCTTTCGCTGCGCCTACACCTACCGGCTTAAGCTTGCTCGACACACTAAGTCGTTGACCCATTATACAAAAGGTACGCCGTCAGCCTTGCGGCCTCCGACTGCTTGTAGGCAACCGGTTTCAGGTTCTATTTCACTCCCCTTGTCGGGGTGCTTTTCACCTTTCCCTCACGGTACTTGTTCGCTATCGGTCATGCACGAGTACTTAGGCTTGGAGAGTGGTCTCCCCATGTTCAGACAGGATTTCACGTGTCCCGCCCTACTCAAGGACAATGCCTGTTCTACGTGTACGGGGCTATCACCCGCTAAGGCCGGACTTTCCATTCCGTTCCACTTCATTCAGCATTGCCACTGGCCTGGTCCGCGTTCGCTCGCCACTACTTGCGGAGTCTCGGTTGATGTCCTTTCCTGCAGGTACTTAGATGTTTCAGTTCCCTGCGTTCGCTTCTTACCCCTATGTATTCGAAGGTAAGATACCTTATTTCAATGCTTGGAAACCCAAGCCGACATCTCTGTCAGTTTGGATTCTCCAAGCATTTAAGGT